>JAUWJD010000064.1 GCA_030607875.1 Chloroflexota bacterium
GATCCATGAGTACATTGAGAAACATGATAAAGAGCCTCCACCAGAGAACTTTCGAATCGAGTGAATGCGACTTTCAGCAGGCTTTAGCCTGAACTGCCACTTTCAGTGGCCTGCAAACCCACCGGCTAAAGCCGGTGGTCGTTTAGTCAATTGGCCGTGAGCGCGCTTGGCGCTGCCTTGGCCTTCCGGACAGTGTTCTCTTTGGGTCAAAACATACGTCCGGCCGGGTGGGCGGCGATCTTTCTGACCGTTGCGGGTTCGGGCCTGGCTGGTGGAACGATCTTTGCGGTCGTTGCGGCCGTGCTGGGGGTCAGAGAGCTCAGGCTGGCCGTCGGGTGGCTACGGGGCCGGTTGACGGCAGCGTGGTTCGGTGGAGGCGATGCCCCATGATCGGCAGAACGGGCGAAGCGGGACAGACCAGAACAGCAGAGCACCTGTTCCCCTCGGCGCTGGCGTCGGTCATCGCGCTTCTCACCTATCCGGTGGCTGTGCTGCTGGTCAGGATCTGGCGGCGACCTGCGTTCTACTTTGGTCTTTTGGCTACGCTCAGCGTTACGTTGCTGGGCAGCCGCGACACCAGCACGCTGGCCATTCCGCTGCCGCCAATCATACCCATCAGTGCAGTTTTCGGGCTGCTGGCTCTTGCCAAGGGGGGCATGAAACGCGTTTTTGCCACTCTGCGGGCGAGCCCGGCCATGTTCTGGACATACGCACTGGTTTGTCTGGTAGAAACGTTCTCGATGGTTTATCACGCACGTCCTGGCGGCTGGACGTTCGTGGCAGGACGATGCGCTTTCTTCATCGTGTTTC
The DNA here is from genome assembly GCA_030607875.1 of Chloroflexota bacterium. Lineage (GTDB taxonomy): Bacteria > Chloroflexota > Anaerolineae > UBA2200 > UBA2200 > JAUWJD01. The sequence goes on from JAUWJD010000064.1 coordinate 811, forward strand.
TGGTCACCGTGGCTCTCTGCGAGGGGACGAGCGCGGTGAATGACGTGCTGAGGGCCATCACGTACGGCGCCGCGATCATCGGTTTGCTCACGATCGTCCACGCGCTGCGGATCTGGGATGTGCCCGTTGCCTGGGGTCTGGATCCCTCCAGGACATTTGGCCCAATCAAGATGCCCATTCCACGCACACTGGGAGTAGCCATGAGCCACAACAAGTTTGGAATCATGGCTGGCGTGGCCCTGGCCACCGTGATTCTCTCGGCTGCTGTTTCAGAGTCCACAGTGAGCTCGCGTTGGCTCAGAGTGCTGCTGTTCGTGCTGATCCTGGCGGGCTGCGCCATCACCCAGACACGGGCTGTGTACCTGACAGTGGTCCTGGTGCTGGCCGTGAGCGTTTGCTTCCTCGTGGGCGGCAGGCGCATCAACCGCTGGTTGGGCAAGAGGAATCGGTCCTGGTTCGTCGCCCTCGCCTACGCTGCGCTTCTGGTGGTGGCCAATGTCCTTTTTCCGTACGTGGTTCCGGATGCTCTTGTCGACGTGGGCACGGCGCAAAGCGCACGGAACGTCAGCGCCAGGATTGAGATGGGGGCTCTGGGCTGGCTGCACTTCTCGAGGGCACCTCTGCTGGGTATTGGACATGGCGCTATTGATGAGCTGACCTTCGACGACACCGGGATTCACAATCATCTCTTGGAGCAGTTTGTGTCAACGGGGTTGGTTGGAGGCATTCCTTACCTGCTGTTCCACATGCTGGTGCTTGTCACGGCACTGCGCCTGCTTGAGCACCCACCGCTGTGGACGGGAACAGCGGCCCGCGTCCTGGTGGTAGGCGTGGTGGCGACCTTGTTCGCGTACCAGTTCTTCCCCGGTTTCTTTGTCTCCACGTTCGCTGTGCTTGGTGGGCTCGTGGCGTCACTGGCGCGCCAGCGCCTCGACTGCGAGAGGGACATGAGGCCAACCTGGGCCCACACAGAGCACGGTCTTACTGTCCGCGGGCCAGACTGCCACGGGCAGCGGATGAGCGTTGTCAGCTGTCGGCGGCTGGGTCAAGGCGGGGACTTGCGTTGCTTGGAGCCATCCTGGCCCGTCGACTTACGTGAGGTGTGCTGTGCCTAGAGTATTGGTCGTCACAACCATAGATCGGACACTGGCAGGCCACGTCCAGCCGCTGCGGGAGATGGGACTGGAGGTCGAGCTGGCCTGTCGTTCAACCAGCAAGGTTGCAGCCCAGAGGCTGGAGGAGCTGGGCCTGCCCCGTCATGAGGTCGCCTTCGCGCGCAAGCCACTGCGCCCGACGAATATCAAGGCCCTCTGGCAGCTCAGACGCATTCTGCGGCAAGGCAGGTATGCGGTATTAGATGCACATACTCCGGTTGCGGCCTGGCTCACCAGGCTGGCAGCGCGCCTGTTCAGCACCCAGAGTACCGTGATCTACACGGCTCACGGCTTTCACTTTCATTCCGGGCAACATCCGCTGAGGAATGCGGTGTTCGTTGCCCTTGAGAAAGCAGCCGGTAGGTGGACCGACTACCTCGTGGTGATCAACCGGGAGGACGAGGCTGCAGCTCGACGTTACCGCATCGTCCCAGCAGAGCGTGTGAGGTACATTCCGGGGGCGGGAGTGGATACGGTGTTCTTCGACCCCAGGCGAGTGGACGAGGGAGACGTGAGCAGCACCCGCCAGGCGCTTGGCCTGGGTGAAGAGGAAGTGCTCTTCCTGTCAATCGGCGAGTTCACGGGACGTAAGCGGCATGCGGATGGCGTCAGTGCGCTGGCGCGGCTGGGAAGTACCAGAGCACATCTGGCCTTTGCCGGTGACGGCCCGTTGATAGACCAGGTGCGGACGCTCGCCAGCAGGCTAGGCGTTGTGGATCGAACACACTTCCTGGGCTATCGGACGGACATAACGACGCTCATCCGCGCATGTCGCGCAACGATGTTGACCTCGCGGTCTGAAGGTGTGCCCAAGTGCGTGATGGAATCACTGGCCTTGGAGGTCCCGGCTATCGGGACAAACGTGAGGGGCACACGAGAGCTTCTGGAGGGAGGTTGTGGCATTCTGGTGCCTTTGGGAGACGTGGAAGCCGTGGCCAAGGCTATGCGTTGGATGATGGACCATCCTGAGGAAGCCGCTGAAATGGGACGCAGGGGACGGCGCAAGGTGCAGGGCGCCTACGAATTGCGCAATGTCTTGCAGCACACGGAGGCTCTCTATCGCAGGGTGCTACACCTGACCGCGAACGGTTCTGGGGTGGCGGCGGAGAGGGAGCCAGCCCAGTGAAATCTCTGCTCAACAGGCTGGGTGCAACGATACCGGTCTGGTGTCTCAACCACTACGCCCTCACGCCAGACAGGCTGGGTGGTGCGCGCCACTTGTGCCTGGCTGGCGAATTCACCCACCGGGGCTATGGTGTGACCATTCTCCCCTCCGCCTCTTGGCAACGCTTGTGGAGGGCAATGTTGCGAGCAGTGCCTCAGCGCACCTTGTTCGCTTTAAGCTGGAGGACGTGGGATGGCGAGCGGGTTTTCCCCTGTGCCAGAGAGGGCTGATGGAAGTGGATTTGCGCAGGCTGCAACTGGGCATCAAGCGTCTGTTTGACATAGTCACTTCGCTCGTGGTCTTGATTGTAGGTTCTCCGCTCTTTGTGGTGACGGCCATATTGGTCAAGGTCTCATCACCAGGACCGATCTTCTTCGTCCAGGAGCGGGTTGGCAAGGAGGGGAGGCCTTTTCGCATCCTCAAGTTTCGCTCGATGACCGTCGCGCCGCCGGAGGGACGAGGAAGGCTATGGAGCGAATCTGAAGGAGCTCGTATCACGCCCATCGGACGGTTCCTGCGCGACTATGGACTCGACGAACTGCCCCAGTTCCTCAACATCCTAAGAGGTGAGATGAGCATCGTGGGGCCGCGTCCGCCCATTCCTGTCAGAGTGAAGAACTATACGGTCTGCCAGCGCAAGGTGTTTCAGATGCGCCCAGGACTCGTGTCGCTGGCCATTGTCAAAGGCCGGCGCTCAATTCCCATGGACGAGCGCATCGAGCTGCACCTCGAGTACGTGAAGAACTGGTCCTTGTGGCTGGATTGGGTGATTCTTGCGCGTTCGGTGGTGGTGGTGCTGCGCCGCCAGAACGCCGATGAGGTCATCACAGGCTGAAGGGTAGGCAGGTGCAGGGGAGGTCTTGGTGAAAAAGGTCATTATCTATGGAGCGGGACAACTGGCGGGAATGGTTGCCGACATCCTGAGCCAGCGAGACGATCTTCAGGTGATCGGCTTCGTTGACGACGATCCAGGGCAGGTTGGCCAGGAGTATGGTGGCCTCAAGGTCCTTGGCGACGGGTCCGTGTTGTCACGGTTGCGGGCGGAGGGCGTCACTGGCGCCATCGTCAGCATCGGCAACAACCGCATCCGTGGCCGCCTGGCAAATCGTCTCACGGAGATGGGTCTCGAGCTGATCAATGCCATCGACCCCACGGCGAACGTGGCCGGGACGGCAAGCGTGGGCCGGGGACTGATCATCTCCTCTGGAGCGGTGGTGTGCACCAATTCTATCCTCGGTGACAACGTCTACCTGGGACCGGGAGCCATCGTCAGCCACGACGTGTCGGTGGGCGATAACGTGCTGCTCTCTGTGGGTACTGTCTTGGCTGGGCGGACGATTGTCGAACGTGGCGCCTTCATCGGCGCCGGCGCGATCATAGTGGCCGCGCAGGTGGGCAAAGGGAAACGGCTGACTGTGGGAGAGAACGCGGTTGTGGGGGCAGGGGCTGTAGTGATCAAGGATGTGCCGGCCAATGCCTTGGTGGTCGGCGTACCTGCCAGGGTGGTGCGCTATGGTGATCGAGGAGGGGCAGTATGAGGGAGAACAGCACTGGCAAGCTGATCATCAACTTTACCCCCACGGGTCTGATTCCGACCAAGGAAATGACTCCGCATGTGCCGACCACTCCGTTGGAGATCATTGAAGAGGTTCTGGAAGTGAGGAAATACGATGTCTCGATGGTGCACCTGCATGCACGGGGCCAGGAGGGGCGACCTACGCACGAGAAGGAGGTCTATGCCGAGATCATCCACGGCATCCGCGAAGTGGATGGCTGGGGTGATTCCGCTTTGGTCTTGTGCATCTCAACGAGCGGACGCATCTGGAAGGACTTTGAGAGGAGGTCGGAATGCCTGGAGTTGACGGGTAGAGTCCGTCCTGATATGGCCAGCCTGACCCTCAGTTCGTTGAACTTTAACCGGCAGGCCAGCATCAACAGCCCGCAGATGATCCAGATGCTGGCGCAGAAGATGCGGGCCCACGGCATCAAGCCTGAGCTGGAGGCCTTTGACATCGGCATGATTAACTATGCCAAATACCTGCATCGCAAAGGCTTCATCGACTCTCCTTTCTACTTCAACCTCATCCTGGGCAACATCGCCTGCGCACAAGCCAACATCCTCAACCTGGGGCTGATGGTCAACGAACTGCCGGAGGGGTCGGTATGGGCTGCCGGTGGCGTTGGAGATGCACAGTTGAAGATGAATGTGAACGGCATGATCAATGGCGGGGGAGTTCGCGTGGGGCTGGAGGACAGCATCTGGTGGACACCCAAACGGCAGAAGCTTGCTACCAACATCGATCTACTGCGGAGAATCCACACGATTGCTCAGGCTCTGGACCTTGAAATCGCCACCCCCAAGGACGTGAGGGCTATCTTGGGGCTGGGTGCGAACGAATGAGCTAATCCATGGATCGTTGCTGAGGATAAACCACACTTGGAGTGATGAGAGATTATGATCACAATTGGCGTAACGGCAGCAGGCGGCGGGGTGGCGCAGGCAGTTATGCGTGCGCTTGGCTATGGGAATCTGCAAACCCGAGTCGTCGCAATGGACGTGCAGCCGATGAGTGCTGGCTTGTATTGGGCCGCCTTGGCTTGTCTGGTGCCTCCCGCCGCAGACGCGGAGACGTCCCTCAACCGTCTCCGCGAGATCTGTACTCGGGAGTTCGTAGACGTCCTGATTCCGGGGCTTGACCTCGAACTCGGTGCCCTGGCTCGTCACCAAGAACGCTTCCTCGACCAAGGGTGCAAGGTGATCGTCAGCGCACCAGATGTCATCAAACTGTGTCGCGACAAGCACGCGCTGTATCAGTTCTTCCGGAGGTGGCGGTTGCCATTCATCACCACGCATACATTGGCCGAGGCGCAGCGGCTCGTCGATCAACTGGCTTTCCCCGTACTTGTCAAGCCTAGGGGTGGCTCTGCTTCGGTAGGGGCGCGGCTGATTTGCGGGGCAGACGATTTGCTGGGCATTCCTCCGGACAACGATCTCATCGTGCAGGTCTATCTTAGCCCATCTGACTCGCAAGATGATCTCAGTTGCACCTGGGACGGAAGCTTGCACCAGTTCAACGAGGTCTCTGCGCAGTTCTTTGTAGGTCCGTCGGGACAGGTGCTGGGGAGTTTTGTCAGCGTCAACCGTCTGAAGGATGGGGTGCCTATCGAAGTAGTGCCCTGTTCAGATTCCCGAGCAATTCGTGAAGGGCAGAGGCTGGTTGCAGCTCTGGCTGCCGAGGGGCTGCGCGGGCCGGTGAACCTTCAGGGCCGCTTGACATCAGAGGGCGTGAGCTTCTGGGAGGCTAACCCGCGTTTCACTGGAATCACAGGGGTTCGGGCTGCACTTGGGTATCGGGAGGTCGAGGCAGCGATATGGGCATTTGTGCTAGGTCAGGAGCAGGAAGCTCGACGCTGCCTGGCCTATTCAGCGGATTCAGTGGCATTGCGATTCGTCGATGAGACCATCGTATCGAGCAAACGTATCGCGCAGGTCCGAAAACAGAGGTCACTTGCTGTGGATGGGCTACCGAGAGCGCCAGCGCGGGTGCTGGTCACGGGCGCATCCGGGTACGTGGGTGCGAATCTGATTCGTGCTCTCCTGGATCTGCCCGAGCTGGAGGAAGTGACTGCCGCGGTCGGGAGCGAAACTGCAGCTACGCGCCTTCAAGCTGCATTCGGCGATTCTAGATTGAGATTCGTCTACGGTGAACTGCCGAGTTCACCCTGGCCTCTGGAAGGCGTACAAGTGGTTGTCCATTTGGCTGCCGTTCGTCCTCGCTTTCTTCGGCCGGGCAGCACCGAGCAATTCTTCTTGGTCAACGCAGAAGGAACCAGGCGTCTGCTCCAAGCTGCGCGTGACGCAAGAGTGTCGCGCCTGATCTATCTGTCCTCACAGGCGGTTTACGGTACGAGGAGGCCGCCATTGTGGTTCGAAGCGCAGGCGGCGCAGCCGGAGACACCTTATGGGCTCAGCAAATGGATCGGAGAGCTGCTTAGTCTTCACGGGGGCGCAGTCACCCTCCCTACCGTCGTGCTGCGAGCAGCTCAAGTGTACGGCTGGGGGCATTCTGTGCGCTGGGGCGATATGCCGCACAAGTTTGCGCTGCTGGCAGCACGAGGGCAGTCGTTGCCGCTGTACTGTGCTGGGGAACAGCGCGTGGACTTGATACACGTCCGAGACTTGTGTGCTGCTATCCTCAGAGCCTGTGTGCTGCCATTGGGGGTGGCTCAACGAGTTGTCTTCAATGTGGGCAGTGGCCAGCCGGTATCAGTGGCGGAGCTCGCGTCAATGTGCAGCCCCGTGGCAGTGGAGCTTGGGCTGCCAGCGCCGGCCATTGAACAGGTCCACGACGCTGCAGGGGCGGTGTGTCACTTCGGGATGGATATCCGCCGGGCAAAGGCGCAGCTTGGTTGGGCACCATGTGTTTGCCTCAAAGACGGCCTTCGGGAGCTGGTTGAAGGAGCGAGTTTGCACCCCGATATCAAAGAGGAGTGGGAAAATGGGTGATCGATCGATACCCAATGCCACGAAGCGGTCTCAGCCAATGCTGGTGCCCATGTCACGCCCGGACATAGGCCAGCAGGAAATCGAACTGGTCAATCAGGTGCTGCGCACGCCGTTCTTGAGCATCGGCCCGATGATCCAGCGCTTTGAGCAGGACATGGCGCGCTACGTTGGCACGCAGCACGCGATTGGCGTGAGCAGCGGCACTGCTGGGCTGCACCTGTGCCTGCGGGCTGCCGGCATCGGCGAAGGCCACGAGGTGATCACCACGCCTTTCAGTTTCGTCTCCTCGGCCAACGTCATGCTCTACGAGCGCGCCCAGCCGGTGTTTGTGGACATCGAGCCCGATTCGCTGAACATCGACCCGCAGCGCATCGAGGATGCGCTCACGCGGCACACGCGTGCCATCCTGCCAGTGCACGCTTTCGGCCAGCCAGCGGACATGGACCCCATCCTGGACGTCGCGCGACGGCACAGCCTGTGGGTGATCGAGGATGCCTGCGAGGCCATCGGAGCCGAGTACAAGGGGCGCAAGGCCGGCACCCTGAGCGATGTTGCGGTTTTCGCTTTCTATCCCAATAAGCAGATGACCACCGGCGAAGGCGGGATGATCGTGACCGACCGTGATGATTGGGATGCGCTCTTCCGCAGTCTGCGCAACCAGGGTCGGGACGTCTTTGACGCCTGGCTGAACCACACCAGGCTGGGGTATAATTACCGGCTGGACGAGATGAGCGCGGCGCTGGGCGTGGCGCAACTGGGGCGCATTGAGGAACTGCTGGCCAAGCGGCAGCGCGTAGCGCAGATGTACAACGAGCGATTGGAGGAGGTCGAGGGCGTCACCATTCCTTTCGTCGTGCCGACGACCACGCGCATGAGCTGGTTCGTCTACGTCATCCGCCTGGCGATAGAGATTGACCGCAACAAAGTGATGGGGGAGCTTGGAGAACGCGGCATCCCATCGCGTCCCTATTTCACGCCTATACATCTGCAGCCTTTCTACCGGCAGATGTTTGGCTATCGGGAGGGCGATTTTCCCGTTACCGAGAGCGTGGCCCAGTCGGTGTTGGCCCTGCCTTTCCACGGCAGCGTGACGGTGGAGCAGGTTGACTACGTCTGCGAGAACCTGAGTGATGTCACTGCGCATTCGTGAGGTGCTTTGGGTATTCTGCTGCTCATCAGTTGGATGCCAGTTCAGAGAGGAGTGCTCTGATCGTGTTTCGTGAATTGAGGCGCATCATCGACAAGTATGGTCTGAACCTGCTGCTGGATGCCCTGAGCGTAGTCCTGGCCTTCTACCTGGCCATGGCGCTGCGTTTCGCTGGTCAGACGCCCGTGACCTACCTTGTGCAGTTCAGGCAGTATGTGTTGATGATCGCTCTTGTCTACTGCCTGTTCAACGGACTCTACGGGCTGTACGGGCGCATCTGGCACTATGCCAGCTCAGAGGACCTCATGCCGCTGATTGAGTCGGTGGCTGTGAGCACGCTTCTCGTGGCCGCAGTTGACCTGTTGTGGCGGCGTCAGCGTCCCCTGCCTCTCAGCGTCGTCCTGGCGGGAGGCTTGTTCACCCTAGGTGCCTTTGCCGCAACCAGGTATCGATCCCAACTGTTCAGGGGCTTTCTCCGGCGCTGGCGGCCGCGGGCAGAGTACATCTCATCCACTGCGGGCACGCGCGTGTTGCTCGTGGGCGCCGGGCAGGCTGGCCAATTGCTGGCGTGGCGCCTGCTCAATGCCAGGGAGGGCACTGACTATCACGTCGTCGGCTTTGTGGATGACGACCCGGACAAGAAGAACATGCTCATACACGGGATCAGAGTTCTGGGGGATCGACATCGTATTCCGGAAATCGTTCAAGCAGAAACCGTTGAACTGATCGTCATTGCCATCCACACCATCTCCAGGGAGAACTTTCAGGCGATTCTATCCATTTGCCAGAGCACACCAGCCAAAATCAAGGCATTGCCGGATGTTTTTGAGAGCCTGCGCAGCTTGCGCGACGCAGCTCTGCTGCGTGACATAACGATTGCGGACCTGGTCGGGCGTGAGCCAGTCTCCATCAAGTGTCAGGAGTGCCGCGATTTGCTGGCCGACAAGGTGGTGCTGGTCAGTGGCGCTGCTGGCACCATCGGTGCAGAGCTCTGTCGCCAGATCGTGCGCTTCAAACCCCGACAACTGGTGATGCTGGACAACGATGAAAGCGGCCTGCACGAACTAGGCCTGGAGTTGCGCGTTGGCGCCCAGGCTCTGGACATGGCACCTGTCTTGTCCGGCTTGTCCTACGTCGTGGGTGACATAACCGAGAGGCGTCGGATGGAGGCGATCTTCTGCGAGTATCGGCCGCAGATTGCGCTGCATGCCGCCGCCTATAAGCATGTGCCGTTGATGGAACGTTTCCCTGAGGAGGCCCTGCGGGTCAATGTGAGCGGCACCCTGCTGCTCCTTGAACTCGCGGCGGCGTATGGCACCGAGCGCTTTGTCTTTGTCTCCACCGACAAGGCAGTGGACCCGGTCTCTGTCCTGGGAGCGAGCAAGCGCCTGGGTGAGATGCTGGTTGCCGCAATGCCCGCGGACAGCGCGCTGGTGGCCACGGCGGTGCGCTTCGGCAACGTGCTCGGCAGCCGGGGCAGTGTGGTGCCCACCTTTGAGCGGCAGATCGACGCGGGCGGGCCGCTGACGGTCACCGATCCCGAGGCCACGCGCTTCTTTATGAGTGTGAGCGAAGCGGCTAGCCTGATCCTGCAGGCAGCGAGTTTGGCGCGGGGTGGCGAGGTATTCATGCTGGACATGGGTGAGCAGATCAGGATCGTCGACCTGGCGGCCAAGATGATTCGCTTGCGGGGACTGCGGGTAGGAGAAGACATCCGCATCGTGTATACCGGTCTGCGGCCGGGGGAGAGACTCCACGAAAGGCTGGTGGCCGGTTCTGAGCAGAGGCTTCCCACTTCCCATCCCCAGATTCATGCGCTGCGTGACGCGGCGAGCGTTGGTTGGACAACGTTGCGGGCTGAGATCGATGAGCTGCTGGAGCTACTGGAGGAGGGAGCGACACGGAGGGATTTGAGGGACAAGCTGTTCGCGGTGGCGAGGGCACCATCGGGTTCGAACGACTAAAACTCTAAGTGTGAGTTAAAGGTCAACTTGACAAAAAGGCTGGCATCAGGTACTCCTAAGGTTGACAAACCAAGAAGGAGGAACCTGATGCGCAGCCTGACTGATTTTATCACAGAA
>JAUWJD010000036.1 GCA_030607875.1 Chloroflexota bacterium
GGCCGAGTGCGCACGATTGGAAATCGTGTAGGCGATAAGCCTCGCGGGTTCGAATCCCGCCCTCTCCGTCTTCCGTTGGTTTGACAAGAAGGGGTGTGCTCGGATAAAATGGACATGGTCGTGCTAGACGGGGAGCTAGCGGTGCCCTGTACCCGCAATCCGCTATAGCGGGGTCGAATTCCCCCTCGAGGTGTCATACATTGGGACTGCTTCGGCCAAGTGGCGTTGAAGATTGGGTCCTACGCGGCAGAGGCCTGTGAACCCCGCCAGGTCCGGGAGGAAGCAACGGTAAGCAGCCCCCTCTGGGTGCCGTAGGGTTGCCTGATTGGAGCTGGCTAGCCGCGGTAAGCTGGTGTGTTGGCATCGACAGGAGGTGCACGACCATAAAGAACATGGAGGGTGGGTATCGTTCCCACCCTCTTTGAGTTGCTGGGAGGTGGCGATTAAGCGGGTCATCGTTGTGGGAGGAGGCGCCTCAGGTATGATGGCCGCCGGGCGGGCCGCAGAATGCGGCGCTGACGTCTTGTTGCTGGAGAAGACGCCTCGCCTGGGTAATAAGCTGCGTCTGACAGGCAAAGGCCGTTGCAATATCACCAACGAGGCTGAGCTTGCCGACTTTGTCACCCACTTTGGGGAGACGGGCAGTTTTCTTTATGGCGCTTTCTCTCGCTTTTTCGTACAGGATTTGCGCTCTTTCTTGGCAGAGCGGGGTGTGCCTACCCTGGTGGAACGGGGCGGGCGCGTTTTCCCTGTCTCCAATGATGCTCGCCAGGTGGCAGCCGCTTTGGAGGGCTACCTGCTGGTCAACAATGTGCCAGTGCAGCGCAGATACCCGGTGGAACATCTGTTGGTCGAGGAGGAGCGAATTCAGGGCGTTCAAGCGAAGGGGCGCATGCTTCGTGGCGCCGCTGTCATCCTGGCTACGGGTGGGGCTTCCTATGCGCGAACTGGGTCCAGCGGAGATGGCTACCGTCTTGCCGCAGAAGTCGGGCACCACATTGTGCCCGTCAGACCAGCTTTGGTTCCTCTGGTGACGAAAGAGCGATGGGTACGCGGATTGCAGGGCCTGAGTCTGCGCAATGTGCGGGTTACCTTGTTCCTGAACGAGGCGCCGATCGGACAAGGATTTGGCGAGATGCTTTTCACTCATTTTGGCCTTTCGGGGCCGGTTATCTTGACGCTGAGCAAACGGGCCGTGGATGCGCTTTCCAAAGGCCGGGTGTGCCTTTCCATCAATCTGAAGCCTGCCCTCCATTCCACAGAACTGGATCAACGATTGCGTCGAGAACTAGAGTCCCATGGGCGTAGGCAATTGCGCAGTGTATTGGCCGAGTTGTTGCCACACAAGCTGCTCGACGTGTTTGTATCACTGCTCGGCATTCCTGCCGGCAAGCCGAGTCATCAAATCACTGCTGGTGAACGCAAACGCATCGCAGCGCTGCTCCAAGACTTGCGGGTAACCATAACAGCTTCTCGTCTCATCAGTGAGGCGATTGTCACCGCCGGAGGCATTGATACAGCGCAGATCAATCCGCGCACTATGGAATCCAGGCTTGTCCGTGGACTCTTTTTTTGCGGCGAAGTGATTGATGTGGACGCAGATACCGGCGGTTACAACCTGCAGGCCGCCTTTTCTACTGGCTATTTGGCCGGCGAGTCTGCTGCGAGAGTGGTTGCACTTGCCTGAAGCAGTTTGGAGGATCGTCACTCTTGTCTGAACGTGAACGAGTGCTCGCTGAAAGTCCAATAGGTTCCCTACAGCCCACCGGACCCGAACCGGAAGTGCGCGCGTTGCCACGGGCAGAGAGCGTAGGCCTGCCGAAGGGACTGCTGACTCTGGTGCTCACCGTCGCCCTTGTGGTGGTCATGGGGGCCAGTTATGCACAGTCAGGCGAGGTTGTGATCTTGGAGGTCAATGGGAGGGCGTGGCGGACTCGCACCAACCAACAGACCGTGGGCGCATTTCTGCGTGAGGTCGGACTGGACCTGCGGCCGGAAGACATTGTGCGGCCTCCCTTGGGAACCCATCTCGAGGGGCAGCCAACCATTGTTGTGCAAAAGGCGCTGCCGGTGTTGGTCGAAGCCGATGGCCAGGTGGTTGAGCATTATACCCACAGCCGTCAGGTGCTCGATCTGGTGCGTGAGATGGGCCTCAATCCCAAACCTCATGATGCAGTGCTGTTGGACGGCAAGCCGGTGGATCTGGAGGCCTCACTTCCACCGTACCAGTGGGCACCGCAGCGGTGGCCTCTGCTGCGGAGGCTGCTTCCGAGTATGGCAAACAGCCCGCTGCCCTCCTGGGCACGGCTAAGCTTGCAGCGTGCCATTCCACTGTCGATCAACGATAACGGTGCGCAGGTCACAACACACACCTTAGCACATACCGTAGGTGAGGCGTTGCTCAGCCAGAATATCATTCTGTATCTGGGTGACCACGTTCAACCCCTGCTTGGCACTCTGGTCACGGCAGGCATGCACGTGGAGATCCAACGTGCCAAGCCAGTGGACATCCAAGTTGACGGGAAGGTGATCCAAACCCGCGCACAGGCTCATAACGTAGCTCAGCTCCTGAACGAGTCCGGCATCCAACTTCTGGGCAAAGACTATACCGTTCCCTCGCTTGACACAGAAATCACCTCCGATATGGCTGTGCGCGTGGTGCGTGTGGTTGAGGCCTGGGTGTGGGAGAGCGAGGACATTTCCTTCAAAACAGTCTGGCGTCCCGACAGTGCACTGGAACTGGATCAGTATCACACCGATCAGCCTGGAAGGCTGGGAGTGCGGAAGCGACGTGTGCGCATCGTCTACGAAGATGGCGAGGAGAAGCAGCGCATGGTCGCCGACGAATGGGTGGAACGCCAGCCCACTACGCGCATCATGTCCTACGGGACCCAAATTGTGGTACGGGAGTTGGAGACCCCTGACGGTGTGATCCGTTATTGGCGCAGGATACGAATGCTAGCGACTTCCTATAACGCCCCGACTGCTGGCAAGTCGACGGATCACCCGCAGTATGGGATCACCCGGCTGGGATGGCAGGCCAGGAAAGGTATTGTGGCGATAGATCCGCGGGTCATTGCCCTGGGCACTGAGGTGTACGTGCCGGGCTATGGTTCGGGCACTGCAGCGGATACAGGCAGTGCGGTCAAGGGTCGATGGATCGACCTGTGTTACGACGATGACAACCTGGTGCTGTGGAAGAAGTGGGTGGATGTGTATCTGCTCGAACCGGTGCCGCCCGCGGATGAGATCAACTGGGTACTACCGATCTATCCGCGTGAGGGACGCTGAGATCAATGGCTTTGGGCAGGCGAGGCATGGGGATCAAGGCACTGTTGCGGGAACTCGGACTCCGCCCTCAGAAACGGCTGGGGCAGAATTTTCTCGTTGACCGGCGCGTGCTGAAGCAGATACTCGGGGCGGCAGAAATCGGGCCAGAGGATACCGTGTTGGAGGTTGGCGCCGGACTAGGAACTCTAACCCAGGCACTAGCTGAACAAGCCCGGCGCGTTGTGGCCGTTGAAATCGATCCGCAACTCGTGGCCGTCCTGCGTCAACGCCTGGAGTCGCTTCCCAATGCAGAGGTTGTTCTCGGTGACATCTTGGCTTTGGATATTGTCAGCCTGATGCGAGAAGAAAGCCTGCAGAACGTTCCCCCTTACAAAGTGGTGGCTAACATCCCCTACTACATCACCTCTGCTGTGCTGCGACACCTCCTGGAAGCGAGCGTCAGGCCTCAGCTCATCGTGCTCATGGTGCAAAAAGAGGTTGCGCAACGCATCGCAGCCAAGCCTGGTCAGATGAGCCTGCTCGCCGTCAGCGTGCAGTTCTATGGGGCACCTCGCCTCGTTGCGCGCGTTCCGGCGCGTGCTTTCTATCCAGTGCCCAAGGTGGACTCGGCGCTCGTGCGCATCGAGCCGCATGAACATCTGCCCCTTGGAGCCAAGAACATCGCGCCGTTCTTCAACGTGGTACGTGCGGGGTTTGCTCAGCGGCGCAAACAACTGCGTAACGCGCTTGTTCATGGCCTGGCCTTACCGCCGGAGCGTGTGGTCCGAGCTATGTACGACGCCAGCATTGAGCAACGGCGTCGAGCGCAGACGCTAAGCGTGGATGAGTGGCTGGCCTTGTACCGCGCGCTCAGCTCGGCGGCACGCTGAGGAAGCAGAGAGGAAAAGGGAAAGTCAGGAGTCACTCCCGACTTGCTGCTCTTGCGGCGGAAACGCGATGACCACGACGCGGTAATCTGGCCTGATGAAGGGCCAGCAACTGATCAGTGTCAGACGCTCATCGGACGTGGGCTCAATCCAGCGGGCGTTTTCGCGGCGTATCTCCTCCGTCATGTGCTTCTCCTGCATGAGCAATCGTTGTGAAACTATGTAGTGGAACTCTTGCTCGCCCACGTACAGGTAAATGTCGTCGCCGGGCAGCACATCCACCAAGTGACGAAAGACCCGGCCTCGGATGTTGTTGTGCGCGGCGATGATGGTATTTCCCGGATGCCCAGGGTAGGCAGAGCCGCGATGAAAGCCGGCTGCAAAGGCGGCTACGTTCCAGACGGTCACTCGCTTGCCGTTCTCTGTCTTGATCTCGTATCCTACTTCCTCCACATCGGCGTCCACGTTGATTTTGGGTATACGAATACGCGTGGGCGGGGAGTATGCAACTGGTCGGGGGGTGCTGGTTGCTGTTGCCGTCACCGCAGGGGTGGGCATGCAGGCTTGCGCAGGTGTCGGGGTTGCAGTCGCGTCTTCCGGCGTGTCCATGCTTGTGGGCAGAGCAGCTACCTGCACCGCCGTCTCGGTTACGTTATTCCCGAGGCCAGGCCCGCTGGCTTGCTGCCGGACGGCATAGAGCAGCATCAGGATGAGCACACAACAAACGGCCCATGTCGCAGGTGATTTGAGCCACCTCCATGCCGGGCGCTCCTCGTATTGTGGGTCATTTGAGAATAGAGAATGCATCATGGACACTCAGAAACCGCAATGGACAGGGCTCTATTCACGGCTCCATTCCAGATCCGGTTGGCGTGGCTTGACAAAGACAGCCATGCGATCGAACAGTTCCCAGTTGGGGAAGGAATGGACGCGGAGGACTTGCTCGCCATTCTTCCGCGGGTACGGGTCATGTACATCGAAGCTGCCGTCTTCGTGGTAGCCGACCACAACCCAGACGTGCTCGCCAGAGACGAGCTGTACGGGGTCTCTAGGTGTGCCGACGGTCTTGGTCTCTGCTGTCTCGCGTTTTGCCACCCAAACAATGACTGGATAGCCATCGATGACGGCCTGGGCAACCTGCTGGTAGCTGACGCCGCGAAGCGACTGGGCCTCGAATTCGCTACCGTGCCTCAACAACACACAATTGTTGAGCGCCTTGGCTACTGCAGGCGCATAGGCTCCATAGTTCTCCCAATTGATGGTGCCATCGGCGAAATGATTGTATGCGGCAGGATTGCCCCGAAAGCCCCGATACGGATTGGGGTCTCTGGGCATGCAGGCGATCAACTCGTCTTCATCGGGTGCCTTGCCCAGCAGCGCAGCCGACACCATACGCATGCCCGCGAACTCGCAGGAAAGCGGCAATTCTTGCAGGATAACGGGCACGGACAGGACGCGCCCTGCCGGCATTGTGGGAGTGGGAGTCAGAGTCGGTGTAGGTGTCCTTGTGCGCGTGGGAGTCAGGGTTGGCGCAGGCGTCCTCGTGCGCGTGGATGTCCGCGCAGCGGTCACCGTGGGAGTGGGGGTGCGTGTTGGCGTTGGCCTGTGCGTGGCAGTGGGCGTATGCGTTGGGCTTCGCACCACATAGGCGAAGGCGAACTGGGGGTTCAGCATGCCGATAGCCCACAACAGCATCGAGAAAAGGCCGACAGCCAGCAGCCCCAAGAGCACCGCTCCGGTGAGGCTCAGCGCCAAGTTCCGTCGTATCCAGGCAATCATCTAGTACATCTCAATCTCAAAGTCGAGCACCTCGGCGTCCAGGCGGTGAGCAGAAATGGCTTGCACGACTCTGGTGAGCAGGCCATGGGCGTAGGCAGAATCGGAAGAGACGCAAACGATGCCGATAGTGGCTGCTTGCCAGGCGTCCTGCTGGTCGACCTCCGCGATGGACACGTTAAAGTCCTTGCGCACGCGGGCCATAAGGGACTTTAGGACTCGGCGCTTGCCCTTCAGAGAGTGGTTTGTTGGTATTCTGAGATAGAGCGTGCAGACTCCGATAACCATCAGCTACCGCATTGACGTTGGCTTTTGCCGCAGCGTTCCCTGGCGCTCTGTCATCGCTGGGAGCCCGTTCGCTTCAGCGCCAACAGAACATCTTCAGCCTTCACGGGGATTCTGTTGAACCAGATGCCGGTGGCGTCATGGATGGCATCCAGGATAGCTGGGGCTAGCAGCATCATGGTCATCTCCCCAACACCGCGTGCACCGTAGGGGCCCAGCGGGTCGGCCACTTCCACCAGACAGGACACGATATCGCGGGGCGCATCCATCGAAGTCGGTATCAGGTACTCAGAAAGCCGGCGTGTCTTGATGTATCCGTCTTGCTGGATAAAGTCCTCGATCAATGCCCACCCCTGAGCCATCACCACCCCGCCGTCAACCTGCCCTTCCAGGGTTTGGGGGTTGATCGTCTTGCCAGCGTCATGCGCGGCAAAAACGCGCGTCAGGGCCACGTCTCCTGTTTCCAGGTCCACTTCTACTTCTGCAATCTGGCTGGCATAGCCGTAGCTGAAATTGGGGTAGCATTCGCCCGTCTGGGGATCAAACGGTGTTGTCTTCGGCGGAAGGTACTGGTAAGTCATCATCGCCGGCCGTTCGCCACGTTGCCAGGCTTCCAGAGCGCGTTCACAGGCTCCTTTCACCGCATTTCCGGACATAAAGGCGTGTCGAGAAGCGGAAGAACTGCCTGCATCCGGTACCACAGAGGTGTCCAATTCAGCAATCTCCACAGCCTCGTAGGGGATGTGCAGCGTCTCGGCTGCGATCTGCGCCAGAATGGTGTTGAGACCCTGCCCGACCTCGGCCGCGCCGATCTTGATCACTGCCCGCTCGATGTGCTGCTCGCCGTACAACTCGGCGGTACAACTGGCTTGCTCGGGGAAGCCAAAGCTGTAGCCCACGTTTTTCCAGCCGCAGGCCAGGCCAACTCCGGTGCGCGCGTGGGGTGCATGGGCAGGCGGGCGTTGTGGCCCCTGGTCGGACCAACCGGAGGTCTCTGTGACTTCCAGTAAGGTCTGGCGAATGCCCACACCTGCAGGCACGACTGTGTTTGTGGCTAACTTGGAGCCTTCCACCAGCACGTTCTTCAGGCGCAGCGTGGCTGGGTCGATGCCTAGCTTCTCAGCAAGTTTGGACAGTTGCAGTTCCACCGCGAAAACAGCTTGGGGTGCACCAAAGCCGCGCATCGCGCCTGTGCGCAGGTTGTTGGTATAGACCACACAGCCATCGACGTTCACGTTGGGCACTCTGTAGGGCCCGGTGGACAGCAGCACAGCATTGGCCAGTACAGGCGTTGAGGACGAAGCGTATGCCCCGCAATCGGCTACAATCTCCACTTCCATGGCTGTGATTTTGCCATCTTTGGTAGCGCCCACTTTGTGGTGGATGTAGAAAGCATGGCGCTTGTGATGACCGCGGATGGATTCCTCACGGCTCCACACGATTTTGAGCGGACGTTTCAGTTTCCAGGCGGCCAAAGCGAGCACCAGTTGGACGGATAGGTCCTCACGGCCACCGAAAGCGCCACCGGCCGGCGTATAGATCACCCTCACCTGATCTTCCGGCAGGTCCAGCGCGTGAGCGATTTGACGGCGGTCGTCATGAGCCCATTGCCCGGCGCTGTGCACGGTAACGCGTCCCTCATCATCAATGTAGCCAATGCCTGCCTCGGGCTGCAAGAAGGCGTGTTCTGTGAGTGGCATGAAGTAGTCATCTTCGACGATTGCGTCAGCTTCTGCGAAGCCTTTCTGCACATCCCCCTTGCGGATGCGGTAACTCTTGAGGATGTTGCTGGGCTTTTTCTCGTGGATCACTGGTGCACCAGGCTTCATCGCTTCACGCGGATCGGTGACCACAGGCAAGTCCTCATAGTCTACACGGATCAGATCACGGGCCAACGCAGCAATCTTCTCCGTCTCGGCTACGACCATGGCAATGGGATCGCCGACAGAGCGCACGACGTCGAAGTTGAAGACTGGCTGATCGGGGAAGATCAGCCCGAACTCGTTGCGAGGCACGTCCTTTGCAGTGAGAACGGCCATGACCCCAGACACGGCTTCTGCTTCAGAGGTGTCCATCTGAAAACGTGCATGTGGGCGCTTGCTCCACAGCATCTTGGCATATAACTGCCCCGGCATGTTGAGATCGCCAGGATACTTGAGTCGCCCGGTGACCTTGTCCAGAGCATCGTTGCGCACAACAGGTTGTCCAAGGACCTTGCCCATGTTATACCTCCTGGAAAACGCACCCCCTGACACAGCCTCGGGCAGCATGGTGCATTTTCGCATCAGAGCGTTTGCGGAACGATGGTGCGATTGTCATTCTAGCATCATCATTGGGAATCGGCAAGTGCCAAGGATTGGAAATCCCTGGCTAAAAGTGAAAAGTGCCCTCAGGCACTCAGGCACTGGTTTGCCAGTCCCCGAAGGGGCAGCTCAATTTCATCTGGCGAGTTCATTGGGCAGCCATTGCCCCCAAAATGAACTACACCTGTACATGAGTACATGATGTCACGGCCGTTCGAAAGTCGGTCGCCCGCACGATTATGTGTCACTTCTGATAGCAGGTCTGAGCGCAGCGACACTTGCACCCTGTTCGAGCCGCCTCAGCCGAAGGTGTCGTCCCCTCAGCCGAAGGTGTCGTCCCGAGACAGGGCGAGACAGGGCGAGACAGGGCAGGCTGCGCCGCCGAAGGGCCCCGCAGGGGGCGACCTCCCTCCTTCGTCGAGAGACTAGGGAGACGCCGCAGAGCCCTGACGCTCCGCGCAGTGCACAGGGAGTGCAGAGGAAGCAGAGCCATGGAAGGCCGCTCTGCTCCCTCTGTACCCTCTGTTCCCTGTGTAGCCTCTGGGGGGCGCGGGGTCTGTGGTATGGGACGTGGGCCAAGCCGTGACCATACCGCGCCAGGTCGCTGCAGGATGCGCGTGGAGTGAGCAAGACCTTTGGGGTTTCCAACCAAACCCCAAAGGTCTCACATCGCGCAGATGACGCGCAGGATGGTGTGGGATCGGTGCCCAGACTGTGCACACTGAGCGCACTGAGCACAGTACGCCGCATTCGGCACATGACAAGGAGTGGAGGGCACAGGCGAAGTACGCGCCTAGGCGCAGCGTGGCAAGGCACAACCACGGATTTGATGCTGCTCAATCTCTTGTGAGGCTGGTCAAGACCGTCTAGCAGCAGGCCCTGGGGGTTCTGGGGGCTGCAAGGGGCCTGTCGCGGTACAGTATCTTTGGCTCAGGGAATTGGGTCCCGAGAGCAGATGGGTGCAAAGCAGGGTATGTAGCATAGCCCCTTGCAGTTCGTCCCGCTTGACGGGGTGGGCGTTACGGACGGGGACAAGCCCCTATGCTACATAAGGGAGCGCATTGACACAGCAATCGAGCCGTGTCGGTACTGATGCAGCATTTCCTGAACGAAAGATACACTACCCCTGTCGCGCTTCAGTTGTCATATGTTCACCAAACGGCTATAATGGTGGTGTATGCCAGAGAAGACATAGCCTCATGTGTCTCACAACTGTCGCCTGCGAAGATGGAAGCCGAGGGAGAGAACATGATCGAGATCCGCGCTGGGCAGATCATCCAGGATGCGGCGGCCAACCTCCATCCGGAGGAGCGGATAGAGGTGCGCTACCTGGTGCCGGTGGCAGACATCACCGACAAGGGAGACAAAGCATGAGCGATTCAAGTCCACACCGCAGAACGCCCCTGCTCTTCCCCGACACTCGTCCCGAGGCCGAAGCGGTACTGATCGGGCTGCTGCGCCAGGCGCCGCCATGGCGCAAGTTGCACATGGTGGCCCAAATGAACCAGACCGTGCGGACGCTTGTGCTCAGCGGACTGCGTGCACGCCATCCTGAGGCCACCCCACAGGAGTTGCGTCGTTGCCTGGCCGACCTACTGCTCGGTCCCGATCTGGCTTCTCGTGCCTATGGCCCGTCGAAAGCAGAGGAGTCCCCCGATGCTCTCTGAACCGGTAGCCGTAACGTTCTTGGTTATTGAGGCCTTGGAGGCGTTGGACGTGCCGTACCTGATCGGTGGGTCACTGGCCAGTGCTATACACGGTGTGGCGCGGGCAACTTTGGACACCGACCTGGTGGCCGATT
This sequence comes from Chloroflexota bacterium, assembly GCA_030607875.1. Taxonomy (GTDB): domain Bacteria; phylum Chloroflexota; class Anaerolineae; order UBA2200; family UBA2200; genus JAUWJD01. The sequence goes on from JAUWJD010000036.1 coordinate 10,323, forward strand.
TGCGTTCCGAGCACGCGGAACGACTGGCCCGGGCCCTGAGCGACGCTTTCTACGTGGATGTTGAGGCCATCCAGGATGCCATCCGGCACCACAGCAGCTTCAACGTCATCCACCTGCAGACGATGTTCAAAGTGGACGTTTTTGTGCTCAAGGAGCGTCCTTTTGACCACGCGCAGTTTCAACGCCGGAGGGCCGAGGTGATCGCCACCGATCCAGAACGTACGGCCTACGTGGCCAGCGCTGAGGACACTATTCTGGCGAAACTGGAATGGTACCGGCAGGGTGGCGAGGTCTCGGGGCGGCAATGGCGCGATGTACTGGGGGTGCTCAAAGTGCAGGCGGAGCGGCTGGATCTGGTTTATCTGCGCCGCTGGGCGGCGGCGCTGGGGGTAACCGACCTGTTGGAGAGAGCCTTGAGCGAGGCAGGATAGGAGCCGCAGGGGTGTCCAACCCTACTGAAGCTACAACCAGGAGACAGCTGATCGATCCAGCCCTGACAAGAGCTGGCTGGGACGTCAGCGACGCCGAGCAGGTCGGCATCGAAATCCCTGTTGACGGGTTTGACCCCACGGCGTGGGAAGCTCTCAAGGCCAAGCTCAAGCGCCTGCACGAGCAAGGGGCGCCCTATGAGACATCTCTGCCCAAGGGAGTCTGTGACTATGCCCTCTATCGTGCCAACGGCGAGATCATTGCCGTCGTCGAAGCCAAGCGAACCTCCGTCGACCCCCGACTAGCCGAAGCCCAGACCGAGTTTTACGTCACTGAGCTGGAGAAGCGGCAGAGCATTCGTCCGTTCGCCTTCATGAGCAACGGATACGACATCTACTTCTGGGACGTGGGCCGCGCCAACAAGCGGCTGGTCTGCGGCTTCTTCTCGCCCGATGATCTGGAGAACCAGCTCTATCTGCGCGAGAACAAGGTACCTCTCACGGCTGTGCCGGTGAACCTCGACATCACTGACCGGGCCTACCAGCAAGAAGCCGTTCGGCGGGTGTGCGAAGTCTTTGAGCAGGGCAAGCGGAAGGCGCTGCTGGTGATGGCCACTGGCACCGGCAAGACACGCGTGGCGATGTCGCTTGTGGACATCTTCCTGCGAAGCAACCAGGCACGCCGCATTCTCTTTGTTGCCGATCGCGATGCGCTGGTGAGGCAGGCCACGGTAGAAGGCTTTGAGGATTACATTCCTGCGGAACCCTGCACGCGCATCCGCACCTACGATATCGACAGAACCAATCGTTTGTACGTCGTCACTCTGCAGACACTGAGCAATTGCTTCGAAGAGTTCACCCCAGCCTTCTTTGATTTGATCATCTTTGACGAAGTCCACCGCTCCATCTTTAACAAATGGAATGAGGTGCTGCAGTACTTTGACGGTCGCATGATCGGCCTGACTGCGACGCCGGCCGATTTCATCGACCGCAACACCTTTCTGCAGTTCCAATGCGACGACAGGACGCCCACGTTTCTCTACGAGTACGACCAGGCCGTTCGGGACGGCTATCTGGTGGAGTACAAGCTCTATGCGGCGCGAACCAAGTTCCAGCGCAGGGGCATCCGTGGCGTCGATCTCACCGAGGAAGAGCGCGATGCGCTCATTGAGCAGGGCATTGATCCCGACAGTCTCGACTATTCGGGCACAGACTTGGAGAAGCGGGTCAGCAACAAGGACACCATGCGCAAACAGTGGCAAGAGTTCTGGGACGTGTCCTTGAGTGACGAGTCAGGCCAGCTGCCTGGCAAGACCATCGTCTTTGCCATGACCCAGAAACATGCGCTGCGCCTGGCCCAGGTGTTCGAAGAGATGTTTCCACAGCATCCGGGGCTGGCACGAGTCATCACCTACAAGTCTGAGCACAAGGGCGACCTGATAGACGGCTTCAAGAAAGAGAACTTGCCCCGTGTTGCCATCTCCGTAGACATGCTGGAAACCGGGGTCAACGTCCCGGAAGCCGTGAACCTCGTGTTCATGCGGCCGGTGCACTCCCGCATCAAGCTGGAGCAGATGATCGGCCGCGGCACTCGAACGCACGAGACGTGCACCCATCCGGAATGGCTGCCCGACGGCCACAAGGATCACTTCCTGATCGTCGACTTCTGGGAGAATGACTTTACCAAGAATCCACAGGAGCACGAGCAGCGGACGCTGCCAGTGCTCGTTCGCATCTTCAATACCCGCCTCAAGCAGCTCCGCTTGTTCCTCGATGATCAGCAGTCAGCCGATGCCCAGGGCGTCATGGCGGGCCTACGGTCGCAGATTGCACTGATCCCGGTCGACACGTTCTCGGTCAAGCGCATCTATCATGAGATTGAGGACGCCTGGCAGGGCACATTCTGGCACCATCTGACCGCGAACGACCTGGACTTTCTCGAGCGCAGAGTGGCGCCGCTCCTGCGCTACGCTCCTGCGGGCGACGTGCCAGCAGCAACGTTCACCCACAAGGTGGAGCAACTCAAACTCCAGATTCTGACGGGCGCGGACACTGCCAAGACCGCCAAGTCGATCGCTGAGGACGTCAGGCTCGTGATGCACACTGTGGTCGACGACCCCACGCGCGAGGAGACGGCGCGCCTGTGCCTGACGCCGGCCTTGCAACAGGCGACTCCGGCGCAGCTCAACGATGTCATTGACCACCTCGCTGTGCAGATGAAGAACCGCAAGAGGCGCGACACGTTCCTTGAGTTGGATCTCCCCGACTACATCGAGCTCCGCGGCTACATCTGGCTGCGCGAGGGCCAAGAGAAGATCTACGTCCAAGAGTATCGCGAGCGCGTTGAGCAGAGAATCCTGGAGCTTGACAGGACCCACCCGACGCTGCGGGCCATTGAGCGTGGCCAGGCGGTCACTGACCTCCAACTCGTCGAGCTGGAGCGCACTCTGCGACACGAGTTGGGCGACGAACTCGAGTTCTCGGAAGCGACTATCCGCTCTGCCTACGGCTTAAAGGTGGGCAGCCTGATCGAGTTCGTCAGGCACATCTGGGCCCTTGAGGGAGTGCCTGACTACGCGGACATCATCCGCCGGCAGTTTGATCTCTACATCGCCCAACATCGTTTCAACGGCGACCAAATTCGGTTCCTGCGCGTGGTGGCAAGCGTGCTGGCGCGCAAGAGAAAGCTCGTTCTGGCCGACTTGTACGATACTCCCCTGACGCTCTTTGGCCACGATGCCGTGGACCAGTGGTTCACCGCGCCTCAGGTGGAGCACTTGCTCACCTTCGCCGATAGCCTCGCTGTGGTAGGAGGACAACTTGCTCACTGATCCCAAACTGCGCTCTCAAGTCGATCAACTCTGGGACAAGCTCTGGACCGGCGGGCTCTCCAACCCGATGGACGCTATCGAGCAGCTCTCGTACCTGCTCTTTCTCAAGCGGATGGATGACATCGAGAACCGGAACGAGCGCCAGGCCAGAAGGCGCGGGCTTCCCTACGAGCCCCACACCCCTGCGGCAATGCGCTGGGGACACTGGACCAAGTTCAAAGCCGATGATGCGTTGGCCCACGTCAGAGAGGGCATCTTTCCCTGGTTCAAGGAGATGGGCGAAGAGGGCAGCTCCTTCGAGCGCTACATGAAGACGGCCGAGTTCAAGATCAACAAGGCCAGTCTGCTGATCGAAGCCTGCAAGGCCATCGATCAGATGCGCATCTCCGCGCAGAACCAGGACGTGCAGGGCGACCTGTACGAGTACCTGTTGGGGAAGTTGACCATCGCCGGACGCGCCGGCCAGTTCCGCACGCCGCGACACATCATCCGCATGATGGTCAAGATGAATCGACCCCAAGGCAGGGGAGAACATCGGAGATCTGGCGGCTGGCACCTGCGGGTTCCTGGTCCACGCGTACCAGCACATCTTGGAGAGAAACACGTCGCCCGAAATCCTGGAGTATGACGACGAAGGCGTGCCCCACAATCTGATCGGCGACCTGCTGGACGATGAGCAGCGGGCGTTCCTGCAGAACGACGCCCTGCGGGGCTACGATAACGACTCGGGGATGACGATGCTGCGCATCGGCGCGATGAATCTTATGCTGCACGGCATCGAGAACCCCCGCTTCTTCTATATGGACACGCTGTCCAAGGACTTTACTCAGACACGGGAATACGACGTCATCCTGATGAATCCGCCGTTCAAGGGGGCGGTGGACAAGGACGACCTCAGCCCCACCCTGCCCGGCAACACGCGCCGCTCAGAGCTGCTCTTCTTGCACCTCATTCTGCGTGGCCTGGACATGGGAGGACGCTGTGCGGTCATCGTGCCCGATGGCGTGCTGTTCGGTTCCAGCCGCGCCCACCGCGCGATCCGCGAGAAGATCATTGAGGAGAACCGCCTGGACGGCGTTGTCTCCATGCCTGCCGGCGTGTTCAGACCCTATGCGGGCGTCTCCACGGCGGTGCTCCTGTTCACGCGCGGTGCGAGGACGGACCGCATCTGGTTCTATGACATGGCCCACGATGGCTTCTCGCTGGACGACAAGCGACAACCTGTGCCGGAGAACGACATCCCTGACATCCTGGAACGCTGGCGGAATCGTCACGACGCTGACTTCCAGTCTCAACGCGCGGCACGCCTGGAGGCACTGAGGCGCGAGGTCGCGCCGCTCAAAGCCAGGCGCCTGGAGTTGCAGGCCGACATCAACCGCCTGACGTTCGAGAAGGCTATTGCCCCAGAGGGTGAAGAGGCCAAAGACGCCAACCATGCACTTGATGCGGTCAAGGACGTGATGAACGAACTCGAGGCCCAGATCGCGCCTCTCCAGGCGCACATCGATCAGCTGACGCGCCAGTTCTGGGTGACCAAGGGACAAGTGGCAGCCAACAAGCACGATCTCTCAGCGAGTAGGTATCGCCAGGTAGAGCAAGATGAGGTCTACTACGAGTCGCCACAAACAACGATGGACCGTTTGCTGGTGCTGGAGCGGGCGATGGCGGACGAAGTGCGAGCCCTTGAGAGGTTACTTGGATGAGATCGCTCCGACTCTCGAAGGTCGCAGAGATCGTCATGGGGCAGAGCCCGCCATCATCTACGTACAACTCGGTAGGCGACGGGTTGCCTTTCTTCCAGGGAAAGGCAGAGTTCGGGGACCTGTATCCAAGCGTGCGCATGTTCTGCTCCAAGCCGCTGAAAGTAGCTGAGGCTGGTGACATTCTGGTCTCGGTGAGAGCGCCCGTTGGCCCGACGAACATCAGTCCAGGGAGATCCTGTATCGGGCGGGGGCTAGCTGCAATACGGCCTTTGAAAGGTCTCAATTCAACATACTTGCTCTACTTCCTCCGCTACCATGAACCAGAGTTGGCCCAGGCGGCAACAGGATCGACGTTCCCGGCAATCAGCCGGAGCGACCTTGAAGGAATCCGAATCCCTCTCGTCGCTCTGCCCGAACAGAAGCGCATCGCTGCCATCCTGGACAAAGCGGATCGCCTGCGCCGCCTGTGCCGCTACGCCCTGGAGCTGAGCGATACGTTCCTGTCGTCGGTGTTCTTGGAGATGTTCGGAGACCCGGTGACGAATCCGATGGGGTGGCCCAGAGGCACCATTGCGGAACTGGGCCGAGTGCAAACTGGCAACACACCATCCAGGAAGGACCCACGCAACTATGGCGCCTGCATCGAGTGGATCAAGTCTGACAACATTGTCAGCGGCGAGATGTTCGTTACCAGAAGCCGTGAGATGTTGTCTAGGGAAGGCTTGCGGAAGGGACGATCTGTGCCGCCAGGCTCAGCTCTAGTGACGTGTATTGCGGGCAGTGCCACAACTATTGGAGATGTTGCGTTGACCGACCGGCGAGTGGCTTTCAACCAACAGATCAACGCCGTCACACCATACAGGGATGTAGATCCACGTTTCCTGTACGGGCTTCTTGGAGTTGCCAAGCAGCTCGTGCAGAGGCGCACCACCCGCGCCATGAAGCGGATGATCTCCAAGTCAAAGTTTGAGAGTCTCGAGCTGATTAAGCCTCCAATGGCTGTTCAGGAGGTGTTTGCTCGAGTCGTGAAGAGTCTTGAGCGCCTGCGCACCCAGCAACGCGCAGCCCAGCGCCAGGCAGACCCCCTCTTCCAAACGCTGCTGCACCGCGCATTTCGAGGGGAGTTGTGATGGAAGGAATGGCGAACAGGCCTGGCTTCTGGACGGAGGATTGACGTGCTGTGCACAAAGCCAATCGCTCGAATCGAATGCGGAGACATCGACGACGAGCTGCTCGGTTCGTTCGGCAGAGTGCACCAGCTCCAGTCCTGCTAGGATATCCATGACAACCAACAGTGTCTTCGTACGACTGCTGGACGGCCCAAGGAGTTGATCACATGTACTTGTCTACCCTCAGGATTCGTGGCTACAGGCTGTTTCGCGATTCGTTTGAGATTGGCTTCGAGAAGGGCCTGACGGTGCTGGTTGGGGAGAATGGGACTGGGAAGAGCGCCATAGTTGATGCCTTGCGGCTGCTCCTACTGGAGGATGAATACGGGCGCGGAGGAGTGTCTTCCTCTGATTTCCACAGACCGATTGACCAGCCAGCGGCATCAAGGGGAGGTGACCGTCTTGAACTGCATTGTGTTCTCGATGACTTGGATGAAAGGGCGCAAGCTGCGTACTTGCCCTGGTTGGACATAAAGAACACGCGCAGAGCCTTCTTGAATCTAGCTGTTGAGAACAGAGAAGATCAGCGTGGCAGGTTCAAGAGGAGGATTTGGGGGGGAGAGTCCGCGACTGGTCTGTTTGAGTGGGAGCTGTTGAATGCGATCGTCTGCGCATACCTACCCCCGCTGCGAGACGCGAACAGTCGGCTGGGAGCATATCGCGGATCGAGGTTGGCGCGGTTGCTGAGGAGCCTCGGTCAGAGAGGACTAGGCGAGGGCGAACAGCACCCTCTAGAAACACAGGTCAACGTTTTCAACCGCGAACTCCTGGGCGATGAGACAATACAAAGGGCCAACAAGTTTGTCCGGGACAATATGATCAACGCGCTAGGCACCGTACTCGGTCAGGATGCGATGATCCAGTTTTCGGAGGTGAAGTTTGAGCGGATTGTTGAGCGGCTGAAGCTTCTCTTCTATCCCCATCTGCCACAAAACGGCCAAGGCACGGCCCCGGCGCTGTTCCGAGAACTGGACGAGAACAGCCTGGGCTACAACAACGTTATGTACCTCGCCACCGTGTTGGCCGAACTTGAGGATCTGGACAGTTCTGAAGTATTTGTGAAGATCGTGCTCATTGAAGAACCAGAAGCGCACCTGCATCCACAGTTGCAGGTCAAGCTGCTAGGATACCTGCAGAACAAGGCAAAATTGACTGGGATACAGGGAATTGTCACGACTCACTCTCCCACTATTGCTGCCTCGGTAGCACTGGAGTCCATCAAAGTGTTGACGAGGTCGATTGATACTGACAATCCAGTGGTCTCCTCGATCAAGGACTGCGGACTATCTGCTGGAACCAAGTTCTTTATCGCGCGATGGCTAGACATAACCAAGTCCACATTGCTGTTCGCGAGAGGGGTGATTCTGGTTGAGGGTATTACGGAGGCGCTACTAATGTCTGAATTCGGGCGGATCGTCATAGGGGAGGGCCGTGGTGTCGGGCACAACGGTGATCGGTCGGAGTCGCTGGAGGACTACGGCGTTTCTGTGATCAATATGGGCGGAGGGTACTTCAAACATTTCATGCAGCTGTTTGCGGGGCACTCACTGTCTGACCAGAGCGGCAGCACTCGGTGTGACAAGATTCCTGTGCGGTGTGCGGGGATCATCGATTGTGATCCCCGCAAAGACTCCAGACCCACGGCATCCAGTCCGTGCGACTGTGGCAATCCTCAGTACTCACTGCTGGCCCGCAAGCTGGAGAACCATCCGAACTGCCGGCTCTTCTGTAACCTCAAAACTCTCGAGTACGATCTAGCCATGGAGGGCAACAACCTTCAGTTGATGGGCAAGGTGTTGTCGCGGACGGTGAGCACCGATGGCCCCATCAAACGTAGAGCGCTAGATCTCGCGTGCAGTGCGTGGGGCGATGCCAGCGAGGAGGCCAAGTCTGAGGAGGCCTCATGGCTTCTTGACCACATTTCTCGCACTAAGGGCGAGTTCGCGCAACTGCTTGCGCAAGAATTGAGTGAGGATCATACGGTGGACTTCTCTGTCCCCGGCTATCTCAGACAAGCGATTCTATGGGCGGCTGGACTCAGTTAACATGAACAAGCGGCAGAGGAAGAGACTGCAGTTGCTCCACAAGCTTGGTGAGCGCCTAAGTAGTGGTGTCGCGGACGAAGACCTGCACCGGCTAAGCTTTGAGCAACTGCAGTATGTCAATCACAGACTGGGAATGCCCTGTTATGTGGAAGCCTGTCCTGGTAGCGGGAAGACCGAAGTTGTTGGCATGAAAGCCGCCTATGAGTTTGCGGGCTGGCAAGACAGGTTTGCTGGCATCGCCATCCTGACGTTCACACGAAACGCCTGTGCGCAGATTAGGGGCCGTGCAGCCCAGTATGCGGGGGGTGTGGCAGCTAGGCATTCCCATTTCATCGGGACTATCGACAGCTGGCTGCACAATTATCTTCTGCAGCCATTTGCTCATGCCATAGTCGGGTATGCTGGCAAGGATGGCGACATGAGCGTGAAAGTTATCGAGAACCAGTCCAAAGCGGGTTTCCTGAAGAGCTACGAGGTACGCGTCCGCGGAGCTCCTCGTCGCCGCATTTGCGCAAATGAGTACTACAAGAGACACGATGGAGAGTTGGAAGGCATCATTAGGACGAGCATTGTGAGCTTTGACAAGGTTCGCCTCAGGAGCACCAAGGATAGCTTTCTGAGAGATGGTTTCGTAACCTATCAGGATGCAGAGAGTATATGCTATGAGGTGCTGAGACAGTACCCGCGTATTGGGCAGCTCCTTGCCCAGAGATTCCCTTACATCATCGTCGACGAATGCCAGGATCTATCTGATTGCCAGTTGCACGTGTTCTGCGAACTGATGAACGCAGGAATAGTCCTGCAGTTCGTGGGCGACCTGAATCAAGCGATATATGAGTTCAGAAAAGTTGATCCGCAGCGTGTAGCGAAGTTTGTTGACGAACAAGGGTTCCAAAGGAAGACACTCACCCGCAACTATAGGAGCAATCAGGCAATAGTTGACGTCTGCACGGGCCTCATGAGATCGTCTCAGCGAATACAGGGACGCGAAGTCGCGGAATGTGACACTCCCTGCATTCTGTGGCAGTACGCAGATGAAACGTTCGGTTGCCTCCCCAAGTGTTTCGAGAACCTCGTTGCGAGACTTGGCCTAGACAGTCGAGAATGTTGCATTGTGGCAAGGGGCACCATACTCCTAGACCGGCTTCACCCGCAGAAGAAAAAGCGAACTATGCCCGTTGAGTTATTCGCAGCCGCCCTCAATTGCTGGCATCTACGAAGTCGATCCACAATCGACATAGACGTAGCGCTGCACAGTCTGGGGAAGAGCCTGTCACTCCTCGCATACTCTGGGCGAGGCCATCATCAGAAGCAGTACTGCCCTGACGATGTAGACCCCGTGCGTTGGAGGATCTTTCTGGCAGAGGTGCTAGACAAAACAGTCGACCTCTATCCGTTTGCAGACGACCTAAGCTGGTCTCAGTGGACAAAGGAGCTGAAAGGCTACCTAGAGGGCATGTGGTCATCGTTACCGGTCAAGGGAAAAGGATGGGGCCAAATCAAAAACAGAATACGGGCTCCCAGCAATCGCGGCAAGATTGGTGTTGCGCAGGACTTCTGCATTGTAGGTCCTGCGAGCAGTTTGCGGATTACCACAATTCACGATGTCAAGGGAGAAACCTTTGACGCATTGCTACTAATCTCGGCAAAGAATAAACAATCCAGAGGCGGGCACTTCGAACAGTGGCTACACCCACAGCCAGGCAAAGAGGAGTATCGACGTTTTGCCTATGTCGCATGTTCGCGTCCCCAGCATCTTCTCGTAATCGCAACACCGCGACTGAGCGAGGAGCAGCTACAGGAGTTCAAGAAGCTGGGTCTTGAGCCTCAGGACATGTCCTGAGGCTCAACCCAATTACAGAGCCTGCTTCTGCTCAGACTGATGTAGTCGCGCAAGGGGGTAGGCGTTGGGGCAAGAGGGGTGGCATCAATCGGCGCAGGTACTTGAGAACGGCGTGGGGGTGGAGGTGACTACGACATGATGCTCTACGATGAGCCTGTTTGGAAGCTCATGCACGAGATGGTGGCTGACCTGGAGCTGAGGAATGGCGAAGTGCTGTCCAAGGCTCAGGTCATTGCCTGGTTCGCCGACCACTATCCCAAGGTGAAGGGAAGCACAATTGACGTGCACTTGACACGGCTCTCTACGAACGCGTCCAGCCGGGTACATTACAACGCGAAGCCCGGACGCGATGACCTGCTGTTCAAGATCGACCCGCACCACTTTCGCTTGTATAGCCCAGACTCGGACCCGTCGCCGATCTACGCGGCGTCAACGAGAGTGTTCGGACCGCGGGGGTTGGGTAGCAACCGTATAGGTTCACGAGCGCCACTGCACCTCAGCACGACCAGGAGCCAAAGTCAATTGAGCGGAAGGGACGCGGAATGGAAACGGCTTGCGGCACTGTATGACCTCGAGCGGTACCTGTTCGAAGTGGTATCGCCAGGGTTCCAGCGAGACGGGACGCTCAGCTCGTACGACTTCTTCGCTATCATCATCTGGAAGTCCAACCGCAGCAAAACCAAGATCAAGCGCGGGCTGGCGGCCGCACGCACGTCGGTTGCTGAGCTCATGTCCGAAGTGAGTGAGGCTCCGACCGCGCCTGCGAAGCTGGACACGCTCGTGCGGATTTCAGGCATAGGGCTGGCTATCGCATCGGCGATCTTGACCGTGTGCTACCCGGAGGAGTTCACCGTCTTGGACTATCGGGCCTGGGATACCGCTAAGAAAGAGCGGGTTGACAGCCTTCCGGGTCGGAAACCCCAGACACCAACAGAGTACCTGCAGTACCGCCGGGCTTGCCAGTTGTTTGCTGCCGAGCTGGGCGTCTCCCTGCGTAGTCTCGATCGCGCACTCTGGGCCAGGAGCTGGGAAAGCGACCTGGAACGACTGATCAGCGAGATGCAGCCGGCCAGCGAGCCTGAGGTGCCTGTCGGAGCAGACGAAGAGGTAGGACCGGCTACGAGGGGAGGTGGCAGTCACATGACGATTCACGTGGAGGTTTATCTGGCAAGCCGGATGCTTGGGCGCCAGCATGGGGACTTTGCTCGCTCCGAACTGATTGAGCGCGTGCGCCGCGAGTTCGGCGACAACCGTCCTGGGGTGTCCACCTACGCAACTGCACACGCTGTCGCCAACGCCCCGAAGAACACCACGGTGGTGTATAACTACCTGTGGCGATTGGACCTTGGCCGGTATCGTTGCTTCGATCCGGCGCGCGACAGACCGCATCCAACTCGTATCGACGCTCGCCATCAACCGCGCCGTGTCGATGTTCCACACATGTACCGCAACTACTTGGCAGATGAGGACAGACTGTGAACAAGAGCATTCGCTCGCCCGAAGACTCTGACCCCTGCGACGTGCTGCCAGGATGCGATGATCGGCGGGACGGTACGCTTGAAGCGTGCGCTCAAGTCAGAGATGGGTCGGCTCAAGTAGACAGCGTGGTCATCTGCACGTTGCCTGCCCGAGGTGATGGGAAGAGGTGAAGATGAAGTTCCTAGATGCTGCATACGAGGTTCTCAAAGCCGCAGGGGCGCCGCTGCACCACCGCGAGATCGTCGTTCGCGCGCTAGAGCACGGCCTGATTCGGACCAAGGGAAAGACCCCCGCCGCCACGCTGAACGCGCAGTTGGGCGTCAGCATCAAACGGGCCGCGGCCGGCGGCCCATCATCGCGGTTCTGTCGCGTCAACCGTGGGGTGTTCGGGCTTGTGGAATGGCAGGGAATCGCCTCGACAGCTGCACGGTCCGACACACCAACACTGGCTGAGCTGTTCCATCTGGTCAGCAGGGTTGTTCCCAAAGACCAGCAGTTGGAGGCCGTCGCTCCAGACGACACCGTTGCGACGGCGATCAGCAAGATGCTAGCGCACAACTACTCTCAGCTGCCCGTCATGCAAGGTCGTGCAACGCTCGGCGTGTTTTGCTTCCGGTCATTTGCGGAGAAGCTCCTAGAGATGGGAGACCTGCCGAAGGATGTGGGCTCTCTTCCAGTCAGTGAGTTTATGCAGGAATTCCGTTTCGTTAACCCCTCTGATACGTGGGAGTCCACCTTGGAGTACATCGACAAGCATGATGCCGTGCTGGTCGGCACCAGGTACGCTCTCGACGCCATTCTGACGTCAATGGACGTGCTCAACTACCTGCGGGACATCGCCAACCCCTTCGTCATGCTGGAAGAGATCGAGCTCTCTCTGCGCAGTCTCATAGGGCAATGCGCACACGGGACCCAGCTCAAAGAGTGTATTGAGCGCAGCTTGGCCCAGAAATACTCAACTGACGAACTCCCTGGCCAACTGCAGGAGATGACGTTCGACGACTACGGGCAGGTCATCACCAATGGCCACAACTGGCCCACCTTCTCATCTGCATTCGGCAAGGGCGAGTGGCAACGAAAGAGCACTGCCCGCAGGCTGAAACAGGTCACGGATCTGCGCAATGATGTTTTTCATTTCAGGAGGAAGCTCACCAGCAAAGACCACAAGCTGTTGGCCGACTGCCGCGAATGGCTGCAGACAAGAATCAAAATCCTCGAGGCCAAGAAGCGAGCCGCTCAGCGCCCCAAGCCCAAAGTGAAGCCGCCTGGTCGCAAAGTGGATAGAGAGACCTTCCTCAACTCGCTGGATGAGTACGGAAGGGACTTTTTCGTAGATCTGCTGGGTTATGCCGACAGACAGCGTCTTCCCCTGAGTTGGGGTACCAAAGGTTTCTCTCTGAATGCAGAGGTGGCCGGTCGCCATGTTCCGCTGCTTTACTGCTATCCTCCACATTCCAGCCTTGGTCAGAGCATCTACACGAGTGCCTATGATATCGTGCCAAGGGTTAAGGATGCGGAGTCTATCGCCCAGGACTACCTGAGCGCGGTGGACGATCTGGGTCTGTTCCAGCCTGCGGGGAAGAGCCTGAAATGGATGATTAAGGAAACCATCGGGGCCGCGAAGAAGGAGCAACTGTTTGAGGTTCTTTCGGACGTTGTCAAGAGAATCAAGGAAAGGGGACTGAAGGAATAGGGCGATGGCCTCCACGGGCTGGGTGTGGCGCCATGTCCCTCTTCACGCGCTCGCAGCAACTGCTTCTACCAGGACCGCTTCGACAACTACCTGGCCTTCGTGAGGCGGATGGCCGGCTTTCAATAGCCTCTTCGATTCTCGCGAATAGCACGGTTATGCGCAGAGGATTCCGTACTGCCGGGTTCCCCAGAATGTCGTGACCGCTCAACCATCGAACGAGGGAGAATGATGGGATACTCATTGCCTAAAGACCGCATGGCCGAGGCGGAAGTCAGCCTGCGCCTGGCCTTCTACTTGCTCGCGCTGCCGGGCAGCGACGGCGTAGCGAAAGTCGCCATTGATGGCGCGCAAGTCAAGGTGGGCAAACGTCGGGTCTTCCGCATTGTGGGCTTTTTCCGCGGCATGGCATGGGCAGATACGGTGGTTGGAACTGCCGGTCACCGGTGCGTCTGAATCGCAGGGCGCTTGGTGTGATGGTCTAGCGGGATTGACCCAAACGTGATAGGGTGTTACAATAGGTCGGCACATATTGATAAGTGCCGACGTTTTGTAACACCAGTGGGAGTGGCCGATGGAAAAGAACTATACCCAGCGAATTCTGGAAATCGTCGGGAAGGCAGGGGTGGTGCGGCCCCGAGATCTACGAGCCCACGGGATACCACGGCAGTACCTGTACCGCCTGTGTGATCGCGGTCTTGTCAGGCGGATAGGGCGAGGTCTATATGTGCTACCTGGCGCCGAAACAACCGAGCACCACACGCTAGCCGAGGCGGGCAAACGGGTGCCGCACGGAGTGGTGTGTCTGCTGTCGGCTCTTCGGTTTCACGGTCTGACCACGCAGGCTCCTTTCGAGGTGTGGCTTGCCATTGGGAGAAAGGCGAGACGACCACGCGTAGACTACCCCCCCATCCGCTTCGTTCGCTTCTCCAGCCTTACGCTGGAGGTCGGCGTCGAGGAGCACCCAGTCGAGGGGGTCGCGGTAAGGGTTTTCTGCCCGGCCAAGACGGTGGCGGATTGCTTCAAGTACCGCAACAAGATCGGCCTGGACGTGGCCATAGAAGCACTCGTCGATTGCCGCAATCAGCGGAAATGCACCAACGACGAACTGGTGCACTATGCAGAGATCTGCCGCGTGGCAAATGTGATGAGACCATACATGGAAGTGGTGGCATGACCACCCCACGCGCCGTTGACACCAGGTGGCACAGGCGATCCATTCGCCTGAAGGGGTACGATTACAGCCAGCCTGGCGCGTATTTCGTTACCATTGTTGCCCGAGGGAGGGAATGCGTGTTCGGGGACGTGGTAGATGATCACGCCGTGCTGACCGATGCGGGTCGCATTGTTCAGGCGTGCTGGGATGATCTACCCAATCATTATGCGCACGTGCGGTTGGACGCGTTTGTGGTCATGCCCAATCATATCCACGGGATCATCCTGTTGATCGCACACAATGTAGGGGCAGGTTTGGATACTGTTTCCGCAAAGCGTGGCTGCTCGGGAATGGAATCGATCCCACTAGATCATCGCTCCGTCAAGAAACCTGCCCCTACACATGGTCGGTCGAAACGACACGCGTTGTCCGAAATCGTACGGGGGTTCAAGACGTTTTCGGCACGGCGGATCAATCGGTTGCGACGAACTCCTGGGACGGCTGTATGGCAACGCAACTACTACGAGCACATTGTGCGTGGCGAGGATGATCTGCGGCGCATCCGCCAGTACATTGCCGACAACGCGCAGCGTTGGCCTCTGGATGCAGAGAACCCCTCCAATGTACGCAAGGGCCGATGATGTCTCTGTGGAAGCGCAGTCGAGAGACTGGCAATGTGCGGAGCAAGTATGGGCAGAAGCAGCGATGCGCGCTCCATGCCCAGGAACAGGATCCGGAGAAGGATGAAACCCAATTCTCTACCCAAGAACCGCATGGCGGAAGCCGAGGTGAGCCTGCGCCTGGCCTTTTACTTGCTCGCGCTGCCAAACAGCGACGGCGTAGCGAAAGTCGCCATTGATGGCGCGCAAGTCAAGGTGGGCAAACGTCAGGTCTTCCCCATTGTGGACTTTCTCCGCGACATGGGCTGGGAGCAGGCGGAGCAGATAGGCAGCAGGGACTGGCAGGGGCGGTACGTCAAGGGTGGGCAGACGCTCATCATCCACTCGAGGCCGGGAGTAGGGGATGTGGTTGTCGGAGTTGGGAAGAAGCAGATCCGTGCCGAGTGCAAGGGCGGACCCCTGATCAAGAAACCAGGAAGCCGCGAGTACCGCAAGCTCCGGGAGGCGCTGGGGCAGGTGATTACCGTAGACCACGTCGATCCGGAAGACGTTCTGATGGTTGCCATACCGAGAACCGCCGCGTTCTCCAGCCTCGCGCGCAGATGGCGATTCGCCCCGCTTGTGGCGGGCGCAGGGATCCAGATTGTGCTCGTCGGCCGGGATGGGACGGTGGAAGGGTTGGAGCTGAGATGACGCGCCAGGCGCGCAGATCCTGGAACCCTTGGGGGCGGTGATCAAAGTGGCCCCTGGGCGCAGCCGCGGGGAACTGGTGAACAGCGGGTGGGTGCTATCCAGGCTCAGGCTACGAAACCGTTCATACTCTGAACACAGGCAACGCAATTCTACCAGAACTTGACACTGATGCAAGCCCAATTGCGCCTGGCTCCTACCCACTTTCGTAGCAGAGGGGCGCAGAGTTAACTGCCAAAGCGGATCCAGCCGGATTGCCATTCCAGTTCATTCCTGTTCGGCTTTCTTGCCCGTCTGGGGCGCCCAATAGCCGCCGAGTGTGACGGGTTTGGCGCCTGTGACGGGTTGTGACAGGTTTCCCAGGATTTTTGAACTGTACCGGCCTATAAGGGGAGTTTCCTAGCAAACCCGTCACAACTTGTCACCTGTCACAGTGTTGCCGAGTGTGACGGGTCTGCTGCCTGTGAAAGCTTTTCCAGCTTCCTGCAACTGCACAGGCCTATAGGGAGAGTGTGCTGGAAAACCCTTCACCCTTCACAGTGCGGAGCGGGCCTACAACAGGTGCCGGGACAGGCGTGGCCCGCCGCATCGAGCAGGCCGAGGCTGTCCTGGATGACCTGGCCGCGTCTGAGAAGCGGCTGCTGGCTGTCATTCAGAGCCAGGTGGAGTGCGAGGTTCCCGGTTGGGCAGAAGGGCCCTTCCGGGGCGGCGTCTATGACCCCGTCCTGGACGACGGGGTAAAGGTCAACATCACCCCGCTGCAGGAGGCGGGGCTGCTGCGGTATAGGAAGGTAGTGTAATCCATGTTCAGTCCTAACTTCCAGCGTACTGATTTTCTCATTGAGATGATCGGCCGCATCGAGGCGGCACGAGCGGTGGTGCTGCGTGCGCCGATTGCAGCCCATTGGGAATCCCAACTTCGCCACGAGGCCCTGATCCGCAGTGCCCACCACTCGACCAGCATTGAGGGCAACCCCCTGTCGCTGGATGAGGTCACTGACTTGTTGGAGGGGCGCGAGGTGCCTGCCCATCCGCGCGAGAAGCGCGAGGTTCTCAACTATGTCGAGGTGCTGGACTATATTGACCGCGAATACCAAAGCCGCCCCGACAAGCCCGTCACTGAGGACACCATCTCCCAGTTGCACCGCCTTGTCGTGGGGGGCATCCTGCCGGCGCACGAGGCCGGGCATTACCGCCAGGTGCCGGTGGTGGTCGGTATCCCGGCTACTGGCGAGATCCGCTTCCGCCCGCCCGACTGGGACGAGGTGCCGGGCCTGATGGCTGACCTGGTGGGCTGGCTCAACAGCCCTCAAGCTAACGCGCTGATGCCTGTCCTACAAGCCGGTATCGCCCACTACGAGTGCGTCCGCACCCATCCCTTTGTGGATGGCAACGGGCGCACGGCGCGTGCTCTGGCCACGCTGGTCGTCTACAAGCGCGGCTTTGACACAAAGCGGTTCTTCGCACTGGAAGAGTATTACAGCGTAGATCGTCCATCTTATTATGAGGCGTTGATGACGGCAGATCAGAGCGGTGATCTGACCGAGTGGCTGGAGTACTTTGCGCAAGGCATCGCGGTGGAGATGGTGCGCCTGGAGCAGCGTATCACTGCCCTGGGGCAAATCGTACAGCAGGCGACAGGCACGCAGGTCGCTGCATTGGGCTTGAACACCCGCCAGATTCGAGCCTTGGAATTCTTGTTGCAAGAGCCACGTCTGACGACAGCACTATACAGTCAGTGGAACCATGTGTCGCGCGCTACAGCCCAGCGTGACCTGGCCGACCTGCTTGCCAGAGGCCTGCTGCAACAACAGGGACGCGGGCGGGGTATTTATTATGTCCTGGCCAGGCCGGATGAGGCGCAAACCTCGTCCGATGAGGCGTAAAATGAGGCGAAAAGTGCCAGGTGTGTCTGGCGCTGGAGATAGAGGCTACCTTGCTTATCCAAGCTCTGACCGATCTAGATGCACAGTCCGCGGTGCAGGTAGAGGCCGCCAAAGTGGCTGATGTGGCGGCCTCACACTTACGCCAGCAAGCCACTCATCTCTAGCACGCGCTGGCTCCATCGCTGGGCCTCGCCGATCATCTGGGCGCGCCACGCCTGGTCAGGGAACCTCTGGGGCAACCGCATCCGCCAGTGGGCCAGGTGGCGCTGCAGTTCCAATAGTGTCACCTGGCTTTCCAGGTCAGACTCCGGAGCGCACCACTCGATAAAGTGCGCGGCCTCTCGCATCCAGTCTGCTACAGGCGCGAGGTTGGCCGGATGCTGTGAGAACGAGGCGATGCGGGCCAGGTCGGCGGCCAGTCCGCCCAGACGCACCGGCAGGGGATCGCGCACATAACGGGCCTGAATGGCTGAGAGATCTTTCATTCTGGCATCACTCCTTCCAGCAGCCGGCGCACAATGGTTTCTACCCGCTCGCGAATTGCAGGATCCAGAATGGTCATACTGGGGTTGTTCTGGCGGGGGCGGATGTTGATCAGCGCCTCGAATTGTACCTCCTGGCTAAAGGGCAGCCAATCGGCACCCCAGATATGGTACGGTATCTCTGGCTCAGGAAATTAGTCCCGAGAGCAGATGAGTATGTAGCATAGTCCTTTATGGGCGTCACGGACGGGGACAAGCCCCTATGCTACATAAGACGGGGACAAGCCCCTATGCTACATAAGAGAGCGCACTGATACAGCAATCGAGCCATGTCGGTACTGATGCGGCAATTCCTGAGCCAAGGACACACTACCCCAACTCTTGTCTTCTCTCTCCACACGTGGTGTGGCAGCCCCCGGAGTTTAGCGTTTGCTAAAGCCTGTGCCCAGTTGCATAATGGCACTGAACATGGTGCATTGCCTCCGAGCCCCTTCTTGCTGCTGGCGCTTGGCATTGCTCGCTTTCAGCGCACGCGTCTGATATTGGAATAGCCGATCTGTTGAGCGCCTCAGCCTGACTGCGCGAGTTTCTTCTTCAGGTAGGCATAGAGCGCGTCGTACATCGGGAATTCTAGCTGCAGAGCTTCATGGTCATCGTGGCACAGCAGGCGGAATCCTGTGGCCAGCGCCTCTAAGCCGGCTGACTCTGGGGTCTTGGCCATGTCCTTTCGCACATCGGCGCCGTGAACGATTTCAGCCAGGGCCAGCAGCGCTGGGTCGGTGAGGCCATACCTGGCGATGATGGCTTCGAAGCTGCATTTGCCCTCATGATGCCCCAGTTCTACCCCCTTCATGTCAAACGGGGTGCCGTCCTTGATGGTGGCTGGGTCGGTGTCGCGAGGCACGAATTCGAAAACGGCATTCTGGTCCACAAAGCGCCGGATCAACCACGGACACGCCACCCGGTCCACATGTACGCATTCACGCGTTACCCACTTCATGTTGCTCTCTCCTCTCTTGTAATCTCTGTCACAGGCTTGACATGCACATCAATGGCGTCTTGATGCCACAGAGAATATCAACGCTGTTGCCAGGAGCATGGCGCCCACGCCAGCGAAAGCTGTGGAATAGCCCAAGGCACCGACAAGCAGGCCGCCCAACATAGGCCCGGCGGAATGGCCTACGTCCATGATGCTAGAGAGTACGCCCGTCGCTGCACCATAGGCGTTCTGCTGCGCCAGGTCGGTCACCAGTGCGGCAGTAGCGGCGGTCACGGCTGCCATCCCGAGTCCGAACAGTCCAACACCTGGGGTGAGCAGCAGGTAGCTCTCCGCCGTAGAGACCAACATCAGGCCAACTGCTCCCAGGATCAGCCCACTCACGATCAGCGTACGCCGCCCCAAACGGTCTGTCAAACGGCCCATGATTGGTTTGGTCAGTGCCGTGACCAATACTTGCAGCGTAAAAAGAGGCCCAATCTGCCAGGCTTTCCAGCCGCCAGTGGCCAATTGCAGCGGAAGGTACACCTCCAGGAAGCCGAAGGCAAAGTACTGTGCGGCTTCGACAAAGCTGGTCATCAGTATGCCGCGGTGCTTGAGTACGTAACTCGCTTGCTGCCGAAGGCGTCTCCAGGCACCTTTCAGAGTCGGTGCAGTGGCAGTTGCTCTGCTTTGTCGAGGCAAAGGCAGGTGAGTGGCCAGCAGCAAGGCCAACACGCCGGCCACACCGCAGCCCAGATAGACCCAGCGAAAGTCCTGCCCAAAAATCAGCAGCCCACCGATAGTGGGGGCCAGGAAACGCCCCACCATCGTCGCCGACGAGTACCAGGCCATGCTCTCACCGCGTTTGGACTCGAAGGTGTCGGCTACTGCTGCTAATGCGACTGGCCCAAGAATGGCAGTGGCCAGGCCGTGGTAGATGCGTACGGCCACAAGCTGCCAGGGTCTAAACACAAGCAGGTACAGGAATGGCGCGCTGGCAAAGACAAAGACACTGGCGAGAAGCACCCGTTTGCGACCATACAGGTCGGAGAGGATGCCTGCAGGCAGGCTGACGATGATGCCCACAACGGTGGAAGCTGCAGCGATGAAACCGACGGTGTGGTCCGGCACGCCCAGGCTGCGAATGAACAGGGGCAGGACGGGATTCTTGGCCATCGTAGTGCTAAAGATGGCCAGGCCGCCGAGCAAGCACAGCAACACGAACGGCGAGAACCGTGCCAGTGGTTTCATATTGGGCTCTCGAAGCTCACGAAGCAATGCCGGACGACGGTGATCGCTCATGGCAGCCGCAGCATGGGCAATTGTGCAAAGTCGTCCGGCGTGAGGTTGTCCATATTTCCTTCCTGCGAAGGCGGGTATTGGGCCAAGAGCTCTTCCTGTGGGGGGCAGCGAGGCAGTTTTGGCTGCGCTGTGCAGATGGATTATACTGAAGAATCTGAACATTACCCAAACCCTGTGATAGTGTATCCTTCACTCGGGAAATTGGGGGAGAGCCTGTCGGAGAGCGCTGACGGATTGGTTGCTTGCGTGGATCACAGTCCACGCCCTGCACTGGAGCACGGACAATGGTCAGCTTGGAGCGCTGCCGTAGGGATCGGGCTTTGCTTGGACAGTGGTCTGCGCTGGATAGCTGCAGCGGCGGACTGTGGTCCGCCTGGAGCGAGTGTATGTCGACCTTCGGGGACGCTGGTCTGATCGGCCCAAGCCCTGTTCAGAGCCGACAGCTAGGCGCTGCGCTATTTCCTGAATGAAAGATACACTACTAACCCTGTCTTGGATTGGTGAGCAACCACAGGCAGTGAGAGGTGTTTCTAAGAGTGTAGATTCGAACATTGGAGGTAGAGAGCACGATGGAAGTTCTGCGCTACGCGCTGGTGGCCGTTGCCGGCTACCTGATGGGGTCTTTTCCTACGGGCTACGTGACCGCCCGCGCGTTGAAGGGTGTGGATCCCCGCAAGCATGGCAGCGGCCGTACCGGGGGAACAAATATCCTGCGTTCGGCTGGCAGGGGGGCGGCATTGCTGACAGTTATTGGGGACTTTGTCAAGGGGTTGCTGCCTGTGCTGCTGGCCCGCGCTGTGATAGGCACCGATGCTGCTGGGGTGGTGGCTGGCCTGGCCGCAGTGGTGGGTCACGACCATTCCATCTTCTTGAGATTTCGTGGAGGTGCGGGATCGATGACCAACGCCGGGGTTGTGATGGCCTTGGCTCCCCACGTGGTGCCCTTTATGGCTGCTGCGGCGGTCGTTGCTGCGCGGCTATCACGGACCGCATCGGTGACCTCCATGACCGCTGCAGCGACCATGGCCGTGACTCTGATGGCCTCGTTCCTATTGTCGCTCTCACCAGCGGCCTATGTGGTCTATGGCGTGTTGGCGTGCGCCCTGATCGTCTTTGAGCTGAGGTCAAACATCGAGCGTCTCCGCAACGGTACAGAGCGCCGCGTGGAGCATTACTAGGTCAGGATCTTGCTGAGGAACTGCCGGGTCCGTTCCTCCTTGCAGGCGTCCAGCGTCAAGCCGTCGGGTGTGGCCTCTTCGATGATGGTCCCGTCACACATGAAAAGGATGCGCTTGGCGGCTGCTTTGACGAACCCCATCTCATGTGATACCACCACCATGGTCATGCCCTCATTGGCCAGGTCGAGCATCACGTCCAATACTTCTGTGATCATCTCCGGATCCAATGCGGAGGTGGGCTCATCGAAGAGCATGATCTTGGGTTGCATGGCCAGCGCCCGAGCAATCGCCACTCGCTGCTGCTGCCCGCCAGAAAGTTGTGCTGGGTAGGCATCGGCCTTCTCTGGAATGTGCACCTTGGCCAGAAGCTGGTGAGCGATCTCCTCCGCTTCTTGGGGTGACCTCTTACGCACAACGCGCTGCGCCAGGATGACGTTCTCCAAGGCCGTCAGATGCGGGAAAAGGTTGAACAACTGGAAAACCATCCCCACCTCGGCCCTCACCTTGTCGATGTTCTCCGCTTCTGTGAGCGGGATGCCATCGACAACGATGCTGCCGCTGTCTATGTCTTCCAGGTGGTCGATGCAGCGCAGCAGGGTGGACTTGCCTGACCCACTGGGCCCGATGATCACCACGACCTCGCCCCGCTTCACGGTGAGGCTGAGGTCATCGAGGGCCACTACATGGCCAAAGCGCTTGCTTACGTGTTCGATCTCGATGATATTATCGCACAAAGAGCGTCTTCCTTTCTATGTACGCTACTATCCGGGCAGCGAAGAGGGTCATCACCAGGTACAACAAGCCCACCATCAGCCAGGTTTCGAGGGCCAGGAAAGTGCTGGCCATGAACTCACGCCCCCTTCTCGTCATGTCTGCTACGGCCACAACCGAAACCAGCGAGGAGTCTTTCAACAGGGCCACAAACTCATTGCCAACTGGCGGTAGGATGATGCGTATCGCCTGGGGCAGGATAACGTAGCGCATGGCCTGAAAGTAGCTCATGCCCAATGAACGTGCCGCCTCCATTTGTCCTTTAGCGATGGACTCGATGCCAGCGCGAACGATCTCGGACATGTAAGCTCCGTAGCAGAGGGTCAGACCCAGCACCGCGGCGGCGAAAGGATTCAGTTTTATGGTGACCAGCCGCACAGAGAGGGCTGGCCAGATGGTCGTTAGCCGTGCCCCAATCCCTCGCAGCACGATGGGCGAAGCGTAGTAGATGAACAGCAGTTGCACCAGCAAAGGGATGCCGCGCATGACCTCCACGTATATCGAGGCCATGGCGTTGATGACGGGGTTCTTGGAGATACGCCCAAAACCGCCGATGAGGCCGGCCAGCAGGATGAACAAGAAAGACACCATCGTGATGCCAACCGTAACGCGCATGCCATCTCCGAGGAAACGATAGATGCGCCCGTACGGATCCGGTCTGATGCGGATCAGCAAATAGGTTAGGATAATTACGCCAACAAGAAGCAGCCACCAGCGATCGAAGCGCTGCCACAAGGACTGGGCTTGGGGCTCTTGTGTAGGTTCTACTGTCTCGATCTCATAAGCCATACGGTCTAATGTCATAAGGAACGCTCCTTCAGTGAACAGCTAGATCCGGCACGAGACCGTTAGGCCTCTGCCAAGTCTCGCCAGGTGACCGGCTCAGGCACGGCCCACAGAGCCGCGGCTACCTACTGGCAGGGGGGATGGACGCCGCTTCAGGCCGTCCATAATGCGCCTGGAAGATCGCACGCCGGAGCACGGCCGAGGTCGGAATTGGGTTATTGTTTCTCGTAAGGTTGCCCATCGGCGGCGGGTGGGATGGCCCGGCCCACGACTCCCGCCAGGACGACCATGGTGATGAGGTAGGGAGCCATCAGCAAAAACTCGGATGGGATGTGTACCCGCAGAATCTGGAGTTTGATCTGCAGCGAGTCAGCAAAGCCAAAGAGCAGCGACGACCCGAAGGCGCCAAAGGGGCTCCATTTGCCAAAGATCATCGCTGCCAGGCCAATGAAGCCTTTGCCTGCGGTCATGAACTCATCGAAGCGGCCCACGGAACCAATGGTGAAGTAGGCTCCGCCGACACCGGCGATCATGCCTCCCAGGATAACGCTCACGTAGCGCACCAGGTAGACGTTGATGCCCAGAGTGTCGGCAGCGCGTGGATGCTCACCCACCGCACGGGTGCGCAGGCCCCACTTGGTGCTGAAGAGCAGTATGTGAGTGAGGGCTATGAGAGCAAGCATCAGATAGACGATAATACCGTTTTCGAAGAAGATGGGCCCCAGCAAGGGAATCTTGGACAGCACGGGAATGGAGATGACCGGGAAGGTGCCCGAGTTGTTGAGGCCGTTGATGTTCTTTTCGAGGAATCGTGCAGCGATGAAGCTGGTAGCCCCGGTGCCGATGATGATGATGGCAGTGCCGCTGATGACCTGATCCACCTTCAGGCTGACCGCCATCACGGCATGGAGGGCAGAGATGATCGCACCGGTGAGAATGGCAGCAGCGAGCCCCATGTACAGGTTCTTGGTCACGGTCGCGACGACCACTGCTGCCTGGGCGGACATCAACATGATGCCCTCAATGCCAATGTTGACCACGCCGCTGCGCTCACACATGACGCCGCACAAGGCGGCCAGAGCAATGGGAGTAGCTCTGACCAGCGAACTGCCCAGCATGCCAACCAGGTTGAAAGACTTGCCCCGAGCAGCCCAGGTGAGAAAGGCAAATACAAAGCAGAAGGCCACTACTCCTAGCAGCGCGTTAGCAGAGCGAGAGCCGCGAATCAATTGCCAGGCCCCCAGGATCAGGATGATCGCGGCCAGGGTGTAGATGGTTGGCTGCACAGGCAGCGTCAAGTCGGGAATCTTTATGGCTTGGGACTTGAACCCCGGGTTGAGCCCGAACGTGGCCTTCTGCCCTGCCTCCAGTCCCCTGCCAAGCAGAAGCAGGGTGGCCACACCGATGGCCAGAAAGACAAGTCCCATGCGCCGGGCACGGCCGGTGGAGATTGCTCTAATCTGAGATCGTGCAACACTGGTCGCCATCGTGAACACCTTTCCAAGAAGATTCAGGATCGCTCCATGACCTGTTCAGCACTCACTTGCCCCATCCTCGGGTGAGAACAACCTCTTCCTCGCGTTCTACACGGATGCGGTAGAGCCAGCGGATGATGGCCGGAGCCGCGATAAACACGATCACCAGGCCCTGGAGGATGGAGATGATATCAATGGGAATACCAGCCAGAGACTGCATGCGAGTGGCGCCACTGCGCAGCGCACCGAACAGCAGCGCAGCCAGGACGACGCCAAATGGATGGCTTTTGCCCAGGAGTGCCAGGGCGATGGCGTCGAAGCCGTAGCCGGCGGAAAAGCCCTGCCCCACCCAGTAGTCGACACCCAGGACCTGGCTAGCACCTGCCAGCCCGGCCAGGGCCCCGCTCAGGACCATGGCTAAGACAAAGTTGCGGGTCACGCTCATGCCCGCATAGCGGGCGGCATCTGGGTTGGCTCCTACAGTGCGGATTTCGAAGCCCAAGGTTGTCTTGAATAGGAACCAATAGACCAGAGCCGCAACGGCCAGGGCCAGGAAGAACCCGGCGTTGAAGCGGATAGGGGCAGGGAAGAGGCGAGGCAGAGCCGCGGTCATCTCTACACTGGAAGTCACCGGTCGGTAGCCGGGGGCCTTCATGGGGCCGTTGAGCAGCCAGTCGCTCAGTCGGAAAGCGATATAGTTCATCATGATGGTGTTGACCACCTCGTGAGCTCCGGTCTTGGCTTTGAGGTAGCCGGGGATGGCTGCCCACACCGCCCCGCCCAGCGCGCCTGCCAAGACAGCCAGAGGGAGGTGAACGAGCCTGGGTGCACCGGTGATGCTGTACCCAACATAGGCCGCGGCAAGGGCGCCCATGCCAAACTGGCCCTCAACACCGATATTGAACAGACCGCAGCGGAAACCCAAAGCGACGGCCAAACCGCTGAAGATGAAGGGCGTGGCGGCGACAAGGCTCTCTGTGATCGGCCAGATGGCCTTGAGCCAGAGAGCATTATCCCCAGTGCTGCGATACACCTGGACGGCCTGGAATATCTCGCTTGGGCTGCCCAGAGAACCGGAGAACAAGGCTCCATAGGCGGTGGCAACAGCCCGCCACGTAGCCGACAAAGCTGTCCGTGGTGCACGGAAAAAGTTGCGGTACGCAGCAACCACGGTAGTATCGGTGGCAGCGATAACAATGGCACCGATCACCAAAGCGGTGAAAACTGCCAGAACCGGTACGACCACGGCCTGCAGCCGTGGGGAGAGCCCTCCGCGGCTCTTTTTCGGTTCAGTGGCATCGCGTTCGGCACGCGCCGGTGTCGGCGTTGATTCTGCCTCTACTCTGTCTTCGTCCACATCCAGCTCCTTGTTGTCCTCGGAGGCTTGTCTGAGCAGGCTGTATCTAAAAGACCCGCTCTACCCGTTCTTCTCCCTCGATAGTGGGAGGCGTGGACTGGGCCGCTTCAGATGCCTCCACTCCAGCCATCAGGAGCCCGAGATACTCGCGGTTGACCCCTTTGGCCGGCAGGATGTCCATGATCTGTCCTCTGTACATGACTGCGATACGGTCGGATAAAACTATGATTTCATCCAATTCTGGAGAGACCAAGAGCACGGCAGTCCCCTCACTTCTCTTCTGGAGAATGCGCTGATGGATGTACTCGATGGATCCCACGTCCAGGCCGCGCGTCGGTTGTGAAGCGATAATCAGTCTCACCGGACGCGAGAACTCTCGGGCCACGATTACCTTCTGTTGGTTACCGCCAGAGAGGTTGGAGGTCGGTACGAAGACACTGGGGGTGCGAACGTCGAATTCCTCCACCAGCTCCGAGGCCGTGGCTATGACTGCATCTTCCTGAATGATGATGCCCTTGGCAAAAGGCGGCAAGTAGTAATTGCACAACACCAGATTGTCATGAACAGGACAGCTGAGGACCAAGCCATCCTGCTGGCGATCCTCGGGTACGTGCGCCACTCCCTTCTCCAGTATCTTGCGAGGTGTAGCGCTGGTTATCACCGCGCCCAGTATACGTACCTCCCCGCCGATGCTGGCCCGCAAGCCGGTGAGGGCTTCGACCAACTCGGTCTGCCCGTTGCCCTGGACGCCAGCGATTCCGAAGATCTCTCCCTCCTTGACTTTGAAGGATACTCCGGCCACTGCCAAGTTCTGGCGATCGTCGAGCACCTGCAAATCCTGCACTGCCAAGACGACCTCACCAGGGGCTGCGGGTTCCTTGTGTACTGCTAACTCGACGTGACGACCCACCATCATGGCTGCCAGCTCCGCCTGTGTAGTCTGCTCCGGGGTGGTTGTCCCCACCACACGCCCATCACGCAGCACGGTGATGCGATTGGCAATTTCCATGACTTCCCTAAGTTTGTGCGTGATGAAGATGATAGATTTGCCCTGATCAACCAGGTTGGATATGGTGGAGAAGAGGCGATCCACCTCCTGCGGCGTCAGGACGGCGCTTGGCTCATCAAGGATAAGGATGTCGGCCTCGCGGTACAGCAACTTGACGATCTCTACTCGCTGTTGTACTCCAACAGGGAGATCCCTGATGTACGCATCGGGATCCACTTCGAGTCCGTACTGCTCTGAGATCTTCCGGAT
This sequence comes from Chloroflexota bacterium, assembly GCA_030607875.1. Taxonomy (GTDB): domain Bacteria; phylum Chloroflexota; class Anaerolineae; order UBA2200; family UBA2200; genus JAUWJD01. The sequence continues at coordinate 37,451 of JAUWJD010000036.1, forward strand.
GCGGCCCGCTGCGTCTGCCCTGTCCAGGAAGACCACGCCACGAGTGGATTCCGTCCCCAGCATCACGTTCTCGGTCACCGTCAGTGGAGGGATGAGCATAAAATGCTGGTGAACCATGCCGATGCCCTGAGTGATGGCATCGTTTGGGTTGCGAATCTTAACCTCGACCAGACCATCGGTGGAAGCTGTCTGGCTTGCAGTATTAGCCTGGTCGCGGGGACGCAAGGATATTCGTCCCCCGTCAGGCTGATAGAGGCCATAGAGGATGTTCATCAAGGTGCTCTTGCCAGCGCCGTTCTCTCCCAGAAGGGCATGGATTTCGCCTTGTTCGAGGGTGAGATCGATGCGGTCGTTGGCTAGTACCCCAGGGAACGCCTTGGTGATGCCTTCCAGCTTCAAAACGAGGGGCATGACATGCTCCTCCCTTCTGCGTTTCTCATGGCCCATGACGAGGTGAGATCCGCCTCAGTGCCATCTACAGGAGCAGTGATAGATTCTCCCCATTGTCCAGATTGGTGCTGTGGTGGGGAGTGGCGTGGGAACGATCAGGGAATGCGGTTCGGGCCAAGGTACGCTCACTGGCTCCCCTGGCCCGAACCATCTACTTGCTTGACTGACAGAGACTACAGGCCTAGAACACCGTCGACAGTAATCGTGCCGGCGATGAGGTCGGCCTTGATGCTGTCCAGTTCAGCCTTGATGCTGTCCGAGACGGCATCGTCATATTCGTGGAACGATGCGATACCCACGCCATCGTTCTCGAGGGTGCCGAGGTAGATACCACCCGCGAAGGTGCCAGTTGCCACGGCCTTGGCAGCATCGAAGACAGCGACGTCCATGTTCTTGAGGATGCTGGTCAGGTAGGTGGACTGGAACTCGGGAGCGCTGATGTACCAGTCGGTGTCGACACCGATGAGCATGGTGCCGCGCTCCTTGCAGGCAGCGGCGGAGCCGAGGCCAACGGGGCCGGCGACGGGCATGATGACGTCAGCGCCTTCGTCCATCAGGGACTCGGCGAAGCGCCGTCCATCGTCGGTGGACTCAAAGTTGCCGGTGAAGAGGCCTTCGTCGGCAGCGCTGTCCCAGCCGAGGACTTCGACACTGGTGCCGTGCGCCTGGTTGTAGTACTTGACGCCGGCCTCGAGGCCCTTCATGAAGATAGTGACTGTCGGGATCTTGATACCGCCGAAAGCGCCGACCTTGCCGGTCTTGGACATGCCAGCGGCGAGGTAGCCAGCGAGGAAGGCAGCCTCGTCGGTGGCGAAGGTGAGGCCGAGGACGTTGGGTAGTTCGACGTCCGAGCCGCAGTCCTTGCCGGGTTCTGCGCCAGGCCAGCAGTCGGGGTAGGCGTAGTCGACGATGGCAAAGTTCTGCTCGGGGTTGGCGA
>JAUWJD010000005.1 GCA_030607875.1 Chloroflexota bacterium
ATGTGGACAGCGCCGCCACTGCCACACCGACCGCCGTGCCCGCTCTTGCAATGATTGGACAAATCGCTGGCCTTGTTCTAGGATATTCATGGGCTGTGCCATCTCCTGCGTCTTTCTCGAGCCTCAGGATGATAGCACAGCCTATCCCTTTATCGCTAACCGTCTTCCCTAAACCCACCAACATACTTTGAAACCGAGTCTCGTTTTGACAAAAGGGGGGCAGATGGCTATGATTGCCAGGTGTTGTGGACTAGCGGAGGAAGAATCATGTACCACCCAGACATCCCTGTAGTCGATCTACACCGCCACCTGGATGGCAGTGTGCGTTTGGAGACCTTGCTGGACCTGGCCCGCCAGCATGGCCTGGAGATGCCCGCCTGGGACGTGGAAGACCTTCGCCCTCACGCACAGGTCATGACGACGGTCATTGACCTGAAGAACTGTCTCCCCAAGTTTGCGCTGATGCAGAAGGTGATGGTGGACTATGATGCCTGCCGGCGCATCGCCTGGGAGAACCTGGAAGATGCAGTGCGGGAAGGCATTGACTACATCGAACTGCGGTTCAACCCAGGGTTCATGGCCGAGGTGCATAAGTTGGATCCAATGGGCGTGACTGCTGCCGTGTGCGAAGCCTGGGAAGAGGCCCGTGATCACCTGCCGGTGAAGGCCAAGCTGATTGTCATCCTCTCCCGCCACTATGGTCCTGAGGCCTGCCAGGTGGAACTGGATGTGGCCATTGCCCACCGGGATCGAGGCGTCGTAGGCATCGACCTGGCAGGGGTTGAGGAGATGGGCCCGGGGCATCTCTTCATTGACCACTGCCGGAGGGCGCAGGAGGCCGGGCTGCGCCTCACTATCCATGCCGGTGAGTGGTCTGGACCTGAGAGCGTGCGCCAGGCGGTGCTGGAGTTGGGTGCCGAGCGAATTGGCCATGCCATAGGAGCCAAGGACGCCCCCTCCGTGATGGACCTGCTGGCCGAACGCAGCGTGGCTATCGAGAGCTACCCCACCAGCAACGTGCAGTTCAGCATGGTGCCCAGCTACCAGGCCCATCCCCTGCCCATGTGGCTGGATCGCGGGTTGCTGGTCACCGTCAACACCGACGACCCCGGCATCAGCGGCATCGACCTGCCTCACGAGTACCGCGTTCTGCGTGAGGAGATGGGACTTGGCGAGGACGAGATGCGCCAACTGCAGAGAAACGGGGTGGAAGCCGCCTTTCTGACGGACGAAGAGAGGGCAGGGCTGTGGCAAGCCAAGAGGCCGCAGTGATCCCAAGACCCTGCAGGTTTCTGGGGGACACTGGCACCATCACGTCTTGGCAACGACCGTCGGCGCTTGACAAGTACTCTGGCTAGACATGGGAGTGAGATGATATTATCCGTACTGATTCCGGTGTTCAACGAAGAAGAGACCGTCCAGGAGCTGCTGGAGCGCGTGTTGGCCGTTCCCTGCGAGAAGGAGTTGGTCGTCGTTGACGACTGCTCAACCGACAGGACGTGGGATGTTCTCAGTAGCATCAACGATCCGCGTGTGCGCGTCTACCGGCACGAGGTCAACCAGGGCAAAGGCAGCGCCATTCGCACCGCACTCGGCCACGCCACTGGCGATATGGTCATCATCCAGGACGCCGACCTGGAATACGACCCCAACGACTATCCACGGCTGTTGGAGCCAGTGTTGAACGGTCAGGCCCAGGTCGTCTACGGCGTGCGAGACCTGGGTAGGCAGAAGTTCACGACCCGGCTGGGCAACAAGTTCCTGACCCTCTGTACCAACCTCCTTTACAGCTCGCGCATCTCGGACATGGAGACGTGCTACAAGCTCATTCCACGTGAGCTCATGGTGAGTCTGGACTTGCAGCCTTCGCGCTTCCAGATCGAGCCAGAGATCACCGCCAAGCTCCTGCGCCGCGGCCACCACATCCACGAGGTGCCTATCTGGTATGAGCCACGCGAAGAGAAAAAACTGAGCCCGTGGAAAGATGGCTTGCCAGCACTGTGGACCTTGGTAAGGTACCGGTTCGGCAAGGCATAGGGTTCAACCTGCCAGGGCAACCTCACGACGGTTAGAGCGGACAACCTTATCCCGGCAGCGATGTTCAACCATCCCTCTGTGCGCTCCGCGGGCTGCGCAGTTCGATCATGCCTGCCGCGATCTGATTCGCTCCCAGCACACACGCACGCAGATGCCGCACACCTCGGCCCGCAGGTGCAGCCCGTTGATGCGGCGCCGGCAAGCTTCGCGATAATCACCGCCCTTGTGCAGAACGGGGCAGACGTCCAGACAGGCGCGGCAGTCTCCGCACCCTGCCAGTTCTCTAGGCTCTGGCGATACGCTGCCAGGGATAAAAAGGGTGGCCAAACGCAGCGCCGGACCGTCCTCCGGCGTGACAATGAGGCCATGCCTGCCGCGCCAGCCCAGCCCGCCTGCCTCGGCGAAGGCGCGATGCGAAACGCAGTGGGGGAAATACTCCGTGACGTGTTTGACCTTCCCCGCCCAGCCCGCGACCGTCGCCTGTTCCGCAACGCCCCAAAATCGTGCGGCCAGAATCGCTGCCACACGGTTGAGGGCATCGTTCACCGTATGATAGGCGCGTGCATAGTCGTCCCAGCAGTCATCTGTTTCCGGCTTGCCTCTCCAGCCAGCGGGTATGGCCAGAACTTCGGACTCATGGTAGAGCAGGCCGAGCGACACAGCAGTGATGTCCTGAACGGATCCAAGAACGTTCAGCTTTGCCTGCAGGTACTGCCTCTGCTCCGGCAGCAGGCGCACTTTATCCACAGATGAGAATCCAATCACACCCTTGCGCCCGGCCTCGCTGCACACTTGGCGAAAGAAGCGCTGGATTTCTTCGACCACTGTCAGACGTCCTTGCTTAAACATACCTACTCCAAACCAGGTTTGTGTGGATTGAGATCCACTCGCTCCCTCAGACGACACCCTGTTGACGAAGCCGCTCCACGTCCTCCATTGTGTATCCCAGCCCCCCCAGAACCTCTGCCGTGTGTTGTCCGAGTTGCGGTGCAGGGGCAAGCGGCACGCCCGCACGACGCAGAGGAGTGGCCAGGTACCCTTCCCGCAACAGCCCCCGATGCACCACCTGTGGGTGAGCAAACGCTTCGTCGAGTGCCAACACCGGCTCGCAGCAGCAATCGTGCTCCGCGAACAACTCTGCCCAGTGCTCCCTGGGCCGCGTGCGAAAGAGCGCAGCCACCTCGCCAATCAGGCTTCGCTGATCTGCATCGTGCTGGCGCGGCAGCCAATCTTTGCGCCTCACGGCCACGCAGAACACCTGCCAGAAGTGAAGCTCCAAGGCAGCCAGAGTCATGTAGCCACCATCTGCGGTCTCGTAGATGCTGTAGCAGGCCTGTTTTCCACTAAGCAGCATCTTCCCCCGCTGCGGAACGCGGCCTGCGGTCCACCACTCAGCCAAAGGCAGGGGCAGGAGCGCGGTCACGCCATCCAGCAGGGAAATGTCCAGGTATCGCCCCCGTCCAGTGCGCTGACGCTCGAGTAGTGCCGCCATTACCCCCAGAGCCGTCCACAGGGCAGCGAAGAGGTCAGCCACAGGTACGCCGGGCACTACTGGAGGGCCGTCTTGTGAGCCTGTGAGTCCGAGGAGGCCTGCCACTGCAAGGTAACCCTGGTCATGCCCGGCTCGTGAGCGGAAGGGGCCTGTCTGGCCATAGCCACTGATTGAGGCATAGACCAGGCCTGGACTGACAGAGGCCAGTGCCTCGTACTCTAGGCCCAGCCGCTTCATCACGCTGGGTCGAAAGCCCTCCAGCAAGACATCCGTGTCACGTGCTAGGCCCAGCAAGATAGCTTTGCCTTCGGGGGCTTTCAAGTTCAGCGTCACGCTCTTCTTGTTGCGGTTGAGCAGGTCAAAAAGAACGTTCCTGTCGTCCACGTTGGACGACAGCAGGTGTCGCATCGGATCGCCTCGACGGGGCTCCTCGACCTTGATGACCTCAGCACCCAAATCTGCCAGTGCCAACGAAGCGTATGGGCCAGGCAGCCAGCGGGTCAGATCCAGGACACGCGTTGCTTGCAGTGGCGAATCTCGCATCAGGTTTCCTCCCAACAAGCTAAGAAGTTGAGCCCAAGCCAGCACGAACTGAACAGCTTGGCTTGCGAAAAAGTACGCTTCATATTCTAGCACAAGCACTCCCCAGCAGAAAAGCGGACAGCCCAGGTTCGTACAGCAAAGCTCCTCGGCACTGCTTGCCAGCGCGGTCGGGAGCAGTGCATTCACAAAAGGCGATTTGACAAATGGTGGGGTCTTGTGTAATATGCACCTCACTACCCCAGTAGTCACCGTCGAAGGAATCATGGAAGAGTCCCTAAGGCATCTCCAAAAACTGGGTTTCACTGACTACGAGGCGCGCGCCTATGTGGCTCTGCTTCGCGACTACCGCACCTCCAGATACCAACTGAGCCAGCATGCCTCGATCCCCGACGCCAAGCTCTACGGGGTAGTACGCCGCCTGCGGGACAACGGTGTGGTTACCGGCCTGCTGGGCAAGCCCCCGCGATTTGTCCCTCTTCCTCCCAATGAACTGGTCGCTCAACTTGAACGCAGGGCGCAAGAATCGCTGGAGTACCTGCGTCAAAGCTTCCCCCGCCTGGCGAAGCAACCCGCGACGATGACTTGAAAGCGCAGCTAGTTGATGCACAAGGCTGCTGGCTGGCGCTAGTGGTGGACAAGGCACGGGTTCTGCTCGGATCGTCACTGGATCAGTCTCCTGCGGGCATGTGGACCAATCACAGCGCCCTGGCAAATATCGTGCACCGGTACGTTCTTGAGCGCTGTTACGTCAAGTAATGCGAGGTCATTCCGGCAGGAAGGAGGTGGAACACAGCAAATTGCCGCGAAATAGGCCAGGTGTGGCCCTCATCATGCGAACTGGCAAAGGACCAACCGGGCTGAAGTTTGATTGACACCCACATAACCCTTGATAAGGAGGAGAACTCAAATGCTACGAAGAACGATTCTTGTGATGCTGGTGGCGGCAATGGTCATTGGCCTGGTGGCCAGTTGCGCACCAAAGGCTACACCAACGCCGACGCCGAAACCAGCTGAGCCAACGAAGGCACCGCCTACCAAGCCGCCTGAGCCTGGCAAGACCTACAAGGTGGCCCTGGTCATCTCCTTGCTGGGCGACCGCTCCTTCCTCGACTCTGCCGCTCGCGGCATCGGATGGGCACAGGAGCGCCTGGCCAACGTCGAGACCAAGATCATCGAGAACGCCGACGTCGGCGAGCAGCAGCTCGCTGCCCGCGCCATGGCCGAGGCTGGATACGACCTGATCATCACCGTCGGCTTTGGCTCTGCTGACTGGACCAGCGAAATCGCCACCGAGTACCCCGACACCCACTTCGCCCTGGTAGACGCCACCCTTGACGTCCCCAACGGAACCGGCCTGATCTTCAAGGAGCATGACGGCTCCTTCACCGTCGGCATGGCGGCCGCTATGCTGACCAAGACCGGCAAGGTCGGCTTCGTCGGTGGCATGGACGTCCCGCTCCTGCGCCGCTTCCAGGAGGGATACATCCAGGGCGTCAAGTACGCTGACCCCAACGTCGAGGTCGTCAGTGGCTGGGTGGGCGCCTGGGGCGACCCCACCAAGGGCAAAGAGCTGGCCCTCACCCAGTACGAGGAAGGTGCGGACATCATCTACGCCGCCGCTGGTAAAAGCGGCGAAGGTGTGCTTGCTGCCTCTGCGGAGAAGGGCCTCTTCTCCATGGGCGTAGACTCTGACCAGTGCTACATCGCCCCCGGCAACGTCATCTGCTCCATGATGAAGATGGTCGATGTGTCCGTCTTCGATGCCATCAAGTCCCTCAGTGAGGGCACGCTCGAGGCAGGCAACCGCGTCTACGGCCTGGAGAACGATGCCGTTGGCCTCTGCTACCTCTATGACATCGACACCGAGTTCCTGGACAACGGCCCTGCCGACATGGCCGCCAAGATGACCAACGAGGTCATTCCCGCAGTCAAAGCCGCCGTCCAGAGGATCAAGGCTGGCGAGATGTGCGTCAAGGATCACATGGAAATCTATCCTTGCGACAACCCGGCACAGCCAGGCGGAATGGGAATGTAGCCATCCGCACGGACAACAGGAGGGCGGCAGTATGCCGCCCTCCTGTTTAGGAACGGAGTGAGGAGGTCGAGAAAGTGGCAATAGCCGTTGAAATGCGAGGGATACGCAAGGAATTCCCCGGCGTTGTCGCCAACGACGATGTGGATTTCGCCGTGGAGGAAGGTGAAATCCATGCCCTCGTGGGTGAGAACGGAGCTGGCAAGACAACACTGATGAACGTCCTGTACGGACTGTACCACGCAGAGGCTGGAACCATCAAGATCCGAGGCCAGCCTGTGCAGATACGCAAGAACTCTGATGCCATCAGCCTGGGCATCGGTATGGTCCACCAGAGCTTCAAGCTGGTCTCATCCTTCACCGTTGCCGAGAACATCACCCTGGGTGCTGAATCGCGAACCGGCATATTTCTAGATCGCAAGACCATCCATGACAACGTGGTGGAGATCTCTGAGCGCTTTGGCTTGAAAGTAGATCCAGATGCTCGCATCCAGGACTTGCCTGTGGGCGTGCAGCAGCGTGTCGAGATCTTGAAAACGCTGTACCGCAATGCCGATATCCTAGTGCTGGATGAGCCCACGGCGGTACTGACACCCCAGGAGACGCGCGAGCTTTTCGGAGTCATCCGCTCGCTGGTGCACGAGGGCAAGACCGTTGTCTTCATCACCCACAAGCTGCGCGAGGTAATGGAAATCTCAGACCGCGTCACGGTGATGCGCGATGGCAAGATGGTGGGAACCAAGGTGACAAAAGACACCAGTCCCCGTGAATTGGCGCGCATGATGGTTGGCCGCGAAGTGCTGCTGAGGGTCAAGAAGGACAAGGCCAAGACCGGCGACATTGTCCTACGCTTGGAGAACCTGAAAGTTCGTGACGACCGCGACCTGATGGCCATTCGAGGCATCTCCCTGGAGGTGCGGGCTGGCGAGATCCTGGGCGTCGCTGGAGTGGAAGGGAATGGCCAGCGCGAGCTGGTGGACGCCATTGTGGGCCTGCGGCCAGTCGTCGCCGGCTCGGTCCACATCAGTGGCGAAGCGGTCACCACACTGCCGGTACGGGGCCGGCGCGAAACTGGCATGTCGTGCGTGCCTGAGGACCGCTACGTGCGAGGGCTAGCCTTGCCAGCGACCGTTGAGGAGAACCTGATCGTAACCGGCTACCACAAGGCTCCGATGTCCCGGGCTGGACTACTGAACTCCAAGGAGATCAGCAACTATGCCAACGAGGCCATCAAGACCTTTGACGTGCGTACGACCGGGAAGGATGTGCCGGCGTCTACGCTCTCCGGAGGTAATCTGCAGAAGGTCGTGCTGGCGCGCGAGTTGAGCACCCACCCCGATTTGCTGATCGCTGCCCAGCCCACCCGCGGCCTGGACATTGGCAGCATTGAGTTCGTGCACCAGCGCATCGTGGATGCCCGGGACAGAGGTACGGCTGTCCTGCTGGTCTCAGCAGAGCTAGAAGAGGTCATGTCGCTGAGCGACCGCATCGCCGTGCTCTACGAAGGAGAGATCGTCGGTACCATCGATGCAGGCAAGGCCACTGAGGACGGGTTGGGGCTGGGGATGGCTGGCATCACCGATGAAGACGAACCCGAGGCAAAGGAGGCAGGCCATGACTAGCAAAATGGGCACACTGCAGCGGCACTTGCGGGGAGCATTTCAACGCTCAATCGGCATTGTCCTGAGCATTCTGGCGGGCGTGTTCGTGGGCTCTCTGATCATGATCTGGTACAAGCAGAACCCAGTGGAGATCTACACCCTCCTGCTCAAAGGTGCTGTCGGCAGCCAGAGGAGCATCTTTATCGCTATGCAGAGAGCAACGCCTCTTATCTTCACTGCCATAGCCTCGACGATCGCTTTCCGGACGGGCGTCTTTAACATTGGCGTGGAGGGCCAGTTCTTCATCGGCGCCATCTGTGGCACCTTTGTAGGGTATGCCTTCGCGCTGCCGACCATCATTCACCTGCCGTTGACGCTGTTGGCCGGTTTCCTGGGCGGAGCTGCCTGGGCCTACTTTCCAACCATCATGAGGCAGAAACTGGGTATCAGCGAGATCATCACCACGATCATGACCAACTACATCGCCACACACCTGATTTCATACCTCACCAACTACCCAATGCGGGCTTCGCCAACCACGACCGAAACGCCCCCCGTGCAGGCGACCACTAGGCTGCCACAGTTCATCGAGCTCACCAGGCACTGGGCCAAGCCGTTGGGAAAGGGCACCCAGGCTCACTTCGGCATCTTTATCGCCCTGGCAGTCGTGGCCATCGTGTACTTTATCTTCAAGCGCACAAAACTGGGGTACGAATTGCGGATGGTGGGCATCTCCTTCCCCTTCTCCGAGTTTGGCGGCATCCACCTAGATAGAGCCTTCATCGGAGGCATGCTCATAAGCGGTGGGATAGCCGGCCTGGGTGGAATCGTCGAAATCCTGGGCGTGTGGAGAGAGTACAAGAATCTCTTTGCCACCGGCTTTGGCTTCCGGGGCAACCTGGCCTCGCTGCTCGGGAGACAGTCAGTGATCGGTTCGCTCGTGGCCGCTCTGTTCTACGGCGCGATGGAAGCAGGGGCATTGGGGCTGGAGTGGGCTGCCGGAATCCCGCGTCAGCTTATCGACATCGTCATTGGATTGATCATCTTCTTCATGGCCGCGGAAGGCATGTGGGACTTTGTGAAGAGGATCAAGTGGGTGCGTGCTCCCGAAGCAGCGCGCAAGAGCACCCAGGAACTGGAAGTGTAGGAGGCATTCGATGGATACTACTGTGTTGCTGGATATCCTTCAACGTTACGTCTTTAACGTGGCCAACCTGCAGGGAATGCTGCGACTGTCCACCCCCATCGTGCTCGCCGGTCTCTGTGCCTTGATCACCAGTCGTGCGGGTATCCTGAACATCGCTGGGGAGGGAATGATCCTGTTCGGCGCCTGGTTCGCCGTGGCGGGCAGCTACTTCGCCGAGAACGCCTTGGTGGGAGTAGCTGCGGCAATGCTCAGCGGGGCTGTGATTGGCGGGCTCTTTGCCCTCTTCTCGCTCAGGTTCCGCGCGCACATCATCATCATGGGCATTGCCATCAACATCTTTGCCAATGCAGCTACGATATTCCTCACACGCGCGGTCTTTAAGCAGGCGGGCGCGTTCGCCGCTCCGCGCATTCAAGGGCTGAATCCTATTGCGCTGCCGATCATCAAGGACATCCCTATCCTGGGAGAAGTGCTGAGCGGCTACAGTCTGATTGTGTACCTCACCTGGATCCTGGTGGCCCTGACCACCCTCTTCCTCTATCGCACGCCCTGGGGCCTTCACCTGCGCGCAGTGGGCGAGAACCCACAAGCTGCCGAAACCCTGGGCATCAACGTGCCTCGCATCCGCTTTGCGGCTGTGATGGCCAGCGGTGTCTACGCCTCGTTGGCGGGCGTCTATCTGTCACTTGGCCACCTGAAGATGTACACCGATCAGATGGCAGCGGGCCGAGGCTACATCGGCATGGCCGTCAACACCTTTGGCGGTGGCGAACCGATAGGAGTCTTCCTGGCTAGCACGCTATTCGGTCTTGTGGACACCATCGGCTGGAGGCTGCAGGGAGAACGCATCATGCCGGTGTACTTTATCAGCATGCTGCCGTACGTAGCTACACTCGTCGCCCTGACGGTGTTCACCCTGCGCCAACAGCGCGCGAAACGAGCGGCGCTGGCCAACAACGCTGAGGAGGAATAGCGCCATGGAGTTCCACATTCTCTGTGAGCCCGAGGACATCGCACGGTACGTCTTTGTGCCGGGCAGCCATGCACGCGCGAAAAAGATCGCCGATCACCTTGACGAGACCCGGTTGGTCAGCGACAGCCGAGGCTACATGGTCTACACCGGAATGGTTGATGGCATCGTTATGACAGTATCGTCCACCGGCATGGGTGGGCCACAGATCGCCATCGGCATTGAGGAACTGGGCCACATGGGCGCAGACACCTTCATCCGTGTAGGCTCCTGCGGCACCTTCCAGGATGATATCGACGTCGGCGATCTGATCGTTCCCACAGGCGTCTACCGCGGTGGGGCGACGGCGAACCGCTACCTCCCGCCGGCCTTTCCGGCCGCGCCGAACTGGCAAGTGCTCAGCGCGCTGGTCGAGGCGGCCAAGAAGCTGGACACCAAGGTCCACGTAGGCATCGGCTCGACCTGGGATGCCTTCTACGCCCTGCCTGAGCCGCCACTCCCGGAGAGGCTGAAGCAGGCTGGAGTCCTGGCTGCGGAGATGGAATGCGACACGCTGTTCATCATCTCCAACTTCCGCGGCTGGCGCGCTGGCGCGATCCTGGCCAATGATGGTACCTCCACCGAGATCAAGCCAGAGTGGGGTGAGGAAGCCTTCCGCAAAGGCGAGGAACTGGAGATTCAGATCGCTATCGAGGCCATGAAGAGCATCGCTCTGGCTGATGCCCAAGCAGGCATGTAGGCCGGTGCTCAGGGAGGTTATATCGATGGAGTTTCACATCCGCTGTGATGCAAAGGATATCGCACGGTATGTATTCACACCCGGTAGCCACGCGCGCGCCAAGCAGATCGCGGCGCATTTCGACGGCCCGCGGTTGGTAAGCGACAGCCGAGGCTACCTCGTTTTCACCGGCACTGTCGATGGCATCCCGATGACGGTCTCCTCCACCAGCATGGGGGGGCCCACGACCGCCATCTGCCTCGAAGAGCTCGGGCACATGGGAGCGGACACCTTCATGCGCGTCGGCTCATGTGGCACGTATCAGGAGTACGTGGACTGCGGGGACGTCATCATCTCCACGGGCATCTTCCGCGCCGGCGGCACAGCCAACAACTACCTGCCGGTAGAGTTCCCGGCGGTGCCCAACTTCGATGTGACCACTGCCCTGGTGAATGCGTCCAAGAAACTGGGGCTCAGGGCCCACATCGGCCTCGGGTCAGCAGGGGATGCTTTCTATGCCCCGCGCAATCCGGCGATGCGCGAAGTACTCAAGCAGGCTGGGCTGGTCTCGGTAGAGATGGAGAGCGACACGCTGTTCGTCATCGCTGCGGTTCGTGGCTGGCGTTCCGGGGCGCTTTTCGCCTGCGACGGGACGGCGACGAAAACCAAGCCGGAATGGTGCGAAGCGGCCTTTAAGCAAGGGCAGGAGAACGCCATCCGCATCGCCATCGAGGCCATGAAGAACATTGCCCTGGCCGACAGGGCGGCGAAAACGTAAACCTTCTGCGCCTTGGCTGCTATGAGGCGCGTCCTTTTCCGCTGACTTCGGCTGATCTGTGATCAGCCGAAGTCAGCATGACGCGCCGTTTTTGGTACCCAATTCGGAAGCTGAGGAGGATCTGTGCACAGAAGGAACGTGATTATCGATTGCGACACGGGTGTTGACGACGCCATCGCCACCCTGTTCGCGTTGCGCTCCCCTGTGTTCAATGTTTTGGGGATCACCACCGTGGGCGGGAACGCTGCCCTGGAAAACGTGCTCCGCAACACACTGATAGTTGCCGAGCACTCGGGCAGGAAAGTCCCCGTGTACCGGGGCTGCGCACGGCCACTGCTCGTTCCGCTGGAGACGGCGAAGTACGCACACGGATCCGACGGATTTGGTGACATCGGCTTTCCCGATCCGCACGGTACCGTAGAGGATGAGCACGCCGTGGACTTTCTCATCCGAACGTTCATGGACTCTGAAGAGCCTGTGGATCTGATCACCCTGGCGCCGCTGACCAACGTGGCCCTAGCACTGATGAAAGAGCCGCGGCTGGAGGAACGCATCCACTCCCTGTTCATGATGGCCGGAGGCATCAACGGCGGCAACGCCACCGCTGCGGCCGAGTTCAACGTATGGGTCGATCCCGAGGCAGCCGCCCTTGTCTTCCGCAGCCGTATCCCCAAGACCATGACCGCGCTGGATCCGATCATTCAGGACGCCAAGATCACGGCGGAGAACGTGGAGAAGATTGAAGCAAACGAGTCTCCATGGTGCTGGATGGCAGGACGGCTGCTGCGACGCGGTCTGGAGCACTGGAAAGGCCCGGTGAGCCCCCCGGACGCAGCAGCGATGGGGGTGGCCATAGACCCCACCATTGCCCAAGGGCAGATGCACCACGTGGCCGTAGAAACCAAAGGGCAGTACACACGCGGCATGACCGTGGTGGATCGCCGGAAGTGGCGCGCCAAGCTGGTTGGAGAAAAGGCGAACGTCAACGTGGTCACGCACATCGATACGCCAAAGTATCGTCACCTGTTCTTGAGCACCCTGCTCGGAGAATAGGCATAGCCACATAGCAGCTACAAGGAGAAGAGCAATGAGTGCAAATTCGGAATGGCCGAAGAAGCGCCAGGAAGCGGCTGCCTACATTCGGTCCAAGTGCGACGTGGTGCCCCAGATTGGTCTCATCCTGGGCTCGGGGCTGGGGGCGCTGGCAGACGAGGTCTCCGGGGCCACGGTGATTCCCTACAACGACATCCCCAATATGCCGGTGTCGACGGTGGAGGGCCACTCCGGCGAGTTCGTGATCGGCGAACTGGAAGGTAAGAAAGTCGTAGCCATGAAGGGCCGCGTGCACTTTTACGAAGGCTACACCATGCAGGAGGTGGCCTTCCCGACTTGGGTCATGCGCACACTGGGAACGACCCACCTGATCGTCACCTGCGCTGCTGGCGGGACCAATCGCTCATTCACTCCAGGGGATCTGATGATCATCGTCGATCACATCAACTGGATGTTCAACAATCCACTGATCGGGCCCAACGATGACGAACTCGGACCGCGGTTCCCCAGCATGGGACTGGCCTATCCTTGGGAGCTGGTCGAGGTGGCGCAGAAGGCCGCTGAATCCGTGGGGATCAAGGTGCAGCGCGGCGTGTATATCGGTACCACTGGTCCCTGCTTCACGGCGCGTGCCGAGAGCCAGATCTACCGCCTGCTGCGCGGCGACGCGGTGGGCATGTCCACCGTACCGGAAGTCATCGCTGCTACTCATGCAGGGATGAAAACGCTGGGCATCGCCGCTATCACCGACGTGGCCACCGATCCAAAGGCTGGCCCGAGGGGCATCCTGACACACGAAGAAGTCCTCAGGGTGGCCAACCTGATCAAGCCCAAATTCATCAAGCTGATGAAGGCCATCATCCGCATGATGGAAGTATAGGAACCATCCGCAACATAATCTACATGGGAGGAGCACCGAACGGTGAAGGTATATTGTGCCGGGCCACTGTTCACGCCCTATGAGCGCGAATTCATGTCCAGGTGCGGGCAAGCGCTGCGTGAACACGACATCGATGCTTTCGTACCACACGAGAGCCCCAAGCTGAAGATCCCCAACGATACCCGCAGTATGCAAAAGCGGGTCTTTGACAACGACTTTGAGGCCATCACCGAAGCCAATGCCATCCTAGCGGTGGTCAACGGTCCTGAGGTTGACGATGGAACGGCGTGCGAGCTCGGCGTCTTCTACGCGCTGATGCAGGATGACCCCACGAAGAAGGGCATTGTCGCCCTGCAACAGGATTGGCGCACGCAAGAGCCTCCCGGAGAAGGAAAGGGGCTCAACGCTTTCGTGCTGGGCTGCCTGCTCAAGGTGGGCACCATTTGTCACTCCTTGGAGAACGCCGTCGCTCAAATCGTGGCCTGGCAAGCAGAGCTGGAAGGCAGGGGAGGCGCGACATGAAGATCTACTTCGCCGGCCCCCTGTTCACGCCCTACGTACAGGAGTTCATCTCGAGGCACGCCCAAATCCTGCGGGACAATAACATCACCCCCTTCGTGCCGCACGAGAGTTTCAAGCCTCAGGTGACGCCTGAGATGGTGGAATCATTGGTAGAAAAGGGGCTGCTCACCCGGGAGGCCCTGGAGCAACACTCTGCGACGGAGCTGGTGGTGGGACTGATACGCAAGCGAAAGGTGAAGCGCGAGGAACTGGGCCTGCCGCCGGTGACACCAGAGGTGATCTTTGACAAGGACATGGACGGGGTGGCCAGCGCCAACGCAGTGGTCGCCTTGCTAGACGGCACGCAGGTGGACGACGGCACGGCTTGCGAGATCGGTATCTTCTATGGGTTGATGCGCAACGATCCCACCAAGAAAGGCATCGCTGCCTTGATGACCGATTTCCGGGGCTTGCGCAGAGCGGGCCGTGGCTATGGCATCAACCTGTTTGTGCTGGGCGTCATCGAAGAGTGTGGCAAGATCTTTGATGACTTTGATGACCTTGTGCAGCAACTCAAGGCGTGGGAACAGGAACTGGAGGCTGAGGGGCGTGGGACTCGCTAGCAGGCTTGGTCGAGCAGCCATTTCCTATCTGGGAGAAGCGCGCAAGTTCAATCGAAACGTTCGCCTCTTGCTCCTTGCCTCCGTGCTTAGTTGGATTGCTCAGGGTATCTTCACCGTGGATTTCAATCTCTACATCCTGTCACTGGGGATCGAGCCTTACGTCCTCGGAGGGATCCTGAGCGCGGGACCTTTTGCCCATGCACTGGCCTCGATCCCCGTGGGTTTCCTCGGTGAGCTCTTCGGCTACCGGAAGGCCTTTGCCGCGATCTATGGACTGGCAGGCCTGTCCCTACTGGCTCAGGTTGCTACGCCCAACCTCAGCATCATCGTCGCGGGCGCGTTCATGGCAGGTCTGGCCTTCTCGGGGGACTTTGTAGTGCGGCTGCCATTTCTGGCAGCAAACGCTGACGACTCCAGACGCCCCCACGTGTTTAGTTTCAGCACCGTGTTAGGCGCCGTCTCATTCTCCATCGGCTCTCTCTTCGCTGGCTATATGCCCAACTGGCTATCCCGGATCACGCCTGATTTGACCACCAGCTACCGCTACACCTTGTACTTTGCTGGAGTGCTCACCTTGCTAGCGGTGATCCCCGCTTTGATGATACGGGACGAGAAGCCGCAGCAGAGGAAAAAGATCAGTCTCCACCCTTATCTCTGGGGCATCGACCGCTTCACCGTGCAGACAGCAACCGTTGAGTTGTTCATCGGCCTGACCATGGGCCTGATCGCCCCATTCATGAACGTCTTCTACATCTACCGGCTGGGGACAAGCCGTGAGTTCTTTGGCACAGTAGCGGCACTTGCGGTCGTGCCGACGATGATTGCTACAGCCCTTGGACCAGCGATTGCTAAACGCCGAGGCAACATCGGCACAGTCCGAGCAGCGCGCTTTCTGGTTCCCGTTGCCACGTTGCTCATGGCCCTAACTGCCGACCCGTACCTGGGAACAGGCGCCTATTGGGCCTACAGGGCTCTGTTCATGATGTCCCAGTCGATCTGGTTCGTATTCGTCATGGAAGCAGCAGCTCCACGGGCAAAGGCTGCCACATCGGCCTGGCTCGAGATTACCTTCTGGCTGGGCATGGGGCTGGCGGCTCGTGTCACGGGATCGCTCCTGGCCCGGTCTGATTATGTGCTGCCATTCTACCTGTCCTCCGCGGCTGCTATAGTGACCGGAGTCCTCACCCACCTCTGTGCGCGTGCCTGCAAGGTACGGCCCGTAGAGGGCAAGAAGGCCGTTCACACGTAGCACGTGTGAACAGACGAGCAAGGCTTGGACCAAGGCCCACGCACGGCACGTCTCAGAAAGCAAGTGCAACATGGCAACTGAAGCTAGAACCCAACGCGTTGAAGCCGCTCGAGGGGATCGCCCCCTGGATCTCCTGATTCAGGGCGTCAACCTCGTCAACGTCTACACGCGGGAGGTCTATCCCGCAGAGATTGGCATCTCCGGTGGTTATGTCGCCTATGCAAGCCCGGATGCCTGGTCCGGTCCTGAACCGGCCCAACGCTTCTCTGCCCGGGGCAAGCTCGCTGTGCCTGGCCTGATTGACTGTCACATGCACATCGAAAGCAGTATGATGAGCCCACCCCGGTTCGCGGCAGCCGTTTTGCCGCACGGCACGACCACTGTCGTGGCTGACCCTCATGAGATTGGCAACGTCCTGGGCCTGCGCGGTGTGCGCTACATGCTGGACGCAACCGCCGATTTGCCACTGCGCGTCTATGTTCAGGTGCCTTCCTGCGTACCCGCAGTGCCCGGCCTAGAGACAGCAGGGGCAGAGTTCGGGGCGACAGAGGTAGCCGAGATGCTTGCCTGGGACCGGGTCATCGGTCTTGCTGAGGTCATGGACTATGTGGGAGTCGTCCAGCAATCGCAGCGTATGCGCTGCATCCTCAACGTCGCCCTCGAGAGAGGAGCCGTTATCAGCGGCCACTGCCCTGGCCTGCGCGGACGCGAGCTGGCTGCCTACATGATGGCTGGCCCCTTGTCCGATCCCGAAACGAGCAACCGTGACGAACTACTGGAGAAGCTGCGGACAGGAATGACCGTTGAGGCCAAGGTATCCAGCTTCTCGGAGAGCATCTCAGCAGTAGGTGACATCGTACAAACACTGGGCAGCGTGCCTCCTAATGTCGTCCTGTGCACAGATGACATCTGGCCGGAAGACCTACTGCATTTCGGGCACCTGGACAACGCGGTACGCCACGCAGTTGATGCGGGGTTGCCACCCATCGATGCAGTGCGCGCCGGGACACTGAACAATGCACTGCGGCATCGCCTCCACGACTTGGGAGCCATCGCTCCGGGCAAGCAGGCGGATATCCTTCTGGTCAAAGACCTGGAGGCATTTGAGGTCGATGAAGTCTTCGTAGCGGGTGAGCTCATCGCCCGTGGTGGGAAGATGCTCATCGACCTGCCCACGGCCTGCTCCGAGTTGGAACAGGAGAACACCGTTCACCTATCCCACCCGCCTGTGCGCGAAGACTTCCTGATACGTGTCAGGCCAGGGCGCCGGACAGAGCAGCTAAGAGTGATGACCATGGAGCCAGGCGGCCTGAGGGGCCTGGACATTGTCGAACTGCCTGTCCACGACAGCACTGTGGATTTCTCTGGCGCCGAGGAGCTGTGTCTTGTTGCGGTCCTCGAACGCCACGGTCGCACAAAGAACCGTGGCCTGTCGCTGGTACGAGGTATTGGGCTGCGCAAGGGCGCTGTCGCGAGCACGGTTGCGCACGACTCGCACAATCTCCTGGTCGTGGGGAGGAACGCGGAAGACATTTTCGTGGCTGCCAGCGAACTGGTGAGCTGCGGCGGAGGCATCTGCTGCACGCACAACGGCCAGGTGTTGGCGCTGCTGCCGCTGCCCATCGCCGGGCTGATGAGCCCACTCCCCCTGGCGGACCTTGTACCCATCATGCAAAAGCTCAACCGGGCACTGCAAGGCCTAGGCTTGGCCATTGATCAGCCCCTCAAAGCCATCCTGGGCCTGGCCTTGCCGGTCATCCCCCACTACAGCGTAACGGACATGGGGCTGGTGGACGTGGATCGTCAAGTCGTCCTGCCCATCTGGGCGGATGAGGAGTAGGCACACATGGCAGACTACAGCAGGCTGCTTCGAGTGGCCAAGGGTGACGAGCTCGCTGACCTGGTGATTCGCAATGCGACGCTGGTCAACGTCCTGACGCGCGACGTGCATCCGGCCACGATCGGCATCTGTGAGGACACCATCGCTTACGTCACCGATCCCGACGACGGGCGCTGCGAAGGGCGCCAGGTGGTGGATGCCACCGGGATGTGGGTGGCACCGGGGCTGATCGACAGCCACATGCACATCGAGAGCACCCACGTCACGCCGGAGCATTTCGCCAACGCGGTGCTGCCGCACGGCGGCACGACGGTGGCGCAGGATCCGCACGAGATGGCAAATGTCCTGGGCATCGAAGGCGTGGATTATATGCGGCGCGCCTCACGGAGGCTGCCACTGCGCGTGCTCACACTCGTTCCCACTTGTGTGCCTGCCGTTCCTGAGCTGGAGACCTCGGGGGCCTGTTTCACCGCAGAGGAGGTGGAGGCCTTGCTGGACGACCCCGATACCATCGGATTGGCCGAGGTGATGGACTACTGGGGCGTGATCCGCCAGTCGCCGCGCATCAGCGAAATCGTAAAGGTGGGCCGGCAACGCGGCGTAATCCTCACCGGGCACATCCGCGGGCTCGGAGGCCGAGAACTGAACACCTACCTGGCTGCCGGGATCGATTCCGACCACGAGCGTTTGACACCAGAGGGCATCCTGGCACGCAGCCGGCTGGGCATGACCGTGGAGATCTGCTGCTCCATGCACCGGGACAACGTAGCCGAGGCCGTGGCAAGCTGGCGCCAGCGGGGACACCTGGAAGAGATTGTGTTTGTCACAGACGATATTCCCCCACACGAATTAGTCCAGGAAGGGCACCTCGATCGGGGCGTACGCAAAGCCATCGCCCTGGGGATGAGCCCTGTTGATGCGCTACGCGCAGCCACACTCATCCCCGCTCGGCGCCTGCGTCGCTACGATCTGGGGGCCGTGGCACCCGGTCGCACAGCGGATTTGCTGGTGCTGAGCGATCTGCGCTCCTTCAAAGTGCACATGACCATCACAGCGGGAACCATCGTGGCGCAGTACGGCGCAATGATTCAGCCTGCCGAATCCCAGTGCCCACCCCCAGAGGCAACACTAGCGTCGATCCATCTGGCTCCGCCCACCGCAGATGGCTTTGCGGTACGGGGCACAGGACATCAAGTCCTGGCAAGTATTCTCACACAGCGAGGGCGTGGCCTGGAGAGTCGCCTGCTACCACTCAGCGGTGGCATGCTCTCATGGGAGCAAGACCCCGACCTGGCTTTGGCAACGGTCTGGCACCGGCACGGCCACAATGACAACCGCAATGCAGTGCTGATCTCCGGAACCGGGCTGCGGTCTGGCGCACTGGCGACAACGTACGCTCATGACTGCCACAACCTGGTCATCGTCGGCAGGAGCGCATCGGACATGGCTCTGGCGGCACGCACGTTGATCGAGGTGGGTGGGGGCTACGTGGCCGTATCCGACGGGCACGTGCTTGCCCTGGCGGCACTGCCGGTGGCCGGCATATTGGCCCAGCGCCCCGTTCCCGAATTGGCGCAGGACTTTCAAGCCTTCATCGAAGCAGCGGCTGGCCTGGGCGTCACGGAGAATCCCATCGGCCTGGTCACCTCGCTGCCTCTGCCCGTGGTACCGAGCTTCCGTCCGACCGACGTCGGGCTGGTGGATGTAGAGCGCCAGACAATCATCCCCGCATTCGAGTTCACAAACTGACTTTTGAGGATCTTGCTGATATCGAGGAGGAAACGATGAATAAGCGACCGAGAGTGACAGTCGTCGGCAGTTTCAACACCGACCTCGTCTCCCGCACACCGCGCATGCCCGTTCCGGGTGAAACGATCCTGGGAGGGCCATTCCACATGGGCCCGGGAGGCAAAGGAGCCAACCAGGCCGTCGCCGCTGCCAGATTGGGCGCCGACGTGACTATGGTGGTCAAGCTGGGTCAGGACATCTTCGGTGACCAGGCCGAGGCGAACATGATCAAGGAGGGAATCCGGCCAGGCTTCATTTTCCGATCCGCGGAGACGCACACTGGCGCAGCACTGATCATGCTGGATGCGCAAGGCGAGAACATGATTGTGGTGGCCGCGGGAGCCAATAATCTGCTCAGCCCGGAGGACGTCGACAAAGCCGAGGAAGCCATCCGCCAAGCTGATGTCCTGTTGGTGCAATTGGAGATTCCGCAGGAAACGGTGGCTCGTGCCATTCAGATGGCCCGTGAGAGCGGAGTCAAGGTGCTGCTCAACCCGGCACCGGGTCGCGAGCTGAGTGGAGAACTGCTGGGGATGGTTGACGTCTTGACCCCCAACGAGACGGAGACGCAAATCGTTTCCGGCTTGCCAGTCACCGATCTGAAAGAAGCACAGATCGCAGCACGACAGCTCCTGGACAGGGGCGTCGGCGCGGTGGTGGTCACACTGGGCGCCCAGGGCGCGTTGGTAGTCACGCCAGCCGGCGTTGAGCACGTGCCAGGCCTGCAGGTAGACGTGGTCGATACCACCGGAGCGGGGGATGCGTTCAGCGGCGCGCTGGCAGTTGCGCTGGCCGAGGGCATGGAACTCGCGCAAGCTGTCGCTTTGGCCAACGCCGCAGCCGCCCTGCAGGTGACCAAGATTGGGACAGCGTCGGCGATGCCCTACCGAGACGACGTAGATAAACTCATGGCCGACTAGTTCCCGGCGCGCACGTCGACGCGCGCAGCTCCGGCGACAACCGAGGACGCTTGCCCCAGAATGCACCGCGGTGCTCCACGCTTCACCCGGAGCTTGGTGTGCTCTGGTCTCAAGAGAGGATATGACATGAAAAAGAGCGGTTCAGACACACCACCCGCAAGCACAGAAGTCATTGTGCCCGGCACGGCAAAGCCTGTGATCCTGGACACAGACATGTCTCCCGACAGTTGGCTGGCCGTCCTCTTCCTGCTGCAGCGAGGGGACGTGGACGTCAAGGCCATCACCATCGCTGGCACTGGCGAGTCACACAGCAACAGCGGCGTGCGCAATGCCCACCGCCTGGCCGCCCTGACCAGCAGGCCTGACGTGCTCATAACTGGCGGTCGAGAAACCCCACTGGGTGGCGGCCACCGCTTTCCACTGTTGATGCGCTGGGTCATCGACCGCATGATGTTCATGCGTCCTCCGCCGAGTCCGCGCCCACTGTTGAGACAGAATGCGGTCGACCTGCTCGCATCCACCATCCTGAGTTCGCCACAGAAGGTGACGCTGGTGGCCGTGGGAGGGCTGACCAACACTGCTGAGGCCCTGCTGGCACACCCCACGTTAGTCGACAACCTGGAGATGATCTGCATCATGGGGGGAGCCATAGATGTCGCAGGCAACATCCAGGAGATCGTGCCCAAACATGCCAACGCGGTGGCCGAATGGAACATCTACACCGATCCTCACGCCGCGTCGGTGGTCTTTCGCTCGGGAGCGCCGATCACTCTCGTCCCCCTAGATGCTACCAACCTCATTCCTGTGACCGACGCCTTCCGTGAGCGTCTCCATGCAGACCGCACTACTCCGGCAGCCGAGTTCGCCTACAAGGTACTCAGCCGCCTGCACAGCCTGGCCTCTGCCCGGGACTTTTACTTGTGGGACCCGATGACCGTCGCTATAGGCATCGATGACAGCCTGGGTTCTTTCGAACAGCGCACCTTGAAAGTGCTCGAGGAAGAAGGGCCGCAGAGCGGGCGGACGTTCGATCATCCGGACGGCGTGCGCGTGCGGGTGTGCAAGAGGATTGCCCAGGAACGCTTCGAGCAGCTTCTCCTGGATGCTGTCAACGGCCGGCTGCTAAGGAGACAACGTTGACCTTCACAGTTCCAACACGATTCCAGCAGTTCAAGAGCCACTTGCGCACAATGCTGCCCTGGGTCATCCTGAGCATCCTGCTGGGGAGCCTTGCCGTGATCTGGGTGGGCGAGAACCCCATTCGCGTCTACACGCGGCTGATCCAGGAGGGTTTCTTTACGCGGCGCGGTTTCATGATCGCCATTCAGCGTGGCACTCCGCTGATCCTGACCGCGGCAGCGGCCACGATGGCCTTTCGAGCCGGTGCCATCAACATGGGCATGGCTGGCCAGTTCATGGTTGGCAGTACCGTCGCATCGATGGCCGCCGCCGCACTGGCTGGACTGCCCAAACCTGTTCACCTGCCACTGGTCCTCCTGTTCTGTGCAGCAGGAGGGGCTGCTGCCGGCTTCGTACCCGCGTTCTTCAAGAGAGTATCAGGCATCAATGAGGTGATCACAGGGATGATTGCCACCTGCTGATGCCGCACTTGCTGAGCGCTGTGGTCAACGGCGTCCCGCTGCTTAGGCTCGCTCGGCGGCGAGCGTCCAGGGGCATTCCAGAGTCGGCGCAGTTCACCCACTTTGTCCAGCTCACAAACGGCGGGCTTGGTGCAGGTACCAAGGCCAACACCAGCATCTTCCTCGCCATCGCCGTGGCGTTCTTCCTGTCCTGGTGGCTGCGGCGCACCACGCTTGGATTCGAGATCCGTATGACCAAAGCCAACTACACTTTCGCCGAGTTTGCGGGCATCCGCGCCGGCCGGGGTTTCTATCTGGGCCTGATGTTCAGCGGGGCCATTGCCGCACTGGCAGGTGCTACCGAAGTGCTCGGCGTGTGGCACGGCTACCGGATGGGCACCCTGGTCGTAGGCGAGAAGGGCCTGGTGATCTCCCTGATCGGCGCGCAGACCTTCATCGGCTCGATGATCGTGGCCCTGATCTACGGTGGGCTGGAATCAGGCACAATGAACCTCTCCTGGTTCACGTCGATCTCCAGGCCGCTCATCGACATCATCGTCCTGCTGATGTTTGTGCTCTCAGCCGTGCCGAGCATGCGCACCTTCTTCACCGGGAGCGATCCAACCGACTCTGAGCACCTAGGCGGGCGATTCGTCACCCGATGGCGGTAGAGCATGCCCTGCATATGAGGCATCACGGCACTTTCCCACACTCCTCTTTCAACCTACTGCTTCGCGCACCGATGGCTAGACGTATCCCACCGAATCAACGTATGAGAAGGGCCATTTGAGTTTTGCCATTCACGCAGTACTCTGCAGACACGCTGGAGGCCAGCCATGAATGCTCCTACACACAGAGCCGATGAACGCCGCATGCTGCTCCAAGTCGAGCGGCATCTCACGCCGCTCCCCCGGATTCACTACATTGACCACCCTTTTCAGGTGCCTGAGGACGCGAGCAGAATCGGGCTGACGTTCTCTTTCCACAAGGAAACGCTTGCCCAACTCTTCATCTCCCTTCATGATCCAAACAGCTTCCGGGGCAACCGCATGAACCCGGGAGCGAAGGGGGACGTTGTTTTGGAGTTGTGGGTGGCACCGGATGATGCCAGTGAAGGCGGCATAGCCGGCCCCCTGCCTGCTGGCGAATGGTGGGCTCAGCTTGACATCGAAGCGTTGGGCGAAGAAACCGACTACCGTCTGGAGGTCTATGCCGACTTCGGGCCAGTGCCTGAACCGATACCGGTCAACTACCCGGCCGACCACGTCGTCAAACCTGAGGCCGGATGGTACAAGGGCGAACTGCACGCCCACTCCACCGAAAGCGATGGGCAACTGCAGGTGGAGGACGTTGTTCAGGCAGCCAGGGACGTCGGTCTGGACTTTTTGGCGATGAGCGAGCACTTTACCATCAGCCAGTGGCGCAAGCTTGCCCCGCTGGTCAATGAACGCCTGGCACTGCTGCGGTCGTGCGAGATCACCAGCCACCACGGTCACGCCAACCTGCACGGCATCCACAAGTGGGTCGATGTGTACGTCGACCGGCCAGGCTGGGACATGAACCAGGCGGCGGATACGGTCCATGCGCAAAGCGGCCTCTTCTGCATCAACCACGCTTTCAGCGGTTCCCTGGGCTGGCGTGCCTACGATTTCGATTGGTGCAAGGCTGACTTGCTGGAGATCTATCACAATCTGGAAGGCCCGAATAACAACTTCCAGCCTCCTCTATGGGATCACCACCTGCGTGTCGGGCGACGTCTCGTGGGAGTAGGCGGCGTTGATACCCACCACCCCTTGCAGGGCATCCACAGACTGGGGCAGGTGGTGACGTGGGTGCACGCATCAGAACTGAGCGAGCAGGGTATCATCGAAGGGCTGCGCCGAGGCAGAGTCTATGCCAGTCGCGGTCCAGAACTGCGCTTCACTGCCGTCAACAGCGCTGGCCACCAGGCCGCCATGTGGGAATCGTTGCCGTTGGGCCAGGGCCCGATCACGTTCAAAGTGCAGATCAAGAGCGAGCAGCCACTGCGCCTCTTTGTCCTGAGAGACGGCTATCCCTTCGACACGCTGACCGCCAGGGACCCTGGACCTGTCTGGCAGATCCTGACCTTCGTTGATGAGCCGAAACAGCCAACGTACTATCGACTCGAGCTGCACACGATAAAACGCAGCAAGACCTATCGCTTCATCCAATGGCGGGACTGGACTACTGTGCAGGCACTGAGCAACCCCATTTGGGTAGGCCGGGCTGGGGCACGGCGGCTGGCTGAACCGGCAGCCACATAGGCTACGCAAGTGCTTGCAGGGGCTCGAGACGCTGGAGGATTGCTGCGGAGAAAAGGCGTGTCCTCGCGGTTCTGACGGCCTTCTTCCGAGTCTACGTCGTCTCCCGAGGCGTCCGGTACATAGCCAGGATGTTCTCCATGGGCGTATCGTTCTGTATGTAGTGAGCTGCCGCCAGGATGTAGCCACCGCCGCGCCCGAGCACGGTGCAGCGCTCATGAACCTCAGCGCTGACCTCCTCCGGGGTGCCGTGCGGCAACGTGCGCTGAATGTCCACGCCGCCGTGGAAGGCAAGGCGCCGCCCAAACTCCTCCTTGATACGCTGCATATCCATGTCCGCCGCCCGCGGCTGCAGCGATTGCAGCACGTCAATGCCCAGGTCTCGAACCAGGTCACCGATAAGCGGGTAGATCGCCCCGCAGGAGTGATACATCAGCTTCACGTCAAAGGCGCGAATGACAACGTTCAGGCGCTGGTGGCGCGGCACGATGTACTTGCGCCACATGGCGGGCGACATGATCAGGCCGTGCTGGTGGGCCAGGTCATCCCAGGTATAAACTATGTCGATGCGCCCTGCACCGGCTTTCAGCACCCGTGTGACGTTGTCGATGTACAGATCGGTCATGTGATCCATGATCGCACAAGGAACCCCAGGGTTTTCGACGAGATCTATCAGAAAGCGTTCCAGGCCCTGCAGGCCCCAGGAGCGTTCAAAGATCCCGCCCAGGTCGTAGCAGATGAAGTAATCGCCCTCGGTATCCAGCTCCGCCAGCTTGTCCGGGATGGTGCTCGTGTCCCAGTACTCGGTGCGCGGCCAATCCCAGCCGTGTACATCAGCGGCAGACCGCGCATCGGCCAGAGGATACCCTGCATACTCCTCGTAGCTGCCAAAGCCGTGCTGTTGCGTCTTGCGCCAGGAGCCATATGGAGCCACGGTGATCCCTCCAGGCAGCGTGCGCTGCGGCCCCACGTAGTCAGGTGCCACCCAGCGCACGTCTACCTGCAGGCACTGCAGCACTTTCTCCCAGGACACGCCACCGAAGTAATGCTGCAAGCGTTCCCTCACCTCAGGAACGGCCCACAGATCAGCAGGGACGCGGTCCGGCTCGCGATGTGAGAGCGCCGTATACACGCGCTCACGTGGCGACATATTACCTGGCCCCAGATCGGGCCAATCCTCTGGCGACGCAGAGAAGCCTGGATTGGACGAGGTCATGTTTCTCCTTTCACAACCGTCAGAGAGAGAGCCAGCAGCGGGCCTACAGTTCCTTGCCAAAACTGGAACGCCACAACCACGCCAGGTCGTCCTCCTTGCCCAGGGCGCGGCGCATGAGCGCGCGGCCCGTCTTCTCCACCCGCGCGACCAGTTCGGCCTCATCCGCGGTGGTCAGCTTGCCGCCCCGCACCACCACTTGCCCGTTGACGATGACAGTGTCCACGTCACGACCGGTACAGCAGTAAATGATGTTGTCCAGCAGCGAGTAGTTGGGCGCGGTGTGCAGGCCTTCAAAATCGAGGACAACCAGATCCGCCAGAAAGCCCGGGGCAATGGAGCCCAGTTTGCCGCCCATGCCGATGGCCTCGGCAGCGTCTACCGTCACTGCCTCCAGGATCTTGAGCGCTGGCATCGCTCGCAGATCCCCAGTCAGTTGCTTCTGCGATGCCCCGGCGATGTGCAGCTCTCCGACCAGGTCCATCACGTTGTTGGAGCATACACAGTCGGTGGCAATGAGCACCTTGGCCCCACGCTGCATCAACTCCCAGGCCCGCTGCGGCCTGCCATGTAGCGCGTGCCCCATGGGGCAGTACAGGGGATGGGTGCCAGATTCGACGAGAAGGTCCATTTCGTGGTCATCGATAAAGATACAGTGCGCTGCCAA
Source organism: Chloroflexota bacterium (assembly GCA_030607875.1). GTDB lineage: Bacteria > Chloroflexota > Anaerolineae > UBA2200 > UBA2200 > JAUWJD01. The sequence goes on from JAUWJD010000005.1 coordinate 25,915, forward strand.
GACATCGGCACCCAAGAAGCCGATATCGTTGAGATACTCCACACAGCCCATGCCGAACTGTTCCCCCACATACTTGCGCTCTTTCGAACTCTGGGCAACGTGCAGATGTAGACCCACACCCTCATCCGAAGCAACCTGGCGTAGCTTTAGCAGCCAGTCCTTCTTCACCGTGTCGGTGGCATGCGGAGCGAGCCAGGGTATAACCAGCGGGTGGCGGCCCTTCCACCGTCGCACAAAGTCTATTCCCTCTTCGAGTTCCTGCTCCCCGACGATGGGACCAAGGCGGCTCATGATGGTGTGCCCGAGAACTCCGCGCAGGCCAAGTTGGGTTGTCGCCTTGGCGACCTCCTCCATGTAGAAATAGTGATCCACCGCACAGGTCGTGCCGCCTTTGAGCGCCTCGGCTGCCCCGGCCAGCGCCCCCACGTAGCAGTCTTCGGGCGTGAGTGACCTTTCCACCGGCCACATCACGCGGTACAGACCATCCGGCACAGCCATCGTAATGCCCTTCTGCACGCTCATGGCCAGATGGGTATGGCAATTGACCAGGCCGGGCAGGACGACTTTGCCCTGGCCATCGATACGCTCGGCATTGGAGTACCGCTCGCGCATCGCGGTGGGTGAGCCGATATCTGCAATGCGCTCACCGGCAATGGCCAGGCTGGCATTTGTGAGGATGTCGCGCCGGGGATTCATGGTAACGATGGTCGCGTTTTCGATCAGCAGGTTAGCGTGCATTATGACCTCCTGAAGAGTACGTGAGATGGTGTCCCACGTTTCCTGTGGTGCGTATCTATAGCATAGCAAGACGCAAAAGTCAAACATTCGCTGTCAGGAAGGCATTTTGCACCAGCCAGAGCCTTGCACTATAATCCTGTAGAATCCTTTGCTTGTCTGGCCGCAGAAAGGAGCAGAACCATGTCCGAAGAGGAACTGCGAACGGAAGAACCCCTTGAGGAGTTGCCCGAGGCACCTCCCAAAGAGAGCTGGGAGCACAGACGGGAGAGGGACGAAGAGGAAGAAAAGTTCGGCGGTTGGGAAGACGAGAAACAGCACGAGAAAGAAGAAAAGGGCCGGGGTTGGAGTGACCCGCTCGGCGGCGTCATCTGGGCCCTGATCCTCATCGCGGCCGGACTGATCTTCCTGGCTGAGTCTACTTTGGGCCTCGCTGACTGGGGACGATTTGGCGGCACCTGGAACGTCATATTCCTTGCCGTCGGAGTGATCCTCTTGTTTGAGGTTGCTGTGCGCCTGCTGGTTCCAGCCTTCCGCCGACCGGTTGCCGGCACGCTGGTGTTCGCCTTCATCATGCTGGCCATGGGCTTGAGCGGCATCATTGGCTGGAACGTGACCTTTGGAGTGGTCGTGATCGCCATGGGGATCGCCATCCTCATCAGTGGATTACTGCGGGGGCGTTTCTAGCTAGACCGACTCGTGGTGCGAGGCACCGCCGAATCCAGCCTTGCCGACAAAGCCACCAGGCGATCCCAGCCATAGGCGCAGGGCTGAATGGCTTGTCGTGACCGACGCGGCGGAAGCAGGAGGCATCGAAAGCGAGGATCACGTCACCGATCCTGTAGCGCGGCAGAATAGGCGGCGAAACCACCAGACTGTCCCCTTCGTCAGGGCGCATTTTAGCAGATGTGTGAGCAGCCCATGGTTGGTCGCGGCCCCGAAAAGGAAGCCTGGGAACTCGATCATCAGTAGCTTGCCCCACATAACGCAACTCTCCGAGGCGGCAGTACTTGACTTCTAGTCGAAATTGCATAGAATAGGGAGCAGACAGTAGGGGAAGTGTCGAAACTGGCAGACGAGCGTGATTTAGGATCACGTGGAGCAATCCATGAGAGTTCGAGTCTCTCCTTCCCCATAGTCTCACCCTGCAAGCGGAAGTGGCTCAGTGGTAGAGTATCTCCTTGCCAAGGAGAGGGTCACGGGTTCGAATCCCGTCTTCCGCTCTTGACCTCTCGAATGCTGGTTCGCCGGAACCAGCATTCTCTGTGTTGACTGGGTACTGCCAAGCAGTCTGGCGCTACCCAGCACATCGTAATGGAAGCGAGGAAGAATCATTTGAAAGTCAGTACAGAAAAAACCGGTCCATGTGAGTATGTACTCAACCTTGATGTAGAGCCGGAGCGTCTGGTCAATCCGCTGCGCCAGGCAGCGCGACACCTCAATACACGCCGTCCACTATCTGGTTTTCGGCCAGGCAAAGCGCCTTACGATCTGGTCGAACGTGTCTATGGCAAAGAAGCCATCTATGATGCGATGCTGGACAAGATTGGCAACCAACTCTACCAGGAGGCACTGCAAGAAGCGCAGATCGAGCCCTACACCCAGGCCAGGTTCGAAACTGTGCAGTTGGAACCTCTGATCCTCAAGTTCACTGTTCCGGCACAACCCGAGGTCACACTGGGCAACTACCGCGGAATACTGGTGCAGCAAGCGGAAGCAACGGTCACTGATGAGGAGGGCCAGCAGATCTTGGCCCAGATGCAAGACGAGCACGCCCTGTGGGTACCTGCGGAGCGCGCCGTGAAAATGGGCGATCAGGTTGTGGTCGATGCTGCGGGCACAACAGACGATGAGCAAGAGATCGAGGAAAAGGACCTGACCTTACAGGTTACTGAAGAGATGACGCCGCCTGAGTTTGGCCAGAACTTGATAGGGATCAAACCAGGCGAGGGCAAGGAGTTCGATGTACAGTACCCGGCGGACTTCCGCGATCCAGACCTGGCTGGTAAGCGCGCGCATTTCCAGGTATCGTTGAAAGCAGTCAAAGAGAAAGAACTGCCGGCTCTGGATGACGAACTGGCACAAAGTCTGGGCCCCTACGAGACCCTGGATGAACTGCGCGCTGATATCCAAATCAAGCTGCTGGAGCGTAAAGAGACCGAGGCGAAAGATGCAGCCACCGAGGAGGCTTTGAACGCGCTGGTGGAGCAGTCCACCCTGGAATACCCAAACATCGCCGTGGAGCACGAAATCGACCAAATGGTCGCGTCGCTTGCCAACCGCTTGAGCCAACAGGGGTTCACACTGGAGCACTACCTGGAAATGGAAAAAAAGACCCTGGCGCAATTTCGTGAAGAGATGCGGCCTCGCGCCGAGGTGAGATTGCAGCGCGCCCTGGTGCTGGCCGAGTTCGCTGAAGCCGAGGGCATCAAAGTGGAGCAAAAGGACATCGACCAGGAAATTGAGCGCCTGTCCCAGTCTTTTGATGGACAGCACATAGATGCCGTGAAAGCTGCTCTCAGGAAGGGAGACGCACTGCGCTCCATCACCAACGACGTCTACAGCCACAAGGTTCTCGATTACCTGCTGGCGATCACTACTGGACAGGCACAGCCCAGCCCAGAAGAGACCGAAGCGGCGAGCAAGCCAAACGACGCCAAGGTAGAAGAAGAAGAAGCAGACCAGAACGACACGTAACAGCGGAGGAAATCGACGTGAGCGATAACATACACGATACAGTGATTCCGTGGGTCATTGAGACCACAGGCCGGGGAGAGAGAAGGTACGATATCTTCTCGCTTCTGCTGAAGCAGAGGATCGTGTTCCTGGGCACACCCATTGAGGGCAGTATAGCCAATCTGGTCGTAGCCCAACTGTTGTACCTGGAGCACGAAGACCCAGAGAAGGAGATCTCTCTGTACATCAACTCGCCGGGCGGTGCCATCAGCGCTGGATTGGCCGTTTACGACACCATGCAATTGATTCGTGCACCGGTGTCTACGATTGCTGTAGGCATGACCGCCAGCATGGGCACCATCCTGCTCTGTGCGGGTACCAAAGGCCGGCGTTATGCCTTGCCCAATGCTACGATACACATCCACCAACCCTGGGGCGGCGTGCAGGGCCAGGCGGTGGACATCGAGATCGAAGCCCGGCGCATCCTCCGCGAGCGGGAGCGGCTCAACCGCATCCTGTCGGAGAAAACTGGCCAGCCTATGGAGCGCATCGTCCAGGCCACGGACCGCCACTACTGGATGACCGCACAAGCGGCCGTGGACTATGGAATCGTGGACGAGGTGCTGACCAAGCCCGAATCCAAGGAATAGAACTCCATGCGCAGGGAAACCACCATCAAACATTGTTCCTTTTGCAAACGGGCAGCGTACGAGGTGCGTAAGTTGATCGAGGGCCCGGGCAATGTCTACATCTGCGACGAGTGCGTGCAGACCTGTCAGGATATCCTGGAACAGGAGGAGATACCTACCCGCCCACTGCGGCATACGGGGGGGCAGAGAATCCCTCCACCCATGGAGATCTACCAGCGACTCAATGAGTACGTCGTAGGACAGGACCGTGCCAAGAAGGTGCTGTCGGTCGCGGTCTATAACCACTACAAGCGCACCAGGGCCAGAAGAGAGCAGGATGACATCGACCTGCAAAAGAGCAACATCCTGCTTATTGGGCCTACAGGCTGTGGCAAGACGTTGCTGGCGCAGACGCTAGCCAGGATACTGGACGTGCCCTTTGCGCTGGCTGACGCCACGACATTGACAGAGGCCGGCTATGTAGGCGAAGACGTGGAGAACATCCTGCTGCGCCTGATCCAGGCCGCCAGTCGCAATCTGCGACGTGCTTCCAAAGGCATCATCTACATCGATGAGATCGACAAGATCGCGCGCAAGAGCGGTGATAGCCCCTCCATCACCAGAGATGTATCTGGCGAAGGGGTGCAACAAGCCTTGCTGAAAATCCTGGAGGGCACTGTAGCTAATGTGCCGCCCCAGGGCGGACGGAAGCATCCCTACCAGGAGTTCATCCAGCTCGACACCACAGACATTCTCTTCATCTGCGGCGGAGCCTTCGAGGGGCTGGAGAAGATCACAGCCAACCGCCTGGGCACCGAAAAACTTGGTTTCAAGAGTCACACCCACCGCGAGAAGGCAGAAAGAACCAGGACTGAACTGCTGAAGCACGTCAACTCCGAGGATTTGCTGGAATATGGGTTCATCCCCGAGCTTGTTGGCCGCTTGCCAGTGGTAGTGAGCGTGCACCCACTGGACGAAGAGCTGCTGATCCAGATCCTAACCCAGCCCAGGAACGCCATCGTCAAGCAGTTCCAGAAGCTTTTCGCCCTCGACGGCGTGGAGTTGGTCTTCTCTGGGGACGCGCTACGGGAGACAGCGCGTGAGGCATTGCGCTGTCGCATGGGCGCGCGCGGCCTGCGCACCATCATCGAGGAAGCTCTGTTAGAGATCATGTACGAGATTCCGTCACGCCAGGACGTAAAGCGCGTGGTAATCGACGCGCAAGAGATCCGTGACCGCAAACGCCCCTGTTTACCCGAGAGCTGGGATATAGAAGAGGGTCTGTCACACCAAGACAGACCCCGCGCAGCGTAGGAGCATGGCGATGATAACCGGCGCAGAGATCCGCCAGGTTTTTCTTGATTACTTCCGAGACAGGGGCCACACGGTCGTCCCCAGCTCATCTCTTGTCCCGGGGAACGATCCCACTCTGCTCTTCACCAACGCTGGCATGGTGCAGTTCAAGGACGTCTTTGTGGGTACCGAGAAGCGTGGCTACAGCCGCGCCACCACGGCCCAAAAGTGCATGCGCGTGAGCGGCAAGCACAACGACCTGGAGAATGTAGGCCCCTCACCTCGACACCACACCTTCTTCGAAATGCTGGGCAACTTTTCCTTCGGCGACTATTTCAAGCGCCAAGCCATCACCTACGCCTGGGAATTCCTCACCGAGGTCATGGGGCTGGATCCACAGCGCCTGTATCCCACCATATACCTGGATGACAACGAAGCTTTCTCCCTGTGGCAAGAGGTAACCGGCGTGCCGGGCCCCCGTATCACCAAACTGGGCAAGAAAGACAATTTCTGGTCCATGGGTGACACTGGGCCCAACGGTCCCTGTTCAGAGATTATCTATGACCGTGGTCCCGAGCATTGTACCTGCGGCCGCCCCGACTGCAACCTGGCCATCGAATGTGAACGGTGGGGGGAACTGTGGAATCTGGTATTCATGCAGTTCGAGACCACCTCCGATGGCACGACACGCCCACTGCCCAAGCCCAGCATTGACACCGGCCTGGGCATGGAGCGCCTGACTGCAATCATGCAGGGCAAGAGCGACAACTATGAGACGGACCTGTTCTGGCCCATCGTCCAGCGCACACAGCAGTTGCTAGGCCACAGCGATGCGCAGCGTCAAAAGCAACTCGTTTCCTATCGCGTGATTGCTGACCATGCACGGGCGATCGCCTTCCTGCTCGCTGACGGTATGCTGCCCGGCAACGAGGGCCGCAGCTATGTGCTGCGCCTGATCTTACGCCGCGCCGCACGCCACGGCAAAATGCTCGGCTTTGAGAAACCTTTCATGGCCGAAGTGTTGAAAGTCGTGATAGACATCATGGGCGAGCCCTACGCTGAGCTGCTCCAACGACGGGACTTTATCCTCAAAGCCACTACCCAGGAAGAGGAGCGCTTCCTGCAGACGCTGGATACCGGGCTGAACCTGCTCGATCAGGTCATCGCTGAAGTCAAGCAGGCGAGCCAGACGGAGATACCAGGAGAACAAGCGTTCCGCCTGTACGATACCTACGGCTTCCCGCTGGCTCTGACCCGTGACGTGGCCAAGGAGCACGGTCTATCCATAGACGAGGCAGGCTTCCAGACAGCGATGGAAGCCCAGCGGAAGCGTGCACGGGCTGCACAGCACTTTGAGATGGAACAAGAGGAGGAGCTGTACCGCAACCGGGATCTGCCGGCCACCTCGTTTGTAGGCTACGAGACAACTGCATGCCGTGCCCAAGTGTTGGCACTGGTTCAGGATGGTCAAGTACGGGACAAAGTCAGCCCCGGACAGGAGGTGCAGATCGTACTGGACCGCACGCCGTTTTATGCCGAAAGCGGCGGGCAGATCGGCGATACCGGCACGATCGAGGGACCACGAGGCCGAGTTGACGTACACAACACCCGCCATCCCCTGCCCGAGTTGACAGTACACTATGGACAGGTCATTGAAGGGGCCATCGTTAAGGGGGAGCGAGTAGAAGCGCGGGTAGATGAAGAGCGCCATTTGGACATTGCCCGCAACCACACCGCCACTCACCTGCTGCATTACTCCCTGCGCCAAGTCCTGGGCGATCATGCACGCCAAGCTGGCTCGCTGGTAGCGCCAGACCGTCTACGCTTCGACTTCACCCACCTGCAGCCAGTCTCTGCAGAGGAACTGCGACAGATTGAGCGCGAGGTCAATGCAGCGATCCGCGCAAACATGCCGGTGGCGGCAAGCGTTACGACTTTCAGTGAGGCGCGCGAGAGAGGGGTTATCGCCCTCTTTGGTGAAAAGTACGGCGATATGGTGCGTGTGGTCAACGTCGGCGACGAGTACAGCCGCGAACTGTGCGGCGGCACTCATCTGCGCAGCACGGGCGAGATCGGCTTTTTCAAGATCCTCAGCGAGTCCAGCATAGGCTCCGGTCTGCGCCGCATCGAGGCGGTAGCAGGACGGGGTGCAGAGGCATACGTACAGCAGCAGCTCGACTTCCTGGCCGAGGCAGCGGCTGCCGCGCAGGCCCAGCCGGGTGACTTGGGGCAGAAAGTAGAAGACCTCGCCGAACAATTGAGGCAGCAGCAACGTCAGATCGATCAGTTGCGCAGCCAGGCAGCCCGTGAGACCGCCGAGCAGCTACTGAGCCAGGTCGAAGAGATCTCCGGAGTGCAAGTGCTCGCCGCACAGGTAGATGCCGATAGTGTAAAGCGTATGCGGGAGATGATCGACCGCTTGCGCGAACAAGTGGGGTCTGCAGTAATCGTGTTGGCGGCAGTGATCGCCAAGAAGCCAACCCTGGTGGCTGCTGTGACTCCTGATCTGGTGAAGCGGGGCTTACACGCTGGCAAGCTGGTAGGCCAACTGGCACAGGTCATCGGTGGTGGCGGCGGCGGACGTCCGACGATGGCTCAAGCCGGTGGCCATGATGCCAGCAAGTTACAGGAAGCCCTGGACCTGACGCAGCGCCACGTCAAAGATATGCTCACTCGCACCCAGGACAGCCAGGCCTCGGGCCAGGCGCAGGACGTGGCCAATCACCCCGATGCTACAGGACACTGCATCAATTGCTGAACTCAGGCAGTTGTTTTCATGCGACAATCGAGCCAAAGAGGTTAGTAACCTTTGGTGCACGAAGCAGTAGGTAGCTGATGCAGATCATCGAACTTACCGGCGATGAGAATATCACCATTATTCTGAACTTGCTGCAGCAAGCCACAGACAGAGATGTGCTGCTCTTTGTGCCCAAAGGCAACGAAGCGCTGGAGAAGAACGAGGTCAACCTGAAGTTGCTGCGCCGTTGGGCGGACAACCTGGCCTTGCGCATCGCTCTGGTGGTTGAGGACCGGGGCACGCACGTCCTGGCCAAGGAGGCTGGTTTTGTCTTGCTGCCGTCCATCGAGGCGGGGGAGAAGGCCAACCTGCATGTCCTGGATCGCAGAAGGCGCCGTCGCAAAGGCCTACCCCCACGCCCCACTCCCAGCCTGTGGTTCAGTACATCCTCTAGATCCAAGACCAGCAAACCAGGTCTGAAGAGGTTCTTCGGTGCTGGTGCCGGCCTGCTCGTAGCGGCAGTTGTTTTCGCGGCTCTGGCTCTTGTTCTGCTGTTCATCATGCCAGGTGCTACGGTTGTGCTCAGACCAGCCAGCGAGCCTGTCGAGGCAGCAATGCAGATGACAGGCGTGGCAGGGCTCACCGAGATCGACTATAACCTGGCTCAAGTGCCCGCCCGCACCGTGTACGTGCAACGAGAGGGTTTCGACACGATTGCCACAACCAATAAACGCGACGTTCCCGATGGGTACGCAGCGGGCACGGTGGTTTTTGCCAACAAGACCACTATCCCGGTGACGATCACCAAGGGCACCGTAGTGCACACCAGCTTTGGCCAGAAGGTGCGTTTCTATACTGTGGCTGACGCCTGGTTGCCTGGTGAGTTATATGGCGCGGTGCGCGTGGGCATCCTGGCAGCAGAGCCAGGCCCCGGCGGCAACGTGTCCCCACTGACGATCAATGTGGTAGAAGGAGAATTGGCGGCACAGATAGACGTGCTGAACAATGTACGCACCAGCGGCGGAACGGTACGGCGATTCTCTACTGTAGATGGTGTGGACAAGGTCAACCTGCGGGCCAAGCTGCTAAAGCGCCTACAAGAAGAAGCCTATAGCGAATTGACCTCGGGCCTCGGTGCGGATGATTTCATCCCCGCCGACTCGCTCATTATCGAGGTTCTGGCCGAGGAATTCGACCACAAGATCGACGACATCACCGACGAATTGGGAATGAAGATGACGGTACAGGTGAGCGGCCTGGCCGTCAGTGGAGATGAGGGAAAGGAATTGCTGTTGACTCTACTGCAGCAGCGCATGAAGCCCGGTTACCGCCTGCTGGATGACAGCGCCATCTTCGAGCGCGGTGGGGTGATCGAAGCCACACCAGAACAGGCACAATTCAGCATGAGTGTGCGGGCAGCCATCGCGCCGGCTGTTGACGCGAATGCAGTCAGCAGCGCTATCGCTGGCAAGACCATCGAAGCAGCCAAGGAGTATCTGTCGCGGCAGTTCAAGCTCGCTTCTGAACCCCAGATCGATTTGACGGGCAGCTTCCTGAAGCGCTTGCCCTGGTGGGCAGCGCGCATCCAGGTACAGGCCACCACGGAGTAAGGCATGCGCATTCTAGGCTTGGATCTGGGAGAACGGCGCATCGGAGTTGCATTGAGCGACCCCTCTGGCTGGCTTGCTACCCCGCTCACCGTGCTGAGTTGCAGCAGCCGCAAAGCCGAACTGGCAGCAATCGAAGAACTAGTACACCAGCATCAGGTAGAACGAGTCATCGTCGGCTACCCACTCAGCCTGAATGGCAAGGTCGGCCCTCAAGCACAGCGCGTTGAGAAGTACGTATCACAGATTCGTAAGCGTCTGCCAGTACCAGTGATTCTGTGGGACGAGCGCCTATCGACCGCGCAGGCAGAGCGTTTGCTCCACGAGGCAGGAAAGCGGGTGCGGCGCGAGCGAATTGATGCCGCGGCAGCAGCGGTGATCCTTCAGAGCTACCTGAACGCGCAGTCTCCGGCGACAGAGACCCAGCGAAACCGTCACTAAGGAGGAACAAGTTGGAAAGCAGCCGACACACCTTGATACGGATTTTGCTCTTCCTGCTCGGAGTAGTGCTGATCGTGGGTACTGCAGCTACCATCGCCTGGTTCTTCCTCCGCGAAGTGCGGGGTACTGCCTTGCAGCCCGGTACTCAAGTGGATCTCTCCTCGCTGGAGAAGACGCTACTGGGCACCTATCTCAACTTCCGTCGCCAAGAAATCGACACTCCACCCAGTACGGACGACACTCCAATTCCCTTCACCATCCAGCCCGGCGAAAATGGAGCGACAGTCGCTATGCGCCTCGAACGCCAGGGAATCATCCAGGACGCAGAGTTATTCCGGCTGGTATTACGATACTGGGGCGTAGATGCACAGATCGAGGCCGGCGACTATTCGCTGCGGCAAGACATGTCCATGCCCGAAGTGATCAGCCAACTACAACACGGCCGGCTGCGCGCCAAGACGGTTACCATCCGCGAAGGGCTTCGGGCTGAGGAAATCGCGCACCTGCTGGCCACCGAGGGTTTGGTGGATCAGGAGGAGTTCATCCACCTGGTGCGTGATGACGCATTCCATTACGACTTCTTGCGCGACCGGCCAGCCGATGCGCCCAAGACTCTGGAGGGTTTCCTTTTCCCGGATACCTACCAATTCGCCGTAAATATCAGCACCACCGCTGTGATTGACACCATGCTGCATAATTTTGACCAGCGAGTGACCATCGAAATGCGCCAGCAGGCCCTCGCCGCAGGCCTGGACTTGTTCGAGGCGCTGGCCCTGGCCTCCATTGTCGAGCGTGAGGCAGTCGTCCCTGAGGAGCGTCCAATCATCGCCAGTGTGTACCTCAACCGCCTGCGACGCGGCATGCACCTCGAAGCTGACCCCACCGTGCAGTACGCGAAGGGCTATGATCCGCAGACAGAGCGCTGGTGGCCCCACCTATCGCTGGACGAACTGCGCACCGTTGACTCACCGTTCAACACCTTCATCCATCCTGGTTTGCCTCCAGGCCCAATCTGCAGCCCTGGCCTGGCCTCCATCGAAGCTGTGCTGAACCCTGCCGACACCACATTCCTTTTCTTCCACGCCAAAGGGGACGGTTCGCACGCTTTTGCCGAGACCTTCGAAGAACATCTAGAGAACCGGCAAAAGTACCAGTACCAGTAGGGGCGAACCTTGTGTGCGCCCAATAGCCCATCCGCCAACCTTGCGTGCGCCCAACAGCCCATCCGCCAACCTACTGCGCTTCGTTTTGGGTCACACCTCATCACTGCCGGCAGATACAGGGTACTGCATCAACAGTTCGTCCCGCCGAAGGTCTCGCTGGAGGCGATGGCTCGACGAGATTGCTAAACTCAGGCAGTCGCTTTGATGTGATGATCGAGCCCAAGAGGTTTGGCAACCTTCGGTGCACGAAGCAGTAGGAGGGCCTATGCAGTCTTCGCAACGGATGAGACACGGGAGGGAGACAGCCCTATCACGACGTCGGTTTCTGCACCGGCTGGCAGCGGCCGGGGTCATGACGCTGGCTGGCAGCGAATTACTGGGTGGCTGTGGACAGCACCAGACGCCCTCACTCAGCACGCCTCCGCAGCCAACTTCCACCATGCCAGACCCCACAGCAACGGGCGGGATTATCGCTCTTGCAGCGAAAGAGATTGACCTGCCCCCACCACGCACCGAGGGCGCGATGTCATTGGAAGAAGCGTTAGCGCGACGGCGTTCGGTGCGGGCCTACTACCGTAACAGGCCTCTGAACTTGCAGGACATTGCCCAGCTCTTCTGGGCCGCACAAGGTGTGACCCGCGATTGGGGCGGGCGCACAGCCCCCTCTGCTGGCGCACTCTACCCCTTGGAGATATACGCCGCCACGGCAAACCGCGTGTACCACTACCTGCCGGCTGGTCACGGCGCGGAGACAACGATGCAGGAGGACATACGCGAAACACTGTGGGCTGCTGGTCTACACCAGCAAGCGCTGGCACTGGCCCCCGTCATCTTTGTCATCAGCGCCATCTACGAACGCACCACGAGCAAATACGGCGACAGGGCAGAGCGTTACGTCAAATTGGAAGCGGGGCATGCCGCGGAGAACCTGCTCCTGCAGGCAGTAGCCTTGGACCTGGGCGCAGTGGTGATTGGCGCTTTTCACGACGAGCAAGTCGCCGCCGCCCTAAGGCTGCCAGATAAGGAAGAACCGCTCTACCTGATTCCTGTCGGTCACCCGACAGAATGAATTCCTGGTGGCCCGCCACACCCATTGTCATGCTTCGTAGTGACGACTTTAGTCGTTGGTGACGCGGGAAGAGCGCCCAAAGTCGCCACTACGAACTCGTTGTTATCAATGTGCCTTCCCGGTCACGGCTTGCACAGCCAGTCGCACGCTCTTCGTTGGGCTGACCTTGATCCGGGCATCGAGGATGCGACCCTCTTCATCGATCACAAAGTGGCTGCGGATGATGCCCATGTAGCTCCTGCCGTACATCTTTTTCTCACCCCGTACGCCGTATTCCTCGGCAACCGCGTGATCCGGATTGGAGAGTAGCACAGATGGCAGCGCGTTCTTCTGACGGAAATCCCGCAGTTTCTTCTGCGAATCGGGGCTTGCGCCGATCACCACAGCATTGGCAGCAGCTATTCTGTCGGATTCATCACGGAATCCCTGGGCTTGGGCCGTTCAGCCCAAAGTGCCTGCTTTGGGGTAGAAATAGAGAATCACCCGCTTCCCGCGAAAGTCCGAGAGCTTGACCTTCTCACCCTCATCAGAGAAGAGCTCGAAATCCGGGGCTATTTCACCGATGGTTGGCATGGTTCACCTCCACGCATCACTCAAAGAGTACGGCCCTTGTGGGAGCACTGCCTTCACGCACTCCTACCCCGCGACTCCGGCAGGTGCCCTAGAGCGCGTAACATACAGCAGACAGATCACAGGGACAGTTTGTAGACCCGATACCGTTTATAGTCTTCCACGGGGAAATGGCTCACCAGCGTAGTCAACTTTTCGTTGTCCTCTGCCTGGAGGGACATGTCCACCCAGCGGTATCCTCTCGATAGTGCAGCCTGGGCCAGTTCCAGCAGGAACAGCGCCTCGAGACCAAGGCCCTGGTACTTCTCCACCACGCCCCCCACCTTGAAACTGACCACGTCGATGCGCCTCATGTACCACCAGGCGAGCAGCTTACGCCAACCACCGAGCCGCCCATTCATGTGGATCAGCACCTGGTTGAAATCGGGGAAAGCCAGCACGCAGCCAACCGTCTTTCCTTCCACCTCTCCGAATAGAACGAGATCTGGATCGACAAAGGGGCGCAGCTTCTCGGCAAAATCAGCCAGGTCCTCATCGCCCCAGGGGATGTGATCGGGCAGTTGCCCGATGGTCGCATCGTACAACTCGCGCACGCGTTGCACTTCACTGTCCCAGTCTTCGAGCCGCGCATGGCGGATCTTCAGGTGTGCGCGCCGCTGTGCTACCTTCTTCAGGCGAACTACACGTGGCGGCAGACTGCCATCCGGGTCGAGGACATCTGCGATCAACAGCCGCCGGGCAAAGTCGTCAGCGTACTTGACCATGCCAAAGCGTTCCACAAAGTCCTTGTAATAAGGCGGCGTGTGCCCACAGAGCATCGGCGGCGGACAGTCCGCACCCTCCACAAGTATGCCACGCTCTCGATCGCGATGAAAGTTGATGGGGCCGCGCAGCTCAGCCATGCCGCGCTCCCGCAGCCAATCTCTGCCTGCGGTCAGCAGGGCTTCAGCCGCCTCATAGTCGCGCAACACTTCGAAAAAACCAAAAAAGCCTACCTTTTGCTGGAGATAATCATTGAAACGATGATTGATGAAAGCGGCAATGGTGCCCACCAAACGACCGTCCCGTCGGGCTGCCCAAAGCGTCACATCCGCCTGCTGAAAGAAGGGGTTCCTTTCGGGATCCAGCACCTTTGCTCGGTCTTTGATGATCGGCGGCACCCAGTTCCTGTCCCCCCGGTACACCGTCCATGGGAACATGACCATCTCCCCCCGGTCGCGGCTGTTTCGGATCTCTGCTACTTCCAGATTTCCCATCTTCCTTCCTCCCGTCGCGGAAATTTCATCCACTTCCTGGTGTCTTCATCATTGGCTGGGAAAAAGAATATAGATCGCCCTAGCCCTATGTGGTCACCCGGATGGCAATCCGAGGACAGGTAGTCCCTTTCCAGCAACCTGAGCACCTCGGAGCGGTCGAATTGGCTACGTCCAAGGCGCATTGCCGGCTCATAAGTGGCGCGTCGCCATCCTCAGTGATTCTGGAAAAAACGAGAGATTGTGGCACGATTATAGCCTTTCCTCCCCATTGGTCAAAGCGATGCCACGTGACTATACTGCCAGCACTTTGACCAGGAGATTCGTGTTGGGTATACTCTCTGGCGAGAGTCCCGAGAGGAGGTTTTCCCAGACCATGGTCCAAATCGAGGTAGAGAGCACAGACCACGGCGACTACTACAGTCTTCACGTCGTAGTAAAGGAGGGGCAGAGCAAAACCCAGCACCACGTTACGCTCCGCAAGGCCGATTACAAGAGATTGGCCGGAGACAAGGCCAGCCCGGCGGAATTGGTGCAAAAGTCCTTCCTCTTCCTTCTGGAGCACGAACCCAAGGAGTCCATCCTGAGTTCCTTTGATCTTTCCGTCATTGGCCGCTACTTCCCAGAGTACGAGCGAGAAATCCCCAGACGCCTGTAAGAGAGGGTCGGCAAACCGGCCCACGGTGAGCACCAGATCGGGAGTTGAACGAAAGTCGTTGGGCAGCGAGCCGCCGACGATTCATCGATCCACGTCGCGTCCGCCGGCCCTGGCACTGGTAGAATAGAGGAGTTCCAACATGGACCACTGCATCTTTTGCGACATTGTGCAGGAAGAGGCACCAGCAAGCATTGTCCACGCAGACGAGATGGTCACAGCTTTCATGGACACACAGCCGGTCAACCCTGGTCATGTGCTGATCGTGCCCAATGCCCACGCTTCGTTCCTATCCAGCCTTGATGAACGCACTGGGGCGCACCTATTTGTTGTGGGCATGCGCATCGCGGCTGCTCTCAGACGATCAGGCCTGCGCTGCGAAGGCACCAATCTCTTCCTGGCCGACGGAGAGGCTGCCTTCCAGGAGGTTTTCCACGTGCACCTGCACGTGATTCCACGCTACACTGGCGACGGCTTCGGCCTGAGATTCGGGCCGCACTACGGGCAGCGACCCCGTCGAGCAGAACTGGATGACGCTGCCACAGAAATTCGGATAGCAGGAGGCTTTGGAGCATGACAGGCAAACGAGCGCTGATAACGGGCATCACCGGCCAGGACGGGTCCTACCTGGCAGAGTTCTTGCTGGATAAGGGCTACAAGGTCTACGGCATGGTCAGGCGCAGCAGCTCTGAGCGCATGGAGCGCATCGAGCACCTTCGAAAGCAAATCACCCTCGTCAAGGGTGAGCTGACAGATGTGCTGTCGCTATTTGAAGTGGTTAGCCAGGTCCGACCCGACGAACTGTACAACCTGGGAGCGATGTCCTTCGTTATGGACTCGTTCAACCAGCCGGCCTATACGGTACAGGTCACGGGCATGGGCGCGGTGAACCTCCTGGAAATCTGCAAGCGCATCCTGCCCGACGTCAGGTTCTATCAGGCTTCTTCGTCGGAGATGTTTGGTCAAGTGCAGGAAGTGCCGCAGAATGAGGTGACGCCGTTCCAACCGTCGAGCCCCTATGGCTATGCCAAACTTCTGGCCCATATGCACGCCATCCAATGCCGCCGCGAAGGGCTGTTTGCTGTCTGCGGCATCCTGTTCAACCATGAATCGCCACGTCGGGGCTATGAATTCGTCACCCCCAAGATTAGCGACGCCGTTGCGCGCACTGCGCTGGGCCTGGTCGAAGATGGGCGCGCCAAGGTGCTCACGCTGGGCAACCTGGATTCGAAACGCGATTGGGGATACGCGCCGGAGTACGTCCAGGCCATGTGGCTGATGCTGCAGCAAGACGAGCCAGATGACTATGTCCTCGCCACCAATCATCAGACCACAGTGCGAGAGTTCGTGACCCTGGCCTTTGAGCACGCCGGCATGTCCATCGAGTTCAGAGATCAAGGCGCCGAGGAAAAGGGTTACGACCGTGCCACGGGGCGCTTGCTCTGCCAGGTGTCCGCCGAATACTTCCGTCCGGTGGACGTGGTCAACCTGCGCGGAGACTACTCAAAGGCCAGGGCAAAGCTGAGGTGGGAGCCACGCACTGGCATCCGCACCCTGGCTCAGATCATGGTTGACCACGACCTGGAATGTGTGCGCAAGGAGATCTCCAGCGGCCAGATAAAGAGGATCGACAACTAGCGACGCTTTCGAGCATAAGTCTATTTGGCCCGTTGGACGGAATCGCCAAGCGGAGAAAGAGAGTGGCGCGGCGGGCAACGGCCGCAAGGACCGGGCGGTGCAGGGAGACTTGGCGTGACAGAGTACGTGATGATCGTAGTATACGTGCCTATCGAGCATACGGAGGCGGTGCGTCTTGCCATGTGTGAGGCCGGTGCCGGCACGGTGGACGATAGATACTATGACCAGGTTACCTACGTCAGCCCAGTGGGCTGCAGATACCGCGTCCTGGACAAAACAGGTGGGACAACGGAATCAGCCGGTCAGGAGTACGAAAGCTAGGAGAACCGCATCGAGGCCATCTGCCACCGCAGCCGGATTGAGGCCGTGGTACAGGCCATCTGCGCGGCGCATCCCTACGAGACGCCTGCCATCGCTAGCTACCCCACGCTGACCGGCGAGTACAGGTACTGGAAAAACGCTGTGCTGTGAACAGATTCAGACCCCTCTTCCGATACCGGAGACCATCATGGAAGAAAATCCACCAACCATCATCGTGAAGATAGCGGCAACACACGATATGCCTGAAGCTATACGTCTGCTCCGAGCCATCGAAGCCGAGGCCAGGCCTGACGACCCCGCCGCCCCTGACCAAGCCGAAGCAGGCTTCCGACAGTCGCTGGCTCAGTACGACTTCATGCGTTCGGATGCTTGCTGGTTACTCCTGGCCAGGTTGGAGCGCCAGGTAGCAGGCTATGTTGTTGCTTTGCGTATGCCGAAGCTAGACGCACGCCATGGATTCCTGTACGTAGATGAACTCTACGTCCTGAAAGCACACCGCCGTCGCGGAATCGCCATACGGCTGCTGGAAACAGTGCGTGAATTGGCTGCACGAGAGGGGTACGCTGGTGTGCGTCTGCTGGTTCGGCCTGCCAACGCGGCTGCGCGCGCCTTGTATCAGCGGCTTGGCCTCATCGAGTATCAAACGATACTCTGTGAGCTGCAGGTACAGTGAAGGAGGTTCCCAGGAAGCGCCAGCATCCCAGCAGCCGGAATTGGAACTTGGATGATCCCTGTGGTATACTGTGGGCAACGAACGCACACCGCCAACCTGCGCTTCACCAGCGCAGCCCTCAGTCAGAAGTGCTTGAAGAGGAGGTCGCAGTGAAGAATAGTCCTCTCCTGCTGTCGGCGTTGCTCATTTGTGTCATTCTATCTGGCTGTGCGCCACAGGCGAAACCCATATCCCCTCCGCCTTATCCGCCGCCCACGACGCCAGCCACACCAGTACTAGGAGGCTCCGTCATGGGCAAAGTGATGCTGCAAGGACGCACAAGTCACGCGGGAGTCACAGTGACCATCGGCCAGTTGGCACCAGTAACGACCAGTTCTGACGGTACCTACGCCGTGCTCAGAGGCGTACCAAAAGGCCAGCACGTCATCAGGGCGGAGAGGACCGGCTATCTCAGTGCCGAGGGCTATGTGATCATAGAGGACGAGACCCACACAAAGACGATGCCTCCTATCACTCTCCTGGCAGGCGATCTGAACGGTGATGGTACTGTCAACCTGTTCGATCTGGTGCTAATTGGCACCATTTTTGGCCAACAGGACATGGACAGCCTGCGCTCGGATCTGAATGGCGACGGCATGGTGAACTTGTTTGATCTCGTGCTTGTAGGCAACAATCTGGGCCGGGACGGCCCACTCCCCTTCGAGTGATCCGCCGACAGAGCACAGCGCAAAATGAGCCACAAAGGAGAGTCTCCTCAGTGGCTCGTTTGCCGCGCGTTCAATCGATTTCAGTAGCCAGCAAAAAACCTATGTCCCAGATAGTGTCTGGATCTCCAGGATTTCGCCCTGAGCGTTAAACTGGCAACGCCACAGCAGCCCGGTGTTGGAATTGCCCAACTCGATGTGATAAAGTACCTGGTCAGGCCGAGCCACGTCATAGTCTATCACCATCGACCAGCCATCAGCGATAAACTCGCACCATTCGTGGCCCACCGAACCCTCCGGGGTGGTGCGTTCACCAAACCAGACCATATCTTCCCCAGGTGCGTCGGCGGCGTAGTTTGCCCGGAAGTAGGCGAGGACCAACTCACGCACAACCAGCACCTCGACAGCCACGTTCAGATTCGACTCCAGCACAGTGTAGCTCTCGCTCAGCTTTCCTGTCCAGAGAAAACCAGTGTCTTGGTTGTCGAGCGCCACCTCATAGAGAATGCTCTTCAGAGAAATCATAGGCACCCACATGGTCATCAGCCAGTTCCCGCTCGTGAATTCGTAGGAAGAGACGCCAGACGTAGCCGGCGGCGTGGTGTTCTGGCCCACCCAGTTGATGCCTGCTGCAGGCGCTCTATCGGGGTACTTTTGTCGGAGGAAGACCAGTGCCGCATCACGCGCGGCCAAGACCTCTGCGGAAATATCGGCTGGGGGAGTTGGCGTCGGCGTGGGAGTCTTCCAAAAGCCATCACAGGCAGTTACTGTCGCCAGCAAGAGCCCCATCACCAGGACAATGCCCAGAAGGTGCGTTCTTGATCCCATTTTCCCTTTCCCATCTTGTAGACGTGCTTCTCCGAAACAGTGAGCACTTCTCACCTATCCCTATTATAGCGTTGAGAGAAGCGAAACGCCAAAATCACAGATAGCGATGATCGCTGTACCGGTGCGCATAGCCGCAAGCCCCTTGCAGAAGCATTTGCCAAAACGGCAGAAGTGGCTACAATTATGATATCCCCGTCAACACCTAGGAGATATGACATGGACTTGAACATATCCGGAACCCTGGTCAAAAAAGAACTTTGCAAGAGATGGACAGCAAAGGCTGTGGAACTGGCCTTGATGGGCCATTGGGACGAAGCCGTTCAGGCAAACTTGCAGATTTTGGAGCTTTTTCCCGAAAACATCCGGGCTCGTAACAGACTCGGCAAAGCATACCTTGAACTGGGACGCTACGAAGAGGCAGCAGCAGCATACGAACAGAATCTCCAAGAGCAGCCCTCAAACATGATTGCCAGAAACAAGCTCACTGAGCTATATGCCCTGCTGAATCGCGATTCGGAAACAGCGCTCCAGAGCGCAGCGGAGAGTGATGACACACAGGAGGATGAAAAAGAATCTGAGGATTAGCAGGAAGGTGGTAGACCTCCTCAATCTCTGGATGATAATGTCTGCTTACGCTCTGGCCAGCTTTGATGATGATCTCCGCCACGCTCAGGCGCTGCAGCCCCAAATTGGACGGCGCAGCCAGTTCACGGATGACGGCCCCGTCGTCATCGCGAAAGGGTCGAACCTGATCACGCTTCACAACAGTCACTGGACTTTCGCTCCAGGAAGGTCAACCCGCTTCAAACGGGGATTGGCCGTTATGCCAGGGATGCGTCCGCGTTTGGCGATGGCCCGTCCAGCCACGACCTTGAGATCGGCTGTGAAATTAATGGGCGAGGCGCTGCTGATGGCGCTGCCCACTCCGAAAAGATCTACCGGTGCCCCTCGCTCACGGAACAAGCGAATGCGCTCTGCATCCACCCCACCACTAACCGCAATCTTCACCCACGTATACCCGGCCTGATCCAGGCGGACCCGCAACTCCCTGACCAGTTCCGGGGTCACACGTCCGCGCTCTGGAGGTGTATCCAGTCGCACTCCCCACAACTTGCGCCCCAAGGCTTCGGCCACCCGCAAGCTCTCCTCGGCCTCGTCTTTAAACGTATCCACCAGCGCCACACGCTTCACGTCCGTTGGCATGTGTCGGTCAAAAGCCACAGTAGCCTCCACCGTATCGCCAAAGATGAGGATCAGAGCATGGGGGATGGTGCCAATAGCCTCCAAACCAGCCAGTTCCGCTCCTGCGGGCGTGGCACAGCCAGCGCAGCCTCCCACGATAGCCGCGTACTCCAGTCGCGCAGCCACATTCGGGTGTACGTGCCGCGCGCCGAAGCTGATGATCGGGATGCCTTCTGCAGCATCCACACAAGCCCGAGCCGCAGTGGCCCAACCACTGGTCTGTGAGAGCATCCCCAACATGGCAGTCTCGTACAACCCAAAAGTCGAGTACGGGGCAGTGATACGCAGCACAACCTCCTTGGCTGCCATCGTCAGGCCTTCAGCCAACGCCCATACCTCAGCGTCCTCCGGCAACACCTGCGCCAGAAGATCGAGCACTTCGTTCATACCGCAGAGGATGCCAGCACCATTGGCGAAAACCTCCATCGTAACCACCGCATCCAGGCCCTCAGCCCGCAGGATAGCCTGAGTACGGGAGAAGTAGATGTCCGCGGTATGCCCAGAAAGCACTGCATCGCTAATCTTTGACAGCTTGGACATTCCTTTATTCCTCCAGTTGTGCAGAGTTCTTGCCGGCTAGACAATCGTGGCCCCTAGCACCTTTTCCATGTGCCTCAGGGCAAAAGCATGGGACTCAGGGTCAAAGCTCGCTACACAGTCGCGTGGCACCTCGACGACATAGTCACGGTTGCGCGCGTCAGCGACGGTGTACATGATACAGATGTCTGTGCACACGCCCACGACAATGATCCTGTCCGGCTGAAGCTCCTTCAGCCTCTCCTCCAAAGGGGTACCATAGAAACCGCTGTAGCGGCGCTTGGGGATAACCTCGCCCTCAAATGAGGCCAGCTCAGGGACAATCTCGCACTCTGAACTTCCCCGAATACAGTGTGCGGGGAACACCTCAAACTCTTTGTCGTCCTCATCGTGTGTATCCGCCAGGAAGAGTATGTGCGAGCACTGCTTCATCTCCCGCTCCAACAGTTCTTGCACACAAGGAATGATTGACCGAGCAGCAGCACCACAAAAGAGCGGATGCCCCTCCTCCAGGAACCCGCGCACCATGTCTATCACAATAACCACATTCGCCATTTCAATCCCCCTCGATTCAGTGACCCAAGGACACGTAACGTCCCCTGCTAATATAGGCTGCGCTGTCGCAGCAGCCATCACTTCGTTCGACGAGGCAGAATCAGCAGCGCCCCAAATCGTACCGAACTGTGTGCATTCTACCTGCTGTCGGCAACGGGAGTGACCACAACCCCCGCTCCGCGGCCAACCTCCAGCCTCTCTGCTGCGCTGCCGTTGCGCAGCGCAATCTCCAGGTAGCCCTCGCTGCCGATCAGCGCCAACAACTCGCCATCCGCAGCCAGGGCATAAGCTTTGAGCGGCCCGACAACATCCTGACCCTCAATGTGCACTCGAACCAACCGCCCTGCCGGCAACGATTCACGTGACACGTTGGTGATGAGGTTACCAAAGCGGTCCACGTGCATCACCTGGCCCAGGATACTGCCATCTTCCCGGACGTGAGGTCCTGCGATCTCAAAACGCATCGGATCGTTGAGTGCAGGCCCCAGATCACTGAGAGCAACTCCCAACGAAAGATGTGCGGCCACAGGTGCAAACACGTCGCGCCCGTGAAAATTGTTGCTGACCGGAGAGAGCCAATACTGCGAATTGCTGAGATGCACCATCTGAGAGACGGATTCGCTGGCCAACACATAGCTCAGCACGCCATTGTTCGGAGCCACAAACGTCCCGCGTGGAGTACGCACAACAATGGCCCGCCGTTCGCTGCCCACGCCCGGATCCACTACGATTACGTGAATAGCGTCCACAGGGAAGTAAGGATATACTATAGAAAGGACAAAAGCGGCCTCTGCCACGTCCTGCGCAGCAATGCCATGACTGAGGTCAACGACCGTAGCTGTGGGATTGATGCGCAGGATCACACCATGCATCACACCCACATAAGCATCTGCAGTTCCAAAATCGGTCAGCAGCGTGATCACGCCCATTGTGCCTCCAACACTATCACCACAACGTTCGCTCTAGAAACCCGTTTTCTGACGCCTGCAGGCACACTGCCAGTAGTACGGAGACGATTTGCCATTCAGACGTGGGGAGAAAACGGGTTTCTCTCAGGCCATTGTGTCAAAATGACGTTGTAATACTATGTCTGACTCATATTTTACTCCCCGGCGGAGAGAACGCCAAAAGCGGGAACTATCTACACCTGTTTTTCCCGATGTATCGAAGCGTTGCTTCCGCCGTGCTGCTGA
Organism: Chloroflexota bacterium; assembly: GCA_030607875.1. Lineage (GTDB taxonomy): Bacteria > Chloroflexota > Anaerolineae > UBA2200 > UBA2200 > JAUWJD01. The sequence goes on from JAUWJD010000005.1 coordinate 48,434, forward strand.
GATTCCCCACCGACCGGCGCAAGGCAGGGTTCGCGTTGCTTGCAGTGTCTCAATGCCAGGTGCCCTGGACACCGCACAAACGCAACTTGACGCCAGCACGAAGAGCCTATAGAATGGGGATCAATTACACCATGAGGGAGGTCTAGAGATGATTGAGCGAGTCACGCGTCTTATCAAGTTGGATTTCTCGGTTTTCAAGGACATTGAATCGGATCCCCAAGCTACAGTGGAGGCTGCCATCATCGTTGCGGCAACCACCTTCCTGTCAGCCATTGCATCCGCCACGGGCGGGGAGCACGCCTTCGGCACCTTTGTGATCTCTATGATCAATGGCCTTGTTGGCTGGGTGGTGTGGTCCGCCGTGACCTACTTCATAGGCAAGACGGTGTTCTCGGGCGGCGGTACGCTGGAACAGATGCTGCGCGTGATTGGCTACGCCAATGCCCCGAGAATCCTGGGCATTCTGACGGTCATTCCCTGCATTGGCTGGCTGGGCGGGCTGGCAGGGTTGCTCATTTCGCTCGTTGCCAGCATCATGGCCATCAAGGAAGCCCTGGACATTGAGCTGGGCACAGCAATCGCCGTGATCATCGTGGGTGCCATTGCCATGGCAATCGTCAGCGCCATCGTCGGCATTGTCGTCGGCTCCGTGTTCGGCATCAGCGTTGGTATGACCCAACTGCTCTTCGGCCGATAGCCGCCCTGCAGTAGCCAATATACTCAACTCGTACCACCGGTACGAGGCCTTTCGCGGGAACGGACCGTAGCACTTGGCAAGTGCTGCGGATTACCGCTGCGCCACAACAGACCGGGAAGTATCTCCGGTCTGTTGTCGTTTGGCTATGACTGCTCCAAACCTCACCACTGCGCTGGGCCTTGGAGCACAGGTGATACCTGGGCAAAGTACTGAGCGCGTCCCAGGCACTTTCCATGTATGGTCTCTTGACAGCAAGAGAAACGAGCTCGCTGCACCACACCAGAGGAGGGCAGGAAATGATCGGGCGAATCATGCGTCTTGTCAGGTTGGATTCTACGGTTTTCGAAGAGATCGCAGCCGACCCCAATGCTACGATTGAGGCTGTAGTCATCGTCACCATCTCCGCCTCCCTATCTGCTCTTGGCTTTGCCATTCTCTCTGAATCGGTTCTCCCGAGCTTCATCGGCGGGCTGATCAACGGCCTCGCTGGCTGGGTAGTGTGGTCGGCAGTCACCTGCTTCGTAGGCAAATCGGTATTCAGGGGCCGAGGGACGCTGGAGCAAATGCTGCGCGTGCTTGGCTATGCCAGCGCCCCAAACGCCCTGGGCATCTTTGCCTTCATCCCCTGTGTCGGCTTGCTGGCCGCATTCGGGGGATGGCTCATTTTCCTGGTCGCCGGTGTTCTGGCCATCAAGGAAACCCTGGACGTAAACCTAAGCACTGCCATCGGCGTAGCCATTGTTGGCGCAATCGCTACCGGAATGCTGTATGCGGTTGTCGGCATCATCTTTGAGGGAACACTGGCTATCGCTGCTGGTCTGTTCAGGGCATTCGGCGGCCAATAACCGGCTCGAAGAAGAGGACCCCCTGTACTCGGAGCAGCCATCTTGATGCACTGTGCAGACTCGATGTGCCTGACCTGGTCCTGCCATTGCTGCCGGACTAGAACAGACCGGGAAAGGCAGCTGCTCTGTCGTCTTTTTCCCCGTACGCGGCACGAGCGACTGGCCAAGTCACGAGTGGCACCACGGACAGCCGACACTAGCAGGATGATCGGGTAAGATCTGTTGCAGCGATGTTCTCTGTTGTGATATAATCTCCTCGATTGCGAAAGGAGAGACTGCCTTGCCTAGCAATAGCAGGGAAGCAGAAATCGCCCAACTCGGCGCAGCGTACGGCGCGCCGGTGCGCCGTGAGTGCGTGTTGGAAGTGAGCCAAGAAGGGTACGAGTGGTGGAAGAGGGCCACACACAAGCGGTATGGGGAAGTGGTAATGTTCATCCGCCGCATGAACGGCAAACTGATCCTGCACACCAAGGAGTTCTACCCCGCTGGAGCACTGCGGGTGCCCTCAGGCACGCTCAATGAGAACGAACCTCTGTTGGACGCAGTGTACCGCGAAGCTCTTGAGGAGACTGGCCTGGAAGTAACTATCGAGCGCTTCCTGGCCATCGTGGAGTTCGAATTCCGTTTCCAAGGGCGCTCCCACGCTTTCTCATCGTACCTGTTTCTGCTGCGCGAGCTGGGCGGGGAATTGAGAGCCATGGATGTCAACGAGCGCATATCGGGCTTTGCTGAAGTGGCCCCTGCCGACCTGCCGTCTGTAGCCGAGTGTCTGGAGAACTTGCCGCCATACCGGCGTGACTGGGGACAGTTTCGTGCTTTTCCGCACCGCCTGGCTGCCGAGCTGCTACAAGACGCGGCACGAGCCAGCGAAGCTTCATGAACCCGGTCAACTCTGTGACGTTGTGTGAGGCCAATGGCTGAGAAGGAATACGATGTCATCGTGGTAGGCGCTGGTCACGCTGGCTGTGAGGCCGCGCTGGCTGCAGCTCGCATCGGTGCGTCTACGCTCCTGTTGACCATGAACCTGGACTTGATCGCCCAGATGCCCTGCAATCCTGCCGGCGGCGGGCCAGGCAAGGGCCATCTGGTGCGTGAGATTGATGCCCTGGGTGGAGAAATCGGCCGCAACACCGACCGGACCTTTATCCAGATGCGCATGCTGAACCTGTCGAAAGGCCCTGCAGTGCGTGCCCCTCGCGCTCAGGCCGACAAGCGCCTCTACTCACTGGCGATGAAGCACACCCTGGAGCACACGCCCACCCTCGACGTGGCGCAGGCGCTGACGGAGCGCTTGTTAGTACGAGATGACCACGTCGAGGGTGTAGTCACCAACGTTGGCCAGGTGCACCGAGGACGGACAGTTGTGCTCACCACCGGTACCTTTCTCGGCGGCCGCATCCTGACCGGAGAATACTCCTACCCGGCCGGACGTGCTGGCGAATTCTCGGCCGTCGGGCTTACCGCCTGTTTGCAGGAACTGGGCTTTACTGTCACCCGCCTGCAGACCAACACACCGCCGCGCGTGGATGCACGCACCATTGACTTTACCAAAACCATCTCCCAACTGGGCAGCGAGACACCACTGTATTTCAGTCACGAATCCAGCGCCGACAATGATCCATTGATCATCGATCCCGCATTGTGGCTCAATCCCATTTACCCGATCCCTCGACAGACCGAGTGGCGGGTGCAACTGCCCTGCTACCTGGTGCACACCAACGAAGAGACTCATCGCATCGTGCGCGAGAACCTGCACCGCTCGCCGATTGTCGCAGGCTTTATCGCTGGCATAGGTCCGCGTTACTGCCCTTCCATCGAAGAGAAGATCGTGCGCTTTCCCCACAAATCGTCCCACCAGATCTTTCTCGAACCGGAAGGCTTTGCCACAGGCGAAGTATACGTGCAGGGATTCTTCACCAGCCTGCCCGAGGACGTCCAGTCAGCCATGCTGCACACCATCCCGGCCCTGGCTAAAGCACGCATCATGCGCGCAGGCTACGCTATAGAGTACGACTTTGTGCCGCCGACGCAGATCTTTGCCAGCCTGGAGACCAGGCGCATCGAGGGGCTGTTCCACGCTGGACAGATCAACGGTACTTCAGGCTACGAGGAAGCCGCGTCACAGGGCCTGCTGGCGGGCATCAATGCCGCCAGAAAAGTGCAAGGCAAAGAGCCAATCGTTCTACGCCGCGAACAGGCCTACATCGGCGTGTTGATAGACGACATCGTGACCAAAGAAATCACCGAGCCGTACCGCATCCTGACCTCGCGCGCTGAATACCGCCTTCTCCTCCGCCAGGACAATGCCGACTTGCGTCTGAGCCCGCTTGGGCACGAACTTGGCTTGATTAGCGCGGAAAGACACCGCAGAGTGGAGCAGAAACGCCAACAGGTGGCGGGGGAACTGCAGCGCCTGGCCAGGACCTGGCTGCCCCCTTCGCCGCAGGTCAATGAAGTACTGGAGGGGCTGGGCTTGGAAGCGCTGAGCACAGGTGTCAACGCGCTGCAACTGCTGCGCCGCCCAGAGGCCGATTATGACTTGATGGTTGCTCTCGCACCCAGCCCGACTGAGCTCTTGTCTGAGGTAATCGAGCAGGTCACGATCCAAGCCAAATACGCGGGATACATCCACAAGCAAAAGCAGGAGATCGAGCGCATGCGCCGCCTCGAAGAGTGGCACATCCCGCCAGGCTGGGACTACTCACAGGTGACCGGGCTGCGCAACGAGGCGCGGGAGAAACTGCGGCTCTTTCGGCCAGCAACCGTCGGCCAGGCGGCACGCATCGACGGCGTCAATCCGGCCGACATCTCCATACTGCTCATCCACTTGCGGCGTGTCACTTCTTGAAGCCAAGACCCTTGTCAAAACCTTCGGGGTTTCGGAAACCCCAAAGGTTTTGTGCTTCTAGCGCAAATGCCCCCTGAGGACCAACGGTACAAGGAGCTTGTAAGCCAGGTTCTGATAGAACACATCCCAGTTGCCGCTGGCGACACGCTGGGCCCATGCCGCGTGAAACTGGCCCGCACCATTCATGGCAAGCTGCAGACCAGTAACGCCCATAGGATCATCCATCACGGGGGTACATTGGGACCAATTCGCATCATCTACCCCCTTGTGGCGGTAAAGGGCCAGGGTGCCTTCATCCCAACCGATGTACACAGTGAAGCCCTTGTTCACGGCCACGCTGGGCAAGTAGGCCTCCGCCTCACTCTCTGAAAGCCGTTCTGGCACCGACCAGTAACCCACTACGCCCCACGTATAGTAGATTGTGTATTGGCCGCCTACCTTCTCTTGCCAGACGACGTGCGCCTGACCACCTTGGCCCACAGCAACACTGGGAATGATCGATTGCTCTGTCACGGTATCGGAAAGATCCTCAGGCAGCGACCAGGCGCTGCCAGTCCAGCGGCTGTAGTAGACCTCATACGGGGCATCCAGCGCATCGCGATCCTGCCATACTATATGCACCAGCCCATCGACGCTCACCGCAACCGCAGGCGCGCCGCCCAACGCATTGGGGATGGGCTCATTGATCCAGTAGGTGCCATTCCAGTAAGCATGGTAGATCACGCTGTAGCCAGGAGTATTGTCAGCCCACACCACATGAATGGTGCCGTCCAGGGCAATGTCCAGCCTGGGTGCGGATGAAACGCCGCTAGTGTTGGAGACATTGCGCGGCAAGCTCCATGAGGCTCCATTCCAGCGGCAGTGATAGATCTCGTAGTTTCCGCCAAACTCGTTGACGAATACCACGTGCGCCCAACCCGAAACATCTGTGGCCACAGAGGGTTGTTCACCAACGGCTACACAGCGGCTCGACGACCAGGTGCTCCCATCCCAGAAGCGATGGTAGACCCGACTGCTCTCCTCCCAAACGACGTGTACGGTGTCATCTGAGACAGCCAGGGACGGCGAACGAGAATCGCCCGGCGAGGCCGAAACGTTGACTGGCTGCCCACGGAACGGGAGCGATTGTGCAGCGCTCGGCGAGCGCGCAGCCAGACGGCAGACAGCCCTGTGCGAGGAAGCGAGGCTCTCATGAGCGCTGAGGCAAAAAAGAATGGCAACAAACAGCAGGCCAATAGCTTTGTGTACTTGGCTGTACAACGCTTTCCTGGGTGCCATGGGGATACTCTACCCCAACACGGCCAAGACGGCAAATGACTGCATGGCTGAGGGTGAGAAGGGCACCGCTCGTAGACCAGAACCCTGACAACGCGCAGATACGTTCTCTGCGACAAGGTACAGTGATCTACTGCTTCGTGCACGGATCGCTAAACGTATCTCACTGAATCATGGTATGAGAAGAACCATTTGAGTTTAGCGATTCACGCAGTACTCCGTAAGAGGGACGTGAAAGGCGAATTCGCAGGGCCAATAGAGAGCCATCACGCTGGTAGAGTGCCCGCACCTGCGCCCACATACCCACTTCCGCTGGGGCCCGGCTCTCGTCTATGAACGTGTTGTTATCAATAGATACTGTCCTGCCCGCAACGACCCAGTGCGTGGACGCAATGTGTTCCACCAAGCCTTCTACGTCAACTTGTGGAGTAAAGCCCGGGCTCTTGACGCTGATATGCTGGGCCAGAACTGACCCATCGGGCTGCAACACTCCCCGTACTTCGGCGACCATCCCCAGCGCGGGAGTTCCCTCAATGACAGTAACGGGGCTGATCGTCACGCTAGCCCCATTTACGATCCAGGTGTCTGGAGACAGGCTCTCGATAATGCCTTCAAACTCGACCTCGGCAAAAGCGCCAGGCAGCGTCACTTTGATGCTTTGGGCCAGCACAATGTCACCATACAAAAGCGTACCCTTCACTTCAGCCAAGGCGTCGATCTGCGGCCAGCCTTGAATAGCGGTTCGGTCGGTGACAAAGACGAGGCGGTTGCCCACCACCCAATAGCGGGGTTGGATTTCTTGCACTAGGCCTCTGAACTCGACGCGGTAGCCAGTTGGCCCATTCGGCGACTGGGCGATAAGTTGCAGCAAATCAGGTGACAGACTCTCCCCACCCCACTCCACACCTGGCAAGACAGAGACGGCATCGGCCCACAAGCGGTCCTGGCCATCTACCGTCCCTTTGACTACAGCATACGCGCCCACCTCTGCACTGCCGGCAGGCGGAGAGGCAGGATCAAGGTATATTATTCGGTCGCCAAGCAGCCAGTGAGCAGCTTCTACTTCGCGAATCCAGCCCGCTACCTTGACCTGTGGACGCCGAGCAGGGGCAATGTCGGATGGCATGCTGGCCGGTCTGTTGCTTTCAGTATCGGCATTGGCCGAGAATTGCATGGCTGCGCCGGTCAAGGCAATCAACACCATCGTCAAAACCACGGTAGACAAACAGCGGATTCTCCCGCGCCTACTCATCTCCTACCTCCCCTGTGTAGCGGCCACTTCCTCAGCCGACGGTGCCGCTGTAGCGGACAAAGGAAGTGGGTCTAGCAATGCTGCCAGCCTCTGAGAAACACCAGGCGCAACGGCGGTTTGACAAGGAGCATCCTCAACTGTCGGTGGCTGCGTCGCATTTGCCGTAGGCAGTTGTGTCGGGCTCGCCGTCGGCAACTCTGCTGGCCGGACCGGCTCTGTCGGGGTCGCAGTTACTGCTGGCTGTACCACAATTCGCCTCGCCAGTACGGCGTCATCTGGCAGGAGTAACCCCTCAACCTCGACGAGGGAACCCACAACAGGTGTGCCTACAACCACGCTTTGAGCATCCAAACGCACCGTGACGCCATCCACAATCCACTCTTCAGCGCCCAGACTCTGGATCACCCCCTCAAACTGCACTACCTCGATCGGCAGTCTGACCAGGATGTAGATGGCAACAAGCGCGCCATCACCACGACGCAGCGCCTTGACTTCAGCGAGGAGTCCCTTTTGCGGGGTGTTCTCGATGATGGTATCTGCAGAAATGATCAGCGTATGACCGCCGACAATCCACTGCGTTGGGCCAAAGCTCTCGATGAGGCCCTGGAACTCAAAGGGCTGCTCGGTCGCTTGCGCCACTTGCTCAATCGTGATCTCGATGGCCAGCAAAGTGCCATCCTCCAGCCGAATCGCAAGAACGGTAGCCGTAGCGCCAACTGCTGCATTCCCAGCCTGCTCATCAATACGCGTAGTGGCATCAATTCTGACCACCTGTCCATCGACCGTCCAGGCATTCGTGGCGATGGATTCGATTCTGCCCCTAAATCTAACCTTGACCTCACGCGGCGGGGCTGGCGTTGTCGGCACCAGCGTCGCTGTAGGCGACGGCATGAAAGTGGGACGTGGTGTTGCCCTCGGCTTATCTGTTGAGGTTGGTGCCAGCGTTTGCGGCGGTTGTTGCGGTTGAACGGGCACTGGTGTGGCAGGGATCTCTGTCGGCGTAGAGGTAGCCATCGCTGTCACTGTTGGCTCGGGCTGGGTGGGAGAAGCGGTGGACTGCGGTACGATAACTTCTGCCTCTGGTACGACATGCAGGGCCAAGAGTGTGCCATCGCTGAGCGAACGAACATGTACTCGTACCAACGTGCCTGCGGTGACATCTCCCTCAATGACCGTCTCGCTTGATATTTCGACCGGGATGCCACTGATGGTCCAGTGGCTTCCATCCACACGCTCGACCCGACCACGGAAGGACATTTCGATTATCCGCTGGCTGTTGGCGATAGCCTTGACCTCCTCGAGGCGGCGCTCATCCATCTCGCGCAAAAGCTGGATTTTTACTTGCCGATCAAAGGTCAACAGCAGACGGACTTCCTCAGAGATCCGCTTGACGGGATACAAGGTATCGCCAGGCAGGCTGTTGGCCGAGGCAGCAATCGCGCCCCTGCCCAGAATAATAACCAGCAGCAAGGAGGCAACTGCGACAGCGGCCATGCTTCGACGCATCAGCAACTGCAAGTTCGACCACCATGGAATGCGCCTCGTTCTAGTCCTGCTTGGCTGAGCGTTTCTCAAGCGTGCCGCCTGGCGCAGGAGCTGCTGCTTGCCTGCGCGCAGCGCCGCCGGCGCTGGCCGTTGGTCTTGCCGCAAAGCCTGGAACTGGACCGCCAGGCGCAACAGAGGCTCAAGCCATGCCGCATGTGTCGGATGCTGTGCCAGGCAACTCTCGAGGGATTCCCCCCTATTCAGTTGGCTGAGGCAGTCGTCGAGAACTGCCTCCAAGCCTCCAACTTCGGCGTTAGAGGCCAAATTTGTGCTCACAGCTCTTCCTCACCTATAAGACGACGCAGTGCAGCCAACCCTCTGAACTGCAGTGACTTGATAGCACCTTCCGATTTGCCAACGAGAACAGCCACCTCGGCATTGCTCCAGCCCTGGAGGAACTTTAGAGTAATCACCAGGCCTTGATCTTCCGTCAACTGGCTGATTGCTCTGCGTAGCCGCTCTTGAGCCAGTGACTTCTCAGCAGACTCTGCCGGATGCTCGTCGGAAACGACGTTCCAATCGTCCAGCGGCACATGCCTGCCCAGCTGCCCAGTGCGATAATAGTCCACCACCAGATTGTGAGCAATACGATAGAGCCACCCGGAGAACGAAGTCCGCCAGGCCCTGGACGTGCGAATGGCTTCCAGCATGCGCACGAAAACGGTAGCTGTCAGATCCTCAGCCAGATGCGCATTGCCAAGCCTATGATAGAGATAGTTGTAGACGCGCGGGGAATAACGATCGTAGACTTCGGAAATAGCCTCTCGATCGTATGCCCTCACCCTTTCCAGCAGTGCCGATTCCTCGTCGGGCTGCATTGGGAGAGCTACTCTCCTCTCTTCATGACGTGGTAGAACGAACGGAAGATACGGTGCACTCTGCAAAACGCGACACCTTGTTGCTGGCGGCGCAGGTGTAATATACTGCGAACTGTGATAGAACGTCAAATACAGGGTATTGCGTCAACAGCCGAAGGATCCCGCACCGACGGGATGACCAAACTCAGGCAGTCATGAGCCCAAGGGGTTTAGCAACCTTTGGCGCACGAAGCAGTGGAACAACACGCAGCGTCAAGAAACAGCGGCTGTTTCTTGCACGACGAGTAGCACGAATGCTCCACGGCGGAGCTTAGCGTGACAGAAGGATAGACTTTGCAGCAGTTCTGCAATCTCTAAGCAGTCAGTTGGCATCGGATGCGAGTTTGTGCTATTATTGAAGGCAACCACAGACTGCTATGATATAGCATCATAGCATGGGGCTGAATACTGCAAAGGAGGCAAGCATGGATTATACCAAGATCATCAAGAGAGCCTGGCAGATCACCTGGCGACACAAAGCTCTGTGGCTGTTCGGTTTCTTGCTCTCGCTTTTCAGCGGAGGGGGCGGCTCTGGCGGCGGCCGGGGTACGCAGTACACCTTTGGCACTGGTGACCAACTATCACCACCAGTGGTCATGGCCATCGTGTTCTTCGTGCTAGTCTTTGCGCTGGCATTCTTCGTCCTGGGCATCGTGCTCCGAAACCTCAGCCGAGGCGCGTTGATCGGAATGGTGCGCGAGGCAGAAGAAACGGGTGACACGAATGTCGGCAGCGGGTGGCGCATAGGCTGGTCGCGATTCCTGCCCCTGCTGGGCATTGACCTGGTCATCGGCATTCCGGCAGCAATCATGGCCTTGGTGCTGACCGCCATCGGGCTTGCGCCGTTGGTGCTACTGGTGGCAAAGAAAGAGGCGCTGACCATTCTAGCTATTGTGCTGACCGTGTTCCTCATGCTGCTGATGATCGGGCTCCTGATCGCCGTGGGGTTGGTGCTTTCGGTCCTGGGGAAACTGGCCCGTCGGCAATGCGTCTTGGAGAAGAAGAGCGTGTGGGACAGCATCCGTGACGGCTACCGCATGGGACGGGAGAACCTGCGCCATGTGGGCTTGGTCTGGCTGCTGCTCTTGGGCGTTGGCCTGCTGTTTGCCGTGGTAATCGTCCCGCTGTCCGTCGCTGTGTTCGGAGTGGCCGCAGCACCAGCAGCCGCGGTGTACGCAGCCACCGAAGCCGTGCTGCCCAGCATACTGGTCGGCATCCTGATTGGCTTGCCCGGCGTTCTGCTGCTGGCGCTGCTCGGAGGCATATACGAGGCCTTTCGCTCAGCCGTGTGGACGCTGACTTACCTGGAGCTTCAGATGTGAGCGCAAGGGACGGAATGCCAGCCTGAACGACTAGAGTCATCTCTACGAAGACCGAGCCATGTTTTGTAGTAATGACTTCAGTCATTCGAACCCGACGCGTTGAACACCCTGACCCGAGTGGTCCCTGAGCGTGCCTCAGGAAGATAAATCCTCCATAAAGTGTAACGCAATTTCCGCACAGGCGACCATGTCCGCAATGGCAATATGTTCCTCCGTACTGTGCACCCCGGACATGCCCGTGCTGAGATTGACAACCTGCATGCCATGTGCATTAAAGATGTTGGCATCGCTGCCGCCACCGCTTGGCACAAGGCTAGGCTCCACACCGCTGGCTCGACATGCAGTGGCCAAGCGGCGCACTACCACCGCCTCTTCAGCCAGCGTGTAACCGTCATAGGCACGCGTCACCTCCACGTCTACAGTAGCACCGTGCCGCTGCGCCGCATCCTCAAGGGCCTCGATCATCTTTGCAGTTTGCGCCTCAAGCTTGTCCAGCCGCCGGCTGCGAGCCTCCCCGAGCAACTCCACACGATCAGGGACAATATTCCTGGCTCTGCCACCCTTGATCCGGCCAAAGTTGGCCGTGGTCTCCTCGTCAATGCGTCCCAGCGGCATGTCCACCAGAGCCTGAGCGGCAACAAGCAACGCGTTGACTCCCCTCTCAGGCTGCGTCCCGGCGTGAACAGCCTTGCCGTGCACCACAGCCGAGACGAAGTTATGTGAAGGAGCCGAGACAACGATGGTACCTGGCAACTCGCCCGCGTCAAACGAGATCCCCATCTTGGCCTGTAAGCGAGACTTGTCGAGCGCTTTGGCTCCTGCAAGGCCCGTTTCCTCCTGCACCGTGATCACTACCTCCAACGGCGGATGCGGCAACTCACATTCGACGATCGTTTGCAGCACCTCAAGAATCACTGCAACTCCAGACTTGTCATCGGCGCCCAGGATGGTGCTGCCATCGCTGTAGACAACGCCATCCTTCACCACAGGCTTGACCCCGTGCCCAGGCATCACGGTGTCCATGTGGGCAGCAAGTATGAGGGCCTCTCCCTGCCCAGGCAGCCTGGCCACGATGTTGTTCATCTCATCCCGTTCGACCGTCAGCCCAAGCTGGCCCAGCCGGTCTTTAAGCTCCTCAGCGATTGCCGCTTCTTCACCCGAGGGACTGTCAATGCGCACCAGATCCAGGAACGTCTCCACCAAACGTGTTTCGTTGATCATTTGTGCCTCCACTCTTGTAGCAGGATGGGCATAGTTTACTGTAGACAGTAGACTTTCACAACTTGCGTACACGAAAGAACAAGCCCTCAGCAGCACCGTTCGTGTTCTTGGTGAAGACTTGTGTCTTTCGTATGCCCGACTTGGCCCCTGGGCAAGCTTGGACTATAATTGTGCCAAATCAAGTCTGGAGAGGTCGCATAGTCCGGTTTAGTGCGCGCGACTCGAAATCGCGTGGGCAGCAATGTCCCGTGGGTTCGAATCCCACCCTCTCCGCTGCGACGAACGCGCCCCTGCGCAGGGGTGCTTTCGTCACGCTGCGAGCATCTCTGGTTATGTCATAAAGAGGAGAATCGAAAGGAGAACCCTCGTGAGCACAGGTGGAGCCCCAATGGGAGAGGAAAGGCAAGTCAGGCCGCTTGGGGGCACAACAATTGACGGTGCACCCATCGCTTACATCATTGTCTGGGCCGCGGTGCTGGTTGTACTGTCCTTTGTGCCTATACCCGTTTCAGCCGTTCTGGGCATTGGCGGAACTTTTCCGATGAGCCAGGCAGCTTATGCGCTCGTCGGCTTTATCCTTGGACCCTGGGCGGGTGCTTTGGCAGCGGGTATTGGCCGCCTGATCGGCATCTTCATCGCCCCACACACTGCAACGTCAGGTATACCCTCGGTTGTGATCGCCATGGTCTGGGCAGCAGCAGGGGGTATTCTGGTCGAGAAGAAAAGCCGCAAGTGGGTGCTGGCATTGATCGTCTTCGTTCTGTCCTACGTCGCCTTTGTCGGCCGCGCCTTGACCATAGACGTCGACCTGGGTCTGGCACTGCAAACCACTCTGACGAACTTGTCCGGCCTCATCCTGTGGCTCCTGCCCACACGGCTGCTGGCCCGAGACTGGATCGCCGACAGACCGCCGGCAAAATTAGCGGCCGGCCTGGCACTGGGCTGCTGGACGGTGAACGCGTGTGGCCACACCGTGGGCAATGCGCTGATGTACTATGTCAACGCCTGGCCGGCAAACATCTGGCGCATCCTGATCCCCATCATACCTGCCGAGCAACTCTTCCGCGCCGTGGTCGGCACGGTCATCGGGGTCGGGGTGATCACCGGATTGCGCGCCATTGGCCTGGTCAAGCCAGCCAAGGCCGGATACTAGAGCACGTGCAGCGGACAACGAACACAAGTCTGAACGAAATCTGCTCTGTTTGTGACGTGTTGGAGAATCGCCCGCAGTGACGACTTTTGTCGTTTCCGACAGCAACTACCTCCATGGACGCAACTGCACCGGTTGGTACGATTCGGGCAGAGCGACCAAAGCCACCGCTATAGAGCCACCCGTTCGTCGTGCTCGTTAGCCACACGTTGGTAGTATCCACCGCCATGAGCCGAGACGCTATCGTCCGCATAGAGAACCTGTCCTACCAGTACCCACGCTCACCAGGCCTCGTGCTGCGCGACATCAACCTGTCCATCCATAAAGGCGAGTTCCTGGGCATTGTCGGGCCTACAGGCGCAGGCAAAACAACACTCTGCCTGGCTCTGAATGGCATCGTGCCCCAGTTCTACGGTGGGCGCTTTTACGGGCACGTGACCGTTGCTGGACTGGATACCGTGGAGACCCCTATCCATCAACTGGCACAACACGTGGCGATGGTTTTTCAGGACCCAGAAACGCAGCTCATCGCCAACTCGGTCGAAGACGAGGTCGCCTTTGGATTGGAGAACATCCGAGTGCCACGCGATGAGATCCGACGGCGCATTGAGTGGGCGCTGGCAACAGTGCGCCTGGCCGGCATGGAGGAGAAACACCCCACTGAACTCTCTGGCGGCGAGAAGCAGAGGCTGGCCATCGCCGCAGCGCTGGCCCTGCAGCCGCAGGTGCTGGTCTTGGATGAGCCAACGTCGCAACTGGATCCCCTGGGCAGCCAGGAGGTCTTTGCCACAGTACGCGAACTGAATGCCCGGCTGGGGATCACAGTCATCCTGGTCAGCCATGCCAGCGAAGAAGTGGCCGAGTTCGTCGATCGTGTGGCCCTTCTGTCCAACGGTGAACTGGCCGGCTTGAACGCCCCCAGTCAGATCTTTGCCCAGGCTGATTTGCTCCCCAAATATGCCATCCGCCCGCCCCAAGTCACTCGCTTCTACCTAGAACTGCGCAATCGGGGCTTTGATCCACCTTCCATTCCCGTCACACTGGAGCGGGCCGTCAAAGTGTACGATCACATGCGCACACAGATTGAGCTCAAGCCTCTGGCTGTGCCTGAGATAGCCACAGCTGAACCTCCTGGCTCCGTGCTGTTCTCTGTGCGAGACGTCGAGCACGTCTATCCCGACGGCACGAGAGCGCTCCACGGCGTCTCCCTGGACCTTCGAGAAGGTGAGTACGTGGGCATCGTGGGGCAAAACGGTGCGGGTAAGACGACGCTGGTGAAGCATTTCTTGCACCTGCTGGAGCCGACCTCGGGCCAGGTTTTTCTGGATGGCCAAGACGTCACCAATCTGGAGGTGAGCGAACTGGCCCAACAGGTTGGCTTTGTGGCCCAGAATCCCGACAACCAGATCTTCAACACCAGCGTAGAGGCGGAGGTCTCTTTCGCCCTGCGAAACCTGGGCATCGGCCCGGCAGAAGTGGCGCAGCGGGTGGAAGAAAGCCTGGACACTATGGGGCTGGTCGACTATCGGACCTGGCACCCGCTCTCCTTGTCCAAAGGGGATCGCGCCCGCGTGGTGATTGCCGCAGTGCTGGCCATGCGGCCGGACGTGCTGATCTTTGATGAGCCAACCACAGGCCAGGACTATCTCGGCGCCAGACGCATCCTGGACGTGAGCCGCCAGTTGCACCAGGCGGGAAAGACGGTGATCGTGATCACCCACCACCTGTATCTGATGCCCGGCTATGCCGAACGGGTGGTAGTGATGGGCAAGGGTATTATCCTGCTGGACGCGCCAATCCGTGAAGCATTCCACGACACGGCGCTGCTAGAGCACACCTTTCTGGCCCCACCGCAGATCGTGCAATTCGCGCAACGCATCGCATCCCGTGAGAATCGCGCCCTGCCAGTGCTAGCACCGGAAGAACTGGCAGCGTGTTTCGCTAAGCGAAAGGGCGCCGGATGACCTGGCGAACGATCGGCTCCATTCAAGAGTCTCCTTTCCACCAACTGGACTTTCGCTCCAAGTTGATGCTGTTGCTTGCAGCTACGTTCCTGGCCTTTCTGTGGGAGAGCCCGGCTTTGACCGCAGGGCTCGCACTGGTGGTGCTGGTGCTGTGCCTGGTGGCTGGCATCGGCCTCTCATATCTGGGTAGAATGCTGCGCCTGATGTTGCCTTTCTATGCCATCGTGCTGCTCACACACGGCTTCTGGAACACCAACGTGGGGCGCACGCCGCTGTGGATCGCGCCAGAGACCTGGTGGCTAATTGGGGGGAGCTTGCAGTTGACGCTAGAGGGGCTGGCGTATGGCTTGATGGTCATCTTCCGCACCTTGACCTTGATCCTGGTCATCCCGCTGGTAATCTTCACCACCGACTTGAATTCGCTCATCGTAGGGTTGGTGCGGATGCGCATCCCCTACAAGATCGCCTTCATTTTCTCCTCCACACTGCGCTTCGTGCCGCTGCTGCTTGAAGAAATCAACAGCATTACCGAGGCCCAGCGCCTGCGCGGCCTGGCTTTGGAGAAGATGAGCCTGCTCCAGCGCCTGCGGGTGTATTCGCGGGTTGCGGTGCCCCTCATTCTGGGGGCGATGGTCAAATCGCAGCAAATCGAGGTCGTCCTGGCGTCAAAAGCCTTCTCCGGCAGCCCGGACCGCACCTACCTGCACGAATCTTCGCTGCGTGCGGTGGACTATGCCCTGATCATCCTGTGCATGGGCATTGTGCTGGTGGCCTTGTGGCTGCGCATGGCCAGTGGTCTGGGACGTTTTGGCCTGCCGGGATGGTAAGACAGATGGTCGACGGAGAGGGCAAAGAGGCACCCACCCGGGCACGCGTCACTTAATGCCTCAACGTGGCAACCAGGCGCTGTGGGTTGAGCAACAGATCGAGAGCGTCTTGGATATTGCCAACCAGTACGTCTGCGGCGGTGAGCGCAGGCACTGCCAAACCTTCGCCCCCCAGCACGGCGATGCCCAGCGCAGCAGCCTCCAGCATCTGCTGGTCGTTGGCTCCATTGCCCACGGCAACCACGCTTCGCTGCCCCAGACGCTCGACAAACTGTCGTTTCTGCGCGGCTTCATCGCCCGGCGTCACCCGCGCCAGGTGCACACCAAGCTGACGAGCGGCATCCGCAGCCAACCCGCGCGTGTCAGCGGAGAGCAGGTGAATGGTCAGTTGGCTCGATAGCTTGGTCAGGCGCTCGGACACGCCGGGCAGCACCTGACCGTCCAGGGCGATGGTGCCGTTCAGATCTAGGACCAGGTGCGCAAGTTCCAGCCTTCCCAGGCCAGGCACGTTCAATTCGAGCACGGCAAGCCTCCTTACCACAGAACCATCCTGCAGGCTGCTTCTACCCGCAGGAAAGCGAGCACGATCAGGAGTCCTTCCCACCTGCCGACCCAGCACGAGTCATCGTGTGGACCCGACCGCCTGGCTCTCCGCACTGCAGCGTAACTGCGTCAATTGCTAAACTCAGGCAGTCGTTTTCATGCGATAATCGAGCCAAAGGGCGTTAGCAACTCTTGGTGCACGAAGCAGATATGTCCTGGTCACTAATGCCCTGCTCCTGGGCAATCGCACCAGCACAGCTTAGCGCATCCACAAATCTCTGTTCAACGGTCTGTTCATCAGCCCGGCCGGCTCTAACGAAGCGAATGAAGGCCAAGACAGCCGCCTGTCGCGGCTCTGGCAAGTCTTCAATTTCCCGGATGATCGCTTCTTTCAGAGTCATAGCAGCTAACTCTTTCTCGGTATCCTCCACGCCGACTGCCACTCGCTCCCTTCATCAGCGGTCTGTGGCCACGATGCCAGGCCATGATACCATGTGTTGTCCATGCATGCCAAGTGCTGCCACAGTCAGAGTGCAACTCATTCCGCAGCAAGCAGACTCCCACAGAGGTTACCACATGCTTCTACGCCCTTCAGACCAGTCTCCAATGCCCCCCTGAAAGCGTTCAGCGCCGGAAGCAAACAGCATGGATGCCCGGCTCATCCCAGAAATCCGGCTTCTGTGCTTCCTATCACAGCCAGAACTAGACGCTCACATTGAAGAGGCTGCCAATGAGATACGTGATCACTGTGGCAAAGACGCCGATCATTACCATCTCCAACCCGCTGCGCAGCCAGGACAGGCCGGTGAACAGCGTCTTCAGCACTCCGGTGACGAACAGAGCAGCGATGCTGATGCCCACCGAGACCAGGCTTGCGGTCATGCCGCTGAAGAACAGGTAGCCAATGAGGGGAATGAAGGAACCCACCACAAATGCACCGCCAGACTGCATGCCGGCCAGCCAGGGATTGGGAAAGCTCTCCGGCATCAAGCCCAGTTCATCGCGCACCAGGCTCTCCAGCATCAAGTCGCGGTCCTGGCTGATCCGTTCTACCAACTGCTCGGCTTCCTCGACGCTGTAGCCTTTCAAACGGTAGAGGGTGCGCAGCTCGGCTTTCTCCTCCTCGGGGTCCTGTTCCAGCTCTTCACGCTCACGCGCGATCTGGGCCTCGTACACTTCGCGTTGCGACTTGGTAGAGATATAAGCACCAGCAGCCATCGAAATCGCTCCGGAGAGCAGGCCGGCGACGCCCGCCAGCAAGACGACGCTCTGGCTGACAGCAGCGCCCGCCACACCAGAGACGAGGCTGAGCGTGGACACCAGGCCATCATTCATGCCAAAGACGAGTTCGCGCATCGCCCCGCCGCCTCTGACGTGCCACGTTTCGCGGTTGAGGATCGCCTCTGCCCCTTGTGGCTCACTGCGCGTCATCGCCCGCAGGTCAATGGCGTGCTGCCGTTCATCCGCCAGCATCTCTCCGGCAAGGCGCACGCTCACCACATCGTCCAGCCCCACACCATAGCTCGCCACCGCCTGACGCTCCATGGCCTCAAGCTGGCGGAAGACACGCTGTTGTCCCACCAGACTGGACAACCAGCCGAGCCAGCGGGCTTTCCAGGGCGACGGGGGTAGGGGCAACTCCCCGCCCAGTTCTCGGATGCGCTCTTCCCAGCGCTGAGCATGGCGCCGTTCGGTGTCGCGCATCTCCAGCAGCAGCTCCTTTGTTTCCTCGTCGCGTGCTTCCTGGGCCAGCCGGTCATAGATGGCGGCTGCCTCTACCTCGTCACGCCAGTAGCCCTGCAGTTTCTTGATCTCTTTGTCTAAATCCACTTGTTTCCTCCAGCACCGCTCAATCGGTAGTCAAGGTAGCGCTCAAACGACTGGAACGCCTGGTACGAGATGCATTCGTGCAGTGTCTGTAGTGACGACTTCAGTCGTTGCAGTTGATGACAACGACTAGAAGCGTCAGTGCGATTGCTGCATGCACACGTAGGCTCGTGGTTTCAGCCACAAATGAGCCAACACACACCAAGCATTGAACTCTCCACTACCAAGAGATCAAAAGATCACTTCTGTACCGGCGGGGCAGGGGGCCACACACTCGCCAAAGGCTTGAGTCAGGGCAGCGTAGGCACGTTTGCCGGTGCAGTGGTTCGGATAGAGCTGCGGCGGACCATATAGACGCAGCACCTGCACGATGTGCTGCAACTGCTCACTGTCCAGAGCCTTGAGGTGCATGCCGCCCACGATGGCGACAACCTCCCCGTCAAGAGAGGAGCGCACCTTCAGCAGCGTGTTCAGCAGCCCGGCATGGCAGCAGCCGCAGACCAGCACCAGGTCCTGCTTCACTCGCAGCACGATGGACATGTCGTCCTGGTAAGGATCAGCCACCCAGCCATCGCCGTCTCGCACCGAGTGACGCAGACTGCGCCCTTCCGGTTCCGGGCGCGCCGTGATTTCACCGCTGGTGTAGACGCCAGGCAGGATCTGTTGGGGCTCAGCGCTCAGGTGCAGCTCTGCAAGGCGCTGCAGCCTCTCGCGGGGGATGGTCAGACCTATGCTTTTCAGTTCTCCTCCACGTCGCGAGAAGCGCTCACGGAATAGGTCGGGGTTGGCGTACAGCGGGACTCTGCCCGTCCGCTGCAGCACTGCTTCCAGGCTGCCAGTGTGATCATAGTGGGCATGGCTGAGAGCGAGTGCATCGATGCTGTCAGGCTTGATGCCAGCAACCTTCATATTGTGCAGCAGCATCCTACCGCTCGCCCCGGTGTCGAACAGCACCCTTCCATGCTGCGTCTCAATCCAGAACGACAGACCATGCTCCTTCTGGAAACGTGAGCCAGCCTGAGCTTTGTCGTCCACCAAGCAAATCAGTCTCATGATTGCTCTGCCCTCAGACACGCCACTCTAGTCCCAGGTTCGTCTCCTGATCATGGCGCAGGCATGGTGCACCACCTGGATGCCATGCTCTTGACAGTAATCGATAGCTGTTTGGGACTCGGAGCCAGGCTGCATCCACACTCGGGTGATGCCCAGGTCAGTACACTGTTGCACCACGTGGTCGGTCACTTTGGGTGGCACGACAGTATCCACCACCGCGGGCATCTCGGGCAAGTCAGCTAGGCTGCGGTAGAGCTGCTGGCCTTCAATATGACCACCCCGCGCGTTCACCCCATAGACGGTATAGCCGGCGTCGCGCAGGGTGCGGTAGATCTTGTTCCCGTATTTGGCTGGGTCAGTGGACGCACCTACCACCGCCCACACACGCTGGTTGATGAACTCCCGTATCAAATCCTCCACTTCTGCCTCCTCTACCTGAATGTAGCTGTGGCTGCCTTATGGACTGAGGCCAATTCCCCATCCAACGCCGGCCGTCAGATAGTGGTCTCCGAATTCAGTGGCAAAGATCCCCATAGCCCTCTCCCCCGTGCAGTGGCAGGGAGCCACGTTCTGCACGCCGACCTCCCGGAAGGCTTCGCAGATCTGTCGCACGGTAGCGGGACTGGCACCACCGAGGTGGAAACCACCCAGTACCAGGTATATGTCATCCTGGCCGACGTCTTTGGCTCGACGCACCATCGATACGATACCCGGATGCGCACAACCAGTGATCACAACGAGGCCCTGACGGGTCTTTAGGATCAAGCCTTGCTCTGGGACGTTCAGGCCCATCTTTCCGGTGGTATAGATGCCAGGCAGGATCTGCTCCGGATCGCCCACCTCATGCACTGTCACCAGCTCTCGCAGTTGGTCCTTGTACCGAGTTGGGAAGGTACGGGGAACGTACACGTCTGGCCGGACGCCCGTGCCCAGCAGCATCCCCATACCGCCGGTATGATCCCCATGTATATGCGAGAGCACCACTACGTCAGTGTCCTGGGCATCGAAGCCGAGGGTGCTCAAATTGCTGAGCAACATAGCACCGTTGCCCCCAGTGTCGAACAGAAGCCTCGTCTCACCGTATTGCACCCAACAGGCAAAACCCCACGCCGTTTGCAGGCGCGGGTCGTATGCATTGTTGTCGTACACAATGGTCAAGCTCACCCTTTCCGGAGGCTGCTGCTCAATTACCACTGGCTCTGCAGTGCCTTCAGGCTTCGCTTGGCAATGCACTGCGAGCAGGATGACCAGGCCAAGCACGATTGCAGTTGCTGCCTTTTCCATTCCGCATCCTGGCATGTCTCACCTCCCACCCCCGGGGGGCATACAGTGGCTTGTGCCCTAGGACAGTGAATCCGCAGCAGGTTGCCCCTCACGTGGCCGCCTGCGACGCGTGGCTTTCGTGTCCAAAGGTGTGACCTGAGGCCGTTGGGCTGTGTAGACATTGATCGTTGGCAATCCCAAAAACTCGGCTTCAATGCCCGCCATCTCACCCTCTGAAAGAGGCTGTACCGGGCAGGGACGCAGCGGGGTATTGAGCTGAACGTGGTCGGGATGCAGGGTGCGGGCCAGGGCCGCCATCTGCCCGGCCTGATCGCGATTGGCTTCCGTGAACATCATCTGCAAAGCCAACTTGCCATCAAAACCTTCCCGGAATTCACCAATGCCAGCCAGAATCTGCGCCAGACTGACCTCTCCGACCGGACGATTGACCCTGCGGAAGAGTTCCTCGGTCGGGGCATCCACCTTGGCGACCACGATGTCAAAATGCCGTAAGTCAGCTCGCACATCCTCCCGCCAGATCAGCGAGGCATTGGTCAGGACAGCAACGGGATGATTGCTCATCGCCTCCCGCACAACAGCCACCAACTCGCGCAGATTGATGGCCAGAGTGGGCTCCGCCACGCCGGAGAAAGTTACGGTATCAATAGCTACATCTCCTATTGCCGCCAACTGTTGCAGCAACGCATCTGGCGTGACAAAGCGGCGACGCTCTGTGAGTGGATGTACAGTTCGTCCCAGTTGGCAGTAGATGCAATCAAAAGAGCAGGTTTTGCCCTTCGTAGAGACTGCATCAACTCCTAGCGAGCGTGCCAGGCGCCAAGAGGGCACAGGCCCATAAACGATGCTGGGAATCTGTGCCTCGTGCACAGTCCTGCCCTCCCTTCTAGTGGTGTGGATGATGGTGCTCGTGATGTTCCAGAGGCCCGCCGAGTTTCTCCAGGGCTCTGGCCAATATCCGGTTCACCGCTACCAGGTCATCTGCTGCTGCCAGGATATCGGTCTGGGCCGGGCCGCTCTTCTCTGCCCAGCGACGAAACTCTTCCGCGTGTTCTTCATTGTGCTCTATCCAATGAGGCAGAAGCAGCCGTAGCTTGTCCTGGTCGCTCCGAGAAGCCACTTCATTGCCCTCCTTCCGTAGGTGGCACCAGGGTCACGATGTGTTTCAGAAAATCTATGTACACCACCTTGCCTGGCACGAGGCGGGGTTTCTCAAAGAAGGTGCCCATTCGAACCCCATCGTCAGTCACTTCCAGGAAGGTAACCTCACGCATGATCTCCTCTTCCTGTCCATCTCGAATCAACCGCACGGTCGCCTGGCACATACGGTCACTTCTCCTTTCTTATCGGAGTACCCATCTTTGGACCTCAACGGTTTCGGTAGCCATCTCCGCAACCCGCAACCAGATCAGCATCGCGAAAAGCACGCTGAGAGCCAACATTGGCACCCACCAAAGCAGCCAGGTGACGGCGAAAAGCAATAGGAACAGGAGAACCGCCACCATGGGAGGGATATAAGGCTCCACTTTGCTGACCAGGGAGCGCAATTGCTCCTTGAGCACACGCTGGACTTGCTTCACTCCCTCCTGGCGCAGGGCCTGGAGGCTGGACAAGGGCATGCCATCCACCACGTCTACAGCAATGTCAGTAGTAAGGTCATCCACCTGCTTCTCGGGGATGGAGACCCCCTTGTCTCGCACATCCTCACTGAAGTCAAAGTAGAAGCTGGCCACCGCCAGCAGGAGTAGCACAACGGTAACGAAACGCCAATTGCCCGCCACGGGTCGCACGGAAAAGCTGATCCGCTGCCGCAAATCCCTCTTGGTCAGGACAGTGTAGACAACGCCTGCCAGCACGTAAAGCGAGGACAGGGCAATGTTGCGCAGCGTCAGCCCCCAGCCGAAGAGCAGGGCCACACCAGAGAGGCCAAAGGCGACAAAAGCAAGCCACTGGGGCCGGAACAGGACGGCCACCATGCCTGCTACGACAGCCACCAGGATCAAGCTCAGGAGCAACCACAACATCAGCCGCAAAAGCTCACGAAAAGGAGCGACGAACAACTGATGCGCGAACCCCATGCGACGGCAGATGATCCCAAACCCGAACCCTGCCGCCAGCAGCAGGATAGTCAACAGTGCCATCTTCAGCAGCTTGCTCGGCATCCTGACCCTTCTTAGTGCAGCAACTCGGTGTGGTCGACGATCTCCTCGTCCAGGTAGGCTTTGACTGCGGCCTCGATGTCCTGGATGTCGGTCAGTATCGCTTTGATGCCAGCCTGTTCCAGGCTCTTCCGTGCGCCCCAACCCATGCCGCGCGCCAGCAGCACCTGGCAATCCTCGATGGCGGCAATCATCCGTATGTGGCGATCTTGGGCCTCTGGACCAAAGCCATGCGGCTGGCCACGCTCATGCTCCTGTTCCTGGTGCACAAAATGCGAGTGCCCCAGCTTGTCGCGCAGTTCACGTTTGACGATGCTGCCCGTCTCCACAGTGATCACAGCATAATAGGAAGCGCGCCCAAAGTGTGGGCTGATGGTGAGGCCATCGCTGGTGACTGCGGCTATCTTCATCGGAATCCTCTCCTCAGTTTCTGGGCCTCGCGGTAGAGAGGGCTCAAAGGTGACTTGTGACAACCCCGGTCAAGTCACTTCGAAGAGAATCACCCTCCTGCAGTCCACGAGTCGTCATGACGAACGGGAAATCTGCTCGTCCTACGGCACGCTCAAGAAACCAGTTACCCAAACAACGGCTTGCACTTGGCGTCAGGCACCAGTTCAGAAATGCGTGTGGCGATGGGCTCGAACACATCGCTGGTGTACAATTCGACCTGGCCAATGTCACAGCGAGTGGACAATTCTGGATCCAGCCGGATGCGCCCCAGCAAGGGCACACCCAACGCCTCGGCTGTCTCGTCAGCCCGGCTGTGGCCAAAGACTTTGATCCTCCGCCCGCAGTCCGGGCACTCCACATAGCTCATATTCTCAATCAGACCAATGATCGGGATATTCAGATTCCTAGCCATACCTGCAGCTTTGCGCACAACCATACCTGCCAGATCCTGCGGCGTGGTCACCAGTACTACCCCGCTAAGGGGTATGGACTGCATGACCGTAAGCGTGGCATCTGAGGTACCCGGCGGCAAATCGATAATCAGAGTGTCCAGCTTCTCCCAAAGCACGTCACCCCAGAACTGTCGAATCGCTCCGCTGATCAGCGGTCCACGCCAGATAACAGCCTCATCCTTGTCACGGAGCAACAGATTGATGGACATGACCTTGATGCCGCTTGAGCTCACTGCAGGCAGCAAGCCCATGGGGCTCATTCCCGTCCCCTGAAGGCCAAACATGCGCGGGATGCTGGGGCCGGTGATGTCTGCATCCAACAAACCCACCTGCTCGCCTTTTCTCTGCAGGGCAGTGGCCAGCAGCGCAGCCACGGAGGATTTCCCGACCCCGCCTTTTCCGCTCATCACGGCAATCACATGGTCGATCTCGTTGAAGGGTTCGGCCATGCCCTGTTTTCTCTCCCGCCCGCCAAGAGCCTTGGCCTTTTCCTTCTCGCTCATCTCCACCAACTGCACATCGGTAATCAGCGCACCATCCACACCACGAATAGCCGATTTGATGTCATTGACGATCTTGCTCTTCAATGGGCAAGCCATCGTCGTCAGTGCCAGGGTCACCCTAACCTGTTCATCGGCCAGGTGAATCTCGCGCACCATGCCCAATTCGACGATGTTGCGCCGCAATTCAGGGTCCATCACTTTCGTCAGTGCTTGACGAATCTCCTCTTCCGTTACCATTCCTTCTCCTTGATGTTTGTCATTGTTGATCGTGCAACCGGTGACCATGCTCAGGTTCAGACACAAGCCCTTTGTAGCAACGCAATGCCAACCCTACTCATGCCGACCTTGGCGGCAAGCGCCTCGCATGTGCCCAGTGATATTGTCCCTCGTCTAGAGCCATGTGCCGCTCATACTCAGCAACAAAGGCCTCCAGCATGCGCACAGTCTCTTGCAGGTCAGCCATCCATGCTGCCAGGTAGCGATCTCCAGCCTCGGTCAGATGGTAGACACGGCGTGCCGGACCTGCAGATGAGGTAGTATCCCATGTGGAGACAACCATGCCCTTCTCCTCCAGCCAGCGCAGGGTACGATACACAAGGCTGGCATCCACAGGATTCCGTTCATCGAATCCAAAAGCCTTGATGGCCTCCGCCAGTTCGTAGCCATGGGTGTCTCGCTTGTGCAGAACCAGCAACAGACAAGGCTCCACAAAGCGACGGAGCAAGCGCGGGCAAGGCTTGCCCTCTTCAGCGTCGCTCCAGGTTCTTCCTCTTCGCATCTCACACTCTCCCTCAGTCAGTGCCAGGCGCACCCACATACCAACCAATTGCAAAAAAGCATAGTACAGCGCGAGCTTGATGTCAAGTTGAGCCAGTCTTCCAAGGACTATCCCGGTGCATCGGCGTCTGGTTCAAGGTGCGAGAGACGGTGAATGGCTTCGGCCACTGTGCGTGCACTGGTTTGCAGGACCTCGACGCCTGCATCCCCAAAGACGTACAGGGGACCTTTGCCACGCATGTCCTCGCTCACCAGCAGCACATCAATCTTCTGCTCTACCAGCCACTCCGCAACACGTATGCCCTTGGCTTTGGGCACGGCCGTGTATGGATTCACCACCACTTGCTGCTCCACGACCTGCCCATCGGCAAGGCGCACGGTGGCCAGAGCAAAGTACGGCGCCTCGCCAAAGTGCGGGCTCAGTTGTCCATTCCAGTCCGCCACAGGTACAGCGTAGCGCAGATGCGTGCGCGCCATGGCCTCTGCGTGGATCAGCACGCGTTCCAAATTGGGCACCGCCTGGCGAATTCGTTCTTCAACGCGCGTCTCCACATCTTGAGACTTTCCTAAATCCCGTGTGCGCAGCACTATCTCTGCCTCCAGAAAGCGATAGCGTCCTGCGCTGCGACCGCTGACGGATTTTACCGTAGCGACCAAAGGCTCCTCCTCAATGATCGCACGTACCTCCCTTAGAGTCTCTGTAGGCAAGGAGGCGTCCAGCAGAACGCGAACGCTGTCCAATAGCAATTCCCAAGCACTCCTGCCAATGAGGATGACCACCAGGAAAGCCACCACGCGGTCCAACGGGAGAGCGATGCGCTGCGCCAAGAGCGCCACCAGAACGAGCCCCGAGGAGAATACATGCGTGCGGTGATCCTGTGCAGAGGCCATCAGCGCAGGAGAGTTCGCTTCCTGGCCAGCACGCAATTCAAAGTGGCTGTAGACAAGCGGCAGGATGGCAGAGAGCAGGACTCCGCCAACCACCCATACATTCACAGTAGCTGGAGCAGCCGATCGGAAAAGGGCGTCCTTGCCAATCTCATAAGCTGTGAGCATGGTGAGTATGGCGACGGCAGCTGCTACCACGTTCTCCACTTTATACAGGCCGTATGGAAAGTCCCTACTCTTGCGGGTCGATAGCTTTAGTCCTCCAAGCACGGCCAGCGCGCTGACTACATCCACTGCGTTGTGCACCATCTCTGCAGCAACTGCCAGGCTTCCGGAAACCACAGCCACGAGCAAATTGAGCACGGCCAGTAGGACGTTTACAGCGACCGAGTACCAGCCCCACCGCTCCAGGCTCATCGCTCACCTCCGGTCTCGAGCTGCTGTTTGACTTCGCTCCAAGCACGCTCGAGTTCACGGCTCACCGCGCCATCAGCGTAATCCGTGACCGGCTGGCCGTGGACCTTAGCCTCCGTAACCACAACATCGAAGGGAATCTCGCCCACAACGCGGACACCACGCAGAGCACGGAAAGAGCAAATCTCCTGCCTCTGTGTGGAACTCAGGTCGGCCTTGTTGATCAACACCAGTGCTGGCACGCGAAAGTGCTCCGTGGTTCCCAGGATACGCTCCAAGTCGGCTCCTGAACTGGCAGCAATGACCGGGCAAGCAATTCCGGGGGATCCGTCGATGATCATCAAGCGTGCATCCATATCAACGGCCTGCAGCCTGGCTTGTTGCTTGATCAACGTGACCAACTTGCCGGAATTCTCCTGCCCAGCGAAGAGGTGAGCAACGTGCTATTCTCGTATCATTTTGGTGTTGCATTTCGGGCACGCTAGTGAGGTGCAAGGCCGTCCCGCCACGTGCGGCTGCCTGTGCCCGCAGTTGGGGCACACGCAATACCCGCTTGGCCCAGCGGCCTTGGGACCACCCATGCGCCCACGACCTCCACCTTTTCCAGCACCGTATCCGCGACCACGTCCCATGATCCTCATCTCCTTTCTAACCTCTGCGGCAACGCCCGCTATCGGAGCAAGGCGGCCGTTCACAACGCTCCTCCCGGCTACAGCAGGTATGGCCTGCCGGCCGGCGCTCAGCTCTGCTCACCGGTGCAGGCACCGAAACCTGCTTATCCAGAAGCGTGGCACCACAGCTCGGGCAGGTGGCCACGGTGCCACTGGTACGCACCAGAGCCTCAAACCGCGTGCCGCAGTCTCGGCACAGAAACTCGTATACCGGCATTTGCACTCCTCCTGCCCATTCAATGGCCACGGTGGCGCTGGCGCTGCCTACGACCACCGTGCCTCTGGTTGCTATGAACCGTTAAATACAGAATTCACCTATATGCAATCTGCACATAGATTATACAGAGGATCTTCCAAATTGTCAAATCGGGAGGAGCTCATTCGGAACGGGGGCCTAGCAGGCCGGCGCCGCTGGACAGATCCTGCAGTTCGGAGGTAATCGCATCCTGCCTGGCTACCTGCAGGAACAGCTTGAGTTCTTCAATTAAGCGTTCGGCGTTCTGCGACGCCCCATCCAGGAGACGGAAGCGCGCGGAGTTCTCCGCTGCAGCCGACTTTAGCATGATGGCATACAGTGTAGCAGAGAGCCACAGTTCTACTGCGCGCGTGTGCAGTCCAAGCGGATCGGTCTCAATGGAGGGAGGCCATTCCGTGTTAGCCGTAGGGGGGAAAGGTAGCTCGGGAGGCACGACGCGCACCTTGGTGGGCTCGTAGCGTGCCAATCCCTGATAGGTATTGTAGATCACCTCAACCGCATCGATGTCGTGCTTCTCGTAAGTCTGCAGCCATTCAGAAGTCAACTCGCAGGCCATCCGATAGGAAGGGAGAGCCGTGGCCGATAGCCGCCGTGACCACTGAGGGCGGTAATCCGCGCCACGAAAGGCGCGCTGAACTCGTGTCCCGAGCGTCATAAGCTTCGCGTCTGTGCCTGCAGCAGCGTACTGCGCCAGGACCTGGGTGGCGTAGTCAACCACAGTGTCATTGAAAGCGCCGCACAGACCACGTTCGCTGCCAATCACGAGGAGCACGAGGCTGCCATTTGCCCTGGCGGCGCTTGGCCTCCGATAAGATCGCGAGAGATGGGGAGCGACAAATGCCAGGATGCGCAGCAAATCCTGGCGATACTGATCCACGCTCCTTGCCTTGCGCAAGGCGAGCACTCGACTGCTCGAGGAAATGGCGCGCAAGGCGTTGAGTATCGGCTGAACGGCCTGGATGTTGTCAAGCCGGGCGGTGAGGCGTTCCAGTTGCTCCATAGGCTCAGTACTTTCGGGAGTCCTCCAACCCCCAGACAAAGGCCACCGCTCCACCAACCTGCGGAGCAGGCTTCAGGCCTTCTGCATCCGCCTCCCTAACTGACACCTCAGAACGACAGAACCGGCTGATGATATGCAGGACGTGGGCCACATCCTGGTCCTCAACAACGATAAAGAGCAACTGACTTGTCTGGCGAAGCACGCCTCCCCTGCTTTCCACAAGAGTCGCCGTGTGCCCGGCGGCCACCAACTCGCCAATGACCCCGTCGGCTTCTTCTTTTGGCACCACCACCATTACCATCTTCATGCTGTTTGTCCTTCCCCGGCCCGCCCGCCCCAAGATCGAGAGATTACGCATCGGCCAAGCGGGACCCAGCTCGCACAATAAGGTAGTCGGCGAATGTCGTGCGCAAGGCTCTGCGCGTTTCATCTGTCCATTCGCCTGTACGGTCGAGTTCATGGTACATGTCGGGCTGTTTCGCCCTGACGTAGAGAAGTAGGTTTCGTTCAAAGGCGCGCACATCTGACAGTTCGACCCCATCGAGCAAGCGCTGGCCAGCAGCGAACAGGGTGATGATCTCCGCCGCCAGTGACAACGGCCGATTCGGCGGCTGGGTGAGCAGTGTGCGCAGCCGTTCGCCATGTCGGATTTGAAGCTGTGTTGCTTCATCAACCTCCGCTCCAAAACGCGCAAAGTGCGATACTTCTTCATACTGCGCCAGTTCGAGACGCAAGTTGCCAGCGAGCTCGCGCATGGCAGCAGATTGCGCTGCCCCACCAACGCGCGATACGGAAAGGCCAACATGAACCGGTGGCTTGGTGCCCCGGTTGAAGAGATCGGTATCCAGCACAATCTGACCATCTGTGATAGCAATCAAGTTGGTCGGGATGTAAGCTGCCACGTTACCACTCTTGGTCTCCACGATGGGCAGGGCGGTGAGCGAACCTCCGCCTGCCTCTGGCCCCAGTTTGCAGGCCCGTTCCAGAAGCCGGGCGTGCAGGTAGAAGATGTCGCCAGGATATGCTTCCCGTCCAGGCGGGCGGCGGAGGAGCAGGCTCAACTCGCGATAGGCATCTGCATGTTTGGACAAGTCGTCGTAGACAACGAGCACGTCGTTACCCGCGTCCATGAAAAACTCGGCCATCGTACATCCAGCATAGGGCGCTAGATAGCGCAGTGCCGGCGGCTCGTCCGGGCTGGATACAACCACGATGGTATACGACAGCGCATCATGTCTGCGCAGCGTCTCAATGACCTCCAGCGAGGAGGACTTTTTCTGGCCAATAGCTACGTAAACACAGAGGACCCCGCTGCCTTTCTGGCTCAGAATCGTGTCCAATGCCAGCGTCGTCTTGCCGATCTGCCGATCGCCAATGATCAACTCACGCTGCCCACGGCCAATGGGCACCAGCGCGTCCACAATCTTGATGCCGGTGTGCAACGGCGTGTTCACAGGGGCTCGCTCAATGATCCCTGGAGCATTGCGCTCCAGATGTCGCCATTCAGCCTCCAGCACCGGACCGCGCCCATCCAGCGGCTCGCCCAACGGGCTCACGATGCGCCCTAACAGCTCGCGTCCCACTGGCACACGCAGACGCCTGCCGGTGCCCGTGACCAAATCGCCCCCCTGGATACCCTCGTCAGCGCCCAGCAAGATCACGTCGATGTACTCATGATCCAGATTGAGCACCATGCCTCTGACGCCCGTCGGGAAAGTGACCAGTTCGTCGGTACGCGCACGAGGCAAGCCAGAAAGAGTAGCGACGCCATCACCGATGCGCTGCACCGTGCCGACATCGGACAAGCGTGCCTGTGTGGGCAGTTGCACAACCTTCTCTTGCAGCGTATCAAGCAGCAGACAAACATCCGGTCGGGTTTTGACGGGAGGAGAGACGCTGGCGATGGCATCTTTGATGCGCTGTATGGTAGGAACCTGTTCGAAACGCACCTCGCCGTCCACTTGCTCCAACTGCTGACGCACCGCACGCAGGATCGCTGGCACGTCCGGTTTGGGCTTAGGCACCGTTCACCTTTCCCCTAAGCGCGGCCAAGACCTGATCCTTCAGTTCCTGCAGGCGGCCGGCAATCGAATTGTCCATCACCATATCGCCCAGGCGCACGCGCACGCCAGCCACCAGGTCAGGATCGGTACCCAGTTCAAGGCTCACGTGGCGATCTGCCAGTGCGGTGAGGATTTGCGCCAATTGCCCCTGCTGTTCAACGGAGAGCTCGCGTGCAGAAGAGATAAAGGCCGTGGGCTCACGTTCACCTAAAGAGCGACGTATGGATTCTACCCGCCGCATCTCTGAACGCCCCATCTCACGGATGCGTTGGCTGAGCCCAGAGACGAGACCATCGTGAAGCTCTGGAGGCGCAACGCGATCTATGACCGTGCCACTCACCGCCAGGACGGTCCCCACCAACTGGTCGTGAAATTCATCCATGGCCTGCTGTGTCAGTCGCTGCACATCAGCCTGCGCCTCGACCAACATCCGCTCCGCCTCAGAACGTGCCTGTTTCAGCAGTTCTTGGCGCTCCGCTTCAGCACGTGCGCGCGCTTCCTTGGTAGCCTCCTGCATCTCCTGCTCGTTTTGCTCCCGCCATCGCTGCTGCTCAGCACGCAAAGAGGCAACATTCTGCCTCTCCTCAGCCAACTGCTGAGCCAACTGCTCCCTTTCCGCCTTACGTTGGGCCGCATTGCGCAGCATGGGTTGAAACAGGAAGCGATTCAACAACACGGCCAGGATCATAAAGTTGACAACCTGGAATGCGACCGTTGCCAGGTCCAGATTCAGCATTTGTCTGCTCCTAGAAGAGACGCATTGCCAGCGGGTTGGCAAAGATGAGGACGAGACAGATCAACAACACGTAGATGGCCGTGGACTCGAGCAGAGCCATGGCAATGAGCAACGTGGCCCGCAGTTGATCAGCCACTTCGGGCTGCCGGATCATGCCGTCCAGGGCCTTGAGCACAGCCTTACCCTCTACCAATGCCGGCACCATCGTGCCAAACAGGATGGTGAAGGCAGACACAACGATCGTAACCAGAGTAACCAGGGTTGCAGAATCCATGAACTAGCTCCTTTCGTGATTTGGAATTTTCTTGCCCCGCAGGGCGAAGCAGAATCCCGTCATGCTGCTGACGGGGGCGAGATCTCATGCGACGCCACTGCAGCGTCGATGTAGACTGCCGCCAGGACCGTGAAAATATAGGCCTGCAAGATTCCAGTGAACATGCTGAAAGCAATGAACAGTAGCGGCGCGATCAAGGGAACCAGCGAGAAAACGACTGCCGTGATCAGCTCGGTGCTGATCACATTGCCGAACAGGCGCAAGGTAAGAGAAAGTGTGCGGCTGAGCTGTGAGATAGTCTCCAGCGGGTTTGCCAGACTCTTCAGGTAGCCCAGTCCTCTCTCGCGGATCCCGAAATAGTGCACCGAGAAGAGCACGACCAGTGCCAGGGCAGCCGGCGTGTTGATGTCACGGGTGGGTGAGACGAATACAGGCACCGCACCGAAGGTGTTGGCGACCGCAATGAAGATGGTCAGGCTGCCAAGCAGTGGTAGATAAGGCTCCACCGGCCGTCCCATCACACCGGACACGATATCCATGACAAAGCCCACCAGCATCTCCAGCGCCTCCGGCTTGCGTCGTCCAAGAACGTAGACAGCCCAGGCGATCACCAGAATCATGAACCAAGTAGACACAACGGTATCCCGCACCGGAACGCCCAATACCTCAAAGAGCACTTCAGGGAACAATCCTTTCATCAATTTCACCTCATCCATCAGGAGACGAACTCGTGTTTGCCAGACGCGAGGCCATAATCGCAGTACAGGCCGTGCGCGACACGATAAAGCCGGCCAAGGCCAACAGCCCCAAAATCAGCGCCTGTGCCAGCGCAATCATCAGGACCGTGACCACTGCCACGGTGCGCAACAGCGCCCCAACCAGGACCACCATGAGCGCACGCCCGGTTTCCCCTGGACGCAGAGCGCCCACTGTCCACCGCACAGTCAGCACGTGCAGTGAACCAACGACCACTCCAGCCAGGAACCAGCTCAGTTCACTCAAGGCACCCCATCCTCCTCGCGCTGCGCTTGCTAGCGGTCGCGCGCGATCACGCGACGGACCAGGCGCACAACATTGCAGTAGCCAGCAATCACGCCCAGAAACAGCAAGACGAGGGTCACCGCATGGCCAGTGTGATATCGAAGATCCAGGTAGTGCCCGAGCACTGCACCGGCACCAATAGGCACCGCCAATTCCCAGCCCAAAGACACTGCCCACAAGCCACTCTTCAAGTCAGTCCTCCAGATACGATGTTCATTCTTTGCTGGCCTGTTGATCATGGGTCGTTAGCCGGTTGGTCGTTGGTCAGCTAGTCAGGCAGTTGGCTAGTCGCTCAGTCGTTGTTCTGTCAACGTGCCAACTGCGGAGTCGTTGACCCCTCGACTACTGGACTATCTGACCCACTGACTACCCGACAATCCGAGCATCAGACCCCATAGTGTAGACGGTCACCCGCCCGGCCGTGACGTGCAGGATCCCAGCCTGGACCGACATGGAATGCTCGCCGGTCCCGTCGGCATACCGCAGCGGCGCATCTACGGTCTCGGCCAACAACGGGGCATGCCCCGGCCAGATGCCGATGCCAGCTCCGTCGGCCAACTGAGCCTGCACCCAGCGTACATCGGTGACATCGAGCACCGTCTCTGCAGGTGTCAGGATACGCAATTGCAAAAGTGGGAACATCTCTGACAAAATCTCAACCAAGGGACACTGTGCCTGTCGTCAGGCGCATCCATGTCCCACTCATTGCTCCACGGCAAGGCGGCTTGCTTTGCCCACCACCTCCGCGATGGTGCCCACCATGTAGAAGGCCTGCTCAGGCAAGTCGTCGTGCCGTCCCTCAAGAATCTCGCGAAAGCCGCGCAACGTCTGATCCAGAGGCACAAAACGCCCCGTCAGACCAGTAAATGGCTCGGCGACAAACAGCGGCTGGGTGAGAAAGCGCTGCAGTTTGCGGGCACGCTGCACCGCTACGCGGTCCTCCTCGCTGAGTTCCTCGATCCCCAGGATGGCTATGATGTCCCGCAGTTCTTCATAGCGGGACAGCAGGGCACGGACCTGTTGGGCTAGGCTGTAATGCTCTTCGCTAACTGCGGTCGGCGTCAGCAATTTGCTGTTGGACTGCAAGGGATCGATGGCTGGATAAAAGCCCTGGCTAACCAGGCGTCGGGACAGGACCGTGGTGGCGTCCAAATGGGCAAAGACAGCTACGACAGCGGGATCTGTCAGATCATCCGCGGGCACATAGATCGCCTGCACCGAGGTAATGCTGCCACGGCTGGTGGTAGCAATGCGCTCCTGCAATTTACCCATCTCGCTGCTGAGGGTGGACTGGTAGCCGACTGCGCTGGGCAAGCGTCCCAGCAAGGCCGACACCTCAGCACCGGCCTGTATGTAGCGGAAGGTGTTGTCCATGAACAGCAGGACCTGACGCCGCTCCCGATCACGGAAGTACTCGGCCATAGTCAGTGCTGTTAGTGCGATACGCAGGCGAGCTCCTGGCGGCTCGTTCATGGAAGCAAAGACGAGGATGGTATTATCCATCACGCCACTGCGCCTCATCTCCAGCCACAGCTCGTTGCCTTCGCGGTTGCGCTCGCCGACGCCGGCAAAAAGGGCGATACCCGAGTGTTCACGGACGGTGTGGCGGATCAACTCGATGACCAACATCGTCTTGCCGACACCAGCACCACCGAACAGGCCAATCTTGCCTCCGCGCGGATAGGGCGTCAATAAATCAATGGCCTTGATGCCGGTGACGAACGCGTCGCTGGCCAATCGTTGCTCCAGTAGGGTGGGAGGATCGGTGTGAATTGGATAACGCTCAACTCCTACGATCTCCGGCCCACCATCTATCGGCTGGCCCAGCACGTTGAACATGCGGCCCAGGGTCGCTGGCCCGACCGGGACACGTATCGGGCTGCCCGTGTCCACTACCGGCAAGCCGCGCTGCAAGCCAGACGTGTTGCTCATGGCCACGCCGCGCACGGTGAAGGGACTGATATGCTCCTGCACCTCCACGATGAGCGCCGGACCATGATCTTGTTCGATGCGCAGGGCGTTGTGGATGCCGGGCAAGTCACCCGATGGAAACTCGGCATCCACGACCACTCCGGCAACGCGCACCACGAAACCCGTTCGCTCCAAAACAACCTCCGACGGCCTGTCACTTGCCGCGACAGGCCAAGTGCAACGTGCAAGAGATTATACCACATCCGCCTATCCACAGCAAGCATTCACAACAGCACTTCCGAACAAGCCGCGCGCAAGCGTGCACAAATCTGACGAACGAGATGGGTGGTGGTCAACAGAAGTGCTTGAGGTGGCTGAGCACCAACGTAAGCACTATATGCTACAGCACGTGCAAAAGATCCGAGACGCTCTCAACACGGAATCCAACGCTGCTGCTGGCATCCTCGCCAGGAATGAAGATGGGGAACATACCAGCATCCTGACACCCTATGAGGTCTTCTTCCTCGTCGGCAATGTAAACTGAGTGCTCAGGCGGCACATCCAACAGTTGGCAGATGCGCTCATAGGTCAGCAGGTCTGGCTTGCGTGCTCCAATGTCTGAGGAGATGAGCACAGCGTCAAAGAAAGACATCAGAGCAAAGCGCTCCAGCAGGGCACGAGCCCAGCGCCCAACGTGGTTGGACAGCAACCCAACGATGTACCTCTCCTTGAGCGCCGCCAATGTCGCTGCGATGTCCGGCTCTCGCAGGTGGATTCTGGACAGGAACTCCTGATCTTCCTGCCCCACTGGCAGCGAACCCAGCTCAACGCTCTGGCGGAACCGTCGCCACAGTTCATCGGGGTGGATGTGGCCCAGGCTGGCCTCGATGTACAGGGAGCCCATGACTGAGCTCAGGCGCTCCCACGGAATGGACAGGCCGCCGCATACCTGAACCATATCCGCCAGCGCTTCCCCCAGGCCCGTGGTGAGCACCCCACCCAGGTCAAAAACGACGGCTTGGATGGAGGTAGGCAGGAGAACCAGCGACACTTCCGGATGCTCGTTGCTCATCCGCAACCACCATCGTCCCTGTTCGGCACTCGGAAGAAGCGTAGCAGCAGTGACAGGGTATCAAATGCTCCTGACACACCCCCATCAGGCGCTGCGGTTGCCGCCTGTCTGCCCACTTCAATTGGCTCTGACACAGATATGCCGGATTCTGTCACTTCAGCTTACGCTGACCTCCTTTGTCGCATCGCATCCGCGGATTCCGTCCGCGTTCTGCCGTAGACCACTACCCGGTCGGCGCCCACACTGCAGCAGGCGCTGGGTGACGTTCCCACGCCTCTCATCCAGACTGATGATCCCCAGTTTCATCCGTCTCCCTTGGTGCCAGCCTGTACTGCACCACCGCCATGAGGTCCGCCGGGTCATCCACAATCCAGCGCTCATCCAGCACACGCGCGGTGTGAACCTGCTCTCGGGTCAGATAGGTGGGCACCGCGATACACCACATCCCAGCGGCCAGCGCAGACTGCACGCCAGCGAGCGTGTCTTCGATCACCAGACATTGAGCCGCAGGGACGCCCAGAAGATGCGCCACGAGCCAATAGATCTCAGGGTCAGGCTTGCCGAGCTCCACGTCATCCTCCGTCACAATCACCTCGAAAACTCCAGTCAGGCCCAGCGCATCCAAGACAGCTTGAGTCTGGTCGCGGTAGGACATGGTAGCCAGCGCAACCCTGAAGCCATCCTGCCGCACCTCATCCAACACGGCAATGCTGTATGGCAGTTGCGCGCGGCGGATGGCCTCGACATCGGCAATCATTCGAGCGTAAACGCGCCGCTGCAGCGCCACGAAAGCCTCCCAGAGGTCATCCACCCCAAACTCGCCCAGCCGTGCCCGAACCGCGCCCTCCAAGCTGAAACGTTGTAAGAGTGCCTTGGCCGTCGCTGGTTCCGAGATGCCGTACAGGTCCCGGGAAGCTGCGAGCACCTGCGCTTCGCTCAGAGGCCGGGAGGAAAACTCGACTGCAGCCTGCGCGTGGGAGAGAGCCTTCAGCGGCTCCGTCTGCACCAGCGTGCCGTCCAGGTCAAAGATGATTGCTTCGATCATGAACTCTCCGAATCTGACGAGCATTTGTTGAGGTCACTGCAGTGGCGCAGGATGTTACCACACAGCGGGGGCGTTTCAAAACCGCGGGGGGGGAGTAGCCAGGGCATGGAGGAACTGGGGCCACGCTGACCGTACAAGTCGTTCTCAACCACCCCTAAACAACCAGTGGTAGGTTAGCACGGTGTGACCAAGCGTGCTCAGCATCAGCATGATCCAGACACTCGGATGTTCACGAGTGTTGGTCTTGTGGTGGAAGATGAACATGCCCAGCCATCCACCGGGAAAACCACCCAGCATCGCCAGCAGGTGCAGCAGCCTCTCCGGCACACGCAGGCTGCCCATCTTGGACAGCAGTTTGTCCAACCCATAAATGACCCAGGTCACTGCGCTCAGAGCCGCCACCCAGACAGCATAAGGATTCCAGTCCGTGTTGTTGTAGACAAGCGGATAGAGGAATGCCAACAGCCCGAGAGAAACCAATCCAAAGAGGATGTAACAACGTGCCGTCATGCTTGCACATCCTCCTCCACCAGGCGAACGCTGTTGGCATAGTTCAGCATGCACATGATCACACGGGGCCGTTGACCCAAGAGGCGCTCCGTCGCCGCCGCGTAACGCCGCACCTGACCAAGGTAGTCTTCCCTTCTCAGCAGCGTACGCAGGGCCAATGCATCACGCACTTGGTCGGTTTTGAACTCGACAACTGTCCAGCGCCCGTCGCGCAGGTATAGCGCATCAATGATGCCACTCTCGGGGTGGTCATCCGTCTGGATATGATAGGGTACCTCGTGCAAGAGACGTTCGGCGCGGTCCATCTCCTGAAACAGGTCATGGCGGACAAAACGCTCCAGTAGCCTGCGGCTCTTGACAACGGCGTCGTGCAATTGGTGGCCGTCGGTGAGGCCGTAGCCACGGGCACGGGCCTCGGCCCAGCGCTCGAAACCCTCATCGGGGAAACGCCAGGAAGCAAGCGCCTCGTGCACCAGTTTTCCTATCACCCAGGCGGGCGCAGTCGATTCCGGGCTTGCCGGCACCACGCGCCAAACGCGCTGCGGCGGGTCACGCTCTGCCTCTACCGTACGTTGGTCTGCCCACTCCTGGCCGGGCAACACTGCTGCCAACAGCGGAGGCGCTGTGGTCAAGGCAGGCTGCACCTGTATTGCGGAACGTCTCGCCGAGTGGAACGAGGCCGCGGCTGCTTCCCTCCAGGCATAGTCCCAGGTGCACTTCGGTTCATAGATGGTGCAGGCAAGTGCCGTCTGGCCTACGTCCAAGCTCGTAGTGAGAGCCCTTGCACCTTCTGGGTCGTAGCCAGGTATTACGTCAAACGCAAGCTCATGCGAACTGGCAATGCGCCCTAACCAGGATCTGGCAGGGAGCCTTCCGGCGAAACACCCGCTGAGAACCAGTTTCTCCCGAGCGCGGGTAGCAGCCACGTACAACAGACGATCCTCCTCGGCTGCCTCTTTGGCCTTGTCACTCACCTGACCCAGGCGGTATACGGCGGGCAAGTTCTTGTCCTCGTCCCTCTTGGGCAACAACAGGCCAAGCTCGGGGTCAATAAGCAGGCCACTGCCACCCCGCCCCCCGCCGTAGGTGACATCACCGATCACCACGACCGGGAACTCGAGCCCCTTGGCCTGGTGCACCGACATGATCTGCACAACACCTTCCGCCGGTGTGCGTGCCTCTCCTTCCCGTGCGGCTGCATCGCGCAGGCCCTGCACGTACTCCAAGAACGCCCCCACGCCCACGATGGCGCTGGCGTGGGCATCCGCCAACAGCTTGGACACATTGCGTGCAGCGCGGGTTTCGCCAGCCTGGATCAGCGCGGCGCGATAGTCGGTAGCATCCAGAAGAGCCTTCAGCAGGTCAGCGACCGAGGTTCTCCCCGCCCACCGGTGCAGGTCCGCAATGATCTGAGCCGCGCGCTGTCCTGCCTCACTGCGGAATTGGCCTTTGGCTCCACACAAGATATCCCAGAGGGAGATATTCCTGTTGTCTTGCTTGCGTTCCTGGCATAGCCGGTACAACTCCACGTCGGACACCGCGAAAGCAGGCGAGCGCAGCAAGCCGACCAGGGCCAGGTCGTCGGTAGGATCGGCCAGCGTCTGCATCGCATTGAGCAGGTCGCGGATTTCAGGGCGCTGGTAGAAACCACCGCCGGCCACTGTCAGGAAGGGGATTCCGGCCCGCTCGAGAGCATCCTCGTAGGCGGGGAACGACGAGGATGCACGACAGAGAATCGCCACATCGTCATAGGCCAGGGCCCGGATGAATCCATCACGCCCAACCCGGTATCGACCGCTTTCGACCCAATGCACCAGCCGCGCCGCCAGCGCATCCGCGGCACGGTCCAGTGCGCCGCTCCCCTTGCTGCCGACCGTCAAATGCAGCTCAAGGTGCGGAGCACAGAAGCCAGGGCCAGGCTCCTCGCGGTAGTGCTTCAGAGGGGCAAATGGCTCGACCCACGGCTGGGCAGGGTCTTCTTGCTCGCCCAACACCGGGCGCAGCAGGTCGTTCAGGCCCTGGATCAGTTCACGGTGGGCACGATATGACACCTCAAGCGGAAAGACCTGCCCGCCCTCGCGCTGGATGCGCTGGCGTTCGGCACGAAAGACGGTCACGTCCGCCCCGCGGAAACGGTAGATGGACTGCTTGGCATCACCAACCGCAAAGAGCTTGCCCTGTCCACCGTTCAACAGCGTCACCAGGTCGCGCTGGCGGCCATTGGTGTCCTGGAACTCGTCCACGAGGATGGCCCGCACCTGCTCTTGCCAATAGGCGCGCAGTGCCCCGTTCTGCTGCAGCAGTTGCAGCGCTCCCTGTTCGAGGTCATCAAAGTCCATGGCGTTGCGCTCCTGCTTCAATGCTGCATAGCGCTGCCAGGCAAAGGCCACCAAGACCCGCAGGACTGGAAAGGCCATGGCCAACTCCTCGTCCAGTGCCAAAAAACTCCATCTCGACGGATCCTCCTGCTCCCAGAGCGCCCGCACCGTGCGCAAGGCAGCCTTGACTTCGCGCAGTTGTTCCACTCCACCAGGCCACGCTTTCTTGCTGCCACCCCTCAGGGAGATGGCCTTTAACTGGCACAAGGACGCCATCTGCTTTTCCAGCGAGCCTGTCGCGCCATCCACAGCTGCCAGTGCCCGGCGTCGACAAACCTCAGCGCGATCATCCGAGCGATCGGCTGGATTGCCCCTCAGAACGCGGACGCTCTCTGCCCACTCAGGTCTACTTTGCAGCGCGAGCAGCACCTCTTGCTGGTGCTTCGCCACGAGGCTCCGCCAGTGGGCCGTGATATCCTCAGGCAGGTGTGCCAGCACCTCCGCCGCATCCAGACGCCGTCTCAGCAGTTGATCCAGATTGCGGCGCAGCTCCCGCTCGCCCAACAGCACGAAGAGGCCGGCCGCCTGCGCATCGTTTGCAGCCCAGGCCAGGGCTTCATCCAATGCCAACACGTGCAGCAGATGAGCCTGGCCTTCATCCAGAACGGCAAAGCGCGGGTCCACTCTGGCTTCCGCTGGATGCGCGCGCAGAATCTCAGTGCAGAGGCCGTGGATGGTGTCGATGCGCGCTGCATCGAGTTCCGGGTAGAGGCTCTGCCAGCGCTCTCGTTCCGCAGGCGATAGATCCAGACGGCCAATGTACTGCTGGATGGCAGCGCGCACCCGATTACGCATCTCCCGCGCCGCCTTGCGCGTGAAGGTGATCGCCACCAGCGAACGCAAGGGCAGGCCGTCGGCCAGCAGCGAGAGGTAGCGCGCCACCAGGGTGCGCGTCTTGCCCGTGCCAGCACCGGCGGTGACCAGGATGTCGCAATCCCGCGTGGTGATGGCAGGCTCCTGCTCGACGCTGGGCTCCATTTGGGCTACGATGGGATGCAGCACCGCTCAACCTCCGTAGCGGGTCCGGTAGGACTGGCAAAAGGCAACTGCGGGACAGTAGGATGGGCAGCCCTCATCGGGCGCGTGAGGTCGAAAGTCGCCGCCACGGACGCCACGCACCGCCTCCCAGGCTCTCTCCACCGCCACCGCCATGGCGTCCTGCCTGAACCTGGAGGCAAACTTGCGCAAGGTGAAAGCGCTGGCTTGCGCGTGCCGCACGTGCCAATAGAAGCCATCGTAGGGCTCCCCCATCTTCAGCGCATCGCGAACCGCAAGAGCGTATAGGGGAAGCTGAATCTTTTTGCCTTCGTCCAGAGCCCTGTTGTTGTAACCCCAAGGCCCAGCCGTTTTATAGTCGATAACACGCAGCCGGCCATCCGCAGCCTGGTCGACGCGATCAATCACACCGTGCAGGCAGAAGCGGTCCTCGCCGTCACACACACGCAGTTCATGGGGCTCCCAGAAGCGCCTCTCGTGCGCGATGGGAACAAATCCCTGCTGGAGTTCGGGGTCATGCAGTGCCTGCAGCGAACGATGGACGTTGTCAATGATCTCCTGACGCGTCTGCTCCCACCAGGCAGTGGCGCGGAAGCCCTCGCGCTGCGGCGCTTCATCGAGAATGCGCCCAGCTACCTGCGGCAGCACAGCCAGGAGTTGGTCGAGGTCCGCCGGATCGGTCACCTCAGGGGCTTGATACACTGCCTCAAAGATGTGGTGATATACGTTGCCCAACTGCCGGGCGTCCAGCCCCTCCTGCGGCTCCGCTCGCTGCTCCAGCCCCAGGACAGAGCCGACAAAGAACAGGAATGGGCAGGTACGGTAGGCTTCCAGGCGGCTGGCGCTCCAGACGTGGCGGTTGGGGCCATAATTCTGGGCAAACTCCGTGGCCAGGGAGGCGAGGTCGCCCACAAACGGCCCCTGTGGCTGCCCGGACTGCCGCCAGTGGAGAAGACGCACCGCTGTCTCCAGAGCAGCATGACGACCAGGGCGTTGGTCTCGCGCCCACTGGCGCAATTGTGAGCCCTCAGGATGCGCAGCCAGGCTCTCCATCAGCTCAGACCAGGAGGCAACCCGCAGCGGATCGGGAACGCTCTCCCCGGTCAGCGTCTGTGGTTTCACTTTCAGCCAGTGTCTGACTTGCTCCCAGAAAGGCGATTCCTGCCATCGTGCGCCGTTGTCGGCCAGACGCGGCCGGGTCAGCAGCAGCCGCTCGCGGGGACGGGTGATGGTCTCGTAAAAGAACTCGGCTTCGGCACTGGCGGTAG
This sequence comes from Chloroflexota bacterium, assembly GCA_030607875.1. Classification (GTDB taxonomy): domain Bacteria; phylum Chloroflexota; class Anaerolineae; order UBA2200; family UBA2200; genus JAUWJD01. The sequence goes on from JAUWJD010000005.1 coordinate 89,805, forward strand.
AAGGCTCCAGGGGCAGTCCAAAACCCTCACGCAACTGCTGGCGGTCGCGATTGCGCAGAAAAGGATCTTCGGCCAACGTAGTTGGGAACTCTCCCTCTGCCAGGCCCAGCACGGCCACGGTGCGAAAGGGCAAGCCACGGGCCTGGACGACATTGGCGACGAGGATTTCCTCACGGCGTGGATCGGCTGGCAGGGGATAGAAAGCGGCCTGTACCGCGCCCTCCAGGTCAGCGAAGAAGCGAATGAAATCCACCGCCTGGCCGGTAGCTACAGCCTCTTCCGCCCACACCAGACCGCGCAGCACATCTTTGAGCGCCCGCAGTGCTGCGATGTCCCATTCAGCCTGGGCAGGGAGGTAGCCCGGGTCCCCAGCTTGGCGCACCCGCTCCACCATCCGCAGGGAGGTTGGGTCATCAGGCAAAGGAAAGCGCTGTGCCCCCTGAGAGTCGGCGCCAACGAGCATTTCCAGCCAGCCTACGAACTCACGGATGCTGCGCGCGCCATGCGGCGGAGTGAGCCGCTGTACAAAGCGACGGAACTTGGCCCACAAAGCCTCAGCCTCGGCACCCATGGGAACGTTCGCAGATCGCCCCCGTTCTTCGTCGCCATCATCCTCTGCAGAACGAGCCGCCAGGATGGATAGGGCTTCTTCCCACTGTGCCAGGCCGCCGATGACCTGCCCCCAACGCGCCACCCGATCCAGGTTGTCCGCGTCACGTGCCGCAATGCCAATCGCTTGTGCGGCATCCGGCCCCGGCAGCGCCGACCAGTCGAAGTATGGGCAGCGCCAGGCCGCAACGACCAGACGTCGCGGCAGGGCTGGCTGCGAAGCGTCTCCCGTCAAGCGGGACGAACGGTCGCCAGCAGAGCGAGGCCGAGGCTGCGAAGCGTCTTTGGCCTGTGGCAGAACCAGGCGCAGCAAATCCAGCAAGGCAGCGATAGCTGGGTTGGATGCCAGCGGCAGGCCGCCTGCCAGGCGGATGGGCAAGCCAAACTCGGCAGCGGTCTGGAGGATAAACGGGCGGTAGGGCGCGATGTCACGGGCCAGCAGCGCCACTTCGCTGGGCCGTAAGCCGTCTTGCAGCAAGTGCTGTTTCAGCCAGCGCAATGCGGCACGCACCTCGGACGCGCGGTCCGGCGCTTCTACCAGCTCGAGCGCTCCCTCGGCATCGATCTGAAACGGGGCAGCGCGGTACAGGTTTGCCTCCAGGTGTGCTAATCCCTGTACCAGGTACGACTGGGTTGCAGGCAGTGCCGAGACCCGCAAGGGAAGCACCTCCTGCAGACGACGGAGCGTCCGGCTGAAGCGGCGGTGCACCAGCGGTCGTTCGCCGCCATCGGCGCAACCGGTCAAGGTGATCCACAGTTCGCCGACCCGGCCTGCCAGTACTTGCAGCAGGGCAATCTGCACCTCGGTAAAGTCGTCAAAGCCGTCCACTGCCAGCAGCGGCCAGTCACGGGCCACCTGGAGTGCTCGCTCCTCCAGTGCCTCTACCGCCAGCCAGGCCATGCCAGCCCAATCGGCCCAACCCTCTGCTTGCAGGCGTTCCTGGTAGGCACCGTAGATCTGCCCCAGCTCGCGCAGCCGTGGTTCATCTCCTAGTGCCGCCACGGCATGGGCAAACTCGTCCGGCCAGATCCGCGCCGCCTTCAGCTCGCCCAGCAATTGCTGCAACACCTGAATAAAGCCAGGCCGGTCGGCCAGCGGCTGGTAGTAGACCAGTCCCAGGCTGTCCACCACCGCGCGGATCAGCCGGTACTGCACCGGCTCGCTCAGGCGAGTGTACACCTCGCCAGCAGCGTTCAAGCACTCGGCATAGAGCGAATCAAAGGTGAGCACGCGCACGCCGATGGCACCTCCAGCCTCGGCCAGGCGGCGGCGACAGGCACGCACCTGCAGCCGACTCGGCACCACCAGACGCGGAATGCTCAACAAACCCTGGGCCATCTCGCGCACGCGTTCCAGCACGTAGGCCGTCTTGCCCGATGCAGCCGGAGCGAGGTAGAGCTGGACAGACATCCAAATTCCTATCTTGAGCTTCTCTTTGCTTCCACGGGTCCTTCTGAACCGCTACCGTGTCATGAAAGCGATCCGGCAGTAGAGAAGAGTGTCTCAGAGAGTACAGGGACAGTTTACTGCTTCGTGCCTCAGTTGCCAAACCCCTTTGGCTCGTTTATCACACAGGAACGCCTGCCTGAGTTTGGCAACTCAGGTGCATGGCACCTGGGGCTACGGCAGCGGGAAAGGTGGAGGAGCGTCTGCATCCTCAAACCTGGCAAAGGCTTCGACCAGCCCCATGATCGACGCGCTCTGCCCAGCCATCTGCTTCAGGCGCTCTTTGAGGAAAGAGAAACGAAAGGTGGAGTGAGGCTCCAGTTGCCGCATGTACTCTGTAGTGTAGAGATGGTCAGCCGATCCGGCTGCCTCGATCAGCAGCCTGGAAACAGCTCTGCGCATCAACTGCTTGACCGGCTCCGCAGTGGGCGCGTCGAAGCAGTCCAGGCCCTTGAGCACTTGCTGGCCAAAGTGGAAAGCGCGATCTGTGACCGAATCCAGCGGCCAGCGTCCGGCTGTGTGCGAAAAAACGGTCGAAAGGCCGTCCTTTGCATCTACTACGACGTCCTGCAGATCATCCCCAAGCTGCACGAATGCTCCCCAGCCGAACATGTAGGCAGCCTGGGGTTCGGTGAGAGAGCCAGCGACCAGGTAACCGTCGGCCAGGACCGACGCGCCTCCCTTTTCGAAGCTGATGCCCAGCACATCAACCTCATACGGTGACACATTGCGACGCATCAGGTAGACGCTCTTGATCTGAGCCTCGTGGATGGCGTACAGGCTCTCGAACACCTGCGGGTACTCTGAACGCGAGAACTGACCCTCGATCATGCCCACCAGCTTGTAGATGTTGTCCTCGTGAGCGCTGGCCGGCGTGATGTCCTCGCCCTCCAGCCGTCGCCCGAAGCGCTCGTTGAAAGCCTTCTTGTGGTCTTCGGAGATCGTTGGGTCATCAAGGTAGTTGTCGGTGTAGGGATAGAGCATGCTGTAGGCAAAGATCGCCGGAGTCAACTGGATCGGCAGGCCGAGCATCAACTGCAAGCAGTTCATCGTCCAGACATTGCGCATGGCCTGAAAGATGTCGCGGCCAGCGATGCTCACATCAAAGCGCCTGGCCGTCTGCGCGAAGAGGGTGCCCACCTGGGGAAGACCGCGCTCCAGCAAGGCATCCATGTGGCCAGCTTCGAAACCGAGGGAAATCCCGGCAAAGGCGCGAAAGGCGGTCAAGATGCGCTCCTGGGTCGCTTGGCGTTCCACAGCGCTGCGCGGTGCACGTTTGGCCTCCGAGGTGACGGTATCCTGGAAGCGCTTCAAGTGCGCTTCGCGAGCCACTTGCTCATCAGCGGTATATGTGAGCCCATAGTCAGGGGTATCCACCTCGCTCTGCCACCACAAGGAAGTGAAGTGTCGCAGGAGCTGTTGCACCATGTCTGGCATCGATAGCTGTGTCGTCACTGGGTCAACCAACATGCTCATTCGCTCTCCTGTTGCACGTAGGGGCGACGCATGCAAAGTCTCCCCATCTGTCGGGCGAGGCGTCTCCCCTACGACGCCGTGGCTGCCGGCGTAGGTGTGGCTGGGGGCTTGATGAAATCGCTGCGCGTGTTCTCCACCAGCGGCCTGGCATTGTACTCGTTCACACGAACGTAGTAGGGCGAAGTGGATACGTTGACCACGTAAGTGCTGTCGTCCGCATCCTGGGCACCGAAGGACACGGTGATCGTCTCATCCTCTTTTTGCAGCGTGACCACCGCCAGAGGGTTATCCATTCCGTACTCGGCCAGCTTCTCCTTGCCCAGGGGACGGTTCATCAGCACCGAAGTCACTTTGCCGATGACGCTGTTCACCTCAGCCGTATCCAGTTCCTCCTCCTCAGACAGGCCCACAAGGGTCCAGTTGCCCTCATCGTCTTTGCCGAAGGTGAAGGTGCCATTGGCATTCATCAAGGTGACCTGCTCAATGTTTTCCTGGGAGACGCTGAAATAGGTGCTGTCCACCCACGGCACAGGGTTGACCCCGAAATCCCACTGGCTCAGGTCGCCGACCAGATATGTTTCATTCCTGCCTTCGGCGCGTACGTGGCTGGCGCCGTAGCTGGGCGAGGAGCCGATGTAGAGCATGTAGCTGGCGCCATCAGCTGTCTCCAACTCGACGCGCCGCAAGAAGTCGTCCGTCGCCACCTTCAGCCGCTTGTGGCTGGCATCGGTGCGCGTGACCAGGCGTTGTGTAGTCAGTGCCGCGACTTTGTCCAGCAGCGGGGTGATTCGCCCGGCGTCACAGGGATAGTCATCCGCCGAAGGCAAGACCCACTTCCCGGTGACCTTGCGCAAGGTGATGCTCTTTCCCTCATTGTCGGTAACAGTCATCGCCACAACTTCTGCATCCTCCAGCCCGGCAAAGAACGGCTCACTTCCGCCAGCCGTCCCCCGCCTGGGCCAAAAGACCAGGACGCTCAGCGCGACCTGGGCCACCAGAACCACGGCCAGGATCACTTGATTGCGGTTGAGGTTCATCATTTCACCTCCTCGATGGACGCTTGGATTGCCTCCACAGGCAGCAACTGCATCGGTTGTTCGTTCCTGCGGTAGACGTTCCACACCGCCGCAATGACCACCAGCGCCAACAGGGCCAGGACATAGTTGGCAATCTCCCAGCGAAGCTGCGTCTGCTCTGTCAGCGGCTTGAGCACACGGGCCGTGGTGCCACGTGCTCGGATGGTCAATAGCTCCAAATCCTCCGTGGACCAGGAGACCGCATTCTGCAGCAGCTTCAAGCTGTTGATGTAGCGATCCTGTGTCATGTTCGCTGAAATCTGGAACACGATGTCATCCAGGAACGCCGCACTGCCAAAGACGATCAAGCGCGCGGTTTCAGGTGAGGCCTCGATCGTGCCCGGCACAGCACCCGTGCTCCCCCCCCCTGCTTCACCTGCGAGAAGTGGGGAGAGCTTGTCCTTGAAGTAGCTCTCGAAGGAGCCCTGCACGGCAAGGGCCAACGGGTAAGGCTGTTTCGCCTCGCCCACTGCAAAGCCCTCTTGCGGGTAGAGCTCAAAGTTGGGCTGGATGTTGGTATCGCTCTGCGTCCACGAGGCCTTGCTGGACAACAGCAGCGTCGTCACTTCACGGGCGGCGTTCTTGGTCTCATCAATGGTCAGCGGTGATACCCAATTGAGGGTCACTGCCGGAAGGTTGGATACCACTGGATGATCGGCGGCCATGCCATCCGCTCGCACATCGACGAAGAAGGGATAGTCGAGGGCCTGGATCTCACGGATCTGGATGCCACCTACGTTGCGCGTCACCTGAACCGGGAACGGCTCGTTCTGCGGATCCATCACCAGCGACTGCTCTACCGTGATGCCGTGGTGGGCCAGCATCTCTTGCAAGCCATCCTGCACCGGCTCCAGCGCCAGACCACCACCGAACGGATCGGGCGCTATCTTGTAGTTCCCAGCGACAGCCACTACCGCGCCGCCGCGCATCAGATACTGGTCGATAGCAAAGCGCTCCGCATCCGTCATGCCTTGGGGCGCGACCACCACCAGTACGTCGACCTCTGCCGCAACACTCCCGGCGCTCAGATCGACCCCGTGCACCTCATATTCCTGGGCCAGATAATCGTCCAACTGCTGCCAACTGGAAAGGGGCTGCTGCATCTGCCCGTACATATCCTGGGTTGGTTCCAACCGGGGTGTCCAGAGGCCAACCACTTTGAGAAAGCCTGGGGAGGCTCGCTTCAGGGCAGACTCGATCGTGGTGCGCACCTCCGCTTCGCTCGCATCGCGAGGTGGATACAACACCTGCGATTCTTCGCCGACTTCTAGCAACATGTGCAGGTAGTAGCTCTGGTCTGAGAAGAGAAAGGCCGCGATGGGCTGTATGCGGTAGCGATCCCACAACTCCTGACGGCTGACGGGGCTGGCAGGAACATCCGGGTCCACCGTGGTGTAGATGAACTTGCCGTTCGATTCTCGCTGAATTTCCGCCAGCACCTTCTCGATAGTCTGGGATACCTCCACCAGAGACGGCGGTAGGGTGTTGGACGTAACGTAGAACGTCATCTTGACCGGCTCGCCCATTGCCGCCAGGATGGCGTCCACGCTCTGAAATCCGTAGACCACTTTCTTGATCGATCGCGTCAGGTCGTATTCCAGGTTGCGCAGGCGCACGTCTGGCAAGCCGGCACGGCGGGGTTCTACCTCGATCAGGTCCCCAAATCCCAACACCTCGTGCTGGTCGCCGTAGCGGATGAGCAAGTCGAAATAGGAATTGATCACCGATGACTCGTAGCGGTCAGCGATCTGGAAGGGCGTTGGGCGGATGCCATAGGTCTGGTTGGCTTCAGCCTCTTTCTCCGGATCGCGCGCTGGGTCAATGATCTCCAACTGCACCTTGCCACCCGCAGCAATCCGATACTCCTCCAGCATGTCACGGATATTAGGCACCAGAGGAGCAAGCAAGGGATGGGTCTTGGCACTGAAGTAGCCGCGGATCAGCAACGGTTCCTGCAAACTGCTCAGCAGGTCGCGGGTGGTCTGTGACAGGCTATAGTCGCGGTACTGGGTCAGGTCGAGACGCAGGCCGCGCAGGGGATAGGCCCACACGTTGACCACCACAAGGTTCAGCACCAACAAGACCGAGGTCAGTGCGACGCCACGGCGCTGGGCACGCCCACCCTCGCCCTGGCTCCAAGGCTTGCTGAGCAGCGAGAGCACGTTCAGCACCAGGAAGATGCCAGTGAGTGAGAGGTAGTAGATCATGTCACGCACATCGACCACGCCACGTTCTATGCTCTCGAACCGGCTTCCCGGGGCTATGGCCCGCAACACTTCGCCCAGCCTGTCATCGACAAAGTCAGTCAGGCCGCTGGAGCCGAGCAGGTAGAACAAGCCGCAGATCAGCACCGTAGAGATCAGAGCGACGATCTGGTTGTCGGTGCGCGAAGAGACAAAGAGCCCGATCGCCGTGTAGGCCGCGGCCAGCAAGACCGCTGCCAGATAGCCGCCGACCACTGGCCCCCAGTCCAGGTTGCCCAGGAACGACGCGGTGACTGGCAAGAAGAAGGTCAGCGCCAGGGAGACGGCCACCAGCGCCAGCACGGCCAGGAACTTGCCCATCACCAACTGCACCGGCGACACGGGCAGTGTCAGCAGCGTCTCCAGCGTCCCGGAGCGCTGCTCCTCGCTCCATTGGCGCATCGTCAGCGCAGAGACCAAAAAGATCATCAGCACCGGCATCCAGCGGAAAAGCGGCCGGACGTCGGCGATACCGCGGGCGAAAAAGGTCTCCACCCAGAAAAAGGAAAAGAGGGTAACTGCCAGGAAGGTGCCCACAAAGATGAGCGCCATCGGCGAACCGAAATAGCCTTGCAGTTCCTTGCGTGTGATTGCTAACACTTGTTTCATCGCTATACCTCAGGCAGCCGTTGCCAGTTCGTTGAACACCGTTTCCAGCGTGCGCACGTCCCGCCGCAGTTCGCGCAGCGGCCAGTTGTGCTGACGCGCCAGATCGTAGATCGCCGGGCAGAGGTCCGGCCCATTGGAAGGCTGGCCCAGCACACGGTAAGCAGGGAAGCCATCCATCGTGCGCATCGTGATGACTCCTTTGACGCCAGGCAATTGGCGCAAAACGCGGTCCACGCCTGCGGGATCGTCCGCCAGCACCAGCACGGCATCGGGCGTTGCAGCCAGCTCTGACAGGTGGGCATCCGCCCGGATCTCTCCATTCATCAGGATGATCACCCGGTCGCACAGCGCCTCGACCTCGGAAAGGATGTGCGTGGAGAAGAGGATGGTGCTCTGTTCAGCCAGCCGGCGGATCAGGCGGCGCACCTCCACAATCTGCGTGGGGTCCAGGCCCAGCGTGGGCTCGTCCAGGATCAACAGTTTGGGCTTGTGCAGGATGGCCTGTGCCAACCCTACCCGCTGACGGAAGCCCTTGCTCAGTTGGGCGATGGGACGCGTCAGGTGCTCCTGCAGGCCGGTGGCATAGATCGCCTCCGAGAGACCGGCGAGCTGCTCGTCCGGAGCAATCTGCCGCAGGTCAGCGATCATCTTCAGATAGGCCTGCACCGACAGCTCCGGGTACAGCGGCGCATTCTCCGGCAGGTAGCCGAGCTGCGCCTGCACCTCGCGAGTGTGCGTCAGCACGTCCAGGCCGCCGATTTGCACGCTGCCGCTGTCCGGCTGCAAAAAGCCGGTGAGGATCTTGATGACAGTGGTCTTGCCGGCACCGTTGGGGCCGAGCAGGCCGACGATCTCCCCTTCGGCAATGTGAAAGGAGACCCCGCACAGCGCTTTGACGGGGCCATATGACTTGAACAGGTCTTTGGCATCAATCATACGCTCACCCTCCCTACACGAACAGGATTCGCAACACCAGGACATGTTAATCATTTTGGAAGATTTGTCAAGGAAAGGCGGGTACACGAATGACACGAAGAAACATAAGAGAGAAATGATTCGTGTAGTTCGTGTACTCCGTGCACTCCGTCAGTGGCTCTGCAAACCGTCAGCGAACTGACAGCCGCATGTCAGGCACTGCAACAAGCTTTGTGCTATGATGGAGTACATTAATGGAATTGCTCGACCCAGAGTCGAGCCAATGATCACCCAATAGGAGGAAAAGTGTCTACCCAAGCAGCAAGAGCGAATTGGAATGTGAGCCCGCGCAGTCGCACCGTCAACAGCGTCCAGCGCGTCGTGCGGACGCTGATCTGGTTCGGGCTCTTCTTCGCGCTGGGCCTCATTACGATAGTCGTGAGCCTGATGCTGAACACTGTACGCCCCGTTCTGGGCATCGGGGCGCTCGTTTTGGGCGGACTGATCGCCCTGGTGGTGCCCGGCATGGTCAGTTCCAGCCTGTACATCATCCCCGAGTTCCAGCGCCTGGTGGTGCTAAAGATGGGCAAGTTCGCAGGCGTGAAAGGACCGGGACAGTTGTGGGTGATGCCCTATCCGCCCTTCTACCAGTCGGTGGCGGCGACCATTGACACCCGTGTGCGCACGCGCGTCATCACCGCTGCGCAGACGCTGACTATGGACAACGTGCCGGTGGGGGTTGAGGCCGTCATCTTCTGGAGCGTCGAAGATCCCAGGAGCGCCGCGTTAAAGGTCGCCAACTACGCCGAGGCCGTCTTCCAGGCCGCCAACAGTGCCCTGAAAGACACCATCGGTACACTTGAGCTGACCGACCTGCTGAGCAAGCGCGAGACAGTTTCCCATCGCCTGAAGGAGATCATCGACCAGGCTGCCGCCGTCTTTGGCATCGACGTCTCGTCGGTGGAGATCACCGATGTCCATGTGCCGTCGGACCTGATCCAGGAGCTGAGCGTGCTGGCCCAGTCCCGGCGCGCGGCCCAGGCCAAGATCGCCGAGGCCGATGCCGAAAAGGCCATCGCCCAGAAGCTGGCGGAAGCCGCTGCACTGATGGACGACCGTGCGCTGGAGATGTACCGGCTCAACGTGCTGGAGCGCATTGGCCGTGAAGAAGGCAGCCAGATCGTGGTCTACGGCATGGGTGGCGGCGACGCACAGATGGCCACCAACATCGCCTCCGCTGCCGCTGGCGCGCTAAGTGCGGCCCAGGCCAAGAGCGTTTCACCGCCCAAGGCGTAGCGGGGCAGAGCCAGCGAATAGAATTTGCCAGCTGAAATGAAAGTGTCCTCAGGCACTGCATACTGGACACTGGCGCGAAGGCACCAGGTTTCCCATGGGGAAACCTGGTGCCTCATTTGCTTGCCGGAAGAACTGCGCAGCACACAGAACGCTCTGAGAACCAACCACTCCTCTGCGAGCTCCACGAAGCGTCTCCCGTCCCGTCATGCGGCATGAACTACCTAGCCGTCGCCTTCGGCCTTGCCTTCGCAAGATCTACGACGAGACCTGCGGCGGTCGCCCGCAGGTGCCCACGGGGCATGCAGAGCACGAGCTGTTGCCAGCGGCAAGACGGGTAGTCGCTATCAGTCCGGCGAGGCCTCCGCAGGTCCCGCCCTCAGCTGGGCGGGGCGAAGCTTTCTTCATCTGTCAGACAGTGCAGTGGTGTCTGCGGTGAATCCGGCCTCACCACCGGCGCTTGCTGGCCAGGCGGAGTTCAGCAGGGTCCTGCGTCATTCCCAAAGTCCAGGGCCATGATGCGGTTCACCTGCTCCAGGTACCACATCACCATGTAGATGGCTTCACAGGCCCTGCTGCTGCCGGTAGAAGGAGACTCCCGTTTGCCGGCCTCAGGATAGGCTTCACTTGGGTAAGAATGACATGTGTGCATTGGCGCGCGGACCACAGCCAAGGCCTGTCTGCTGAGCGCCCCAGTTTGTGCGGAGGGCCCGGACGAAGTAGAATTGCCGAGTGGCTCTGCGTGGGCATGACTTGTCGCCGCTTGCAGGTGTCATGGGCAACTGGAGGTTCACCCATTGTCTGCTGTGGTTCGTCGTGATTGCTGTCTTCTTGTGCGCGCTCAGTTACGCTCGGCAGTCCATGCTGAATGATCCGGGTCCTGCCGGACCTCCTGTCGGTGATCGACCAACTGCTGGGGTACTGACAGCGGATGGCAAACGAACATGCGGGTGTGGGGGCGGTGATAACCCGGCTTGAGAGTGTGCCAAAGGAGCCTGTTGACAGGGTTGGGAACGAGCACAGGGCTGACGCAATCACCAAAGTCGTGGCGGATTCCACGAGGTGGCACAGAGAGCCGGCAGAAGATGAGGCCGTCAGCCAGGATCCGTGTATTCGCTTCGCGCTGCGGCCGCATCCGCTGACGGCTGACGTGCGCACATCACATCACAAGGAGTCGTCCAATGCCTCTTGTTTGTCCTGAATGTTCAAGCGCCTCGCTCACAGTGGCTGCCAGCCTCGAACTGCCTCCTGACAGCCGTTCTGACGAGATCACCCTGCAGATCGTGCGCTGTTCTGAATGCCGCTTCTCCGCCGCTGCCGTGTACCAGGAGTCGAGGCGCGGGGCACTGGACAGCGAGTCGGTCGATCACGCGGGCTATCGAATGCCTGCGCGCGAGCTGCGCGCCTTGAGGCGGCTGATGAGGAGCTGCCCCGAGCCGCGCAATGCATACTGTGACTGCGAGGCTCATCGTAGGCTGGGTGTCCAGGATGCCGCAGGGCGCTGGATCGGCATGCGCGACCTGCCGCACGAGGGCGTGTTCCACATCGAGTGGAGGAGGTGACGCGGCGAGGGGAACGAACCAGGGCTGGCCTCCCTCCCCGGCCGACAAGACGCTCACTGCGCCCTTGCTGAAGGACATTACGGTGCTGGTGACCAGGCAGGCGACCAATCCGAAGCGTAGTAGACTGACCGCAGTTCTTGGAAGCAGGCAACAGCGAACGATGGTCCGGTAGGGGCCATCCCAGCACGCCAGTATTGTCTTCGCTGCCCGGTGCGGCAGCGGAACCCGGTCGCATTACGCCTGATGGCCATTGCATAGCCGACTCCCATCTTTCGTGTGCGGGAGCTGGCCGCAGGCGCGATGCCTGCGGCTTCTTGCGCTCCTTTCGCCCAACAGGAGGACATCATGACAGGCATGACGATTCACAGCGCCAGAGAGCGCATCATCGCGCGGCCCTATCGCGACGATGAAGATTTTTGGCGGGTGCGCAACCTGCTGCTCGAGACCTACTCGATCACCCCACCCGACTTTAACTGGGACGTGCGGCGATGGGATGGCTCGCGCTTCCACCACAAAGAGCCTGTCTGGGAGCCCTACTGGGAGGGCCGGGTTGGCCTGTGGGAGACCGCGGACGGCCGACTGGTCGGCGCCGTGCATCCCGAAAGCGAGGCGGAGGCCTTCCTGGAGATTCATCCCGACTACCGGCAGGTCGAAGAGGAGATGCTCGCCTGGGCAGAGAGCCATCTGGTCAAAGCGACCGAGGATGGCACACAGCACCAACTGACGGTATTCGTGTACGAGTACGACGCCCTGCGCCGGCGTTTGCTGGAGCGGCGCGGCTTTCAGAAGATGCCCCACGGCGGCGTCATCCGCCGGCTACACTTTGGGAACAAGGTGCTGCCGCCGGTCGAGGTGCCAGAGGGCTACACGCTGCGCACGGCTCGCGCGCACGACGCAGAAGAGTACCAGCGCTTTGCGGATTTGCTGAACGCCGCCTTCAACCGCACGTTTCACAAGGCGCAGGAAATCCGCACCTTCCGAGCTACGGCGCCGTCCTACCGCCCAGACCTGGATCTGTTCGCTGAGTCCGCGGACGGTTCGCTGGCTGCAAATGTCGGTGTGATATACGTGGAAGAGATCCGGGCAGGACTGTACGAGCCCGTGTGCACGCATCCCGATCATCGGCAGAAGGGGTTGGCGCGGGCGCTGATGCTCGAGGGAATGCACCGGCTGAAGGCGCTGGGCGCCACCGAGGTCACGGTCGGCACGGGCGACATGGTCCCTGCCAACCAGCTGTACGAGTCCGTCGGCTTTCCCGAGACGTACAAGGGATACCACTGGCGCAAAGTGTGGTGATCCCGGATGCGATTTGTGGATGTTGGCGGGACTGGAGTACAATCGACTGTGCCGCCGGAGGAACACAACACACAAGGAGGGATGACCGTGCTTCTGAAAGACCAACTGCTATCCATTCTCGAGCGCAGCCACCAGGCCCTGCAGGCCTTTGTAGCCGAACTCTCGGACGAGCGGCGCTCGGCTGTCGGTACCTACGAGAAGTGGTGCGCCAAAGACAATGTCGCCCACGTCGCCTATTGGCAGGAGCACCAGGCCACAAGGCTGGCCGCCCTGGCTCGCGGCGAGGAGCCGCCACCGTCACCGTCCCACTTTGAGCAGGCCAACGCCGCGTGCTTTGAGCGCTACTGCAAGTGCTCCTGGGATGAGGTGCAGGCCTACGCGGACCTGGCTCACGCGCAGCTCGCCGACGCAGTGCGCGCCCTGGAGGAGGATGTGCTGGCGGCGCCCGCCTCAGATTCCGAGGGGCGACCACTGTGGACGCAGGTCGTGACCACTTGCTACACCCATCCGCTCATGCACATGGCGGGGTACTACACCGAGCACGGCCAGCCGCATAAAGCCAGCCAGTTGTGGCACCAGTGGGGCGAACTGGTGGCGCCGCTGGACGACAGCTCTGAGTGGCAGGGGCTGGTGCACTACAACATGGCCTGCAGCCTGGCCCTGTCGGGCAGCCAGGACCAGGCCATCGCCGCGCTGCGCCAGGCTCTCGAAATGCGCCCCAGCCTCACCACCTGGTCAAAGCAGGATCCCGACCTGGGCTCGCTGCACAGCACGCCCGAGTACCGGGAGCTCTACGCCCCACAGTACTGGTGGAAGGCCATCGACGCCAACCCGCAGGCAGAAGCACTGGCTGACCAGTTCATGCGCGCCCTGGCCATGTTCCGTGGGGCTGTCAAGGCCTTCCCCGCCGACGAGTGGCGCAAGGGAGACACTCCCTACCAGCGCCCGGCCGGGCTGGCCCTGCACCTCGTGGAGTCAATGCACGGCTATTGCGCGCTCAAGCCGGGCGAAGCCGGCTCGCGTGACCGCTTTGACATGGACTGGGAGGAGAAGGACTCCTCCAAGCTGCCCTCGCAGGAGGAGCTGCTATCCTACCTGGACGAGGTGGAGGAGAAGCTGGCCGGTTTCCTGGCCGATGCCGACCTGACAGCAGCCGAAGAGCTCTTTCGCTGGACCGGGTCGACGTTGCTGAGCCGGGCCGCCTACACGCTGCGTCATACACAGCACCACCTGGCCGAAATGTGCCTGGAGCTGCACCGCCGCGGGCACCCAGCCCCGCAGTGGCAGTAGCTGCGAAGCGTTTCGCTGCAGTTGGGCGAGACTGCCGCAGGTCCCGCCCTCAGTTTGGCGGGGCGAAGCGTCCGTCCCAACCGACTCCGGCTCAGCAGCAACCACTGCCGCACCTGGCTCCGGAATGGAACGCCTGGAGCGCAACATGGCCGTGACCTCCTCTTTGCTCTTGCCGCGCAGCCGGAAAAGCAGAAACGGGTCGGCGTCAAATTGCTCGCCCAGCAGGTAGTACACTGCCGCGATATGTTTGCACGGGTTGGCCCAATCCGGGCACGAGCAGTGGGTCACCAAGTCCCGCTGTGAAGCCGGAAACAGGTTGACCCCAGCAGCCGCAAAGATGGCCTGTGCGGCCAGCGCATCGGCGACTTATCTCCAGGCCCACTCCGAGAGTGGCTTGATCTCGATGCGTACCTCACAAGGCCTGGCGCGGCTGCCCTGCACGCGCGAATCCACGCGCCCTGGGCCAGCATCAATGTTCAACACCTGCCCACTGCACGCGTACGAGCGGCCTCGGCTCAGTCGCTCGGAATCCACCAAGCGCTCCAATGGGCCGAGCCACCAGCCTGCCCACCACGTCTGGCCGAACTTGCGGCTTTGTGCTTTGATGCCATTCGCTGGGCGGCGCCGCGTGCGTTTGTAATCCCAGCCCCAGTACCCGCTCATCGCTCGTCTCCCGCCTCACAATCCCGTTTTCTGACGCCCGCAGGCACACTGCCAGGAGTACGGAGACGATTTGCCATTCGGACGTGGAGAGAAAACGGGCTTCTCTTATGCCGCTAAGCCAACCTGGACAGGAAATGCTGCGCGAGCCAACCGGCAAGGGGCGGAAACAGCAGGTTGGCAAGGTACTTGACCAGGGTAACCTGCGGACCGAGGACGGTGAGCTCTGACGGAAGGTGGTGCACGTTCCACAGCGCCTTGCCAGTCATGAGGCCTACCACAGCCCCGATGCCTGCTCCCCCCTGATACAGCGAGATGACAGTCGGGTACATGGCGTACGGCGGTCCGGGGATCAGGGCCCCGACAACGCAGCCAATGAGTATGCCCCGGAAACCCGTTTCCGTTCCCAACCAGCGCATGAGCTGCTGCCTGGGGATGAGCACCTGGATCAGCCCGGCTACGACGAAGGAGATCACCAGCACCGGCAGGAGACCCCAGAAGCTCTCCGCACCCGCCTGCAAGCCCGAGATCCACAGATCGCCCCCTCTGAGATACGCCACAATCAGCAGCGCGATGGCAATCACTACCATGATAACGGTGTCTGTGTTCATTACCCTCTCCAAGCCCAGTGTGGCAACGACGCGCAATGCATCAAGACGGAGGGCAGACATGCCGGACCGGGGAACCCGGCGTGACCACCAGCAAACCCACTGCAATCGCTGCTATGATAATGATACCCACACCCATTGTCCTCTCCAAATCGGGCCTGAAGCGACATGCGACCTTCCGCAGAGAAGCTTGCTTGGCCCTCACCCTTTCTCGCCGAACCGATAGCGGCCGCTCTCGCCACTCGCTGACCTCCAACTGTCACTATTCTCCTCACTGCTCCTCGGCCACACCCAGCAGTCTCAGCATGGCCTGGACGTCCGTGGTCGGGAACTCGCAGTTGTAGTGGCGACAGACGTAGGCGGTAGCCTGGCCATCGATGCTCCTCTGGTACTCTGTGAACACGGCCAGCCTGGAGATGTCCGCTGCCTCTCCGTCGGGCCGCAAGAGCACGACCTTGTTGGGCACAAACTGCGTCCTGAGCGCTCTGAACATCGCTGCCATGTCTTGTGCACCTGGCTTGCCGGCAATCACCACCTCGTACGAAGGCCCCAGCGCGAAATCCACCGCCACCAAAAGCTGCGTGTAGGCCATCGGCGACGGCCCTACACTCTTGGAGAAGGCACGGCTGATCATCGCCGCTTTCTCTTCCAGGTCAGGTTCGGCGGTCATGCGCCCCAGGCGCAGCAGGTTCAGCATGGCCACCGAATTGGCGGATGGGATCGCTCCATCATAGATGTCCTTCTGGCGCACCAGGAGCTCCTCGCTGTCATCGCCGGTGGAATAAAAGCCGCCCTTGTCTTCGTCCCAGAAGTGCTCGATCAGCTCCGCGTTCAGGGCCAGCGCCTTCTGCAGATAGCCGACCTCAAAGGTCGCTTCGTACAATTCCAGCAGCCCCCAGGTCAGGAAAGCATAGTCCGCAGCGTAGGCTGGCAGTGCAGTCTCGCCGTCGCGATAGCGGTGCAGCAGCCGGCCGTCCTCTTTGACCATCCGCTCCAGGATGAACTCCACTGCCCTGGCAGCAGCGTCGGCATAGCGTGATTCATCAAAAATCTGCGCCCCTTTGGCCAGGGCGGCGATCATCAGACCGTTCCAGTCCACCAGCACCTTGTCGTCCTTCAGGGGGTGAACCCGTTGCTCGCGGTGCGCGAACAGCTTGCACCGCGCGGCCTCCATACGCTCGGCCAGCTCCTGCTCCGACATACCCAGCTTGATCGCCCAATGCGCAAGCGGTTCTTTCAGGTGCAGGATATTCCGGCCTGTCTTCTCGCGTGTGGCCTCCTCGGAAAAGTTGCCACCTGCTTGGACCCCAAAGATGCTGGACACGAACTCGGCCTCTTCATCGCCGAGCACGTCAGCGAGTTCAGCCTGGGTCCACAGGTAGAACTTGCCCTCTTCCCCCTCACTGTCCGCGTCCTCGGCGGAATAGAATCCACCCTGCGGCGCGGTCATGTCGCGCAGGACGTAGACAAGGATCTCCTCAGCCGTCCGGCGGTAGGTCTTTTTGCCAGTCGCCTGATAGGCCTCAGTGTAGGCCATGGCCAGCATGGCCTGATCGTAGAGCATCTTCTCAAAGTGCGGCAACAGCCACTCGGCGTCGGTGGAGTAGCGGTGGAAGCCGAATCCGAGGTGATCGAATACGCCACCACGACGCATGGCCTGCAGCGTCTCCTCCACCATGCGCAGGGCCATCTCGTCGCCACTGCGCTTCCAGTAGCGCAACAAAAAGAGCAGGTTGTGTGGCGTGGGGAACTTGGGCGCATGGCCGAATCCGCCATGCTGAGCGTCAAAGCGCAGCGAAAGCTGCTGGAACGCCAGATCCAGAATGCCTTCGGTCAGCTCGTCACCGGGTGCGCCCAGCCCAACCTGCCGGAGTGCTTCACTGACCCGATTGGATACGCTCAGCAGTTCATGTCTGCGTGTATCCCAGCGCTCTTTGATCGCTGGGATGAGGGTCAGCAGGCCAGTTTGACCGAAGCGGCTCTGTTTGGGGATGTAAGTTGCGGCAAAGAAGGGCACCTTGTCTGGGGTCATGATGATGGTCAGCGGCCAGCCGCCTCTTCCGGTCATCATCTGGGCAACGGTCATGTAGACATCATCGATGTCGGGACGCTCCTCACGGTCCACTTTGATGTTGACAAAGGCATCGTTCATCAGGGCAGCCACCTGAGGATCCTCAAACGACTCGTGCTCCATGACGTGACACCAGTGGCAGGTTGAGTATCCGATGGACAAAAAGATGGGCTTGTCCTGCTGGCGCGCCTTCTCAAAGGCCTCCTCGCCCCACGGGTACCATTGCACCGGATTGTCCGCGTGCTGCAACAGATAGGGGCTCTTCTCGTGGATCAGCCGGTTGTATTGCTCCTCAGTGGGAATTGGTTGTGGTTCTACAGAGTTAGGCATGGATGCACATCCTCCTACGGTTATGACAACTAACGTGGGGATTAGAAGGAGACACATATGTCGAAATAGATGATTTGACGGACGCACTTTTGCTTCTCACGCAACATACGAGAATGGCAGGAATAAAGACCGGCCTGCCACACTACTCATACGATGCAATTCGACTCTGTAGTCTTACCTGGCATTTGGACACCTGCGCACGAACGCCAGCCGCGAACATATCCACCGCGCCTTCTGGGGCTTTAGCCTGTGTAGTTAAGTTTTCTCCCTGCGCTCCGTGGTGAAGGCACGCGCCTCACGCGTCCTCGCTGTCGCGTTTGCTGAGGTAGTGCATGCCGCCGGGCAGCTCCACGTAGCCCAGCTTGTTGAAGAGCGCCAGAGAAGCGTCATTGCCCCCTTCGATCAGCGCGGCGATGACGGTCATGCCCTGGGCCCGCAGCACGTCTTCCGCCTCGGCCACCAGCCTCGCGGCATAGCCCTTGTGGCGGTGTTCGGGCAGCACGGCCACCCGGTTGATCCAGCCCTTACGACCGTCGTGGGTGGTCAATACTACACCGATCAGCTCTCCGTTGCGCTCCAGGCCGATCATGGTATGGGTGCCGCTGGCGAACTGGCGGGCGAAGGCCTCGCGTCTGTCGCGCCCCTGTGAGCGCACCGAATGCAGTCCGGCACGCTGCCACACCGACGTCCAGTGGTCGTAATCGTCCAGGGTCAGTGTGCGCACGGTGATTTCGTCGTTCATTGTTCCTCGCATTGGGCACATCATAACACACGTACAGGACAGTGTCAACGACGTTGTGCACGAATCACACGAGGGGAATCCGAATCATACGAAGAACCATTCGTATAATGGTCCTGCCCTGCGGTTCTCCCCTGTGCTGGGACGCGCACATGGCCAGAGTGCACTTGCGTATCGTCGTGTTATTCGGCTTTCTTTCGTGTGTTTCGTGTACTCTCTCTTGCCAAGGGCCGCAAAGTGCGCTACACTATGGGTAGACCACCTGCGCCATCCAGCAACGGAGTTGTGCTCATGGTATCACTAGATGGAAAACCGACAGGGAGGGCGCAAGCCTTGTCTCCCATCACTCGACGCCGATTCCTGACCAGCCTGGCGTGCTCCTGGAAATCGTGACCCTGGTGGTGCCCACACTGAACGACGACCCAGAGCAACTGCGCAGCCTGTGCCGCCGGATCGTAGACGAACTGGGGCTCGACGTGCCGGCCCACTTCAGCCGTTTCCATCCTCTGTACAAGCTGACCCATCTGCCGATGACTCCGGTGGAGACGCTGGAACAGGCACGCGATATCGCCATAGAGGAAGGCATCTGCTATGCCTACGTCGGCAACGTGCCTGGGCATCCAGGCGACAACACCTATTGCCACTGCTGCAGCAAGATGATCATCCGCCGTCTGGGATTCATCATCCTGGAGCAGCACATGGTCGATGGCAAATGCCAGTGTTGCGGCCAGCCTATCCCGGGAGTGTGGCAGTGAACACTGAGACGCCCTCTGGATACTGAGCAGTTGCCCAATGGCCTTCGTCTCAGTAGAATAGCCAGGCATGCACATGTGCTGTGCCTGGGTGTTCTTGGCAGCAGCCCGACCCGCGTGTTACGTCGCAGATCATCATGTAGAGCGGAGCGGTGCTCCGCTACTTTGTAGGAAGGAACTCAGCGCACTTTGCCAATCACAACAGCACGCAGAGTGATCAAAGCGCAAGTGCTGGTCGCTTTGGCCGTTCACATAGCCCTGGCGCTGACGCCAGCAGTGGACGCCCAAGGGCCAATGCCGCTAGCCACCTTGCCTTTGATTCGGAAAGACAACAGGGGACTGAGCAGCCAAGGCCCTATCCTTGAATTGGCTGGCCAGATCGGCGGCGTGACTTATGCCGTAGCTGTCCAAGATAACAGATACACGTACGTGGGCATCGGACCGCGCTTGTTGGTGATGGACGTTCAGGACGCCGCCGCCCCGGTCGTTATAGGGCAGACCGGCGTCCTGCCCGGGATCGTCTGGGACGTTGCCGTCGCCAGCAGCTATGCATACGTCGCCGTGGGCTGGAGCGGCTTGCACATCGTGGACGTCTCGAATCCGGCTGTCCCTCTCGAAGTCAGCGTCTATCCCACATCTGGCTACGCCGACGCTGTGGAAGTGGCGGATGGCTACGCCTACGTTGCCAACGGGATGCTGGGACTGCATATCGTGGACGTCTCAGACCCCTTGCATCCGAGGGAGGCCGGCAGTTGCGACACACCTGGTTATGCCGATGACGTGGGTCTGGCTGGGGATCACGCCTATGTGGCCGACGGGCGCTTTGGCCTGAGCATCATCAATGTCTCTGATCCGCTGGAGCCCTACAAAGTCGGCTCCCACCGCACAGAGGAATACGTGGCTAGCGTGGCGGTAGAGGGCATTCATGTCTATGTCACCGACGGCACCAGGGGACTGCGTGCTGTGGACGTCTCCGACCCGGCGGACCCGAGGGAGGTGGACGTCTACAACACTCCCGGAGTGGCGCGCGGCGTGGCGATGGGCGGTGGCCACGCCTACGTCGCCGACGGCGACTGGGGCCTGCAGATCCTGGATGTGTCGGACCCGGCCAACCTGCGCTGGACTGGCTTTGCCAGCACGCCCGGTTATGCGCGCTACGTCGCGCTGGGCTGCAGCAGCGACGGATCAAGCTGCTCGCATGCCTACATCGCCGCCGAAGCCAGCGGCCTGCGCATCATTGATGTCTCCAACCCACAGCACGCCCGCGAGGCCAGCTCGTACCAAACGGCGGGGTACGTGGAGGACGTGGCAGCCGCATGGCCTTATGTCTACCTCAGCGCTGGCCGGAGCGGCCTGCGGATCATAGACGCCTCCGATCCGGCCACACCTACCGAGTCGGGATTCCACCTCACGCCATGGTCTGCCAAGAGCGCAGTCGTAAAGCCCCCATACGCCTACGTCGTGGACAACATGGCCCTGCGTGTGATCGACGTCTCGAACCCGCTGCAGCCGAGCGAGAGCGGGTTCTGCCCAACGCCCGGAGTTGCCCTGGGTGTGACGGTGTCAGAGTCCTATGCCTACGTGGCCGATGGCTGGGCTGGCCTGCGCGTGATCGACGTCTCCGAGCCAAGCAACCCGACCGAGGCGGGGGATCATAATACGCCCGGATATGCGGCAGACGTGGCGGTGGCGGCGAGCCATGCCTACGTCGCAGACGGGGCACAAGGCCTGCGCGTGATCGACGTCGCGAATCCGGCGCAGCCCGACGAGGATGGTTCCCTTGACACGCCGGGACTGGCTTCGGGGGTAGCGGTGTCTGGGACACACGCCTACGTGGCCGCTGAGTTGGGCGGCTTGCGCATCATTGATGTCTCCGATCCGAAGAACCCGCGGGAGGCAGGGGCCTACGAGGTGCTGCAGGACACGAAGGGAGTTGCCCTCAGCGGTCCGCATGCCTACGTCGCCGACGGCTACAGCGGCCTGCACGTGATCGACGTGTCCGATCCGGCATCGCCGACCGAGGCAGGCCACTACGATACGCCAGGGTACGCCGAGGACGTGGCCCTGACCGGCGACTATGTCTACGTCGCCGACGGACTGGGCGGGCTGCTGATCCTGCGCATCGTGCCAACGGTGAACCGGGTTTTCCTGCCGGTCATTATGCGCAGCGAGTGAGGGATAGGGTTGGCGGCAACCGGCTGACAGTTCTCGGTTGGCAGTTGGCGGTTGGCAGTCGTCGTTTCCCCCAATCTGGCCTACGCCCAGCCCGAGCTCACGTTTGAGGCTTACCCACAGTTCATCGACGGTACACGAAGCACCATCATTGAGAGTTCGTGTTATTCGGCTTATTTTCGTGTTTCTTGTGTACAGATTCTCCCTCCAGTTGAGATCGGGGTAAACTCGTCACGTGCGTTGACAGGCAAGGAGGCCTGTGCTATCATGGCTCCGGCGCTCCCACTGGAGCGCGCCATCACTCCTACAATGACGCGAGGAGGAAAAAGACGATGAAGGTCTTGGTGTTCGGCGGATCAGGGCAGATTGGCTCTGCCATAACTTGGGATTTGGTCCAGCACGAGGACGTGGAAGCAGTAGGGATTGTGGGCCGGCGCGAAGAGGCCCTGCAGCACACCAAGCAGTGGATCCACAGCGACAAGGTCATCCCCCATCCCCTGGACATTCTCGACCAGCGGGCCACGACAGCGCTGATGAAAGGGTATGGCGTGGGCGTCCTTGCCCTGCCTGACCGCAGAACCAGCTATGCGCTGGTCGAAGCGGCGATCGAAGCCAGGCTGGACACGGTGGACATACTGGAAGAGTACCACCGCAGGCCCGATGACTACGAGACGGAGGGCCTGCAACTGCCCCCCGGCATGACCGCGGTCGAGTACGGAGATTGGCTGCATCACAAAGCCATCGAACGGGATGTGCTGCTCCTCGACGGCATGGGCTTTGCCCCTGGGCTGAGCAACATCACCCTCGGCGAGGGCATCCGCAAGCTGGCCCAGGCGCGATCGGCCATCGCTCGAGTTGGCGGCATTCCGGCCAAGAAGGCCGCCAGCCACCATCCCCTGCGCTACATGATCACCTGGGCTTTCGACCACGTGCTGCGGGAGTACATGGTCAGGGTAAAGGTGATCAAGCAGGGCAGGATCATCGAAGTGGATGCGCTGACCGAGCAGGAGAGCTTTCGATTCACGCAGCTCGGCAAGGACGAAGGTCTCGAGTGTGCCATCACGCCTGGCATGCCCAGCTTCATACACACCCGGCCTGACCTACAGGAGTTCGCGGAAAAGACCATCCGCTGGCCTGGCCATTACCAGGCCATCCAGGTGCTGAAAGAGAGCGGGCTGCTGAGCCTCGAGCCGGTGCCCTTTGAGGGGAAGCGCATCCAACCGCGCGCCTTCACCGCAGCGGTGCTCGGACCGAGGCTGCGGCCCCTGCCAGGGGACACTGACGCGTGCGTGATGTGGAACACGGTACGTGGGACGGAGGAGGGGCACGACACGCGCATCGACTACTACATGTGGGACGAAGCAGACGCCATTGCCGGCATTACCTCGATGGCCAGGGTGACCGGTTTCTCCGCGGCCATCGGCGCGCTGATAGTGGGCAGGGGGCAGATCCAACAGAAAGGCATCGTGCCGCCCGAGGATTGCATAGTAGGTGCATTGTACGACGCATTCCTAGAGGAGTTGCAGGCCAGGAACATCATCATCCGCGAGGTGGTGACGACGGACGGTTGACAGTTGTCGGTCGGCGGTTGGCAGTTGGCGGTGCAGCGCAGAGTACGCTGAGGGCACAGAGAGACCGGCTAGACATCGGGCGGACTCTGCTGTTTCAGGGAAAGTGAAGATCACCACAAAGACACCAAGAATGAAGCTGTTTTGTTTGTGTCTTCGTGTCTTGGCGTTTTGACTGTCTGGACCTGGCCTCAAGCCGGTCGCAGGATAAAAACCTGGACGCCAAAGTGGGTGAGGAGCAGATAGCGCAGGTCGCCGATGACCGATAGGGGAGTGACGTCATCCGGATTCACGGCCCATTCGTCGAATAGGCGCGGTTGATCAGTGGTTTCTTTGATGGAGGTGATCAGTTCCTGGCGCAAACCGAGCAGGAAGCGCCAGCCGAGGAGTCGCCGTTTCCTGGACTGTTCCTGCAGGTGGGCCAGCCACTCTGCGCCAGTGACGGGAAGCTCAAAGTGCCGGCTTGTGCCCTCACCGCCGTGCCAGCGAAAGCCAGGCTCATCGCGCAGGTAGCTGACGTAGTGCGGCCGGTCGTCGCTCAGGTCGGGCAGGTGGCGCAAGGGGATGAAGCGGCTCTGGCCAATGACCTGCTGCGAGGCAAAGGCCTGGCTGAATTCCCGTTGCCGGTAAAAGGCCGGTGCGGCGTAATAGACCTCGGACTCCACCTCCGACAGTCGGCGCAGCGGGCTGTGCACACCATGTCGGCTGCGCGCTGCTATGGACAGCCGGAAAAAGCGCCTCTCGTGCTCCGACCAGCCCGTGGCGCGCGGAGTGAGCATGTACTCGGCCAGCTTGAGGTGCAGGAAGAGGGGGCAGCCGCTGGCGGGGACACTTTCCTCATCATCCACTTCCTTCTCCGCAGCGAGCGATGGGAACAGCGGCGCAGCGACAATGTCCGCGCCCAGCGCATCGCTCAGCTCAGCCAAAAGCGCAATGCCATAAGTGAACTCGGAGAACTCGGCTTTCATGGTTGCCTCCTGAATGGCGGCGTGTTTCAGACCTTCTTAGACCTTTGGGGTTTCCAACCAAACCCCAAAGGTCTTGTCCACCATCACAACTCCCCGCGAAAGGTCTAGGACAGGATGGGCTGCTCCCGGCGCCCAAGGGCCTGCGCTACAGACCCTGCCCACGAGAACACGACACTATGCCCATATTATACCAATCTGCATCCAACTCGCAACTCCCGATGCCAAATGGTACTGTATCCTTCGTTCAGGAAATTCAGTGCCACACCCACAGGAGTGCACAGCAGCCCCTTCTTGGCCCTGAAGATGATCTGTAACAGCCAGTTTCTGGCTGTCCGCCGCTGGTTTTCAGTGTTGCCATGGCGATTTGGACTGCTGCGAGCGCCCAGCCCCGAATTTCCTGAGGTGAAGATGCACTACCCAATCAGGCTACCGGTCATCGTGACCGTCTTGCAGGGTACTGCGTCAATTACTGAACTTGAGCGCCTATTCCCATGCAGCAATTCAACCCAAAGACGTTTAGCCATCCCGTCAACGCGGGACCCTTCGGCGGTTGATGCACGGAGCAGTAGTATGCTGCCTGATTCCTTCAGGTGACTATCCTGACAGCGCGTGATTCCCCTCGTGGATCTCCTGCTTGAATTCCTCCCACGCGGCAGCGTCTGCGCAAGGGTAGAGGGAATTGTTGTGCAGCAGCGGGTCAGCGTCGGGGGCAATATGGCCTGCCATGACCGCCACCCGGAATTCGGCAGTCCCTGGAACGGGGGAGAACTGCGCGCTGCGCACCGGCACGCCCAACCGGTGGGCAAATTGCACCGTAGCCCGTGCCGTTTCCACGCTCTGCCCAGGCCGGGCGATGAGCACATAGGCCGCCACCTCACGGGCGGAGAACCCGGCGGCGAACAGCGCCTCCACCGCATGGGCAAAGCTCGGCTCATCCACCTTGCCGCCGTCGCGCAAAGTCTCGTCAGGATCAACGGTCTCCAGGCCCAGGCGGAGGGTGACGAAACCAGCCTGGCGCATCCTGACGGCCAGTTCGCGGTCGATGAAGCGCGCATGTACGCCGTTGGGGGTGTGGAAGCGCACCTGCAGCCCACGCTCGATGAGCCCATCGAGGATGGGGTAGATGTGCTGTGCGGCGTTGAAGAGCAGCGCATCGTCGTAGAAAGCTACGTCCGTAGCACCGAGATGCTGAACACACCAGGCGATCTCACCCGCCACCCGCTCCGGTGGACGCGGCGCAAACCCCGACGGGCAGAGCTGGTGCACGGCACAGTAGGGACAGCGGAAAGGGCAGCCCCGCGCGGTCTGTACCGCCACGTAACCCTGCGGGCGGCGCAGGTCGTGTGCCGGGAAAACGTCGGAGGGCGGGCACAGCAGGCCGCGCGATTCACCCGTGACCTCGTTGACCCACCGTAGGGCCTGCAGCTCATCGGTGCCAGGAAGCACGGCAGCGGCAGCGGAGAGAACGCGAGCGTGGTCGGCGCACAGCGTGGCATAGACCCCGCCCAGCGCCACCGGCACATCGGGCCAACGCCCTTTGACCCGGCGGATCGCTTCGAAGGGGCCGGGGTACCAGTAGGTCATCATCGAGGTGACCAGCACGGCATCAGGCTTGCCCTGGGCCGCAAGCTCGGCATCAAAGACCTCGACCGGCAGGCCGTAGCGTCCCCAGTGCCGTCGGACAGGGGCCAGCACAGGCGGCTTGGACAGCTCGACCTTGAGAAATGGGCCGCAGCCGTAGCGGTCACGCGGCGCCCTGGGCGCAGGCGCGTCCGGGTGGTGGCGGTCTAGGCAGTCGACCAGGGCCACTTTGTGCCCGGCCTGGCGCAGCACCCCGGCCACCGTCAGCAGGCCAAGCGGCTCGACCCACAGGCTGTAGGCGGCAAAGTCAACGATCCAGGGGTTTATGCACAGAACGCGTGCCATAGTTGTATTGTACTGCCGCACAGCGCTGTTGGCAAAGGATGCAGTGTTTTCACTTCCCCCAGCGTTCTGTCAACCTCGAACTGGGGACTGCGTTTCCAACTGCCATCCAGAACCAGTGCCCGGCAAGTGGTAAGCGCTCTCAAAGCGGCGGAGTCTTATGTAGCGCCGACTCACACCGATGTTGACGGTGTCACCACCTCCGCCCCCTCCAGATCGCCCTGCAGCAGCGCGGTGAGCTGGCGAGCATTGCGCACCGCATAATCGGCGCGGTTGTTGTTGAAAAAGACGTGCAGCTCCTGCGCCTCTTCCGCCAGCTTGGCCACGTTGGGCACCCACTCCTGCAGCTCCTCCTCCGAGTACAGGTAGTCGAAGCGGTCGGCGGTACGCTTGACCTTCTTGTACCACGTCTGGTAGTTGCGCCCGTGAAAGCGGACGATGGACAACTGTGGCGTGGTCACCTCCAGCACCGTGGGCACGCTGCCGCTGCCGATCTGCGGCTCGTCCACCACTGTCAGCCCCACGTCATAGTCATGCAGGGTATCGACCAGGTGGGGCACATGGTCTCCTTTCAACCAACTGCGATGGCGGAACTCGACGCTCACCCGGTCGTCGGGGAAGCTCTCGCGGACGTGGCGAATGTACTCCACGTTGCTGGGCCGGAAGGTGAACCACGGGGGAAACTGAAAGTGCACCGCGCCCAGCTTACCCGCATCGCGCAGCGGCTGCATCGTCCGCCGGAACTCTGCTATCACGTCGTCATCCGGAGGGTTCTTCCTGTCATGCCAGGTGAGCTGGCGGTAGGGCTTGACGTCGAAGATGAACCCAGTCGGCGTTCGCTCGGCCCACAGGCGAAAATTGCGCTGCGGCATCATGCGGTAGAAGGTGGAGTTGATTTCCACGATAGGAAAGCTCTGCGCATAGAAGCGGATCTGCTGGTTCTTTGGCAGGCCCTCAGGGTAAAAGTTGGTGTGATCGGCCCAACTGGACGTGCCAACGTAGATACGACTCATGGCCATGCTCCTTTCTCGCCAGGGAGTCTGTGCAGGGCTATTCTACCCCGAAAGGGTGGCGAGGTCAACGCTGCTTCTGTACACGAAAGGCACGAAGAAAAGCCGAATAACACGAATCCCCCCAAGTATAGATTCGTGTGATTCATGTCCCTTTTCGCGTGATTCGTGTACTACAGCCTGCGCCACGCCCGCAGCATTTTACACGCCGTCCAAAGCATCTCCACAAAATCTCCACAACTTTGTACTATTATGGGGGCCACAAACATGGAGCGGGAGCAACCCGCGAACATGAAAAGGAGGAAACAAATGAGCAAGTTTTGGAAGATTGCAGGGGTCACCGCGGTGGTGGCAGCCCTGGTGGTCGCATCGGTGGCCGTGATCTCTGCACAGGAGCCGTCATCCGGCAAGCGAGGCTGGGCTGGTGACCTCTGGCAGCGCATGCACGGGGCCATCGCGAATGCCCTGGGCATTACCGTGGAGGAGTACGACTCGGCTGTGGGCACTGCCCGCGAAGAGGTCTTGCAGCAGGCTGTGGACGAAGGCAGCTTGACCGAGGAGCAAGCCGAGAGAATCCGCGAGCGGCTCGGCGAAGGCTTTGGGCCGTTCCTCAGAGACAGGCGTCCAGGTGGACGTGGTCTCCCGATGAGGGGCCCTGGGACCACGATTGTGGCGGTCGCAGCCGATGAACTGGGTATGACTGTACAGACCTTGCTGGACGAACTCCAGGACGGCAAGACCATCGCCCAGGTGGCGCAGGAACAGGGTGTCGATCCGCAGACCATCGCAGATGCCTTCGTTGCGCTGCGAGACGAGGCTCTGGCCGAAGCCGTCGAAAACGGACGGATCACCCAGGAACAGGCCAATGAAATGCTGGAGCACATGGAAGAAGAGGCGCTCGAGCACTTGCAGGAGCCTTTCCCCTTCCAGCACGGACACGGGCCGGATGGCTGTGAGGGCGAGTGCGAGGAAGACTGCAGCGGCCACGAGTTCGGCGGATCAATGGGCCACGGCGGACAGGGCCAGCGCAAACGCGTCCCTGGAGGCAGAGGCTTCTATGGGCGGGGTCAATCTTAGGCCTTGCCTGCCCCTTTCGCATGAGGGACGAGCCACCGGTGAGGCGTGCTCGTCCCCACTTTCATCTATCATGGGTCAAGCGGTGCGTGGCAGATAGACGCGCCGACTTGGCTGACAAAGGAGTAGGGCAATATGCTGCAGAACAGAAGAACCCTTGTTATGCTGCTCGCTGTTTTCATTCTGGTAGCTGCTGCTGGCTACTACTACTACAACGGCAGCCGCCCACAGGCCCAGCAGCCGGAGGAGCCTACCATCACCACCGCACAGGTGCGCCGAGGCGACCTGACCGTCACTGCTTCTGGATCCGGGACACTGGTCCCTGGCTATGAGCTTGATCTCGGCTTCCGCTCTGCAGGCGTGCTGGCTGAGCTGTACATACAAGTCGGAGATCAAGTGCAGGCAGGCGACGCGCTGGCCCGCCTCGACGACACGACAGCCCAGTTGCAAGCTGCACAATCGCAGATTGCGCTGGAGCTGGCAGAATTGAAGCTGGCCGAACTGGTCCGAGAGCCCACAGAAGCAGAGTTGGTCTTG
This sequence comes from Chloroflexota bacterium, assembly GCA_030607875.1. GTDB lineage: Bacteria > Chloroflexota > Anaerolineae > UBA2200 > UBA2200 > JAUWJD01. The sequence continues at coordinate 118,033 of JAUWJD010000005.1, forward strand.
AAGCAGGAGAACCTTGCGGCTGCACAATTAGAACTCGAGGCCCTACTGAGCAAACCAACGGCTGAGGAGCTGACCATTGCCGAAGCTGATCTGCAAAAGGCCAGGCTGGCACTGCAGAAAGCACAGGCAGCCTACGACCGTGTGGCGTCACGTCCGGACATCGCCGCACTGCCGCAGGCCTCGGCGTTGGAACAGGCAACGCTGGACTATCAAAAGGCGGAAGCTGCTTACAAGCAGAAGGTGGCGGGCGCCACGGAAGGACAACTGGCCTCAGCACGGGCCAAGGTCGCTCAGGCACAGCAACAACTGGATGACCTGCTCAGCGGCCCTACTGCAGAGGCACTCGAGTCGGCGCAGTTGCAGGTGGAACAGGCGCGAAACAACTTGCTGCGCGACCAGGAGCAATTGGCCAACACGACTTTGTCCGCCCCGGTGGCCGGCACAGTAGTGGCGATCAAGGGCGATGTCGGCGAGTCGGTAGGCACCAACCCCATCATCACACTGGCAGATATGGAGACGCCGCAGGTGCTCTTCTGGGTGGAGGAGACCGATCTGGCCAGCGTAGCGCCTGGAAACCGGGTGAACGTGGTCTTTGAGGCGTTACCTGATCGCACCTTCCCCGGACAGATCATCAGCGTTGACCCGGCCCTGGTGACAGTGAGCAACACGTCAGCCGTACAGGCTTGGGCCAGTGTGGACCTCAATGCCAGTCCGATCAAGCTCCTTTCGGGAATGAATGCCGATGTAGAGATCGTTGCCGGGGAGGCCAGGAATGTATTGCTGGTACCTGCGCAGGCGTTGCGAGAACTGGGCCCCGACCAGTACGCCGTCTTTGTAGCCAAGCCGGATGGCGAGCTGGAGCTGCGCCTCGTACAGGTGGGGCTGCAGGACTTTGTCTATGCCGAAATCCGCTCCGGGCTGCAGGAAGGTGACGTGATCAAGACCGGCGAAACGCAGAGCTCCGAACCGTCGAGCGCATCGCCCGACCAGCAGGAACCAGGAGCACTAGGTGGTTTCATGCGCTTCCTTGGTGGAGGCGGGAAATGACCCGCCTCTCGATCGAGACCACAGAACTGACTAAGGTCTATGGCACAGGAGAGGCAGCCGTGCACGCGCTGCGCAGTGTTGCCCTGCAGATTCAGCGAGGTGAATTCGTCGCCGTGATGGGACCGTCCGGTTCTGGAAAAAGCACGCTGATGAACATCATCGGTTGCCTGGACCGTCCGACCAGCGGCTCCTACGTGCTGGACGGAGAGGACGTCAGCCAGTTGAGCAAGGACATGCTGGCCGACGTGCGCAATCGCCAGATAGGGTTTGTCTTCCAGTCGTACAACCTGCTGCCGCGCATGAGCGCGGCCAAGAACGTGATGCTGCCCCTGCTGTACAGCCGCAACGGACATCTGAGCGACAGAGAATGCTACGAGCGTGCCATCGCCGTCCTCGAATCGGTGGGCTTGGGCGACCGCGTGCACCACCGGCCCAGTGAACTGTCGGGCGGGCAGCAGCAGCGTGTGGCCATCGCTCGGGCGCTGGCCAACTACCCGTCCATCATCCTGGCCGACGAGCCCACTGGCAACCTAGACAGCGCCTCCGGTGAGGAGATCATGGAGCTGCTGGGCCAGTTGCACAAGCAGGGCACTACGATTGTGATGGTGACGCACGATTTCAAAAGTGCAGAGCACGCTGAACGCATCATCCACCTCCTCGACGGACGGATTGTCTCCGATGAGCTGAACGGAGCCGAATCAGTGAGGGAGAAGTCAAGATGAGCTTTGGGCGAACGTTGAAAGTTGCATGGGAGGGCCTGACGCTCAACAAGGTGCGTTCTGTCCTCACCATGCTAGGTGTGATCATCGGCGTGGCCGCTGTCATCGTCATGCTGGCCGTCAGTTCCGGGGCGGAGGCGGAGATCGCCGACCAGATCAACGCCCTTGGACCCAATCTGGTCATGGTCATGCCCTCGTTCAGCAGGGGCGGGTTGGGCGGTGGGCAAGGTGGACCTCCTGGCTTGAGCTATGACGACATCGAAGCCATCGCCCACGACGTAACCGGAATAAACGGCGTGGCTGCGGAGCAGACGACCATTCAAACGGTGAGCGGTGGAGGCACCACGCTGGAGAGCATTTCCATCGTAGGCACGACCGCCGGCTTGCCTGAGGTGCGCGAATATGCGGTGGCCGAAGGGCGATTCCTGAGCGAAGAAGACAATGCCCGGACCAACAGGGTTGCTGTCTTGGGATACAGCGTGGCCCAGGAGCTGTTTGCCGATCAAAGCCCCGTCGGCCAGAAAATCAAAATCGGCTCAACACAGTTCACAGTCATCGGTGTGATGAAGGAAAAGGGCGTCGTCGGCACCACAGACTATGACGGACGAGTGTATATCCCCATCACCGTCCTATTCAAAAAGTACACCAGTTCGCGGCTCGGCGGGGACAAGGTACGGCTGGCCTACGTCTCTGCCGAAAGCAAGGACACAATGGACAGCGTGATGTCGCAGCTCACGACGCTCCTGAGCCAGCGCCACGATGTAGATCCTGCGGCGCCAGACTTTAACCTGATGACCCAGGACAGCATCATCGACACAGCGGCCTCTACAACAGAAACTTTCCGCGATTTGCTGGCCTGGGTGGCAGCGGTCTCGCTGCTGGTGGGCGGCATTGGCATCATGAACATCATGCTGGTCAGTGTCACCGAGCGCACGCGGGAGATTGGCTTGCGCCAGGCACTGGGGGCCCGTCCTCGCGACGTGCAACTGCAGTTCCTGCTGGAGGCGGTCACCCTGAGCCTGGCCGGCGGCCTGGTCGGTGTGCTGTTAGGTGTGGGCGGCTCGCGCCTTTTCAACGCCGTGGGCTCGATGCGCACCGAGCTGGTTCCCGCGTCCATCCCACTGGCATTTGTCGCCGCGGCAGCAGTGGGCATCTTTTTCGGCTACTATCCGGCGACCAAGGCGGCACAACTAGATCCCATCGAGGCCCTGCGAAGAGAGTGAGAGAGTCAGTCACCGCTGAAACGCAAATTACGCTGAGGTATCCAGGTTCTTCTGATGTCGTTGCGTGCCTCCGCAGTTGATAACATCGATTGAATGAAGGAGAATGATGAAACACCTAGGACATACCAAGTCATTTCAAGTGACGTGCATTGCAGCCCTGCTCATGGTGCTGCTGGTGGGCTGTGGTGGCGGTCAACCGGCGCCTACCGCAACGCCAGTTGACGTTGGCGGTGACTATACCAGCGAGTACCTGGACACTTCGTACGACCAAGCGCTGAACGTCAGCTCCCAGCTTGCAGTGGGCACGGTGATGCTGGAGGAGACAGAGCACGCCGTGACTGCCGTGCAGGCAGCGACTCTACTGCCGCTGTGGCAGGCCATCCAGTCAGGGACGCTGCAGAGCGAGGACGAGATCAACGCTGTCTTGAAGCAGGTCGAAGGCACGATGACGCCCGAGCAGTTGCAGGCCATCGCGGCATTGCAACTCACCTTCGAGGATCAGGGTACCTGGGCAGAGAGCCAGGGGCTGACGCTTGGTCAGGGGGAAGGGCGCGGCCAGATAGGAAAGGGCGGGCAGATGTCTCCCGAAGCGCGGGCCACGCTCCAGGCCCAGCTCGGCAACATGAGCGAGGAGCAGCGCCAGGCCATGCGCGCCACTGCGCAGGCCGGTGGGCAGGGCTTTGGCGGGCAAGGGTTCGGCGATATCAGCGAGGAGCAGCGCCAGGCTGTGCAAGCGACTGCCGAAGCCAGTGGCATGGGCTTTGACAGACGAGGGTTTGGCGGCGGCACAGGACAACTGTCCATCCTGCTCGACCCGCTGATCGAGCTGCTGACCGAGCGCGCGAAAGAGTGATGGGACGCTCGAGAAGAAGTCCGCAGCAGCTGCATTCGCAATCACGAGACAGCAGAAGGGAGATGATAAACAGAACACTGAAGGCAACAACGAACAAGGAAATGAATCGCAGGGTTTTCCTGCGTCTTGGCCTGCTAGCTGTGATGGGCATCGCCGTAGTCGTAGCCGCGTGTGGCACGCCTGCCGCTGGTGAGGCCGTTGACATGAGTCAGGATCAAAGCACCGAGCGCACGCTGCCCACGCCGACACCGCAGCTCTTGGACGAAGACTGGGGCGTCGCCTGCCCCGCCGGCATCATCAACGACCCCTATCCAGGGTACTGCAAGCGCTACGTAGACGCCAACAACAATGGTGTATGCGATTTCTCCGAGCCTAGTTCGGGCGACGTTGATCCACCGAGCTGATCCGCGGATCTCGCAGATCGGACAGACGATCTTGGACAGCGGGAGAAGGGACATCCGAAACTGGAGGCTGGCGACAGCTACAGGCAAGAGACGGGCCCGACAGGACGTCTAATGACTGACCAGCGTGGCCGCGTCGACTGCCCATTGGCCATCGCTATCACTCTGCCACGCAGGCAGGCACAGTCGCTGGCCTGGGTTGTTCTGCCGCTCACCCGAATCAGGGTCTAGGCGAGCACCAGGCAGCCGCCAACGGCGTGCGCGCTCAGTGGCAGCCCGGTTCAGCCAGCACACACCCCGTTGAAAGAGGAGGAGTCCATGATGAGAAAGAAACTCTACACCCAACGCTCTTGGATCATCGCCATTCTTATAGCACTGGTCGTAGGACTGGGAGCCGGTTTGCGCGGGGCTGCAGTTCTGGGCCAAACAGGCACGTCGTCCGACGTGGCAACCAAGACCGCGCTGCCACCTGTGACGCCCGTGCTGCGTGAGCAGGAAGCGGCCTTTGCCCTGGAGGCCCAGTTCATCTCGGTTCACAAACGCGCCAGCCCCGCAGTGGTGAACATCACCAGCCGCAGCTATGCGACCAACATGTTCATGCGGACCGTGCCCCAGGAGGGCACCGGGTCTGGTTTTGTGTACGACCAGCGGGGGCACATCGTCACCAACTACCACGTGGTCGAGAATGCCGAGAAGTTGACGGTCACATTCGCCGATGGCGAGGTGTACGAGGCCCAGATGGTAGGCACAGATCCGATCAATGACCTGGCAGTGATCCGCATCAATGCAGGCATAGACCTGCCAGAACCATTGGCCGTCGCCGATTCGGATACCCTGCAAGTTGGGCAGTTCGTGGTCGCCATCGGCAATCCCTTCGGCCTGGACCAGACATTGACCACCGGTGTGATCAGCGCGCTGGGCCGTATCATCGAAAGCCCCGAGGACAACCGCTTCATCGGCGAAGCCATCCAGACCGATGCGGCTATCAACCCTGGAAACTCGGGCGGACCGATGCTCGATCTGAGAGGCCGTGTCATCGGCGTCAACTCGCAGATCATCAGCCCCAGCGGTGCCTACGCAGGCATTGGCTTCGCCGTGTCTTCCAACACCGTGCAGCGCGTGGTGCCGGAGTTGATCGCGCGTGGGTACTACCCTCACCCCTGGTTAGGCGTGCAGATGTTGGCCTTGACGCCGTCCAGCACAGAGATGCTGCGTGAGGCAGGCATGAACGTGCCTGTGGATGCCGGACTGCTAGTCCTGAGAGTCGTGGAGGACGCTCCGGCTGAAAAAGCAGGGCTAGAGGGCAGCACTCACTTTGCGCAGGTGGGCAACACCCGGGTGCCAGTGGATGGCGACATCCTGGTCGCCATCAATGACCAGCCGACCCATACTTTCCAGGAACTGACGGTGTACCTGGAGACGGAGACCACGGCCGGAGACACGGTCGAACTGACCATCTTTCGCGAGGGTGAGGAACTGGTCGTCCCCGTGACATTGGCAGAATTGCCACGGGATGGATAGCGCTTGGGGCGACGATTGTGAATCACTGTCCAGCAAAGAGAAACGGAGAGCAACTCACTCTCTCTGGTGGCCTCCTTAGGAGAGGTCCCACAGCATGCGTTATGTCCTCTCCGCTGGTATGATCGGCTGCCCGCTTCAGACCCGGGACGAGGGAAGGAGCAACCTGTGAGCGGCAAGTTGCTGCTCAAGGCGTCGATCGAGGTGGTCAATGTCAATTTGTCTTTGGGCAACAGGAGATCATGGATGCACAGGGGAATCGTGTTGGACCACGACACGGGTGGAGACGGTCGAGCGTCTCTGGTTCACTCAGAGGCAAAACCTTGCTGCCTACCCGTCCCATCGCAGGCGCACGATCAAGCACCTGGACGGCCCCTGGCAAACCAGCATCATAGCACCAATTCCTGGTGCGAAATGTCGCTCGTGTAGCAGAATCCTTGGTAGTTTGACAATAAGCCTGGCCTGGCACCTTGCAGTTTGTCCCGCCTGACGGGGTGGGCGCTGCGGTTTGGAGTGAGAACACGGGCAGAAGGCCTTAGGCTACGGCTTGCTATCCTGGGGTGCTGTGCCAAGACATTGTATCCACTCCAAGGACCCAACTCAACGGAGACTTTGTCGAGCATAATGGGGATGACCGTACGGATGTTGTCATCAATCTGGGGTAGTTGCTCCTTGAGATGGGCG
>JAUWJD010000004.1 GCA_030607875.1 Chloroflexota bacterium
CCCGCACCCCCGCTCACAACCCGTCCCAGCCTGGAGTACCAGCATGCCTTCGACCTGTGCGCGGTGGAGGCCCGCCATGAGGAAGGGGCGGTGGCCGTCTTTGCGGCTAGTCACTTCTACGCGCGAGAGTTGCTCAAACGCCTGGATGGCATAGAGTGTAGACTCGTTCCAATAGGCGGCTGGTGTTCATCCACAGGGGACATTGGCGAACTGTTGGGGCCCGAAGTGAACCAGGTCAACGTTGAAACGTTTGAACGTTTCAACGTTCCAACGAACATAGCCCTGTGGGCTGAGCCACAGATGGAAGACGGGCCGCAGGTCCTGAAGCACATCGCCCAGCTGTTGCTCCCAGGTGCAAAGCTGTACGTCGTTGTCTCTGACTGGCTGGCGGCCTTTCTTCCGGAGTGGCGGCGCGAGGATCGCCGACCGGGACGGCGATCCGCCGGTCTGCGGCGAACTCTGTCCTGGCTGCGGCAAGCGCACTTTGATGTCGAAAAGCCGTACGGCTTTCACGGCCCGTGCAGCATCCTCTGGGGTTTTGCCTCACGCGGTCTGGCGCGTCTGGGCCGGGACGATTGGGCCGACCGCTGCCACTTCCAGATGCGCGCCCAGTACGTCGTCCGCGGACGGCAGGCGCTTTTCGCCCCCGTTGCGGTGGCCGTGGCTAGGAGGAAGTAGGACCTCAGAATGGTGCACTGCCCAGTATGTTCAACGTTGGCCCGCAAACCGCTGGCACACGTTGGTGATTACACTGTGTATCAATGCTCGTCATGCCAGCTACGTTTCAGTGACCCAATGCAGCACCCCGGCGCTCAGTGGTATGAGCAATCGCAGCTATACTTGGAGAGACGAGAGAGAACGACAGCAGTTCCAATGTTCATCATTCGCCGAGACTGGAGATACCGGTCGTTCTTCTCACTGAAGCTCAATCCCGGGGCAGAGTTGCTCGAGGTAGGGTGCGGCAGTGGAATGTTTTTGAGACTGGCGGCGGAACAAGGATACAAGATCACCGGAATAGACAATGATCCCTCCGCTGTACACGCAGCAGGTAAAGTCTACGGAATGAATGAGGTGCAGGCCCTCTCCGCAGAAGAGCTTCTGTCAGATCCCTGGCGTCGCTCCTTCGACGTCATCTGCCTGTTCGATGTATTGGAACATCTGGAAGAGCCCGCAGAAGTAGTCCGGGGGCTTGGCGAGATGCTTGCCGCAGGGGGACATCTGGTGTGCACCGTGCCGAGCCACCAACGCTGGCCGCAGTGGTTCGCCGAAGATGTGGACGTGCCACCGCATCATCTCACCTTGTGGAGCCAAACTGCGCTCAAGATATGCTTCGAAGGCGCAGGTCTGAAGCTTGCCACCATCCTAAGGAGCCCACTCCTGGGCGATAACCTGTTGCACCAGGCCAGCCTGCGGTGGAAGGCACTTCAGCGGCTGGACATTGTAGGGATGGCACTTCGAGCTGCAGGTCAGTTTGTGGTGATGCCAGTGATAGCACGCGTGCTGTCGCTCATGCCAAACGCGGGCGGCTTCACCTTATTGGGAGTCGCTTACAAAGCAGGTGACGGGCCAAGGCATGAACAGTGACACCAGCGTGAAAGCCATAGCCGCTCTGGATTCCTGGCTGGAGACCATGCGTGGCCCCGATGGCTACGGCGGGCCAGTAGCTCACTGGTGGCAGAACTGCCTGCAGTTCACCGGGGCCGGATTGGACTGGCGCTATGAAGGCATCGTCAGCGGCTATCTGAACCTGTACTGCAAGACCGGTGAGCAGGGATGGCTGGCCAAAGCCCGCAGAGCCGGGGACGACCTGCTGCAAGGGCAACTGCCCACCGGGAACTACCGCCACTCGTGTTTTGAGCTGAACCCTTACACCGGCGGCACGCCCCACGAGGCCGCCTGCGACTTGGCCTTGCTGCACCTGGCAAAGGCGCTGCGCGAGCAGGGCGACCCGGCCTGCCAAACCTACCTGGCCACGGCGGAACGCAACATCCGCGGCTACTACATCGAGCGACTGTGGGACGCCGAGGCCCAGTCGTTCCGCGACCATCCCCGCATTCCGTCCTTCGTGCCCAACAAGGCCGCCACGCTGGTCGAGGCGCTCTTCAAGCTGGCGGCTTTGAGCGGCGAAGGGGCATGGATCGAGATCTACGCCCTGCCCACGCTGGAGGCCGTGCTGGCCCATCAGGTACAGGGAGGCCCTCTGGACGGGGCCATCTACCAGTACAGCCACCAGGGGCGACTCGTGCGCAAGTTCTTCCCCTTCTACATCGCCCGCTGTGTGCCGGGGCTGCTGGCCGGGTACGAGCACAGCAACGATGAGCATAGTCGAAGGGAGCGCTATCTGGACGCCGCCCGGCGAGCGATGGCCTTTGTGTTACGCTGGCGCTACGAGGACGGCAGCTTCCCCCAGGTGGTCTACCGCGGCGGGCGGGTCAACCGCTACCCCCAATGGGTGGCTGGCGTGGGAGACATCCTGCGGGCCATGGCGCTGCTAGAAGCGTACGGCCTTGAGGCCGACCCAGAGCCCACTCGGCAGTGGTTGCTGCAGGGCCAAGAGCCGAGCGGTGGCTTCCGCACCGCGCGGGGGTTTGCCTCGCAGATCTCGCAGCGTGAACCAGGAGAGCTGCCCGAATTCCGCGACCTGCTGCCCGTAGTGGGTTGGAACGACAAAGCCTTCCGCTATCTGACGGAGGTCTTGCCGGCAGGCTCTGGAATTGCGGGCCAAGAGCGCTATCAACGGATCGCCTTCGGCGAAACCCCCGTCCAGCGAGGACCAGTTGCGGACAAACGGAGGGCTGCCAGCGTCGATCCGTTTATCCGTTTCCCATCCGTTGACAGCGCCGTTGACAGCCACCCACCGCTCGAGCGCGAGTGTTTGCTGCGCGGTCAGGATCTTCGATATCGAGAGGACGAAGCAAGCATCGAGCTGCGCCGAGGCGCAAAGCTTCTTTACCGCTGGAAAAAGGGTGAGGCCTGGGCCCAGGTTTGTACGCCGGAGATGCTGTGGAAGTAGCGGTGCAGGTATGAAGGTCTTGTGGGAGTCGCTCAATGCGCAAGCAGGCTGGGTCTTTTTCCTGGGACTGACTGCGGTTTCGCTGTGGTTTTGTTGGAAGCGGCGCCAGGATCAGGCGCTGGCCCGACGCTTGCAGACGGAAAAGTCGGAACCGGTGGAGTGGGTGCCTGGGCCCAAGGTCAGCGTGCTGGTGGCGGCCTGGAACGAGGCGGACGTCATCGCGGAACACATCGAGTCTTTCCTGCGGCTGCGTTACCCCAACAGGGAATTGATCTTGTGTGCTGGAGGCAATGACGGTACTTGCGAAATCGCGAGCCAGCACGCTGGCGGGCAGGTGCTGCTGCTGGAGCAGCAGCCGGGGGAAGGAAAGCAGCGCGCACTGCAGCGCTGCCTGGAAAAAGCCGGCGGGGAGATCATTTTCCTCACCGATGCCGACTGCCTGCTGGACGACGATACCTTCGGCCGCACGCTGGCCCCGCTGCTGGAGGGGGAAGACGTGACAACGGGCACTTCGCGGCCCTTGCGGTCGCAACTGCACAACCCCTTCGTGGCCCACCAATGGTACACCAACCTCTTCGTGGACGCACGGCGGCCAGAGTTTATCAGCGGAATCCTGGGCCGAAATTGTGCGCTGAAGCGGGAGGCGCTGCAGCAAATTGGTGGATTTGGCGCGCAGGTGTATACCGGCACGGATTATCACACCGCCAAGCTTCTGCTGCGGCACGGTTTTGACATGCGCTATGTGCAGGACAGCGCTGTGCAGACCCGATACCCGGCGACGTTTCGCTCCTACTGGCGTCGCCAATCGCGCTGGGTGCGCAACCTGATGGTACACGGACCAGCTTTCGGAGCCTACGACGAGCTGGCCATGGCCTTGCGCACGTCCCTGGTGGGATGGACGATGCTTCTGCTGCCACTCATCTCGCTCGCCGCAGGTCCGATTGTGCTCGCAGTCTGGGGTGTGCTGCTCGGACACGCCTTCCTGGCCAAGCTGCGCTATGCCCACTTTGCGCGTCTCTACCAGGGCATCGAAATCCCCTTGAAGCAGTATCTGCTCATTCCGCTGTACTCATTTGTGGACTTTATCGCCTGGAGCCTGCCGTTGCTCGACATGCTTATCCGCAGGCATCAATGGTGAGAATGGGAAGAGTACACCAATTGCATCAACTCCATATTTGTTTTTCGTGTCTTTCGTTCTTCTTCGTGTTTTTCGTGTACCTTCTTGTACTTCGTTTTCCTTCGTGTTTTTCGTTTTTCTTCGTGTATTTCGTGTACTCTTTCAGGGGTGCGACGTGAAGATCGCGCTAGTCACCAAGCCAGACAAACAGATGACCGGACTGCTGCGCTATGCCCTGAGCATCTACGATGCCTTGAGGGCAAGAGGAGTGGACGTGGCACTGCTCCATCCCAGGGTGCCGGGCGCGATGGCGCGGCTGGGCAGAGTCTTGAACTTGGACGCCGAGGCCGTCTTTTCCTCCTATCCGCTGTCTGCCCATCTCCCTGGAGCCTCCATCTGCCACCTGGCCAGCCAGACCCTGGCCACGCTGCTGCTCTTCCAGCGCCTGCCGCGCACCGTGGTCACAGTACATGACATCATCCCCTATTGGGTGCGCGACCACAAAGCCTTGAGCACGTACCGCAATGCCTTCGAGCGGCTTGCTGACCGGCTGGCGCTGCGGGCACTGCGCCGTGCCGATGCGCTGATCGCCATTTCCAATTTCACCAAATCGTGTATAATAGAGGCCCTCGACTACCCAGCGGAGCGCATTCACGTGATCCATCGAGCGGTGGACAGGGAGGTCTTCCGACCTCTTTCGGTGCCGCCAGCGTTCCGGCAGAAATACGGGCTGGACAAGGATCAACGATACGTGCTCTACGTGGGCTCGGAAGATCCGCGCAAGAACCTCGAGACGTTGATCAAAGCATTTGCCGCCGTACAAGAACGTTTGCCAGCGGCCAGGTGGATCAAGGCTGGATCGGCGTACTTTGCCGCGGAACGCGAGAAGCTGTTGGCGTGGGTGGCGGAGTTGGGACTAGAAGGGAAGGTGCGTTTCCTGGATCAGGTACCTGATGAGGATTTGCCCCTGCTGTACAACGCAGTGGAGGTCTTCGTGCTGCCCTCGTTCTATGAGGGGTTCGGCCTCCCCGCGCTGGAGGCCATGAGCTGCGGCACGCCGGTGATCGCCTCCAACCGGGCCTCGCTGCCCGAGGTGGTGGGCGAAGGGGGCGTGTTGGTGGATCCGCAGGACGAGCAGGAGATGGCACAGCGAATCGTCGAACTCATCGCCAAGCCCGAGCGACGCGCCGCCGCGTCGCAAGCAGCATTGCAGCAGGCCGATCGCTTCTCGCTGGAGCGCCAGGCGAGCGAGACCGTGGGCGTTTACAAAGAGGCGAGGTCCCCCCAGAGCGACGCATGTTGAGCAAGTACACTAGGCTTCTCTACCGAGCAGTCGAATGGCTATATGATTGGTCCAATGTGTACTTCATCGCGCGCTACCGGCATGTCTTCGGCAACCTACCGCCCTGCCACAAAGGAACCACCCTGGAGGTTGGCTGCGGGGATAGCCTGCTGTGGACCTCGCGTCTCGCAGCTCGGAGCAGATTGCTCATAGCGATGGACCTAGCTGGAGACAGAGCCCGTAACGCAAAGCAACTGGCGAGCCGCCCGCACAGTCAGTTGCAGAATGTCGCATGGGTGGTAGCTGATGTGGTGGCGATGCCGTTCAGGTCGGGCTGTCTAGAGGCAGTTACTTGCATTGATGTCATTGAGCACATTCCGGATCACCACACGGCAATGAGCGAGATCGCGAGAGTGATCACAGACTGTGGGAAAGCGGTTGTCACCACGATGCACGAAAATCGGCCTCACTACTTATATCCAGTTGTCTTTGCGGATCACGTCCGCGAGTACACCCCGGAATCGCTGGAACAGCTCTGTCACGAGGGGCGGATGAGGGTGGTCAAGCATTTCTCGTTCTATAAACCCCTAACGATGGTAATGCGAGAGTTGCAGGGAGTGATTCCCAGGTTCAAACTACCTTTGGTGACCCTCCTGGTGCGCCTGCCTGTTGCGCTGCTGGCATATGTCGGCGAAATCGATGCCAGGCCAGGAGGGGGGATTGGAGTGGTGATAGAGCCATGCTAGTCGGAGCATCATGCATGGGGGCAACGGGGCCATGACGGCAACCAGCACCTATGGCGAAGGCGAACTCGTCAGCCGTATCCGGGAGCAGTTACAGGGCTTCTGGGGCAGGCAGGAGCTGCAGATCCTGGGCCTCAACCTGGCGCTGCACACGCTGGTGCAGCTCGTGGCCATGTTGTTCATGCCCTTGCCGTACTATTCGCGGCTGAGCCTGCACGACGGCAACATATACTTCCGCCTGGCGCAGAATCTGTGGCCTGCCCAGCCCCTGGCGCACCTCAGCTGGCACAAGCGGATCCTGCACATCGTCGTCAGCGGGTACGCCATCCCTTGGAACATGGAGTGGTCTTTCCTGGTCGTGGGGATAGTGGCCGCCTCCCTATCGGCAGTGTTCTTCTACAAGGTCGTCAGGCGCTACGCCGAGCATCCCTTTCGCCTGACGCTGCTATACAGCGCACTGCCCTGGCTCTTCTTCGCTGCCCATCACGGGCTGACCGAGCCGCTATTGATGCTCACGGTCCTGGCAGGCTTCTACTATTTCTTCGAGGAACGCTACGTGGCCTGCACCGTCGCTTTTGCCCTGGCGCTGCTGACCAAGGAATTGGCGGCTTTTCCAGCGCTGGCAGTGGGTCTGCTGATGATACGCCGGCGCGGCTGGCGACGAGCGCTGTGGTTCGGTGCCGCACTGATCCCGCTCATTGGGTTCTGCTTGCTGTACGGCCTGCGGTGGAACAACTGCACCTGGTGCCTGGGGATGGGCGAGTGGAACGCACCGGAGGGCTTTTTCTCGCTGCGCACAGGCCTGTACTGGATGGCGCAAGCGGTGATCAAGGGCACCAATTCCTCGGCCAACCCGGCCGTGGCATTGCTCTATGACGTCGGGAACCAGGTTCTCAACGGCCTCTCTTTGATCGTGTTGGCACTGGGCGTGTACCTCCTCTGGAGGAAGGGCCTCCGTGAACTCGCTTTCATCAACACGATACTGCTTGTCATGGTATTCTTCCTAGGCGAGTTGATGTACCAGTTCAACCACTGCGTCGGCCGCAAGTTCCTCCTGCTGTCCCCGGCGCTCGTTGCCTACGATCAATGGATAGGCAGCAACCGGCGGGCGCTACGCATTGGCTACTGGGTGCTGATTGCTGGGATGCTGGCGTTGGGGATTCTTTGGACCTTCATATATGCCAAGTTCTTCCTGTTCTACAAGGTGTTCTGAACAGGCTGGCAAGGGACGTATGCTGCACCGCAGATTCCGTCCGGCACTTGGGGCATGGAATGAGAATCGTCCTCTTTGATTTCATTTTCGACCAGGAAAGACCGGGAATCAGTGGGTTGAGCGATATCGTCTGGAATTGGGCCAGACATCTGGTGGCCATGGGGGACAGAGTGCACATCGTGGCCCCGTACCCCAAGTCTGCTCAGCCCCCAGAAGGTACCTTCGTCCACCGCTTTCCTGTGCCCCCAATCGGCTACCGCAACATCATTGGACACGTCCTGATCGTGCTTCGAGGATGGCTCGAGATTCAGAAGCTCGGCCGTGTGGACATCATCCAGGCACCGGAGTACCTGTCGACAGGCGTGTTTGCCCTGCTGAGCAGAGACACTCCAGTGGTGTTGCGCGTACCGGGGAACATCTACGAACGAGTTGCACATGGCAATCCGTTCGACTGGTCCGTCACGCAAGTGTTGAAGGCAGCCGCTCGCGTATCGGCCCGGCGGTGCGCTCGCATCATTGTCACCAGTGAAGACATGAGGTCATGGTGGGCCAAGACCGGGGCACCCGAGTCCAGAATGGTGCTGATCCCCACAGGAGTTGATGTTGAGTTATTTCGGCCCATCGTCAATGCTCGCACCTTGCTTGGGATACCTCGTGATCGGAAGGTCATTCTCTACGTGGGCCGTCTGTCCCATGAGAAGGGAATCCAACACCTACTGGAGGCTTTGCCTGCTGTTGATAAAGACACCCCTGACGTGGAACTGCACCTAGTAGGAGATGGAAAGCTTAGGAGCCATTTGCTGGAGTTGGCCAAGAAACTGCAGGTCGAAAAGCGAGTCACTTTCCACGGCTGGCTTGACCAGCCATCTCTGCCCATGTACTATTCAGCCGCCGATGTGACGGTATTGCCCTCTTTCACCGAGGGGCTCCCACGGACGATGCTCGAGGCAATGGCTTGCGGCTCCCCATTCTTGGGAACGACGATTACGGGCGTAGTTGACCACGTGCAGGACGGTGAAACGGGATTTCTAGTACCGCCGGGGGATAGCAACGAACTTGCCCAGAAGCTCAGAATGGTCTTGAAGAATGCCACTCAGGCGCGTGAAATTGGCGAAAGAGGCCGCGAATATGTGCTCCGCAAGCTCGACTGGAGGGTGATTGTTCAGAGAATGCGGCAAGAAGTCTACCACAGAATCGGGCAGGACTAGGCCATCCGGCAGATGCTGGCTGCGGATTGAGAGCGAAAACAGGGCGAATGCACATAGTGTTCATCGATTCAATATGCAACCCTCGGAGGCCGGGTGTTGGAGGAGTAAGCGACATCAACTGGTATTTGGCCCGCGAACTGGTGCGGGCCAGCGATCGTGTGACAGTGGTTGGTGCCTATGAAGAGGGTGTGACGTCTCCGTATCCTGGGCCCGAGCTGGTAGTAGCACCTGGAACCGTGGTTCGCCGCAACAACATTGTCAAGCACGTAAGGCGCGCGATGCGGCTTGCCCGTGCCGCAAGGCAAGTCGATTCGGCAGACGTGTATCATGTGCCGGACTCTATCACTGTTGCGGCGCTGGCTCTCCTGGGCCCAGGTAATAGAGTAGTCTGGCACGGCCACTCCAACGTCTATCATCATGCACAGCACGGCATTCCCTGGGACCGGAGCATGTACGAACTCATGCGGTTGGCAACGCACTTTGCTTCCACGCGCATTGCTCGGGTGATTGCCCTGGGCCCTAGCCTGGTGCCGTGGTGGGAGAGGTCCGGCTTTGCGCGCGAGCGCATTACTGTTGTACCCAACGGCGTCGATCTTAGCGATGAGGCCGCACAAGTATCAGAACCGCTGGTTCCGGATTTGTGGAGTGGGCACGAGCACCGTCTGCTCTATGTTGGCCGGTTGTCCGCCGAGAAGGGCGGCTACGGCGAACTGATCGACGCTGTTGAGGCCCTCAGCAAGAGCATGTCCGTGGGCCTGCTGTTTCTTGGCCACGGTCCTTTGCGCGGTGAGTTGGAGAGAAAAATCGAGGAGCGTGGCCTGGCCAGGATAGTGGCCTGCATGGGCCACCAGCCGCGAGAGGTTGTGCAGCACGCCTACGCGACCGCAGACCTGGTTGTGCTGCCAAGCCGGGGAGAGATGATGCCGCGCGTGATGCTGGAGGCGTGGGCAGCAGGCGTGCCGTTTATGGCAAGTGCCGTAGGAGCGATCCCTGACTATTTGGTGGACGGTGAGAACGGGTTCTTGCTAGCCTCGATTGAGCCGGGCTATCTCGCTTCGAGGCTACGAGAGGCCCTGGGAGACTCCAAGCTGCGGGCGCAGGTAGCTGAACGGGGAAAAGATACAGCACGGGGAATGTCGTGGACCCACACAGCAGCGCGCTATCGGAAAGTGTATTGCTCTGTGATACGAGATATCGAGACTCAAAGTGGCTCCGTACTGGGCCGAAACAGGAGGTAGCCGGTGGAAAGGCGGGGAAGGATCCTTGTGTGATGAGTTGTTGGCAGTCGGGTCAGCCGTGTATGCTACTGCAGAGTACTGCGTCAACAGTTCGTCCCGCTCGACGGGACTGCTAAACTCCGGCAGTCGTTTCTATGTGATAATCGAGCCAAAGGGGCTTAGCAACCTTCGGCGCACGAAGCAGTAAGAACAAGGGAGTGACAAATGGCTGACCACTTCTGGAACGCCAAACGCATTCTGGTGACGGGTGGCGCTGGCTTCCTGGGCTCGTTCGTGGTGGAGAAGCTCAACGAGCGTCGGGCGGCGGCGGTCTTTGTGCCGCGCAGCAAAGACTACGACCTGCGCCAACCTGAGGCCAGGCGGCGCGTGCTGGCAGATGCCCGTCCTGACATCGTTTTCCATCTGGCCGGACGGGTGGGCGGGATCGGAGCCAACCGCGCCCACCCGGCCGAATTCTTTTACGACAACCTGATGATGGGAGTGCCGCTGTTCCACGAATCCTGGCGCTTCGGCGTGGAAAAGTTCGTCGCCATCGGCACAGTCTGTGCCTATCCCAAGTTCACGCCTGTCCCTTTCAAGGAAGAGGACCTGTGGAATGGCTACCCCGAGGAGACCAACGCACCCTATGGCCTGGCCAAGAAAATGCTGTTAGTTCAATCCCAGGCCTACCGCCAGCAGTACGGCGTCAACTCCATTTTCCTCCTGCCGGTGAACCTCTATGGCCCAGGGGACAATTTCGACCTGCAGACCTCCCACGTAATCCCGGCGCTGGTTCGCAAGTGTTTCCAGGCCAGCGAACGGGGCGACGATCACATCGTGGTCTGGGGCACCGGCAAGCCCACCCGCGAGTTCCTGTACGTCGAGGATGCCGCCGAAGGGATCCTGCTTGCGGCCGAGCGCTACAATGCCAGTGACCCGGTGAATCTGGGCTCCGGGATGGAGATCAGCATTCAAGACCTCGTGCATCTCATCGCGCGGCTGACCGGCTTTCAGGGCGAGATTGTCTGGGACGCCTCCAAACCTGACGGCCAGCCCCGCCGCTGCCTGGACACGAGCAAAGCTGAGCAGCTATTCGGGTTCAGGGCGCAGACTTCGTTTGAAGAGGGGTTGCGGAAGACAATCGAGTGGTATCGGCAGAATTGCCAATCGCGAAATGCGAATCCCGAATCGCCACCGCATCATCAATCGCCAGAGGGGCGTGGCCAGCGATGAACAGTAAAGCGCGAATCACGAATGATGATCAGCAATCCACAATTCCCAATCCGCAATCCCCAATTCCCAATTCCCAATCCGCAATCCCCAATTCGCAATTCCCAACGACCCTCATCCGCCCTTCCCGGGGTTGGGTGCCGCTGAACCTGCGCGACTTGTGGCAGTACAGGGAATTGCTCTACGTCCTTACCTGGCGCGACATCAAGGTGCGCTACAAGCAGACCGTCATCGGCGCTGCCTGGGCCATTATTCAGCCCTTTTTCACCATGGTCGTGTTCAGCATCTTTTTCGGGCGTCTCGCCCAGATGCCATCCGGCGGGGTTCCCTATCCCATCTTTGCCTACAGCGCCCTGGTTCCCTGGACCTATTTCGCCAACGCGCTTGCCCAAGCGAGCAACAGCGTGGTGCAGCATGAGCACATCATCACCAAGATCTATTTCCCACGCTTGACCCTGCCGCTGGCTTCGGTGCTGGGGGGGCTGCCCGATTTTGCCATTGCCTTCGCCGTGCTGCTGGGCATGATGTGGTTCTACGGCCTTGTGCCTGCAGCCGCCGTGTGGACGCTTCCGCTTTTTGTGCTGCTCGCGGTGGCGACAGCTCTCGGGGTTGCACTGTGGCTGTCCGCCTTGAACGTGCAGTACCGCGACGTGCGCTATGCCATTCCTTTTCTCATCCAGCTCTGGCTTTTCGCCACGCCCATCGCCTACCCCAGCAGCCTCGTGCCCGAGCGTTGGCGAGCCATCTACGGCTTGAACCCCATGGCTGGCGTGGTGGAGGGCTTTCGCTGGGCGCTGCTCGGCCAGGCCGACGCCCCCGGCCCGCTGCTCGCCGTCTCGACCATCATGGTTTGTCTTTTGCTCCTGAGCGGACTATACTACTTCCGGCGCATGGAAAAAACGTTCGCAGACATCGTTTGATTACGCATTTCGCATTTCGAAATTGGAATTTGGAACCTGCCCATGGATAAGGCTGAACTTGAACAGAGGACCAAGCGCTTTGCTTTGCGTGTCATTCGCTTTGTATCGGATCTGCCAAAAAGCAAGGTGACGAACGTACTGGGTTATCAACTGCTGAAATCGGCAACCTCCATTGGCGCCAACTACCGTGAGGCCAACCGGGCCGAGTCGCGTAACGACTTTATCCACAAGATCGCCATTGTCGAGAAGGAAGCATCTGAGACCCAATATTGGCTGGAGCTCCTTGAGGACACCGGCTTGGGTGATTCTCCCGAGCGTCGCTGGCTGCTCCAGGAAAGCGGGGAACTGCTGGCAATCTTCACGGCATCGGGCAAAACCGCCAAAGCGAGGCGTACCTGAATTGCGAATGTGCAATTTCGA
Source organism: Chloroflexota bacterium (assembly GCA_030607875.1). Taxonomy (GTDB): domain Bacteria; phylum Chloroflexota; class Anaerolineae; order UBA2200; family UBA2200; genus JAUWJD01. The sequence goes on from JAUWJD010000004.1 coordinate 12,364, forward strand.
AGTTCTAAATCACAAATTCGAGATTCTCTGAGCCGACCGAGGGCTACGCCGAGATCCACGGCCGGGTGGAGATCGAGCAAGTTCGAGCAGTGATTTTCAGGGAGGTGTTAGCAGTGGATACGCAGACCAAGTCTTCAGATTTCCAAAGGGTTATCGAAGATGTTGAGACGTTGCCCATTGACGATCAATTGCTACTGATCGAAATCATCCGCCAGCGCTTGATCCAGCATCGGCGTTCCGAGCTCATTACAGAAGTCGCCGAAGCACGTGAGGCCTACCAGACAGGGAATGTGCGACGAGGCACGGTAGAGGATTTGCTCAAGGAACTGGACACGTGAAGACCCTGGTCTGGAGTTCCAGCTTCATCCGTGCATTTCGGCGTGCGGTCCGCCGACAGCCTGGATTGCGTGCCAGGGCTGTGAATACCCTCCGACAGTTAGCAGAGGATCCGTTTCACCCTTCGCTGCACAGCCACAAACTGAAAGGGCAAATGGCCGGTGTCTGGGCATGCACGGTGGATTATGACAACCGCATCCTCTTCGAGTTCGTCGAGAATCCCGAATCGGGTCAAGAGGAAATCCACCTGCTGACAATGGGGACTCACGATGAGGTGTACTAGATGATTGGGTGGGACCAGGAGGACCGTGACCGACATCGTCATCCGTGTTGAAAACCTGAGCAAACGCTGCCGCAGACTGCGTTCAACGTTCCAACGTTCTAACGTTCAAACGTTCCAGGGATATGGCCTCTCAGCAAAAGTCCTTGGGAAAAACAAAGGAGGTGTGAGCGATGGGTACAATGGTCCTGGAAATCCCCGATGAACTGGCTAAAGCTCTTCGCGTGCCACCCGAGGAGAGATTGCCTCGATTGTGCCGCGAACTGGCGGTGCGGTTGTATCAAAAGGGCTTGTTGTCTTTCGGCAAGGCTCGCGAGTTGGCCGGGATGAGCAAATGGGAATTCCACGTCTTATTAGGCGAGGAAGGGATCGTCCGCCGCTATGACGTGGAAGAGTTGGAAGAAGATTTGAGGACATTGGAGGCTCTCGCTTGAAAGCAGTGGCGAATTCGTCTGTCCTCATCGCTCTGAGCAGGATTGGGCAACTTGAGCTGTTATCCCGCCGATTCCCAGAGGGCCTCCTCATCCCTCGAGCTGTTTGGCGTGAGGTTGTGGAAGCAGGGAAGGGACAACCTGGGGCGGCAGAGGTTGCGGCCGCCTCATGGATCACGGTGTACGCGGTGAAAGATCAGAATATAGTATCTCTACTCCGCACAGAGTTGGATGAAGGGGAGGCGGAAGCAATTGCCCTGGGCCATGAGCAACAAGCAGAGGTGGTCTTGCTGGATGAAAAGGATGCTCGTCGAGCTGCGCGACGGCTGGGCCTGGCCGTTCTGGGTACGGTGGGTGTCCTGATCTGGGCTAAACGTGCTGGGCTGATCGCCAGCCTTCGAGACCAATTGGATGTGTTGCAGACGCAGGGGAAGTTTCGCCTGAGCGCGGCCGTTTATGAAAAAGCCTTGCGCGTTGTGGGGGAAGTTGAATCATGACCAACGTCGCCATCCGCGTCGAGAACCTGAGCAAACGCTATCCCAGACTTGGAAGAATCTCGAATTTGGGATTGCGAATTGCGAATCGTGAAGTGGACAATCCGAAATCCGAAATCCACAATCCGCAATTCATTTGCGCCCCCAAGACGTCTCCTTTGAGGAGGTGACAGCATGTTGTTGCAGTACATTCAGACCGCACTGGAATGTGCCCATTATGAAATCATCGAAGACGAAGAACCGTTTTATGGCCAAGTACCACCGCTAGCCGGGGTCTGGGCGACCGGTAAGACTCTGGAAGAATGTCGTCGCCAGCTGGCCGAGGCAATTGAGGACTGGGTGCTGTTTAGCATTGCCAAGGGATTGCCGATACCGGCTCTAGGGCAGGTAGTCATCCACCTGCCAGAGACGGCGCCAGCCTAGATGCCGCGTCTCACGCCTGTTTCACGTCGTGAACTGATTCAGCGTCTGCAAAGGCTGAGGTTTGAAGGTCCCTACACAGGTGGGCGGCACCAGTTTATGCTCCGCGGGGAGCACCGCTTGATTCTGCCCAACCCGCATCGGGAAGAGATCAGCACAGACCTGTTGGCTCGGCTTCTGCGACAGTCCGGCATTACACGAGAAGAATGGCAATCCTCGTCTTGAGGCATTTATGACCAACATCGCCATCCGTGTTGAGAACCTGAGCAAACGCTACCGCAGACTGCGTTTCAACGTTCTAACGTTCAAACGTTCCAACGTGATAACGTTATGACCAACATCGCCATCCGCGTCGAGAACCTGAGCAAACGCTACCGCATCGGCGAGCGCGAGCCCTACGGGGCTCTCCGCGACGTGCTCACCAATGCCATGACCGCTCCCTTCCGCAGACTGCGTTCAACGCTCCAACGTTCCAACGTTGAAACGTTCAAACGTTCCAACGAATTCATCTGGGCCTTGAAAGACGTCTCTTTCGAGGTCAAACGCGGCGAGGTCATCGGCATCATCGGCCGCAACGGTGCGGGCAAGACCACGCTGTTAAAGATCCTCTCGCGCATCACCGAGCCCACGGAGGGCTATGCCGAAATCCACGGCCGCGTGGGCTCCTTGCTGGAGGTGGGCACCGGCTTCCACCCCGAGCTGACCGGGCGGGAGAACGTGTACCTCAACGGCGCCATCCTGGGGATGAGGAAGGTGGAGATCGAGCGCAAGTTCGACGAAATTGTGGCTTTTGCCGAGATCGAGAGGTTCCTGGATACGCCAGTCAAGCGTTACTCCAGCGGCATGTTCGTGCGCCTGGCCTTTGCCGTGGCCGCGCACCTGGAGCCGGAGATCCTGCTGGTGGACGAGGTGCTCGCCGTGGGGGATGCGGCCTTCCAGAAGAAGTGCCTGGGGAAGATGGGGGATGTGGCCAAGGAAGGGAGAACAGTTCTGTTTGTGAGCCATCAGATGAACGCGATCCGGACGCTGTGCCGTAAATGCTTGTTGCTCACACAAGGCAAGATCACCGATTATGGCGATGTTGAGCGTGTTATCCCTAGATATTTGCAGCTGGATTCGACTGAGAACGAATGGATCTCTGATGGTAAGTCACGGGTCAGCAACCCCTACTTCAATCCTACACGCTTTGCAATCGTTGACCGACAGCTCAACTGCATTTCGCGAGCGATTAGGGCAGACGAGGAATTTGGCGTTCTAATCGAAGGTGTCACAGATAGTATCAATATCTCACTCACGGTTGGATTCGCGGTTTACGCCGCGAGCGGGGAATTGTTGTTTTGGGCATTGCATACTGACAGAAAACCTGAGATGTGGCCGGCGATCAGGACAGGGCACAATAAGCTTGTTTGCTGGATTCCGAGGCATTTTGTAAATGAGGGTGACTATAGGATTGAGCTCATCGTGAGTCTGCACTATGTAGCTTGGCTCAGTCAGCCCGGAGTGAATGCGCCTTCAGTTCATATTGCTGTGAGAGGTGGCTTGAGCGAATCGCCGTACTGGATGATGGCGCGTCCAGGCCTCCTGGCACCCGTACTTCCATTCACATCCATTGGGTGAAACCATGAAAGCGCTCAAAGCTGTTGTAAAGCGAACCATTCTTGGTAGGATCTGGGGGGAGCTGAGACGAGCTATGGAAAGCGCAAGAGAGGTCAGGCGTTGGGAAAAGTCTGGGAGGCCTGTTCCGCCCCCGCATCCGGTCAAAGTTCGAACTGTTAAGGCTTATGCGGCGCGCTTTGGCACGCCAGTATTAGTTGAAACCGGCACTTATTATGGAGACATGGTCTTTGCGGTGAGAAGCATCTTCCGCACGATTCTGTCAATAGAGCTAGACGAGGATCTCTACCGGAAGGCAAAGGCAAGGTTCGCGCACTTTGGGCATATCCACATCATGTCTGGAGATAGTGGCAGAGTGTTGCCCAAAATACTGCCAGGGATCAACCAGCGATGCCTATTCTGGTTGGACGCCCACTATTCGGGCGGAGTCAGCGCCCGAGGCAACACGGACACGCCGATTATGGAGGAACTGCAGCACATTCTGGCGTATCCCGTCATCGATCCTGTCATACTGATTGATGACGCGCGTCTTTGTGTGGGCCGAGCCAGCTATCCAACTCTCGATGAGTTGCGTAGATTCGTTTCTTGCGTACGTCCGGATTGGGTTTTTGAAGTTCGAGACGACATCGTCCGGATCCATAGACCCTCTCAGATCTTATGAGTACCCCTGTGGCTCTCATCAAGCGTGTGCTCAAGACCACACCAGCGGCCCAAGGTATCAAGCGGTGCGTATCTCAACTCGTGGCGCAGCTTCGTTTTCAGCAGGAGTTCATGAGATTCAAGAGCCTAGCTTCTAGGAGTGCAACCCAGCGTTTTACCGTTCGCTGGCAAGACCGATACCCGTGTCTAGGTGACAAGACCGCCATCACCGGGTTCGATCACCATTACATTTACCACACAGCCTGGGCGGCGCGAATTGTGGCCCAAACCCGTCCGGTGCGCCATGTAGATATTTCCTCTAGTTTGTACTTCTGCGCTTTGGTTTCCGCCTTCATCCCGGTCCAGTTCTACGAGTACCGCCCTGCTGACCTCCACCTAGGCAATCTGTCCTCCGAACTCGCTGACCTGCTGGCCTTGCCGTTTGCCAATGCCAGCATTAATTCGCTTTCTTGTATGCACGTGGTTGAGCACATTGGCCTTGGGCGCTACGGTGACCCACTCGATCCGGACGGTGATTTGAAAGCGATAGCCGAACTCAAGCGGGTGCTGGCAAATGGAGGTTCGTTGTTGTTCGTCGTCCCGGTTGGCAAACCCAAAATCATGTTCAATGCACATCGCATTTATTCCTACTCCCAGATCGCCAGCGCTTTTGCAGACCTGCAATTGCAGCAATTCGCCCTGATCACCGACAATGGACAAGAAGGCCTGATAGAGAACGCTCCTACTGAAATGGCGGATGCTCAAACGTATGGCTGCGGGTGTTTTTGGTTCACCCGGCGTGATTGACTCAACGCACCTTGCCCGCCACTGGGCGCTGACCATTTTCTAGAGAAACTGTCTCATGCTCAGCAACGGGTGCTGTCCATATGAGACGTGCCTGGCTTCCATGGAAAAACTGGGGTTTCGAGAATTAGGGATAGTGACAAATGTCCCCATATGGGTTTTTATCAAAACAGTACTTGGGTATCTACAGTATTCAGGTGGAAGCATGTAAGTTGCCCCCTTATCCTCCATACGAAAGGCAGCTTGAAGCTGCTAAAGAATTCGTAGAGTTGAGTCTGGTAGATCGTCGTGTACCATCTGAAATGAGGCTGTTGGATTTGTGGCTTCAGGAGCTAACCCGAAAGAAGTCTGTTGGTTAGGGGATTGGAGTGTTCAATGCAAACCATGATTATTGTAAGATTGAAAGGCGGGCTAGGCAACCAACTTTTCCAATATGCTGTTGGTCGCCGTATAGCAATTGACAAAGGTGTTCCCTTGAAACTGGATATTTCTGGTTTTGATGTTCATCGGACACCTGAAAACGTTACTCCACGGCGGTATGAACTGCATCACTTTAACATCTCAGCAGAGATAGCTTCAGGCGAAGAAGTAGCTCTGGTAACCGGTTCAAACCTTCATGGATATCAAGGGTACCTTTGGCATTTTTTTCAAAGACTACTTCCATACTATAAACGATCTATCGTGCCGGAAAGGGGTGCCGCATTCGATCCCAACCTCCTCAGGGTGTCGAGAAATGTCTACTTGGACGGCTATTGGGCCAGTGAAAAGTACTTTGGAGACATTGCCCCCGTCATCCGTCAAGATTTCACTTTCAAGTACCTCTTGGAGGGGGCAAATGCGGAACTGGCAGACAGGATAGCGGAGTGCAATTCTGTCAGTTTGCACATCCGACGTGGCGATTTCGTAAGCAATCCTGTCATCCATGCATTCCATGGAGTCTTATCGTTGGACTATTATCTGGCTGCTGCCAAGAGAATCAAAGAACTAGTCACGTCTCCGCACTTCTTTGTGTTCTCAGATGATATTGCATGGGGGAAAGATAACTTGGTTATTGGTGCACCAGTTACCTTTGTTGAGGGCAATCAAGGAGAGAGAGACGATGAGGATCTGCGTTTGATGAGTCTGTGCAAGCATCATATCATTGCGAACAGCACCTTTAGCTGGTGGGGAGCTTGGTTGAGCAAACACGAAGAAAAGATCGTCATTGCTCCGAGAAGATGGGCAAACCATCCATCGCTAGATACGCAAGATTTGTTCCCTGCAAACTGGCACCAGCTCTAGGTAGACTCCTTGAATGAGAAACAACATCTCTAGGACGGGTTTGTACCATCAGGTGAAAAGAAAACTAGTGGTGTGGGGCACTTCTGGGCACGCGCTGGTGGTGGCAGATATCATTCGTCTACGAGATGAGTTTGAGATCGTTGGTTTCGTCGATGATGTGAATCTGGAGTGCCGCAACACAGAGTTCGGCGGGGCTGTTGTCTTGGGAGGGCAGGAACAACTGGATGTTCTCCAGCAGATGGGGGTCAAATACCTGATTCTCGCATTTGGAGATTGTGAGGCGCGGCTGCGACTGTCCAACGTGGTTCGTGCAAAAGGTTTCCGTCTGGTCACGGCTATTCACCCTCAAGCGGTGGTTGCGGCTGACGTAGCAATAGGTCCAGGTACTGTAATTGTTGCTGGCGCGGTTGTAAACCCTGGCTCGAGGATTGGTGAGAACGCAATCATTAACACTGGCGCAATTGTTGATCATGAGTGTGTTGTTGAGGACGGGGTACACATTGGTCCAGGTGCACACTTAGGCGGCAAAGTCACGGTAGGGCGAGGGGCATGGGTGGGAATCGGAGCAATAGTAAGGGATCGTGTACGAGTTGGCGCACATTCAATAATAGGGGCTGGCGCTGTCGTCTTAAATGATATCCCAGATGGTGTCGTAGCCTACGGAGTGCCAGCTAAGGTCATCAAGAGGGTTACGTCTAGTGATCACTAAAGAGCGATTAAGCGACTTGGTCGTTTTTGGAGGTACTCCCGCATTCCAGGAGGAACTGCATGTTGGGCGTCCCAATATTGGCAACCGAGAGCGCCTCCTCCGGCGCATCAACGATCTCCTGGATCGGCGGTGGTTGACAAACAACGGCCCCTATGTGCAGGAATTCGAGCGTCAAGTGGCTGATATGCTCGGCGTCAGGCATTGCGTCGCCATGTGCAATGGAACTGTTGCTTTGGAGATCGCCATCAGGGCTCTGGGACTTGCAGGGGAAGTCATTATCCCTTCGATGACCTTTATTGCTACTGCGCACGCGCTGCAATGGCAAGGGATAACGCCGGTGTTCTGCGACATCGATCCACATACGTATAATCTCAACCCTTCGCGGCTCGAGGAAATGATCACACCTCGCACAACCGGGATCATCGGCGTGCATCTCTGGGGTCGCCCCTGCGACGTCGAAGGGCTCTCTGAGGTCGCTCAGAAGCATAATCTAAAGCTCCTGTACGACGCGGCTCATGCATTCGGATGCTCATACAAGGGGCGCAGGATTGGTAATTTCGGTAATGCCGAGGTGTTCAGTTTCCACGCCACCAAGTTCTTCAACACCTTCGAGGGCGGCGCAGTCGTTACGAATAATGATGAGCTAGCAGCCAAAATTCGCCTAATGAAGAACTTCGGCTTTGCCGGATACGACAATGTTATCTACATTGGTACCAACGGGAAAATGAGCGAGGTATCAGCGGCGATGGGGCTGACATCATTGGAGAGTCTGGATGAGTTCATCGCTGTCAATCATCGGAACTACAAGCAGTACCAGCAAGAACTGGCGGACGTGCCAGGTGTGCGTTTATTGACTTACGATGAAAGTGAGAAGCGCAACTACCAGTACATTGTTGTCGAGATTGACAGGGCGGTTACCAAGGTCGGCAGGGATCAATTACACGAACTACTCTGGGCAGAGAACGTTCTAGCAAGGCGCTACTTCCATCCTGGCTGCCATCGTATGGAGCCATATCGCTCTTACTTCCCTCATGCCGGACTTCTCCTGCCCGAGACTGAGAGGATTGTGAAACGTGTACTATGTCTGCCGACCGGTACGGCTGTCAGTCCTCGAGACATAAGAGTGATGTGTCAGATCATTCAGTTGGTAGTGACAAGAGGTGACGAGGTAAGGGATAGATTAGAGCACCGCGCCATTGGGGAGCTGCACGGGCACTCGCATGAGAGACTATAGCCTTGTCACTCGCTGGCATCATCGGGTGAATCTGTGAAGCTAAGTGTAGCAATGATAACCTATAATCATAAGAGATATCTTGCTCAGGCAATAGACAGCATCCTGATGCAGACAGTGAACTTTGACTATGAGGTGGTCATTGGTGAAGACTGCTCTACAGATAGCACACGAGAGGTTGCGATTGGCTTTCAGAGAAGGTTCCCCGACAGAATCCATCTGGAATTGCGTGAGAGGAATCTAGGCGTAATCACGAACTTTGTGAAAACACTCCAGGCGTGCCAAGGTCAGTATATCGCTTTGCTGGAGGGCGATGACTATTGGGTTTCTGACCATAAGCTGCAAAAGCAGGTGGATTTCTTGGACGACTACCCCGAATGCGCTATCTGCTTTCACAATGCAACGAACGTTTACGAGGACAGCAATCAGGAACCGCACAACTGCGTGCCCGCAGATCAGAAGGAAATATCGACTTTAAAAGATCTGTTAGTATCGAACTTCATTCCGACCTGCTCGGTGATGTTTCGGAGAAGTCTGTTCAGCGAGTTTCCTGACTGGTATCATCTATTGGAGATGGGAGATTGGCCGCTTCACATGCTTAATGCCCAACACGGAAAAATCGGGTACATCAATGAAGTCATGGCTGCTCATAGAGTTCATTCCAGAGGTATATGGTCGAAGACGAGCACTATCCAGCATTTGCAGCAGATCATCAGGATGTACGAGTACATAAATGGTCATTGGGGCCACAGGTATGAGAGGATTATCAGAACAAGTGTATCCCGGCACCGTTTTCTACTAGCCGTGGCGTATGCGAATGGTGGGGATATTGCCAGTGCCAGAACCAACCTTATCAGGAGTATCAGAGAATGTCCCCTTAATGGGCAGATAGGATTTGCTGATTTGTCCGCAATGGTGCTGAGGTTGTATGCTCCAGGCCTTCACAAAGCTCTTAGAAACTTCTGGCTATCGGCATAATAGGGCAATGCTGCTGGTCTGTGCATGATTTGCTGAGCTTTGGGTTGAGTAGAGCGATTGGCTTCATGGAAGTTAAGATCTGAAGCCTACCAGCGAGGTCAAAGTAGGATGCCCATCAATCGAAAAGGGCGGATTGTCGCCTTCGGAGTTGTGCTAGCTCTCACATTGGGTACCACGTTTCCATCTGCCACCCACGCGCAGGAGAGCGAGGAGTGTACGGTTTCCTTCCAGGACTTGGACCAAGACGGTCAGCCGGATATGGCGGTGATCCAGTGCCCATTCTCTGGCAGTGACGGCGATGCCGTCCGTGTTTACGACCGGGCTGGGAACATGCAAGTCACCGAGAGGTGGGAGACATCGGTGGACTTTGAAGACGACGTCTGGGTATTTGATGCAGCTGGCGACGGGACAGCGAATCTAGTCATCGCTTTCCACCGCGATGGCGATGAGCTTGTTGCTGAGCTCTACGATGATCAAGATGATGATGCGGAGGTTCGCTATACGGTTACGAATGGTGTGCTGGCTGTTCAAGAGAGTGCGTATCCCACCGTACGGGTCGTGGCTCCAGACGGATGGTGGCTTCAAGATGCCACAATCAACTACAATCTGAACATTGAGGTCGATGGAGTGGCTCGTGCGTCATTTCACTCGCCAATCGGAATTCTTGTCCAGAACCGGCCAGAGCTGGCCCGGGGACTGCTGAACGGAAGGGTGGATTGCCTCATTCATGTTCGTGACACCGACTACGACGGGCGTCCGGACCACGACATCAGGCAGGTTTATCCTCCCCCGCCTTTCCCTGATTACTACGGAACGGAACTCACGGTGAACACTCAGCACAATGAGATTTGCTTCACCGACTTTGCCTTCTGGCCTCATTTGGGAACGTATACAGGTTACATCAAGCCCTACGCAGGCAGCGTGCCACCCATCCAGATCGACTGGGGGGCCTCGCGGATTGCTGTTGTGGCGGAGTTTGTTGCTTCGCGGGGCCATGACTCAAACTGGTTCATCTACTCGATGGCCAAGTTCGGGTACGATGATCGAACCTTCGCCAATTTTGAGAATCCCTTTGCCTTCTATGACCTGGCAGCTGACCGAGACGGGTATCCAGAGTTGATGATACGGATGGAGTACTCCCGGTCGAATGCCCCGGACCGTCAATTCCGCCAGCCAATGCAGATGATCAGGTTCTCTTGGGATCAGGACAACAATCAGAGTCTGGACTACAAACTGGGGCTTTATGGACGCCACGAGATAATACAACTGGTCACTTTCCCCGACTTTGCGGTGCGCACCGTGCCCTATCCCGAGTATCCGGATTGGGTCATCGGCCGCAACTGGGATGCGGCCTTCTTCGTTGCGGTTGAGGCCGGGCGGTATTGGTCCACTGAAGGCATATATGAAGGCTCGGACAGGGAATGGCGGGATTCCTACATAACCGGCCTTACGAACGAGCCATCGCTGGCGCGGACACAGGACACCCGCCAAGGCCTGCGTCTGGAGTATACGCCGCAGTTACTACAGCAAGCCTGGCTGTACTTCAGCCCAATAGATTGCAAGCTGCACTTGCGGCACGCCTGGGGAGGGGTGTGGAACATTGATGACGTGCAGCGAGTGCGGTTCGAGGACCTGGACGGCGATGGCTACCTGGACCAGTGGACTCTCACTGTTGGGTCGGAAGAAATAGAGGATTCTGAGGAGGGAGAGGAAGAACAGCAAGCCCCGGAGCAACTGGTGAAGTCGTTGCAGGTGGTTGAGGGCTTCTTGGTATATGGCGACAAGCAGCGGGCCAAGCTTATCCACAGCCAGACCTCTCCCAGTCTCTTTGAAACCCTCCCGCCTCGCAACCATGCGGAATGGCTCGCCCTGGGCAAGCAACTGGACCGGCACCGGCAGGATTTTGCCCCGCACGATTTCCTGGGTATGATGGGCCAGTTTCGGGGCCCGACGACGGAGATCGAAGGCAGCAGCCTGGAGGATTTCAGGCTGACCGAAGATGGGTTTCGCTTCGTACTCAACCTGCAGCCAGGGTTCCGCGTTGTGTCCGATGAGAACGCCGTGGACGTGGCACACCTGGCGGATGGCGTCTACCTGGTCACCTATGACGGCGTCTTTCGCGCGCAGGCCCTCACTCCACCGCACATCACCGGGGAGATTTCGTGCGAGCCGCCCGTGCCGCAACAGATGGCCTGGGTTACAATCCAGGCTGTGCTGCACAACGACGGGCTGCGGGACGTGCAATCCTTGCCGGTGCGCCTCTACGCTGCCAGGGAGGGGGGCGAGCCCTTCCTGCTCAAGGAGACACAGGTAGCAGTCCCAGGAGGTGGAGACCATGCACGCGTGTACGACTGGCCACCGCGAGAGCCTGGCCGGTGGACGGTATGGGTAGAAGCCGATGCCGCAGAGGCAGTTCCGGCCGGAGTGCAGTTGGGCTCCGTGGTCAGCCTGGGGGTAGAGGTTCAGCCAGCGCCCATGCCAGACATGTTTCGACCCACGGGTCGCTACGACGGTGTGGGCCTCACCTGGCCGGTGGCACTCTTGCTTGCGAGGGCGGGCCTGGCGGCCATCTCTGTCCTGGGGATGATCTGGATACGAGCTACAGATACAACGGTGGTGGAGCCGACGTCTGAGGAGTCGTGACCGAGCGATGAAGAGCATAGAAGACAATTGGACTCGGATATGGGCCGCTAACCGCTGGTGGATTGCCATCTTCTTGTTGGCGCTCACCGTTCGGATCGTGTACGCGTTTTGGGCCGCACGGGTGGACCCCTTCTTGCGGGACAATCCGCTGCACGGAGATGCCGCTTCCTACGACCGCATCGTGCGCAGCCTGCTGGCGGGCGGCGGATTCGCTGAGCGACCGGGCTCGCCGACGGCCTTCTGGCCGCCGCTCTATCCCCTGTTGCTGGCTGCATGGTACCGCGTCTGCGGCTACAGCTTGCTGGCGGCGCGCTTGCTGCAGGCGGTCCTCGGCGCGGTGGCTGTGGCCGTCACATCTCTGGCCGCACGCAGCGTCTTTGGGCGGCGTGTGGCCATCCTCACGGGGTTGGGCATGGCCTGTTACCCGCACCTGGTCTACTTTGGCGCGTGGCTGATCCCCGAGGCCCTGTACCTGGCCCTGTTAGCGCTGACGGTGTGCGTCGCTGTGCGGCTGCAAAGCCTCCCCCGTCGCATGGGCTTTGCAGCTCTGGGCCTTCTGTTGGGGTGGGCCACCCTGGCCAAGCCAGCGACGTTGATGCTCCTCCCGTTGGTCGTTTGGTGGCTGTGGATCGCTCCCCCGCCGCGGCCCACGCGGGCCAGGCTCGTGCAGTGCCTGTGGCTGCTGGCCCTGGCTGTGGTGGTCATCGCGCCGTGGACGGTGCGCAACTATCAGGTCTTTCAAACGTTTGTGCCCGTCTCCACCAACGGCGGCTACACCTTCTACGGAGCCAACAATGCCGATGCCTTCGGTGGCCATCGCGAAGCATTCCCGCCCCCTCTGCCGGCGTTCGCCGAACCCCAAGCAGAGCAGGAATACTACCGCCGGGGGATGGAGTGGATCGTTGGACATCCGGGTGACTTTGCCCGGCTGGCCCTGCGCAAACTGGTGCGGCTGTTCTCGCCCCTCTCGGTGGCCAGCTATGAGCAGGATTACCCCTTGCCCCTGGCCGGCCTGGTGAGGGGGATATACACCGCTTTTCTCATCCTGGCGCTTGTGGGAGCTCTATGGTCGCTGCCCCGCTGGCGCGAGGTCGCTATCTTCTACGCGCTGATTGTGCGCGTGCTGCTGGGCACGGTGATCTTCTATGGCGATGCCCGCTACACCATGCCGATGGTGCCCTCCCTGGTCGTCTTCGCCAGCGTCGCCTTGGTCCTTGTCTATGACAGGCTGCGCGCCCGGAGAGCACCTTTGGCAGCCGAAGCCATGCGCACCCGTGGAGGCCACCACTGATGACGCCCCCCCGCACGTCCCGCAGGTCGGCCCAATGGCTGCTGGTGTTGCTCGTGCTGGTGTATGCCGCACTGGCTGGGTCCTACTTCGTGCTGCGCTACGCGGGACAGTGGATTGAGTCTGACACCGCCAACCTGACCCTGGCAACAGCCGCCATAGCCGGCGAGGGAACGCTCGTGCCCGCACAGCGCCAGTATGGCCTGGGCTTTGCCTATCAGGCGCTCTCGACATTCATTACCTCCGTCACCGCGCTGTCTCTAGTGCAATTGCAGTTTCTGATCTATCCCGTCGTCGCGGGCGGCCTGAGCGTGATCGCCTTTGTCATGTACCGCACACTCACTGGAGACACCACAGCCGGCGCTCTGGCTGCGCTCTTCCTCTTCCTGCAGCCCGATTTCCTGTTCGTCATCTTTCGTGGCTCGCACGAGAAGGTGACCTGGCTGGCGACGATGCTGGCAATGCTCTTGCTAGCCAAGAGCTTCCGTGCGACGGGCCAACTCTCCCGTTTCTCCGCCTACGTCGGCTTGTTCTACCTGGCCACGCTGGCAATAAGCGCCAGCAATGTCTTTTTCGGGTCGTCGTTCATCATCGCTGTAGCTGTCAGCCTGGTGGCCGGTTCTGCGTTGCTGCAGATTTGGCGGCGCCAGGGGACAGGCAAGATACCACAGCCAATAGTAGCACGATTGGTGTACATTGTCGCTTCCGGCATGGTGCTCTGGTTTCTAAACACCTTTTATCTCTATCGTCCGGCGATGCGGGTTTTCTGGGACTTGCGCACCGCGGCGGACAAGACCGCGGCCGTGACTTTGGGACTTGAACCTGCCTACGATCCATATGCTGTTGTCGCATCGGGATGGGTGAGCCGGAGAGCTTATCTCGGGCTCACACTGCCAACCTGGGTGGCGGCGCTTGCTTCCTTTGCAGTATGGGCTCGCATGGGGATACACCTGCTGCGGAGTCGGGGCCTGCTTGATCATCCACGGCAGTTGCTGTTGTGGCTGCTCTACGGAGGCTTTGGAACCCAGCTGGCGGCCAGCACAATACTATCACATGCTGGCGGCGTTTCGGGCAATCTGCAAGTCCGTATCTTCCCGTCCGTCATGCTGCTGGGCTTTCCGCTGCTCGCGGCAGGCGCCCTGAGGACGTGGCGAGGTGAGAGCGCGGGCTTGAGGAACCGCGCGCTGGCGCTCGCCTTCGTCTTGATGGTCGTCTGGGCGAGCGGAGCGTCCCTGCTGAAGATGACCAACGATCCCTGGCTAAGTCAGTACTGGACGTTCTGGACGGCACCTGAAGATCGGGCGGTGGGGTGGGCCGAGGCCCATCTGCGGTACAGGAGCGTTTGGCTCGGCCTGGAGGGCGTGCGGCTTAGCGCATATGCAGTTGGCAGCGGCTTTGGCAATCAGACGGGCAATGACTATGACGCAGGACCCGTTAATCCAGAAACGCGCGATCTCATTGTGTCCGACGTAGATCAAACGATGAGCATCAGGAAGCTGATTCCCATGCCCGACGTTCGTGGCGAGCACCGAGTATACGATAACGGTATGGTGGTTCAATATCACAAGCGCCCGCGGACACCCTACCAACACTAGGAGCAAATCGTCAACTACAGTGTGCAGAACCAAATGGCGACACCACCTATCCAGTCGGAGAGCATGGATGAACATTCGAAAGAAGCTTAGCGCCGTCGCTTCTTGGACACGCCCCCACTGGGGGAGCTGTGTTCTTGTGGCGCTTCTAGGCCTGAGCCTGTTGCCGCTCTTGGTTTACCGATTTCCTCCTTTCCACGACTATCCTCCCTGGGTATTCCAGGGCTATCTGCTACGTCTGACACACACGGATCCCGAAGCAGTGTTTCGCCACTATGCGCTGGTCCGCACCCCAGTGCCCTACAGCGCATGGCCAATCGTGGCGTGGGCGCTCAGTTTTCTGGTTCACTCGCCCGAGCTCGTGGGGAAGGCCTTCTTCGTGTTGACCACTCTCGTCTTCGTAGGTGGGGCCAGCTATCTCATTCGCTCTGTGCAGGGCTATCCCACAGCGCTTGAGTTCCTGCCCCTTGTCTGGGTGTACGACCGGTACGCGTACGACGGCCTTCTCAACTATCACCTGTCCGCAGGCCTGTGCCTATTGGCAGTTGGATATCTGCACCGGATAACGAGCGGCGGTCAGGAGCTGCCTTCCAATCGTTCGCTGTTTCTGCTCTCCGGCTTGAGTGTAGTGACGTACCTGTCCCACCTTATGGGCTGGTTGCCGCTGTGTCTCGCTGTAGCTGTGTACTCCTGTCTCATCTGTCTGCGGCAACGTTCCCTGAAAGGCACCCGCGTCGTACTTTCGCTTCTGCCAGCCGTGTTGCTTCTGAGCTGGTACACGTTCAGTCGTGTGGGTACAGTAGGTGTCGTCCTGTACTCCTCTTTGGTCGCAAAGCTATATGCATGGGCGCCCGTGTTGTTGCTGTTCTTCAGGCTGGAGCCCTTCGGCATCCAGCCCCCCATTGCGCTTGTGCTGAATCTAGGCGCTCTGGTGGCGATAGTTGCCATTATAGCAGCGTTCGCAGAGCGCCAGGCCGGGATCACAGGCCGCATATTCCTCCATGCGGCTCCAATCACCTCGGCGCTGGTTTGCCTGGCCTGTGCCGCGCTCATCCCGTTCATCTGGTTCGGTGGCTTGGCCGGCCCCGCCGCGCGGTTCATCCAACCAGCTTTCTGGCTTGGCCTCGCGTCCCTGCGGTATCGCTCGCGCACGCGCAAGCAGGTGCTGCTGGTGGTCATGCTGGTCGCGTTCGTACTCGTAGTGAACGTGACGCAGTTCGCTCGAGTTCAGCCGCTGCTTACTGAGGTATACGAGACTCTGGACACCGTGATACCAGCAGACGCAAGAGTGTTATCGGTGTCATTGCGCAGTCCGCCACTGTCTCTGCGGGACGCCACTCGCGACACGGGCCTAGCGAGCTTCACAGTGGGAATGCCACTGCTAGACTACTTCGATCTATATCGTTTCATGTCGCAGGGTAGGCACCACGCTGACCTGGGCATGTTTGGCACCGGGTGGCTCAGCAACAGGCAAGCCGACGAGCCACCACAATTAAGGCTTGCAGTGATATCGAACAGGGATCTCCAGGAATCAGCCAAGGCAATACTGAGACAAGCGGAAACCTACGACTTCATTGAACTCTTCGGTTACTGCGATGACGTTCGTGGAGTTGAGACACTGCTTGCTCCCACTTTCTCGCCCGTGGCACAGGGTCAACACTTCTCGGTGCTTTCGCGGAACTGGGAGCCGTTGTGACTTCACGACTGAAGGTGGCGCTGCTCACCTATGCCCTTGACCGGCCTCTCTCAGGCATCGGCCGTTACACACTAGAGCTAGTCCGGGCGCTGGTCCGTCTGAAAGACCGTCCCCAACTTGTGTTATTGGCCGCAGGTAACGTTGGTACTCTGGCAGAAGCTAGCGACCTCCAGCGCGTATCGCTGCTTGCTTGCAGCAGACTGCCCGGTCTGGTGACGCTAGGCAATGTTCTGATTCCGTTCTTGGCGCGGCGTTCACGTGCGAATGTCGTACACGACCCCACTGGGGTGACACCTCTTTTCTTTGGCGCTGACGGTGCGCGGACCGTAGTTACGGTCCATGACGTCTTCGCCTGGAGTTTTCCGGGGCACAGCACGCTGCTGGACACGTTGATCTATCGCCGCTGGCTGCCGCGGGTGCTGCCCCGTGTGGATGCGGTGATCACCGACAGCGAGACATCAAGAGCAGACATCGTTCGCTATCTGCGAATAGCGGCTGACAAAGTGACCATGATCTACCCAGGAGTAAGCCCCGCCTATGGCCCCGTTTCCCCGCAGCAAGCGACTACGGTTGCGGCGCGGTACGACCTTGCGGCAGGCTACATCCTCTTCGTCGGCTCCGTCGAGGAGCGCAAGAACCTGCGGCGGCTGCTCCGTGCTTATGCCCAACTGCAGCAGCGAGGGGAGCGGCGGCCGCTGGTTGTGGTCGGCGCGCGCAAGTGGAAGTATTCCCGAATCATGCAGACGGTGGAGGAGCTCGACCTGCAGCAACGCGTGATCTTTGCCGGCTACGTGCCCGATGCCGACCTGCCGGCCATCTACAGCGCGGCCGACCTCTTTGTCTTCCCTTCCCTCTACGAGGGCTTTGGCCTGCCGCCGCTGGAGGCCATGGCCTGCGGCACGCCGGTGGTCTGCTCGCATGCCGCCTCGCTGCCGGAAGTGGTCGGCGATGCCGCGATCACCGTGGACCCGTACGATGTGCAAGGCCTGGCAGAGGCCATGCACCGCGTGCTGGCCGACAGCGACCTGCGAGACGAGCTGCGCCACAAGGGCCTGGCCCGCGCCAAACACTTCTCCTGGGAAAAGACAGCGCGGCAGACCATTGAGGTGTACGAGAAGGTGCTTGGGGTGATAGGCACCCGGCGCACACAGCGCACAGAGGCAACAGAGGGAGCAGAGGGAGCAGAGCCAACAGTGCCCACAGAGACCACAGGGGCTATTGGCCCTACAGAGACTACAGACACTACACAGCCCGCGATTCCGCCTGCCTGCCAGCGTGGAGGCAGCCAAATCAACACTCGACCAAAGCGACCAGCGATCCCATGACCACCCGTGATGGCATGAAAGCGCTCATCCTGGCCGGCGGGCTGGGCACCCGCCTGCAATCGGTGCTAAAAGACCGCCCCAAGCCCATGGCCAAGGCAGGCGGCAAGCCCTTCCTGGAGTACCTGGTCGAGCAATTGCGCGCTCAAGGCTTCAGGGAGTTGGTCTTTTGCCTGGGTCACCTGGCCGACCAGGTGCACCACTATTTCGGAGATGGGCAGCCCTGGGGCGTGCAGATCGACTATTCTGTCGAGACCCAGCTCCTGGGCACTGCCGGGGCAATCAAAAATGCACAGCACTTTATCGACGCAACGTTTCTGGTGCTGAACGGCGACTCCTACCTCGACACCGATCTGCGATCTGTGGTACAATCCCACCGGCGCAGGCACAATGCCAACCCGCGCACCGTGGGAACCATTGCCGCCGTAGCCGTGGACGAGGCCGCCGCCTATGGCACCTTGGAGCTGGGTCCCCAGATGCGCATCGTCCGCTTCCGTGAAAAGGCCAGCACAGGTTGGGACTGGATCAACGGCGGTGCCTACGTGCTGGAACCGCAGCTCCTGGACTTTATCCCCGCCGGCCAGGTGGTATCCATCGAAAGGGAGACCTTCCCACTTGTCCTGCAGCGCGGATACCGCCTCTACGCCTACCCGGTGGAGGGCTTTTTTGTGGACATCGGAACACCAGAGGGTTATCGTTCTTTCCAACGCTACATTGATCACAATCAACACAAACATCACAAAGGTCCCTCATGCCCACAAGAATGAAACGTGAAACGTGACGAGTGAGCGGTGAAGCGGGAAACTGCTAACCGGTAACCGCCAACTGCTAACCGCCAACTGCTAACTACAAGAAGGAGTTCTGGCAATGATCTTCCGCAGCAAAGCGCCGCTGCGCATCAGCTTCGCCGGCGGCGGCACCGAGGTGGAGCCTTACCTCTCGGAACGGGGCGGGGTCGTGCTCAGCACCAGCATCGACAAGTACGCCTACGCCTCCCTGCGCTTCCGCGACGACCGCCAGATCACCGTCACCTCGCTGGACTATGACGTGGTGGCCAAGTACGACCTGGATCAGCCACTCACCTACGACGGCCAGTTGGACCTGGTCAAGGCGGCCATCCGCCGGTTGAACCCCCAGGACAGCGGCCAGGGGCTGGATGTCTTCCTGCACAGCGACGCCCCGCCCGGCTCCGGCCTGGGTTCCTCGTCCACCGTGGTGGTGGCCCTCATCGGCCTGTTCAAGCAGTGGTTGCACCTGCCCCTGACCCACTACGAGATCGCCGACCTGGCCTACCAGATCGAGCGCGTCGACCTGGGCATCAAGGGCGGCAAGCAGGACCAATACGCCGCCACTTTCGGCGGGTTCAACTATATCGAGTTCGACCGCGACGCCACCATCGTCAACCCGCTGCGGGTGCCGCCCGACGTGCTGAACGAACTACACTACAACCTGCTCTTGTGCTATACTGGCAAGACCCGCCTCTCGGCGCGCATCATCGACACCCAGGTGGAAGGATACGTGCGACGCGAGGAAGAGGTGCTGCGGGCCATGGACGAGCTAAAGCGCATCGCCACCGCGCTGAAGGACGCCCTGCTGCAGGGCCGCCTGAACGATTTTGGTGCCCTGCTGCACCAGGCCTGGATGAACAAGAAGAAGATGGCCGCCCAGATCAGCAACCCCGGCATTGACCAGTTGTACGAGACAGCGCGCAAACACGGAGCACTGGGGGGCAAGATTTCGGGGGCCGGTGGCGGGGGCTACATGTTCTTCTACTGCCCATTCGAAAGGAAGCACGTCGTGGCCGAGCAACTGGAGCGCTTGGGTGCGCGGGTGGTGGACTTTAACTTCGACCTGCATGGGTTGATGACCTGGGAGGTGCGATGAGCGGTCCTGGCAAGGTATCCGCTGAAGTGATCATCCGCCGCTCCATCCGCGAGAGCATCGCGGTCAAGGAGCAGCTTCTGCAAGAACACACCGCGCTCATCGCCCGCCTGGCCGGCATCCTGGTGGACGCCTTCCGCAGTGGCCACAAACTTGTCCTCTTCGGCAACGGCGGAAGCGCCGCCGATGCGCAGCACGTGGCTGGTGAGCTAGTCAACCGCTTCCTGATGGACCGCGACGCCCTGCCAGCCATCGCCCTCACCACCAACACCTCCGTCCTGACCGCCATCAGCAACGATGCCGGCTTTGAGCATATCTTTAGCCGCCAGGTGCAGGCTCTGGTGCAGCAGGGGGACGTGGCGGTGGGCATCAGCACCAGCGGCAACTCGCCCAACGTCATCAAGGGCATTTTCGCTGCCAGGGAGAAGGGCGCCATCACCGTCGGCTTCAGCGGGCGCAGCGGCGGGAAGCTCAAAGAGCAGGTCGATGTCTGCCTCTGCGTGCCGTCAGATAGTACCCCGCGCATTCAGGAAGCGCACATCACCGTCTGGCACGCCATCTGCCAGGTCGGGGAGCAGGAGCTGTTCGGCCGATGAAGTGGGCTGTTTTTCTCGATCGCGACGGGACGATCAACGAGGAAGTGCAGTACCTCCACGACCCGCACCAATTGCGCCTTCTCCCCGGCGCGCGGGTAGCCATCCGTCTGCTCAACCAGGCCGGGGTCCCGGCCATCCTGGTCACCAACCAGGCTGGCATCGGCCGGGGCTACTACTCTGAAGCCGCCATGAGCGAGCTCCATCGGGAACTGGCCAGGAGGTTGGCGGCTCAGGGTGCCCATCTGGATGCCACCTACCACTGTCCCCACCATCCGGACCAGGAATGCGCCTGCCGCAAGCCCCAGCCAGGGATGTTGGTGCAGGCTGCGGAAGAGCACGGCATTGACCTGCAGCGCTCCTTTGTCGTCGGCGACAAGGTCAGCGACCTGGAGGCGGGATGGCGGGCCGGTTGCCGCACGGTGCTGGTGTTGACCGGATACGGTGTGCAGGCACGAGAAGCGTTCAAGGACTATCACTTCCAGCCCGATCACATTGTCCCAGGTCTGCTGGAAGCCGTGTTGTGGATTCTGGCGCAAGAAGGCTGCCAATGAGTCAGGGCCAGGGTCAGGGATTGTTATCCCTGGCTGACGGTGGAAAGCTGTCACGCCCTCCCGCAGCATCTTCCCCGTCAGGGTGCCTCCTTGGTCTCTCGACAAAGGAGGGAAGTCGCCCCTCTGCGCCGTTCGCCTCGCTCCGACGAGCAGGCCCTTCGACGGCGTCGCTCGCCCCGTCTCGAAACGACAGGACGGAGGCGGCCCGAACGGCGTGCCCTCAGGCGCTCGTTGCCGGTCAAGCATCAGACCCTGATGGGTCTTCTCAACTTCAGACGGCGAATTCCCCTGTGCCTGCCCTGTCTCACCTTGGTCTTTGCGCCAAAGGCGTAAACGGGGACGACAGGACTGAGGCGCCACAGGTGCAGGCATTCGCCGGCCATCTCGCCGGCCATCCTGTTGCCGGTCAAGGTCCAGACCCTGAGGGGTCTTCTCAGCTTCAGACGGCGAATTCATTCGCCGGCCATCCCGCCGGCCATATCGCCGGCCATCTCGCCAACCACCTCCAAACCCACAAAATAGCCATCCTGGCGCTTGTGGCTGCTCTTCTGCTGCTGGCCTCCCACAGCCTGTGGCTTCCCAGCATTGGCCGCCTCCTCGTGGTGTCCGACCCGCTGCAAGCAACCGACGCCATTGTGGTGCTGGCCGGCGGTGGACGCCACAGAGTGGCCGGAGGGGCCGAACTGTTCCATGCGGGCTATGCACCCTGGTTCATCGTCACCAACAGCCCGCTGAACACCCCTGGCATCCGCGTTTCCTATGCCGAACTGATGAAGACCGAGGCGGTGTGGCAGGGCGTTCCTAAAGACCGCATCCTGACGGCACCAGGGATGGTGCGGACCACTTACGAGGAGGCGCTGGCGGTGCGGCAGTTGGCGGAGCAGCGGGGCTTGTTTTCCCTGACCGTCGTCACCGACCCCTTCCACACCCGCCGGGCGCGGTGGGCTTTCCAGGACGCCTTTCGCGGCACAGGCATCACCGTGATGGTTCAACCCAGCGAGAGCTGGTACAACGCCGACTCCTGGTGGCAGGACCGGGACACGCTGCGCGAGACCTGGACGGAGTATCTGAAATGGATCCTGTATTGGATTGGGTATCGTTAGGTGACCAGCCTTCTGAGTGGCGCCCTGTCATCGCGAGGAGCGCAGCCATCTACATAGTCCTTGTAGCGCCCTGTCTCGATCATCTACACCACGACGACTTGTCATCGCGAGGAGCGCAGCGACGAAGCGATCTCCCTGCCTCTGCAAAGCTGAGATTGCTTCACTGCGTTCGCAATGACACGGGGGACCGGTTCGCCGGCTGGCTGCGTTGGGCGCCTCGCAATTGCAGTAAGGTAGCTGTTTGACGATGAGCAGGGAATACTACGTCTACATCATGACCAACAAACACAACACCGTGCTGTATACGGGGGTCACCAATAATCTAGCGCGCAGGGTCTGTGAGCACAAACAAGGACTGGGCGGCCGGTTTACTAGCAAGTACAAGATTAGGAAACTGGTCTACTACGAAGTCACGACAGATGTGCGCGCTGCGATAGCGAGGGAGAAGCAGATCAAGAGCGGCTCACGGAGAAAGAAGATCGATCTTGTGAACGGCATGAATCCGCAGTGGAAGGATCTCTATGATGAGATCTGACCGCCTGTCATCGCGAGGAGCGTAGCGACGTGGCGATCTCCTGGCCTCAGTGGGGCGGAGATTGCTTCACTGCGTTCACAGGTGACATGACAGGCGGCTTCGCAGACGGCCTGCGTTGCCAAACCTTGCTGCTCGGCAAAATGGTCGGATGTGGTATAATGGGCACTCGCGGGTGCAAGGCCCGCACATGTGGAGGCTTACCACAGGCACTAGGCGGATTACTTGACATTGAATATCAAGAACGAATTCATCCCCATCCTGCTCATCGGCCTGGTCTTGCTCGCGCTTATCGCCGCGGGCGTCGAGGGGCTGCCAGCGCCGCTGCCCATGCTGCGCCTGCTCCTGGGGCTGGCCTACGTGCTCCTGGTCCCCGGCTACGCGCTGCAGGCGGCACTGTTCCCCCGCGCCGACGACCTGGATGGCCCGGAGCGGCTGGCGCTGTCCTTCGGCCTGAGCGTGGCCGTCGTCCCACCCATGGCCCTGCTGCTGGACGCACTTCCGTGGGGCATCCGGCTGTGGCCCATCGTCGTAATGGAAGCCCTGTTCATCCTGGCCTGCTCCGCCCTGGCATGGTTCCGCCGCCAGCGGCTGACGGAAGAGCAGCGTCCGGTCTTGGCCGTCGAATTCGCCCCGCGCACCTGGTGGGCCACGCAGGACCGCACCAGCCGCCTGCTCTACAGCATGCTGGCCCTGGCCCTACTGATGGCGGCCGTTGCCGCTACGGCCATCATAGTCACGCCCAAGCCTGGCGAGCGCCTCACCGAGTTCTACATCCTGGGTCCCGAGGGGCTAGCCGAGAACTACCCCCGCCAGGCCACCGCCGGCCAGCCTGTCACCGTGACCATGGGCATCGCCAACCACGAGGGCCTGCCAGCCGAGTACCGGGTGGAGGTCCACGACAGCACTGGCCTCATCGGTCACGCCGGGCCGCTGCGTCTGGACGCCGAGGAAACGGACGAGCGGCCGGTGAGCTTTGTGCCCGCTGAGGTAGGAGATGACGTGAAGGTGGAGTTTCTGCTGTACCGCGATGGGGGAGTACAACCCTACCGCACCTTGCATCTGTGGATCAAGGTCGTAGAGGAGACCACACAGTGAGTATGCTTTCGCGGCTTCTGGAGGTGGACGAGGACACCCGCCCGGCTCTCAGGGTGGCTCTGGGTTACTTGGCTGCGGTGACGGTAGCCGAAGTGCTCACCGCATTTTTCGAACCGCGCGCGGGCTTGGTGCTGCACGGCATCCTGCTGCTGGTGATGCTCCTGCACACTGCCCTGTCCTGGGAGCAGCCAACCTACAAACTCCTGTTGACCCTGGCCTTCGCCCCCCTCATCCGGCTGCTGAGTCTCTCCCTGCCCCTGGCGGGTCTCCCCTTGGTCTACTGGTACTTGCTCACCAGCGTGCCCCTCTTTGTCGCTGTCCTCATGGCCATGCGCACGCTGCAGTTCACATGGCGGTCGGTAGGTGTGAACCTGCGGGCCCTACTGCTTCAGCTTGTGGTGGGCCTCAGCGGTGCGCTGTTTGGATACATAGAATACCACATCCTGCGGCCTGCACCGTTGGCCAAAGCCTTTACCTGGCAGCAGCTTTGGCTGCCGGCGCTCATCCTGCTGGTCAGCACGGGCTTCCTGGAGGAGCTCATTTTCCGTGGTCTGATACAACAGGCCACAAAGGAGACCCTGGGGCAGTTCAGCGTCCTATACGTAGCTGCGATCTTCGCTGTGCTTCACGTAGGCTACAAGTCACTGGTGGACATCATCTTTGTCTTTGGCGTGGCGCTCTTCTTCGGTTACGTGGCGGACAAGACGGAGAGCATCCTGGGAGTCAGTCTATCCCACGGGCTGACCAACATCGTGCTTTTTCTGGTGGCGCCGTTTGTGCTGTAAGCCAGTATGTGCTGCAAAGCATGCCCAGCGAATGGAATTCGCCGCCCGGAGATGAACAATGCCCTCAGGGACAGTGTCCTTGAGAGCTAGATCAATCCCCTGAGGGGGATTCTCAGCTTCAGACAGGGATTGAAATCCCTGGCTCCGTGATGCCAAACTGTCCCACGGGCTGACCAACATCGTGCTCTTCCTGGTGGCGCCGTTTGTGCTGTAAGCCAGTATGTGCTGCAAAGCATGACCAGCGAATGGAATTCTCCCGCCGGAGATGAACAATGCCCTCAGGCATTGTGTCCTTGAGAGCTAGATCAATCCCCTGAGGGGGATTCTCGGCTTCAGACAGGGCTACGTCCCGCCATTAGTCAGGCGGGGATTTCAATCCCTGGCTCTCTCTGGCTCCGCGATGCCAAACAAAAAAGGCCGTGCACCCTTCTGTGCACGGCCCGTATACCAGTGAATCAAATAAGCGTCAGCGCAACACCTGGGCTATCCTCGTCACCGCAATCATTCCGAAGGTCATCAGCAGGGGCACGACAGCGACATCGAGAGTGCGCCCCAAAGCCTTGAAGCGCGGGGTATCCGCAGCCAGCACCAGCTCCTTCTGCAGCAGGAGCACGAACAGCACCAGAATGCTCACCAGAGCCAGCGAAGCCGCAAAGGTCACTGTGGTGACAGTGGTTGTCGTCGATGTCACCGATGTGATGGTCGTAACGGTTGTAGTCGTAACAGTTGAGATCATCTTGCTATTCCTTGGATGCAGTATAGCATAGAACGAAACCTGTGCCAAATGCAACAACAAACAGGACGCACGCACCGCGCCTGTCCAACTACGATAGCCGACAAAGATGAAAATTAGATGAAATTCCGCCTGTCGCACATTACAGTTCTGTAAGGTAAGGACGGGCATTCAGACGCGAATCGTGAACTTCGCTCATGCGGTGCTGCGATTACCGCAGACGGTCCAAATCGACTCTAGCGCCAGCAAGGTCACAGGGCCATGATCCCAAAACGCAACGATCCAATCGATGACTATCCAGACAGCTCCGAAGGACGCCCCCCCTGGGCCAGCACGGGCCTCTGGCTAACACTGCAGCGTTTCGCTGGATGGGTCGCACAGCACGAACTGTGGATCCTGGCGGCCGCTGCGCCTTTCCTCCTCTTTCCCAGCCGCTGGACCGTCCTGGCCTTCTCCGTGATCGTCGCTTCCTGGCTTTGCCGCTGGATCGCCCAGGGAAGGCTCAGCGTACCGACGCCAGGAGATGCGCCCATCGCCCTGCTGCTGTTCACGACCGCGATCGGCCTCTACGCCTCGGTGGATCCATCTTCGAGCCTTGCGGGCCTGTGGCGCATCGTGCTGGGCGTGGCAGTCTTTTACGGCCTGGCCCACGGGCTGCGGAGTGAGGCACGGCGGCGATGGCTGCCCATAGTCCTGATCTTCTGCAGCCTGGCACTGGCACTGGTCACCCTGATAGGCACAGAATGGGCCAGCGTGCGATTGTTGCGCCTGCCCCAGATATACGAGCATCTTCCCAGATGGATTCGGGACATCCAGGATCAGAACGCCTTTCACCCACGGATCATGGGCATGGCGCTGGCAACATGGTTGCCCATCCCCCTCGCTCTGCTGCTGTTCAGCCGCAACAAGCGTCAGCGTGCATGGGCGGGCCTGGCGGTTTTGGTCATGGGCTTGACCCTCTTGCTCACCCAATCCCTGCAGGCCACCGTCGGAGTTGCGTGCGCCGTGTTGTTCCTGGCCGTGTGCTGGAATCGCCGGTTCCTGCTGACTGTGCCGCTCTTGCTGGGGGCCTTGCTGTTGGGTCTCAGGATGTATGGTCCCCAGCAGGCCGCCAAGGCCCTTCTGTCCCTGGACCATCCCCTCGGCATTGCGGTGGTTCTGCGGCTGGACATGTGGAGCCGCGCGCTCGCTATGATTCACGACATGCCCTATACCGGCATCGGACTGGACACCTTCCCGGTGATCCAGAGCCAGTTCTACCCCGGCGTGATGATCGGCCCGGAGCCGCACGCTCACAACCTGTTCCTGCAGCTCGCTTTGGACCTGGGCCTGCCGGGCCTCTTTGCTTTCCTGTGGCTCCTTGTCAGCCTCGGCTATGCAGCGTTCAACGCATACCGCAAGTGCAGTGAGCCAGATACGCGCGCCCTTCTGCTGGGTGCGGTTGGCGGTGCTGTGTCCTACGTGGCTTCAGGGCTGCTGGATACCATCTGGACGGCCAAGCCCTCCGTCCTGCTTTGGTTCATCCTGGGCCTTTTCGCTGCAGTGTCTGCAGCCGTCGCTCGCTCCGACGAGCCCCGCGCGTCGCGGAGGTTGCCGGCATGGGTGCACCGAACCACTCCTCTGTTTCTGCTGTTGGTTCTTCTGATCCCTGGCCTCTTGGTCACTCGTGCTGGCCCCGCTCTCAACCTGGCCACCGTTCGGGCCCACAAGCTCCTGCTCTCCGCCCAAGCGGGCCAGGGTCCTTCACGCCAGGCTCTTTCGTCGCTGGCTGAAGAACTCACCGAGGTCGCACGCGTGGATGTGGACAATGCTCATGTCCACAGCTTGTTGGGCCGCGTTCTTGCCTGGCAGGGCGAGTACGCAGCCGCCATCGAGGCCTTTCACACACGGGTGCAGATTGACGGTAAGAACGCAACCGCGCGTTACGACCCTTCTGAGAGCCTGCGCCGGCGCCTGCTGGCCCAGGGGGGACCGGATCAGTGGGAGGACACCGTGCGAATCTACTCGCAGTGGACCAGCCGCTTCCCGCAACGCGCAGAGCACTATGTGCTGATCGCGCTAGTACGGGACCGACATCAGGACAACCCCCGAGGCGCTGCTGCGGTTCTGAATTCAGGAATAGAGCGCGGAGCAGAGCCCCAGGGGCTTCTCCTATATTACCTGGAGACTATGCAAAAACCAGCCGAAGCGGCTGTTTCTCGCATAGTCTCTCGACTTCATTCGGATAAGAACACCCTCCTGACAGAACCCCGCACGACTGCCACTCTGCACGTCCATGGCTTCCAGCAACGCCAATCATTTTCCACCTTCCTGCTACCAAAAAGCTACCCTTTGTTTATGCTTATATGCTATACTATCGCAAAGTAATCTCGGCGATGCGTCCATCCGACGAGTCATGATCTATGTCAGCAAGATTGAAACACGATTTCCGGACACTGGCTCCGGTCTAGAACGCCGAGAAGGGATTCGGCATACATTTACAGGAGGTCAAAGCATGAGACTGAGCAAGACTGTTCTGATTGTGATGGTCCTTTTAGCGCTGCTGGTGTCATTTGGCGCCGGCAACCTGACGGCGCAGCCAACTGCGCAGCAGGGTTCGGACAGCAGGTTGACCGGGTTCCCGGATTCGACGCCCTACACAGATCCGGTCACAGGCGGGTTCTTCCCCAACAGCGGCAAGTTCATCAACGTCACCCGTGGCCTGGCCAGCCTTGGCGACGTCGGCGAGGGTCAGAGGGTCTTTAACCTGTCCCTTGCCATCCCCGCTAGCCTGACCGCCTTCGAACTGGAGGTCTTTGATGGTGACATGGGTGGCAAGTGGGACCGGCTTCCGACAGGCACTCCCGATCAGCTCACCTTCCGCCTGTACGCTGATCCCCTGCTCACGGGGGCGTCTGACGTACAGCTGTACCCCGAGTGGGCTGCCACGTCGATGCTGGACGACGATTGGTGCACCTTGAACGAAAGCGGTGACTGTGAGGCAGGGGCCTTGATTACCCAGCACGATGCGGCCTACAATGAAGATGAAGACACCTACTACTACCACCTCATCGCCACCTGGAACACCATCGACAACACCGATGAGCAGAACGTGTTCAAGGTGCGCGTGCGAGGCACGCCCTTCCTGCTGGCAGGCAGCACCATCGGCTTCGAGGGCTTTGGCTGCAATCTGGAGCACCCCTTGTGCACGCCCGACTTTCTCTGGTACAGCGCCTACGACGGCATCTTCGAGTTCGATTTCGTGGTGCCAGTCCTCGGCCCACCGCACCCGCTGGGCGTGATTGAGCTCTACGATGGCGACTTTGACCTGGTGCCCGACACGGACGATTTCAACTCACTGTCGGACCCCTCGTGCCGAGGAGCTGCCGCTGATCCGGATGGCCCGGGGCCCAAGGTCCCTGATCCGCTGAACGGACCGTGGTACACCGTGCTCGATCCGGCTACAGGCTTGCCAAGCTGCGGCTTCCCGCCCTTCCAGACCTCTCCGGACACCTGGGTCGAGGGCGCCAACACTGGCAACCCTCCAGACGACCAGCCGTGGCCTCTCTTCCTGTGGGAACCGGACATCTGGTACGAGGTCATAGGCCCGAACAACGAGACGGCGGCGAACCATAACGTGTCCGGAAACCAGGAGTGGGAGCTGTTCCGCATCGGACTGACCGGGGCTCCGGACGAGGACGCAACGATGTCCTCCTTGCCGGCCGGCGCCTACCGCTGGCGCATTCAGGGCGTGGATGCACTGAACACGCTGTTCGTGCACCTGAAATACAACCTCTTGCCCTCGCTACCCAAGCTGGGCAACACGGTATGGTTCGACAAAGACCGGGACGGGTACTGGGATGCGACGCCAGAGGAGCCCGGCATTGTTGGCGTAGTGCTCAACCTGTACGTCGACGTGGACGGGGACGGACAGCTAGACCTTGATGGCCGTACTCCCGATCAGCTCATAGACAGCACGTCCACCGGTGCAGACGGGCAGTACTGGTTCTACGACATCCCCATCGGCGTGGTCAACACCTACTGGCTGGTTGAAGTCGCTCCGGAGAACTTTTATGCGGGTGGCCCGCTTGAAACCCTAGCGCCGACGATAGACCGCTCCACCGTAGCGGGTGATCATTACAACCGCTCGTCGCCATGGGCAGTGACCATGCCTCCGACTAACGTCGACTACATCGTGGCTGACTTTGGATATGTCGATCAGGGTGATTTCTGTGTCTGGGATCCGGACGATCCTGATAACGGGGCCACCGGCGGTTGGTGGATCAACTCGGATGCGGAAGGCAACCCGCAATCGGTCACCATCCGCACCACGCTGGCCCGCACTTTCGCGGACACGGCCTACGGCACCAACGCGCACCTCACAGGCTGGCCAGGACAGGGGCGCAGGTTCAAGCACATCTGGACCTCTGACAATCTAGAGATGGAGCTGCTGAACGGCAATGGCGAGGTTGTCATGGAGTTCGGCATAGACTTGCTCGAGCGCACAGACGACCCCAACTTCCCATCGGGCGTTGCAACGGCGGGCGTCACTGGCGGCGATGGCTACCTTGCGGTCGGTGATCTCGCTCACGTACTGAACTACGAAACATCTATGAGCCTGAATGTCAACGACTCTGGGTGCTTTGACCCAACCACCTCACCGGAGGTAACCGTAGACCCAGAAACCGGAGAATACACCTCCGAGGCTTGTCCGGCGTGGTTTTGGGACACCTGGTATGAGATCACGATTGACCTTGCGGCCTTTGGCGATTCTGGCTTTGGTGATGCGATTGTGACGACACTGCATTCAAGCCCGAGCAAGACCGGTGAGGAAAAGCCCGACATTGATCCCTGCCCGCCTGATTGGCGCGATTGGCTATAATAGAGCGAAGCAGGATCTGTATCGTCGCCGAAAAAGCCGGGAAGGCACGCTAGCAGCTTTCAGATTAGGGCAGTCGCTTTTGCGCAGGTCAAGGATCTAGTACGGGGCTGCTGGACTTGCCGCGCTCTGCAAACATCATGCAACGGGCAGGCTTGAATCTAGATTTGAGCCTGCCCGTTGCATTAGCTCTCAGTGCACTGTTCACAACCAAGTCACGTTGTCTGTTTCAGGAATTGACAAAGCCCGGGCTTCCAGCTAGAATTCGGCAGCATCGGCACAGGCCGATGTGGTGCTTGGCTTGCTTCTCCAATGGCTGCACGATCCAGTGAGTGCGTCACCTTGGTGGCGAGCGACACAATGGCGAAATCGAGACAGTGATGGCAACCCTTGAGTCAACAATCCGGCTTCCCAGAGATGTCCTGTTTCGCGACCTGGGTGGCGAGGCGGTGCTGCTGAACCTGGAAAACGGCAAATACTACGGGCTGGACGACGTCGGCACTCGCATGTGGTCCTTGCTCGCCGAGCATGGCCGGGTAGAGCGGGCCTATCAGGCTCTGCTAGGCGAGTACGACGTGGATGAGGAACAGCTCCTCCGGGATCTGCTGCGATTGATCGATGAGCTGGCACACAATGGATTGCTTCAAGTTAACGAGACATAGGCTGCGCACGGTGCTTACCCTCTCACCGCACGACTGGTGGATGCTGGTCCAGACATGGACCCTGCTGCTGGCCGTTGATCTGGGCCTGCGCGTCCTGCCGTTGCGAAGGGTGCAGGCACTGCTTTCGCTGAGACACAAGGATGCCAGGTATCCCTACCCTGCCGAATTGTCTGCTGTCACTCAACACTTGTGGAGGCTGGTTGA
This sequence comes from Chloroflexota bacterium, assembly GCA_030607875.1. GTDB lineage: Bacteria > Chloroflexota > Anaerolineae > UBA2200 > UBA2200 > JAUWJD01. The sequence goes on from JAUWJD010000004.1 coordinate 43,125, forward strand.
CATTGCCGCGCGCCATCACCTGTACCGCATGACTTGCCTGCGGCGTTCGGTGGTGCTACAATGGTTGCTGAGAAGGCGTGGCATTCCTGCCGATCTGCGGATTGGCGTTCGCAAGGAATCGGAGGTCCTGCGTGCACATGCCTGGCTGGAGGTTCAAGCCAAGCCCATTGGCGATCCAGAGACCATCGCCGCGTGCTATGCGCCCTTGGTAACCTGGGAGGCCGACCGATGAGCGGCATCTGTGGTATCGTCAAGCTAGATGGTGCGCGGGTTGAACCGCAGTTGCTGCGCAAAATGGCGGATGGGGCGGCCTATCGTGGACCGGATGGGATCCGGCACTGGGTGCAAGGGCCTGCTGGGTTTGCCCATCTAGCCTTTCACACCACTCCCGAATCTGCGCGTGAGCGCCAGCCCCTCCTGAGCGATGATGGCCGCTATTGTCTCGTCACGGATGCCCGCATCGACAACCGCGATGACCTTATCCCTTTGCTTTATGCCAAGGGTCTTCTGAAATCGAAGTTGCCGACAGACGCGGACATCATCTTCGCTGCGTATAGCCAATGGGGCGAAGATTGCGCTCAGTATCTCATTGGCGACTATGCCTTTGCGCTATGGAACGCGCCGAACCAGCGGTTGTTCGCGGCCCGCGACGTCATGGGGATCCGACAACTGTACTACACTGTACGCGATGGTACCCTGTACTTCGCTACGACTATCGGCAGTCTCATCGCCGCCCTTCCCAGCCGGCCCGCACTGAACGGACCGTTCGTAGAGGACTTTTTGCGTTGTCGGTGGAACAGATGGGTACACGAGACGGTGTATGCGGGCATCTACCGTTTGCCGCCTGCACATTCCCTGGTGAGCACTGAGAAGGAAGTGCGGCTGCGGCAGTACTACACGCTGGGGTCTCGGCCCCCGCCCGCGTATCAGACGGACGAAGAGTGGATCCTGGCCTTTCGCGAGCTATTGAACAAGGTCCTGGTAGCACAGTTGCGCAGCCAGACTCCGGTCGGTATCCTGGTCAGCGGCGGCCTGGATTCGTCCGCAGTTGCCAGCGTCGCTCATGATATCAGCCAACGGCGCGAAGTACCAATGATCAAACTCATCACCTGTCTGTTTGACCATACACCAAGCGCCGATGAACGGGAGTTCTTCCACGAGGTGGAAGCTTACTGTCCCGACTTTGAATCCCACACCTTTCTGGGTGACGAGCTGTGGGGTTTTCGCGATGTCGGTGCGGAAAGCGGTTATCCCCTGGACGAGCCGGACATTTATGTACTGCGAGCGCAAACAATGGCGCTCTTTGGCGCAGTTGCCAGCAGTGGCTGCCGCGTGGCGTTGAGCGGAGACTGGGCCAATGGCACCTTGGGCGACGCGGTTTATGCCACCCCCCGTGCACTGAGAGCAGTTGATCTGAGGACACTGCCATCTGAGATCAAACACTTTAAGAGATTCAGCAAGGAAAGCTGGGTCAGGCTGTTGTTGAGAGCCTACGCGCCGGAGACTCTGCTGCGCCTGTACCGCAAAGTCATCGATCCCAAGCGCGGGTTATTCGGTCCTTCGCCTACGCCCTGGGTCCGGCCGTTGGATGATAGTCTCAACCAACGGCAGACAGGTGCCAGGAGTACCAGGCTTCACCGCCCGGATGGACTATCGATTTCCGGAGAGGCCATCCTGCAGTGGTCAACGCGCGCCTATGACTTTGCCCGGGTGAGTGCGGTAGATGTGAGCACCGCGTTCGCGGGCATTGAGTGGCGGCTGCCGTACCTCGATCGCCGCATTGTGGAGTTCGCCTTGCGCATGCCGCAGCACATGGCCTGCTCCAATGGCATGAACCGAGTTATTCTACGGCAGAGCATGCGCGGTTCGCTCCCCGAAAGCGTGCGTTTGCGCATGGATAAGCCCGGCTTGGTGGAACTCGTCTACCGTGGTTTTGAACGTGAGAGAAATCGTGTAGAATGTCTACTAAATGAGCCGCGTCTCGCAACGTTGGGTTTTATTGATGGTGCGACGCTCCGTGACGAGGTTCACAGGCTGTGGCCAGAAGGAGACAGCAACGATTATCGATTTCGACATTGCCTTCCCAGCCTGCTTATGGAGGCCTGGTTGCGCCATGCTTTCCCAACGGTAGATGACATTACTGTTGGCTGTAACGGGTACAATGGCGTTGCGAACCAGCTATGGAACGAAGGAGGGACATCATGAGAGAGCCAGAGCGTCCGCTGGACCAAGAGACTGGGCAAGAACCTGAGCCAAAGTCAAGACTGCCGTATGCGCCGCCGAAGCTTCACGAATACGGACAGCTCTCAGAGTTGGTTCAGTACGCACCGTCCGAATATCCAAACGAAGCGATTGCCGGGTCTTGGTCTACGTTCTGACATACCTCTTGTCTGTGCGTAGATGAAATCGGAGTCTCTGCGGCGCGAGCCAGCACAGAACATCGTAGGCCTGAGTGCCTGTGTTCAGGACTGCAGCCTGCAATTGACATACCGGCAGACCGAGAGTGCGGTGAAGCGACTGGCAGCCCGGTTCATCGCGGCCTTTGGTCGCAGTGAGCTGGGGGGGTTTTGCTACATGGCGATTCCTCGAGGCGGCCTATTCGTTTTAGGTATGCTGTCATACGTGCTCGACCTGAGTCGTGAAAGCTTGCTGCCACCGCCTCCCGATCTCCCCCTGGTGGTGGTTGACGACTGTTGCTTCTCCGGAGCGCGTTTCCACCACGTGCTGCAACTGGTTGAGAACGAGCAGGTCATCTTCGCTCATCTCTATTCTCATCCCGATTTGCGCGCGGCCATCGAGCATCAGGAGCCCCGAGTGGTTGCCTGCCTGGCAGCGCACGACCTGCGTGACCTGGCTCGGGAACGCTACCCCAATGAAGAAGAGTACCGTGCCTGGCAGGAGCGCTGGCGCCAGCGGCTGCCAGGTTCACGCTATTGGATTGGCCTGCCGGAGCTCGTTATCTTCCCGTGGAACGAGCCGGACCGTCCTGTCTGGAACCCACTCACAGAGGAGTTGGAAGACAACTGGCGGTTGACGGCGCCGGACCGCTGTCTCAAGAACTGGGCTCGCCTGGGGGCACCACCAAGCACAGAAGCGCAGCCAACCCTGCGCAGCCCAGATGCAGTTGCCTTCAGTGTGGGTAACGGCAAGGTCATCCTCTGTGACCTGCAAACCGAACAAGTATACGGCCTGGAGGACGTTGCCGCCGACATGTGGCGCGCCCTGACTGCGTATGGCGACCTGGATGTGGCTGCCGAATACTTGCTGAGCCAGTACGAGGTGGACCAGACCAGACTGCGCAAGGATTTGAGAGCATTTGCGGACCATTTGCTGGCCAAGGGACTGTTAGAGCGAGTGCATGAGCCAGGCAACAGCAAGCCCTAAGCCAGAGAATGGCACGTTTCCACCTGCCTCGGCGACCTACCGTATCTTCGGTCTCACCCTGGCTAGCGACTTCCCCTTCGCCAACCGGCTTGCACCAGGTCTCGGTGTCCCCGACCTGACCTTCACCTGCGTCACCGCAGCCCCACTCCCCAGCAGCTGGGAGCAGGCCACGCCCGCCTACACGAGTTCCTACCGTACTGACGACGGCGAGAGCATCTTCTACCTCTACCAGTTGGACGCCTGCGACGTGCTGCGCTTCACCCGCGTTGCTGACTTCTACCTCTGGCCTGACCGCATTATCTGCCACCTGCTGGATCCCGACTACGAGTATCTCGTGGAGATCCGCTTGCTCGGGCCGGTGCTCTCCTTCTGGCTGGAGCGCCAAGGGGTCCCTGCTCTCCACGCCTCGGCCGTTGTGGTGGAGGATCGCGCCGCAGCATTCCTTTCCAGCAACAGCGGTGGTAAGAGCGTGCTGGCGGCCATGTTGATGCAGGCTGGCTACCCACTGCTCACCGATGACATCCTCCCCGTGGAGCAGAGCCACGGCGCGTTCCTCGGCCGACCTGGCTATCCCCAGATGCGCCTCTGGCCCGACGAAGCCCATTACTTCCTGGGCCGCTACCAGGATCTGGAGCTCGTACATCCCTCGTACTCCAAGCGTCGCGTCCCTGTGGGCCCTCCCGCCTTTGGCACCTTCTGCCCTGAATCGAAGCCCCTGGCTTGCCTATACCTGCCGCAGAGGCGTAGTGCGGCAGAGGGGGATACGGAGATCGAGATCACGCCCGTCTCACGCCGGGATGCGCTGATCGAACTGGTCCGCCACTCCTTTGCGGCATCGATCGTGGAGCAGTTGGGACTACAACAGCAGCGCCTGGATCTATTCGCCCAGATGGTGCGGCTGGTCCCCGTGCGCCGGCTCGTCTACCCTTCCGGTTTCGAACACCTGGCCCTCGTGCGGGAGGCGATACTCCAGGATTTGGAGACGCTGTCCTAGCCACACACAGCGCTACGCCGGGTCAGTAGCACACCACTCACTAGCCGCCCCGCCCCACTCTGGGCAGGAACTGTTCCAGTAGCAGCGGCGGGCCCAGGTGATACTCGGGCGCATCCCACTGCCGCCCGGCGCACCAACCTCCGAAAGAGTCCCCCAGGTCAACCCAAGGTTCCAACCGTCCTTCCACAACACTCACGGCCCCGCCCTCAATCTGTAACTTCACCACCTCGATCTGAAGGGGTCCCGCCGCAGTGCCAACCCTGCTTGTGTCCGTCAAGGTGACAGTCACCGTCTGAGCCAGCGGCTGACGCTGGAGTGGCATGGACCAGGTCCGCTCCGCTGCGCTCAGGCTAGCCATCGTTGTGGTGTAGACCCTTTGCTGCGTCTGCACCTGAACTTGCACATCCACGGGCAAAAGCCCATCGTTGGAAATCGTCAGCGTCAGTGTGTCCGCGCTTGCACCTACTCTGCTCAGCCCCACGTTTGGTGTCGCCGCCAGGAGGTACAAGCTCCAGTGCAGCCAGCGATGCACCGTCAGTGGAATCTCGTCCGGCGGCGGGTTGAATGCCTCACCGAGACTCAAGCCGACAGTGTAGGTATTCGTCATCGTGATGCGCTGCGTAAACGACAGCGAGCTGGCGCCGTACACCTCGGGTGTCCAGGCCAGAATCCCCTGCTCGTACAGCCAGTCCATGACGTTGCCGGGTCCGGCGTACAGCCCCCGCGCCGTCCAGGTGTGGGGTGCGCCATGGAAGCCGTTCGCCTCGGTAAGCTGGCTGCCCTTGCGTGACAGCATCTCGTACCAGAACACGTCTGGCAGCTCGGCCTCGGCGGACCAGCCCCAGGGATGCAGCAGCGTATCGGTGCCGGATTGAAAGTCGCAAGCCATCACGATGTTGGGCCGCGCCAGCACGAAATCCCGGACGGCGCGGGTCTCTGGTTCGGAGAAGGCCACCGGGCCATGGTAAGTGTCCGCCCTGGGATCCTCATTGCCCAGCTCCCAGTGGCTGTCAAAATTGCGGTTGGGATCCACGCCGCCGGGCGGGTCCTCCCCGGCCAACCCGTCCCCATCGTTGTCTACCTGGACGACCTTTCTACGCTCATTATCAAAGATCCCCACAAACGTACGGCTCACCAGGTGAGCTTGCCAGCCTTCGGCGAAGGGGGCATCGGGATGCTCTGCCACCCAGTCGGCATCGAATTCGTAGTGATACACGTCGTAGGTGCCATAGCCCGCCTCCTCGCGCCCATCCTCGTCGTACAGACCATCTCCATCGTCATCGCTGGCCGTCGGGTTGGCCGTCTTGCGCTGCCTCTGATCCGCATCCAGGAAGATGTCGTTGCCGTCGGGGTTCACGCAGGGGACGGCGTACACCGTCCGCGTGTCCAGCAGGTGGGTGATCAGCGGGTCACTGCCGTACTGCGAGGCCAGGTACCATAGGAGGTACAGCACCACCGGGCTGCTCACAGCCTCGCGGGCGTGGATCCCACCCTCTACGTACAGCGCCGGCCGGCTGTCTGGCCCGCCCGTTGCCTGGTTGCTGATCCGTACCGCCATGATCGGCCGCTCTTGCCATGACCGGCCGATTTCCCTTGCTTCCACCAGCCCAGGATAGGCGCTCTGTAGTTGATTCAGGAACGCCACTATCTCCGCGGAGGTCGGGTAGTGGGTGAAATCCACCACGAAGGACGGATCGGGGAGGGGGATGTCTGCCGACCGGTGGGTGAGCATCGGACGCGAGAGCTGCTGGCCATGCTCACGTCGGTACAGATCATCAAGGCCTTCGATCCAGCGAAAACGGTCGATGGGTGCCCGAGGCTGGGCCTGACCACGGGCCGGGCTGAGACAGAGACCCGCGATGATCGCGAGGATCAGAGCGCTCAACAGCAGATAGCGATTCCTCAAAAGCTCAAGTGTGGCCATACCTTCTCTTCGTCTCTACACCATCCTTCGTGCACCCGTACACCGATGAAGCTCGCTCCCATTATACCACCGCAACTCCACACGTCAACACCTGGTGGCGGAAGGTAGTGTGTCCTTCGTACCGACGTAGCTCGATTGCTGTGTCACTGCGCTCTCTTATGTAGTATAGGGGCTTGTCCCCGTCCGTGACTTCCATAAAGGGCTATGCTACATACCCTGCTTTGCACCAGAGACCCAAAGACCGCGGACGAGACGGTCTGCCTGCCATCATGTCTTGTGACAGTAGGCTGCTCGCCACTCGGCAGGTCTTCTCACACCAGGGTGGGCATGGTGTTTCCCATCTGCTCTCGGAACCCGATTTCCTGAGCCAAAGACCCACTATCCGGCGGAATGCCCAAAAGTGTGGTACAATAGGACATATCCGTACCGGAGGGATAGGCCGCACGCCAGTGGCGGGCACCCAATGAACCGGCCCAGCCCTCGGCAAGGTCAGCCAAGGAGAATCTTGTCCAAACCATACAAATCCCCGACAGCAGGCACTCGTCCCGAAACCGATCTGCTTCTCTGCTGTGCCCAGGTCTGCGCGGATTCTGAAAGGGCCGAGCGCATCAGGGCGCTGCTCCGAGAAGACCTGGACTGGGAATACCTGCTTCAGACAGCGCAGCAGCACGCTACGATGCCAATCCTGTATCAAAGCCTGACCACTGCTTGTCCGCAAGCCGTTCCCAAAGCTGTCTTGGATCAGCTCCGGGAGCATTTCTACAGCAACACACGGCGCAACTTTGCCCTCACCGGAGAACTGCTCAAATGTCTGAATCTGCTTGAGGCCCACGGCATCCCCGCCGTGCCGTACCGGGGGCCTGTGCTGGCAGCTTCCGTCTACGGCGACTTTAACCTGCGTCAGTTCGGTGATCTGGACATCCTGGTGCACAAGAAGGACGTCATGCGGGCCCAAGACCTGCTTATATCCCAGGGTTACCGGCCCGAATTCCAACTCAACCGCGCACAGGAGGCAGCCTACCTTCGGGCCCAGTCCGAGCACAAAGTTGTGCTCGATGAGGGCCCGGTTATCGTGGAGATCCACTGGCGACTCACAGAGGGATACTTCTCCTTCCCGCTCGACCCAGAGCAACTGTGGGAGCGCCTGGAGCCGGTATCGCTTGCTGGCAAAGAAGTGCAGACCTTCTCGCCCGAGGACTTGCTCCTGATCCTGTGCGTGCACGGCACCAAACACCTGTGGGAGCGGCTGGGGTGGATCTGTGACGTGGCCAAGCTGGTGTGCGCTCATGAAGCGATGAACTGGCAATGGGTTATGGAGCAGGCCTGCGCACTGGGCAGTGCACGGATGCTCTTCCTCGGCCTTTTCCTGGCCAACGATCTCCTGGGTGCAGCCCTTCCGGCAGAGGTATTGCAAAGGGCGCAGGCCGACCCAATGGTTGTTTCGCTCGCCCGGCAGGTGCGACAATGGCTCTTTCTTGATCCCAGCGAGCGGCCTGGAAGCCTGGAAAGCTGCCTCTTCCACCTCAGAGCGAGAGAACGAACGCAGGACAGAGTACGATACTGCGTCCGCCTGGCTGTGACGACAACGCCTGGAGACTGGGCCCTCGTGCGGCTGCCGTCATCTCTGTTCCCTCTCTACTACGTGCTGCGGCCGATCCGGCTGGCGGGGAAGTATGGACTGGAACTATTGAAGCGCTTACTCTGATCAGAGGAATGCAGACCACGCCCCCCTGCCCGTGCGCAGCCGTCCGATAAACAAAAGCCCGCGGATTGCTCCGCGGGCTTTGTGATCCGGGCAGGCCTCTTGTAGAGACGTAGCATACTACGTCTCTACGGTACGTTCTTTTTCACCACCGGCAGGTAGAGCTTGTACACAATTGCCGGGCCTACTTCTGTCTCTGTAGGCGTCGGCCCCGCAGGTTCTGTCTCTGTAGGTGTCGGCCCCACAGGCTCTGTTGAGGTAGGTGTCGGCCCCACAGGCTCTGTCGGCGTAGCGGTTGGCGTCATCGTCGGCGTTGCTGTTGGGGTCGGCGTCGCTGTTGGTGTCTGCGTAGCGGTCGGTGTCGGCGCGGGCGGCAGGTACACAAAGGCCTCGTCCTCGGCATAGACGGTTGGCACTCCGGGGCTCTCCACCATCGCCATGTTGTACAAGTAGGTGCCAGCAGCCCAGCGATAGGTGCTGGCCATGATCCACAGGTACACTCCCTCTCCTGGCTCCAATGTCCCCAGTTCCCAGGTCACCGTACGGGACGCCTCGTCAAAGACGCCCCCTTCGCTCACGCGTACCGTGTAAGGCGCAATCCCCTCCGGCAGGGTGTCCGTCACCACCACGTCGTGCGCTGCTGCGTCTGACTCGTTGTACACGTAGATATAGTACCAGAAGTTATAGGTGGCGACCACGTCACCATGAGGGCGGAACTTGGTGATACCAAGCCGCGCCTCCGGCCTGCTGGTGGGCGTCACGGTAGGTGTTGCCGTGCTCGTCGGCGTCGCAGTAGGTGTGGCCGTTGGCGTTGCTGTGCCTGTCGGTGTTGGCGTGCTCGTCGGTGTCGCCGTGCGCGTTGGCGTTGGAGTGGGTGTTTCGCAGTGGCGGAAGCAGGTGACATCAATCGCCTTGACCGCCTGAGCGAATTCAGCGGTGCTTACCCAGGCTGTGTTGGTGATACACTTGCCGGCAACCCACGTGTACGACCTGACCTTGATCCACCCGGTCCATGAGCCGTATGGACCCAAAGTGAACGGACCCCAGAACACCGAGTGCACCGTGGGACTGTACACACCACCAGGGCTCACTTGCAGAACATAGACTTCGGCGGGCAAAGTATCTGTCACCATGACACTGGTGAAGGTATGGGTCGTGGGGTTGGTGACGTCGATGTAGTACCACAAGTTCCATCCAGCACAGTCGATATTGTCCCGGTTGTCCTTCGTGATTAGCAGTGGTGGAATCGTACCACCCTGTGCACTGCTCGGGAGCGCCCAGTCACCACTGCCCAGGAATGAGATAAGAACAAATGCTAGTGCCAGACCCAAAGTGAGTGCTAGCTTAGGGAGCCACCCTATCTCACGGACTTCTTCCCACACCGATCGAAGCTCTCCCATCGTCAATTCCCCCTTCCCATGTTGGAGTCGTGACCCCTGCTCCAAGCTTCCGGTGAACAGTATAGCACACGAAGATGAAAAAAAGATGAACAGAAGCAACTCTGACCAAGGTCCTGAGCTCTCGCCAAGTCGTCGTTCGGCACGCCGTCAAGTTCGCTTGCCTGTCTGCAAAGAAAAAGGCGCTGCCCCAGCATCTTATCGTACGCAATCTTATACCATATTCTGAGAATTGTCAAGTTCAGACTCGGTTCCACAGCGTGTTGGTAGTCTGTGCGGTAGAGTATTCATCTCTCAGCAGATTCGAGCACGGTCATCCAACGCCGCGCAAAGGCCGGCCTCGAACTTCCCGGAATGGCGCAGGCGAACCAGCCGACGGTGTTTGGCGCTGCTTTTTGAACTCGTCACGGTAGCGCCCTGGCGGCAACGAACTGCCTGCGCCCAATTCCCTGAGGGAAAGATGCACTATCAGACCAACACGCCGATAGTCAGAACGCCCGAAATGTAGTACAATTGCTTCTGCCATTGGTGCCTCTCCCTGGGCGGGTTCGCTTGTTAGGGAACAGGCTCACTTATCACAGTCACCCTTGGCTTACAAGACAGCATTTATGCAGTTCGATTGGGTGCAAAGCGCCGGAAAACAGGATCATGACCATCAGCCACGCCACGGGAACCTCGACCTTTCTCAAGTCTGCGCTCGTCGTGGCGCAGAGCTGTTATCCCTTTGGCTGCTTCGACGATCCGCTGATCGTGTTTCCAAATGCGATCATCCGCTGCCGCCCTCGCAGACAGCTTGGATGCTTGGTAGGCTCCAAACGCCGAGCGTGCCAGAAAGCATATACCTGCGGGCTTGTCGGTACAACTCGGCCTGGAGACGAAGGCGATTGGCCGTCATTCCGTCGTACGCCCCGCAGCAGGCTTCATCGATGAGAACTGCCATATTGGGGAGATGCTAAGGTCATGAACCCACAGATTCTGCTTATGCTGGGCACCGTGTTGGCAGCGGTGGTGCTGTTTTCCTGGGACAGGTTACCCACCGATGCAACAGCGCTGGGCATCCTTCTTTTTCTGATCCTCACAGGTCTGCTGCCGCCCGAGAAGGCGTTCGCCGGTTTCGGCAGTGACGTCGTGGTGATGATGCTGGGTCTGCTGATCCTGATGGCAGCGCTGGCCCGAACGGGCGTGACCGACTTTGCCGCACGTGCGCTTCTGCACTGGGGCAACCAGAGTTCCAACCAGCTCCTTCTCGTGGTGATGATCGCCGCAGTGTCCCTGGGCGCGTTCATGAGCAACACCGCAGCTACTGCATTCTTCCTCCCCATCATCATCGGGTTGGCCCGCCGTGCCAAGATCAGCGCGGCAAAGCTGCTGATGCCGCTGGCCTTTGCATCGATTCTGGCCAGTTCCATCACTCTCGTGAGCACCTCCACCAACATCATCGTTAGCGGTCTGATGACAGAGCACAACATGCCACCTATGGGCATGTTCGAGCTGGCGCCGGTCGGCCTGCCCATTGCCATCGTTGGGGTAGTCTACATGTTTGTGCTAGGCCAGCGCCTGGTTCCAGACCGCATCCCCACGGAACAGATCGAGGACTGGAGCGTACGCCTGTACTTGACCGAAATCCTGATCCTGCCTAATTCGTCCCTGATCGGAAAAACGCTTGCGGAATCGGGCATGGGACGCGACCTCAACCTGACAGTGCTGCGCATAGCCCGAGGCAAGACCCTCTCCCTGGTGCCAAAAGCAAGCACCCGCCTGAAAAAGGGAGACGTGCTGTTAGTTGAGGGCGAACGCGAAAGCATCCTGCAGGTAAAAGAGGTGGCTGGCATCGGCATCAAGGCAGACGTCGAGCTTCCCCACCCTGACCTGAACACCGAGGAAATCGGGCTGACCGAAGTCATTCTGCTGCCAGGCTCACCGCTGATCGGGCGAACGCTGAAGGGCCTCCGTTTCCGAGAACAGTATAGCCTACAGGCTCTGGCGATCAACCGGCACGGTGCAAGGCTGATGCGTAAAATGAGCCGCATCCGTCTGAGAATGGGCGACGTGCTGGTGGTGCAAGGTGATCGCGCGCAGATTGCGGCATTGGAGAGGCAAGGCACCTTCCGCATCCTGGGATCAATCGACGAGAAGCTGCTCAACAGAGAGCGTGCTCCACTTGCGCTGGCCATCTTTGGCGGGGTGCTGGCTGTGGCGACGTTCAATTGGGTCTCGCTGCCAGTAGCAACGCTGCTGGGAGCGATGCTCGTCTTTGTGACACGCTGCATCACACCTGAAGAAGCGTATGGCCAGGTCAACTGGAAGGCGCTGATTCTGATCGCCTCCATGCTGGGCCTGGGCGCAGCGATGCAGGCTACTGATACGGCAGAGTTCCTGGCCGCGCAGGCTGTAAAGGTCGTGGGACACTCACAGCCGGTCTGGATGCTCAGCGCGTTCTTTGCCTTGACGGTGCTGCTCACTCAGCCGATGTCCAACCAGGCCGCAGCGGTTGTCGTCCTGCCGGTGGCCATACAAACGGCCACGCAACTAGGCCTGAACCCGCGCAGTTTCGCCATGATGGTCGCACTGGCCGCAAGCTGCTCCTTCCTGACCCCGCTAGAGCCGTCTTGCTTGCTTGTCTACGGGCCCGGACGTTACCGGTTTGTAGATTTCGTCAAGGTTGGACTGCCGCTGACTCTGCTGATCTACATCATCTCCATCACCATGGTCCCATTGTTCTGGCCTGTCCAGGCGCTGCCATGAGTCTGTGGAATGGTCAGTAGTTCGGGCGGATAACCTCTCAATGGCGCAAGAGAGCATACCTGCTTTCGATGCGCGGAGATTTCTGCTATAATCTTTGGCATCCCGGAAGTTACAGCAGCTCTATCGCAGCATCAACCGATTTGCAAGGAGACTCAATCATGTCTGACCAACCCTTCACGCTCCCGACTGGTTCCAAGTTCCGTTTCAAAGAGTTCGATCCCGGCTGGACAGGGACGTTCAAGAGCAAGGGCGAAGCCAGAAAGCAGACAAAGCAGAACCTGGAGCGCCTGAACGAGCTTCAGGAAATGCTGTATGCGCAGAACAAGTCCGCCTTGCTCATCGTGCTACAGGGAATGGATACAGCAGGCAAGGATGGCGCGATCAAGCACGTGATGGGTGCCTTCAACCCCCAGGGGGTCCAGGTGACATCGTTCAAGGTGCCCACCGAAGAGGAATACGCCCACGACTTTCTGTGGCGCGTGCACAAGGCCACGCCCCGACGGCGCATGGTGGGCATCTTTAACCGCTCGCACTACGAAGACGTTCTGGCTGCGCGGGTGCTCCAAATCGTCCCCGAAGGGGTGTGGAGCAGGCGCTACGCGCACATCAATGACTTCGAACGGCTGCTGGCGGACAATGGTGTGGGCATTGCCAAGTTCTATCTGCACATCAGCCGAGAGGAGCAGGCGGAACGCTTGCGTGCACGCCAGCAAACGCCATCGAAACAGTGGAAGTTCTCACCGGGAGATTTGGAGCAGCGCAAGCTGTGGGATGACTACATCGCCGCGTTTGAAGACGCGCTGACAAAGTGCAACACCGAATACTCTCCGTGGCACGTCATCCCGGCAAACCGCAAATGGTACCGCAACCTGGCCATATCCGAAATCCTGGTACAGACGATGGCCAAAATGGATCTGCACTACCCAGATCCGGTGCCCGACATCGAATCCTACGTGATTCCGGAGTAGAGCCTGAAGTGGCCGGCACTTGGCAAGTGCCGGCCACTCCCCTGAGAAAGGCCTGTATTGAGAAAATGGAGGAAGGAATGCCACGTACCGCTTTGTTCATGGACAGCACTACCGTCATGCCAGAGGGTTTTATCGAAAAGCACGGCGTCACCGTGATGCCTGTACCCATTTACGCTGGGGGAAAGGAATACCGAGACGGAGTGGACATCACACCCGATGAGTTCCTGTCTCTGTTGGAGACATCGAAGGAGCGTCCTTCCACTGCAGTGCCAGGGCTGGGGGAATTTATGTCCTATTACGAGGGGCTGCTCAAAAAACACCACAACGTCGTCTATCCAGTACCCAGTTACAAGATCACGGGCCTTTTCGACGCTGCCATTCAAGCCGCAGAGCAGGTGCCAGGTGTCACCATCGTTGCTATCGACCCCCCCGAAGGGTTGGAAAAAGATCTGTATGCGCTTCGCTCCAACGATCCACAACTGGAGGCCCGGCTGGTTGGGATTCGCGAGTTGACGCCACCGATTATTGCAGTGATGAACACGGGCTTTGCTTCAGGCGCCTCTGGCCTTGTGGCGATGGCGGCCCTCACGGCGATGGGTGAAGGCCGACCAATGGCTGAGATCATCCGCAGCATGGTCACTGCCAAGCGAAACACCAACATCTACCTCATCCTCAACACGCTGGAGTACATTGTGGACCGGGTGGGGCATCTGCAGGCCTTTATGGGCACCTTGCTGAGGATAAAACCCATCCTGACCTTTAGAGGCGGGGACCTAGTGGATGCCGCCAGAGTGAGGGGCAAAGGGCAAGCCAAGCGAAGGATGATCGAGCTGCTGAAAGAGCGGGCAGGCAGCAGGCCAGTCGATCTCTATGCGCTGCACTCATTGGCCCAAGAGGAAGCCAAAGACCTCCTCGAACAAGCCAAATGCCACCTGAACGTCAGAAACTCATGGGTCGGCGGAATCGGCGCATCCGTCAGCAGATACATCGGCAGGGGAGGCCTCGGCATCGCTTTCACAGTACTGTAGTCGCCTGACCTGCGCGCACTCTGCGCCGCTGGTCTTGCGGCTGCCCGATGCTTCCGGGCCGCATCGCAAGACCTTCCTGCCTTCACTGTGATGATACGTTGTTGAGGATTTGCCCCAGCACTACTTCTCCCCAGATTGCTCCTCAAGCCACGCTTCAGTGCCCACTTCACGGCGTCGCAGCAGGCTACTAATGCCCCTCTGCCGATGGGCGGCAAAAGTCACCTCATCCAGCTTCTCTGGATTCCAATCGAACCAGTGGCAAGGAAGCTCCTCACACCAACCACAATGTTCCAAGTGCTTTTCTTCCACACAGCACTGATAGCGCTCGCAGGTGCCCCAGAACATACGACCTTTCTGGGCCAAGCAACCGAAGCAGGTTCGCCCCAAGAAATCACAGGTGCCGCAGCGGTTGCCGCATACAGCAGCCAACTCTGGCTTGATGTCCACATAGCCTCCAAGCTACCAAATGTAATCGATCGCCCCTTCTCGTCAGAGGGGCGGTCTTGGTTTCTCCAGGCACAGCTTCACCAGATCGTTGATCCGTGCCGTGCCGACGCACATCACTGTATCAGCCCCGCCCCAATATATCTTGACTGTGCCGTCATCCTCGGGGATGACTCCGCAAGTGAACACGACGTTGTGTACGTACCCGGTCACCTCCCACGGGTCTTCCGGTTGCAGGATCCATTCGTCCGAGACGCCCAGAATCGTAGCCGGGTCTTTGAGGTCGTGAAGGGCAACGCCAAGCCGGTAAACGGAGCCATCCATGGTGGGAAAGACGCCGTGGTAGATGTGCAGCCAGCCATGCCCGGTCTCGAAAGGCGTGGCTCCGGGACCGATCTTCATTTCATCCCAGTGATACTGTACAGGTTTCATCACCAGCCGAGAGTCCCCCCAGTGTACCAGGTCTGGAGAATAGGAGATCCAGATGGACCAGGGGGAAATCTCGGAATGGGGCCGGTCCAGCCGGGCGTAGCGTCCGCCGAACTTGCGAGGAATGATAACCACGTTGCGGTAGTCTGCCTCCGTGATCAGTGAAACCCGCTCCACAGATTCAAAGTCTTTGGTTTGAGCCAGGCCGATGCGCACACCGTGCCTGGAGTAGGCGCTGTAGGTGATCAGATAGCGGCCCTCCATCGCGCAGATGCGCGGGTCTTCGATGCCATACTCCTCATAGATCGCAAAGACTCCTTCGCTAGCAGGCACCATGAATGGCTCTGGCCGCACACGGAAGTGAAAACCGTCGTCGCTCTCCGCCAGTCCAAGGATGGAGCGTCCGTTTCGCTGGTGAGAGCGAAAGAGCATCACGTACCGGCCGTCGTGCTTGACCATTCCCGCGTTGTGAACCGTCGCCACGGGATATGGCACGTCGTCCTTTGTGAGGATGGGGTTGCCCTTGTATCGCGTGACTATGGCTTCTATCATTTCCATTTCTCCTCCCGACACTGACGAAAGGCAATTTTCTCCGCCATGTCCAACTCTTCAGGCAATTCGCTCTGACCGGCCTGTGCGCTCAACGCCAACAACCCTCCCACTTCTGCACTCGGTACAGGACCTTTCTCCGACAAACTGCTAGGGGCTAGCCAGTCTGACCAGCCCCTCAAAAACACACGCTCACGTTGTTGCTACTGCTTCGTGCATCAGTTGCGAAACCCCTCTGGCTCGATTATCGCATGAAAACAACAGCCTGAGTTTAGCAATCCCGTCGAGCCGTCGCCTGCCTCTGGGTATCGTCTCCCCAGAGACGATGCGGCCTTGTCTTCGCCAAGATCTTCGACGAGAAGGGCATGCAGAGCACGAACTGTTGACGCAGTACCCTGTAATCGCAGAGATGGTGATTCACGAAAGTTTAATATAGCCGCCGCAGCACAAAGATCGCGGCAATTGCTATCAGAACAACCGCCATCAACTGCGCGCCCAAGCACAACGACTGCCGCCAGGCGTTGACGTCCAGTACATCTGGCAACGCTGACCGCGTAGGACGGGCCAGAGTAGGTGTAGCTGTAGGTTGAGCAAGCGGTGACGTCGGAATGATGAACGTGGGCGTGGCGGCGGGTGTGATCGTCGCCGTGGGTGTCGGAGTACGCGTTGGCTCTGGGGTGTCAGTCGGCGCCGCGTTGGCAACCAGGATGCCATGCACAAGAACCTCTTGGTAGTTGCCGGTCTGATTGACAACTCGCAGGCGCAGGCTATAGCTGCCATCCGAAACGATGATTGTCTCCCAGGTCTCAAGAAGACCGTCGGCTACCTGCGTCTCATGTACAGAGCCGATCAACGTCCACTGCTCTGTGCCCTCTGCTGCGTAGTACACCTCGTACTTCCAGAATGCCGGATCAATGGCGGTTCCCACAATGGGGACCGTGCCTCTCACCACTGCATTGTCACCTGGCGAATTGATGGTTGCCTGCGCTCCCTGCGGCAAAGGCTCAGCCGCGATTGTTGTCCAGGCCCAAGTGAGTGCAGTACATATCACCAAACTACAAACGAGTGTTTTTCTCATCTACGCCTCTCAGGTCGTTGCCTTCGTTCGAGCGGGCCGTGCTGCTTGTCGCTGAACAGGCCAAGTTTAGCACAAAACACGGGCGGTGACAAGCTGCCAGGAACACGTGGTGGTTGTGCCTATGGAGACAAGGGGTGGAGTGCAAAGGAGGTTCCTGTGGGTGTCAGGGGCCGGAAGGAAGATGCGCTGGCAGCGCAATAAAAGGGCGTGTTGACTTTTTGGAGGCGTTGGTCAATCCTGGAACAGCGGCGCACGGCGAATGGATGTCCTCCTATCGCAGGATGATCTTTCTGAACTCCTCAGCGTAGTCAACACCGAGTTGGCGTCCGAGTTCCCGATTCCATTCGCGGACCCTTCTGTCTACAAAGTCTGGCTCAACCTGGCTGCGGTGCGCCTTGAGCGCAGCGATCTTCAGCTCAACCGTTTCCGTGATATCCACCCAGGTGTCGGCCTCCGGTGATCCGTAGAGGTAGATCTCCTGAACTTTGTGTGGCTCCAATCCCTCTTCCAGCAGCTCGGGGAACACAAAGCGCGTACCAGCGGACGGGAAGATGGCATAGAGCGCTGCTTCGGCTGCGGCCCGATGGTCGGGGTGATTGATGTATGTATTGCGGTGGAAAATTCGTGTGGGATCCCCGCAAACCACAATGTCCGGCTTGTAGCGCCGGATGAGGCGGGTCAGTTCACGGCGCAGCTCCAGGGTGGGCTGAAGTGTGCCATCTTCATGATCCAGGAGAATGACAGTCTCGACCCCCAGGATGCGAGCTGCTTCCAGTTGCTCTGCACGCCGGATAGGAGCCATACGCTCTGGTGGCATGTCGGGCTCATTGCTGCCCCGGCTGCCATCGGTGCAAATCACATAGACAACTTGCGAGCCTTCCTTGATCCAACGCGCAACAGTTCCTGCGCAGATGAACTCGGGATCATCAGGGTGTGCAGCAATCACCATCCGCCTGTTGGGTTCGCTATGGGGTTGGGCGGATTGTGTCGGCTCTACTCCCTTTATTGCCATAGCTCCTCGTAGACATTCAGGATACGCTCCGCCACTGTTTGCCAGGTGTATCCCTGCGCCTTTTGACGGGCATTGACGGCCAGGCGTTCGCGCAGTTCGCCATCCAACAGGATGAGCCGCAGTTTCTCGGCCAGAGCATCTTCGTCCCCCGCTGGCACCAGAAAGCCTGTCACACCATCCTCGACAGTGTGCTGCAACCCCCCAACCCGCGAGGCGATGACTGGCGTGCAGCAGGCCATTGCTTCCAGTGCGACCAGCCCAAAAGATTCGTAGTGGGAAGGCACCACGCAGACTTCGGCAGCGGAGTAATAATAGGCCAGGGTGTCCTGCGCTCGCGAGCCGAGGAAGGCGACCAGATCGTGCAAGCCGACCTCATCCTTCAGCTTGTCCAGGCATTCGAGTTGGCCAGCGACGTCGGAGCCATCGTCATCAGCGTCGCCCCCAATGATCGCCAGACACAGGTACTTGGCCAACTCAGGCTCCAGTTCCGTCAGCTTGCACATCGCTTTCAACAATGTATCCAGGCCTTTGAGCGGATCGAGCCGGCCGACGAACAGGACAAGGCGCTGATCCTGAGGTAGCTCGACCCCGATAGCAGTCATGGCTTCATCACGGGGCATGGGTCTGAACATGTCGAGGTCCACGCCTAGAGGGATGACGACGATTTTGTCAGGATCGGCGCCGTAGAGCTCTACCATCTGTGCTTTGTCCAGTGGGGTTGCGGCGACGATGCGATCAACTTCGTCCGTCAGTTCACCCTCTACACCGATGCGTGCGGCGGTCTCTTTCTCTTCCTCATTGCGGGCCACGGCGTCTTTCATGCGTCCCAGCGTGTGGAACATTTGTACTGTGGGCAGCGGGCATTCGCGCGCGAGTTCACGTGCCACCCACCCTGAGAGCCAGTAGTGGCTATGCAGCAAGTCGTAGGCAATGCCCTCACGCGCAGAGAACTCACGCAGGCCAGCCACAAATTGCGGCAGGTGGTCGTAGACCAGGTTCTTGTTGTATGGCTTCTCTGGCCCAGCCGGCAGATGGATCACCCGCACGTTGGGCCACAAGTCGCGTATGCGCTCGCTTGTTGGGTCTTGAAAACGGGTATAAATGTCCACGATCAGGCCTTGGGCACCCAACTCACGGCTCAACTCCCGCACATAGACATTCATGCCCCCGGTCTCTTTGCCTCCCAACGCGGCCATGGGGCAGGTATGAACGCTGAGCATGGCGATTCGGCGCATGTTGATGTCGCCTCCTCTACAGCGAAAGTCTCTAACGCCAGTAGCATTAGAGACAAAGAGGGAATGGGATAGTGATCTCATCCCCTCTAGTGCGCTGTCTGAACAGGTGCCTACATCTTATCGCCGATATACTTGACCAGGTCGGCGATGCGGCAAGAGTAACCCCACTCGTTGTCGTACCAGGAGAGCACTTTGACCAAATTGGCAGTAACCCTCGTGGACAGCCCATCCACGATGGACGAGCGGGTATCCCCCTTGTAGTCTAATGAAACCAAGGGTTCCATGCTAATCCCCAGAATGCCCTTGAGCTTCCCCTCGGCCGCTTCCTCGTACGCCGCATTGACTTCCTCAACGGAGGTCTCCCTCTTCACCTCGGCGACAAAGTCAACGATAGAGACCGTCGGCGTGGGGACACGAATTGCAAGCCCGTCGAACCTGCCCTTCAACTCCGGCATGACCACACCAACCGCTTTGGCTGCTCCGGTGGTGGTGGGTATCATGTTCAGGGCAGCGGCGCGCGTCCGCCGCAGGTCCCTGTGCGGAAGATCCAGAATGCGCTGGTCAGTGGTGTAGGAGTGGATGGTGGTCATCAGCCCACGCACGATGCCAAACTTGTCGTGCAAGACTTTAGCCGCAGGGGCGATGCAGTTGGTGGTGCAGGAGGCGTTCGAGATTACGTGATGCTTGGCAGGATCGTATTTCTCTTCGTTCACACCCAGCACAATAGTAATGTCCTCATTCTTGGCTGGTGCACTGATGATGACCTTCTTGGCTCCGGCGTGAATGTGTGCGACGGCCTTCTCCGCGTCACGAAAAACGCCAGTTGACTCAACTACGATATCCACACCCAGATCACCCCAGGGCAACTTTGCCGGATCTCGCTGTGCCATGACGATCAGTTTTTTGCCATTCACGCGCAGGTTGTCGCCGACTACCTCAACGGTGCCGGGGAAAGCACCATAGTTGGAGTCGTGGCTGAGCAGGTGTGCGTTCATCTTGGCATCGAACAAATCGTTGACGGCCACAACCTCGATATCCCCCGGATAGTAATCGAGCATGGCCTTGAAAGACTGCCGCCCAATGCGCCCGAAACCGTTGATTCCGACTCTGATTGTCATTTCTTTTCCTCCGTTGTTGATGATCTCACCAGCCCAATGGCGGTGGAGTGTTGTGCCAATACCTCAGTATCGATCAGGATGACTGTGCTACATCAGGCCCACAGGGAGCTTTATGCGAGACCTGCTTTGCCTCCGATGGCTGGCATAGATGCTCATGATGCTCTGCGCCAACTTCGTGGGGTCATGGCGCCATGGCGTCTCCTCATCCACCAGATCCGCAGGCCACAAGCGGTACGTCCCATCCGCTGTGGGCTTGACCATTTCTGCATTCCAACTTGCTGGCTTTTGCACCTCCAGGTTATCGTTCACCAAAACGTAGTCAAAGAGGCTTTCCCCCACGTGACTGTACAGGGCTCGCACATGGTCGGCTGCATCGTAGTGATCCGTCTCGCCAGCCTGGGTGGCCAGGTTGCAGGCATAGATCTTTGGTGCTTCGGAAGCGCAGAGTGCTGCGGCAATATCCTTGACCAGCAGGTTGGGCAAGATGCTGGTGTACAGACTGCCTGGGCCCACGACAATCAGGTCCGCGTCGAGCAGAGCCTGCACCGACTCACCGTATCCCCGCGCATCGCCTGGCTGCAGGAACACACGCTCGATCGGCGCCCCAGCCTTGGGAATGCTAGATTCCCCCTGCACCTGATATTGCCCGTTGTTGCCGTCCGTGTCCTCTGCCAGTTCGGCGCACAGGATGACACTCTGCATGGTGGAAGGTAAGATACGTCCACGAACAGCAAGCACCTTGCTGGATTGGCGAATGGCCTGTCCAAAATCGCCAGTGACCCCGGCCATGGCAGCAATAAACAGATTGCCAAAGCTATGGCCATTGAGCCCCAGCCCCTCGCCAAAGCGGTACTGAAAGAGCAACGTCATCAACGGCTCAGCTTCAGCCAGAGCGGTTATGCAGTTGCGAAAGTCGCCCGGGGGTAAGAGCCCCAACTCCCTGCGCAATCGCCCGGAGCTGCCCCCGTCATCAGCCCCGGTGACAATGGCTGTCAGGTTGTCGGTCCACTCCTTGAGACCCCGCAGCAGCGTCGAGAGGCCAGTACCCCCCCCAATGACCACGATGTTCGGCCCCCGTCGGCGCACGCGGCGGCGGTAGATCACGTCTACAATACTCTCTCGATCGGACTGGAAGAAAGCCGAGACCAATGACTTGCTCAGGCGAAAAACCGCCATTGCCACACAGGCGATGCCTGCCGTTCCCAGCAGCAGCCCGCGCAGCCAGTGCGGTAGGAACTGCAGCGTCAGGGCGTAGGCAATGGGTGACACAGCGCCAGGTAACTCGACAGTCCGGTAGATCTGAACGTAGAAGAAGCTGACTCCCAGGCTGAGTAGAAACAGCCCCAAGACCAGCAACACCAGCCAGCGCTTTACCCCCAGGCCGGGATACAGCCATTTCCACGCCGAGCCAATCTTCTCTCGAAGATGCACTATGGACACCCTCCTGATGCATTATAGCCCAACTTGGAGGGCCAGTCAAAGTTGGATTTCTCACAGAATCGTGTAAGATGAGGGCTAGGCCAGGAAGCAGAGTGCTAGGACAGCTGTCGTAGCGGCACCAATCCAAATCCGTCGCTGAGACAGTGGGCAACTGTACGATTCTGTTGAGAAAGGAGAGAAGCATGGCGATTGTAGTTTCAAGGAATGGTAGGGATGCCAAGGAGATAGAGCGGTCGCCGATCGAACAAGAAGGTTATTTGCAGAAGTACATTTATGACAATCCAGAAAGTCTCCCCCTGTCTGAGATTAAGGAGGATATCAGCTTGTTCATTATAGCAAGAGAATTTCCAACAAGTAGTGGGCCGATCGATGCCCTAGGAATAGACAGTGCTGGAGAAATATACCTCATCGAAACAAAGCTCTATAAAAATCCCGATAAGAGATTGGTTGTCGCTCAAATCTTGGATTACGGCGCCTCTTTGTGGCATGGTTATAATGATTTCAGTGAATTCGTGAGGATCATAGATGATCAGGTTAACGAGAAGTTCAATGTTGGCCTGAATCAGAAGTTAAGAGACCGATTTGGTATTGCTGATGAGGGGGTATCTGCTCTGTTAGAAAACATTGAGAGGAATTTGAACGATGGGAATTTCAGGTTTGTTGTCTTAATGGATAGGGTTAGCAGCAAGTTGAAAGACCTGATTGTCTTTATGAATCAAAACACAAAATTCGATATTTTCGCAGCAGAAATGGAGTTCTACAAGTACGAAGATTATGAGATCTTGATCACTAAGATGTTTGGCTTGGAGGTAAAGAAGAACATAGGGGGTCCCGGGAGACGTGGAACAATATGGACTGAGAAAGAGTTTTTTGATTCAGTTGAGAATGAGGTGAGCGATAAGGCAATTACCAATGTCATTAAGGAACTCTACGAATTCACGAGGAAGGAGAGTTCTCGCCCCCCTTGGCTCAAACGGCCAACCAAATACGGTATATTCAATTTTTTTGTGCGCGAAAACGATAAGGACTACTCGCTCTTTAATGTTAGGAGCTACGGATGCATACGCTTCTACGGACTAAACCGGCGGAACGAGTTTAGAAAGGGCTTGCAAGACCTAGGGTTAGACATACTAGATGATGCTAAGGAAAGGGAGTTTAGGCTTGATGTTTTCAAAGAAGAGGTCAGTTTGGAGGATTTCAAGAAGGTCGTTATGAAACTGGTACTGTAGAAGTGCGCTCCTGCGTCATACACTGGACAGCAATGGATAAAAGGGAGTCAAAGCTTTTCCCCAATGACCTTCAGCAACTCCCATGATCCACAACACGTTGTCTGAGGTTTGTCCCACTTCATACTACTTCGGTGAGCGAAAAAGCATCTCTGATAGAGGATTGTCAGCCCATCTCTATGCGTATCGTAGGCCAAACAAAACTCCAATGTCCGTTGGTTGGCATTTCAGACACGATCCAGGTGCTTCCTAGCGGGAGCAACCTTGCTAACGGTATCCGCTACGGCTTCCTCGCATCTGGCCTCGCTCTTTCTTGCCCTGTCTTGAGCCCCTAAGGTTTCCTCAAGCCCTTAAGGTCTAGGAAGCTATTCCACATTGACAATGGAGCATTGTTGTGCCATAATTATGTTGGAATAACGCGTTGAGAAAGTCGTGCCCAGGCATCCATCGGCTTTACAAATGGGCTGCCCAACGGACTTTATGTAGAGGAGTACCTTGAAGGTCATCCTGACCCACGAAAGCACAGACTTTGATGCGCTGGCTGCGCAGTTGGCGGCATCAAAGCTATATCCAGAGGCGATTCCGGTTCTGTCGCGGCGGTTGAACCGCGAGGTACGCGCTTTTGTGTCCTCGTATGGCGATCAGTTGCCGTTTGTGTCGCCTGATGAACTGCCTCGGCGGCGCGTCACGGAAGCGATCATTGTGGATGCACAGTCCGTGTCGTCGATCAAGGGCATGGGTGACAGGACTGCCCTGACGATCATTGATCATCATCCCATGCATGGTGAGCCCAAGCCGCGTGCGTCGTACACCATTGACCAGGTTGGTGCGATTACTTCCTTGCTGGTGGAGAAGCTTCGTGAACTTTGTGTCTCCCTCACTCCATTGGAAGCGACCTTGCTGCTGCTGGGAATCCACGAGGATACGGGCTCTCTGTCATACCCTACGACCACTGCGCGAGATGTGCGCTGTGTCGCCTGGCTGATGGAGCAGGAAGCGAATCTTGACGTGGTCTGCGCTTTCTTGCGCCATCCCTTGGATGGGCGCTACCAGGAGGTCTATGGCCAGTTGGTGGAACGTGCCGAATGGCGCTACTTGCAGGAGCAGGCTATTCTGATTGCTGTGGCTGACCTGGATGAGTATCTGGATGAGCTGTCCACCCTGGCGCACAAGCTGGATGATGTGTTTGACCCGGATGCGTCCTTCCTGCTATTTGTTTTCAAGGATCAGATCCAGTTGATCGCCCGCGGTTCCAGCCGCGCGATTGACGTTGGGGAAATTGCACGCGCCTTTGGTGGCGGTGGGCATAGTTCGGCTGCTGCTGCGCTGATCCAGGGCGCTGACCTCAAGCAGGTGCGCGAGCGATTGGACGCCGCTCTGCAAGAACACGTGAAGCCACCGGTAACTGTTAGGGAGATCATGTCTTTTGGGGTACACACTCTGCACCCCGACATGCCGTTGTCCAAGGCCGAGACCTTGATGCGACGCTATGGACACGAGGGTTTCCCTGTTGTGGAGGATGGGCAACTGCGCGGCGTCTTGACGCGACGCGAGATCGACCGTGCGCTGCACCATGGTCTGGGAGAGGCCACCGTGCGTTTATACATGCACACAGGGGACATGGCTGTATCTCCCTCGGACAGCGTGGCGATGGTACAACAGGTCATGACGGATCATGGGGTCGGGCAGGTGCCGGTGGTGGAAAATGGACATGTTCTGGGGATTGTAACGCGGACCGACCTGATCAAACTGTGGAGTGGCCACGCGCGTCCATCGCGTCGCCAGGAGATCCAGCAACTGCTCAAGGATACTCTGCCAGCGCCGCTGCTTGAGCTCCTGGTGCAGGCGCGTGACACTGCTAACAAAATGGGCCATTCGCTCTATGTAGTTGGTGGGTTTGTGCGTGACCTGCTCCTGGGTCTGGCCACGCTTGACCTGGATCTGGTGGTGGAAGGCGACGCCATTGCTCTGGCTAAGGAACTGTCCAAGCATTTGAGGGGCCGGGTGCGCAGCCATGATCGCTTCGGTGTGGCTAAGGTGATCCTGGGCGGTACTGCCGGCACCAACCTGCCGCCGTGGCTGGATTTCGTCACGGCTCGGACCGAGTTCTATCAACATCCGACTGCGCTGCCGGAAATCGAGCGCAGTTCAATCAAGCAGGATCTGTACCGGCGTGATTTCACCATCAATACCATGGCCATCTGCCTGGATCGGGACCGATATGGCGCGTTGCTGGACTTTTACGGTGGCGAGCGCGACCTTCGTGAGAAGTTGATCCGCGTGCTGCATAATCTGAGCTTTGTAGAAGATCCTACGCGCATTCTCCGTGCAGCTCGTCTGGAACAACGTCTTGGTTTCAGCATTGAGACGCGTACCGCTGAGCTGATCGACAATGCGCTAGATCTGCTCGACCGGGTTACCGGTCAAAGGTTGCGCCACGAGTTGGATCTGATACTGGATGAGCAGGCACCAGGGGAAATCGTCAAGCGCCTGGCAGAACTGGGCGTGCTGCGCCATCTGGAGCCGGGATTGACCTACGACCAGTGGCTTGTGGCAAAGTTCCAGCAGGTCGAACTCATGGCAGAGCAAGAGAAGGTGATTGTGCCGGACGATGCTGAGATGGCTAAAGTCAGCCCTTTCAGCGCTTGCTCTGCGGAGGACAGGAGAGGCTTGCTCTTGGCTCTGCTGACCTACCGGCTAACGAGGCCACAATTGGAGCGCTTCCTGGATCGACTGAGATTCAGCCGGGGAGTTGCCAAGTTGCTGCGAGAGCTCCGGGAGCTCCGGGCTCGTGCCTGGAGACTTGACAAGCCAGACTTGAAGCCTAGCCGCATCTATCGTTTATTGCATTATTACTCCCCGCAGGCGCTCATGGCTTTTTCCATCGCCTTGGATTCGCCAGCCGCTCGTGACAACGTTCTTCTGTACCTGCGAAAGCTGCGCTGGGTGCGGCCGCACATCAAGGGGGGCTTTCTCAAGCAGCAGGGCATTCCGCCTGGCCCGATCTATGGGAAGATATTGGAGCAACTGCTGTATGCTCGTCTCGATGGCAAGGTGCGTACTGCTTCTGAAGAGGCAGCCATGGCCGAGAAGCTGGTTGCTGCCTGGAAGAAGCGAAACTCGAAGAAGTGAAAAGGCCTGTCAGGTCTAGCCATTAGAAGAGCTTGGTGATTTCGTCTTGATCGAAGCGGGGCAGGTCGATGGTAGCTGCCCCGCTCTTTAGCTTCAGCCCCTCATCAGCGCTTGTGACGTGCCCAATCAGAGCGCAGGTTACGTTTTCCCTTTGATAGACGGACAACAAGGCGGGTGTCTGTTCGTGGGGCAGCACAACGAGCAAGGCGCCCGAAGCAATAATGCCCCATGGATTCAAGCCGAACTCGGCGCACAGCAAGGCGCACTCGGGCCAAACCAGGATGGCCTCCGCATCCACCCATACGCCAACGTTTGCAGCCCTGGCTAGTTCATGTAGGCCAGTAGCCAGGCCGCCCTCGGTTGGGTCGTGCATGGCATGGATCACGACGGACTCGACTGCCAGGAACGCTTCACGCACGATGCTGATCCCAGGGTCGTAGAGGTACTTCTGGGCACGCGTTATCAAGCTTTGGGAGTAGCCGCGTTGTCGTAGCTCTTCTGCCTTCTCGCGGGCCATGATCGCCGTGCCCTCGATGGCAATCCCTTTCACCAGCACGATGTCGTCACCGACGTGAGCGCCGCCTGTGACGATGCACTTGTCCTTGTTCACCTCCCCCAGCATGTGGCCGATGGCCAGCGGGCGATCCAGGTCATAGGGCACCTCCGTGTGTCCCCCCACGATGGCGATGTGCAGCTCTCGACACGCAGCGTCAATCTGGCCAAAGATCCGCTGGGCCAGCTCAGGAGTGCTGCTTGCCTCCGGCAGGAGCAGGGTCACCAGCAGCCAGCGGGGCACAGCTCCGGTCGTGGCCAGGTCGTTGGCGTTGACCTGCACCAGGTACCAGCCGATTTCCTCAGTCGCGAAGGTGATGGGATCTGTCTTCGCTACCAGGTAGCGGTCGCCAAGGTCAATCACCGCCGCATCTTCGCCGATGCGCGGTCCGAGCACCACCCGCTCATCAGGCCACCCCTGGAGCTGGAGCAGTTTGGCGAGCAAGTCAGGGTCTAGTTTGCCAACAGGCAACGTGCGGGAGGCTGACGTGGTGGATTTCCTTTCTTTCTTGATGCAGACTGGTAGTGGCGACTTGAGTCGTTCCCAACAAGGACCTCGGGCCAGCGACTGAAGCCGTCACTACAAGTGGCTTGCAGGCAGAATGGTTACGCGCCGAATTTGGCCAGGCGCAGAGCGTTGGCCAGAGCAAGGGGCATCAGATCGACAGCGTTCAAGTTCCCCAGCGCCCCACGGGCACAGGCACGCTCGCTGTACTCTCGAGCCTCATCGCAGCGGCAATAGCGCGAGTAAAGCATGGTTGGCACCGGATGCCAGCTATGTGCTTTCAGCAGAGCCGGCGTGGAGTGATCCCCGGTGACTATCACTACGTCTGGTTGTAAGTCCAGAGCGCGAGGTACGTACGTGTCGAATTCCTCGATAACTGCCACTTTGCCTCTAAAGTCACCGTCCTCGCCTCTGCTATCCGTATACTTGAAATGCAGGTAGAAGAAGTCATAGTCTGGCCAGAACTTTTCGAGGGTATCGAATTCGTCTGCCAGTGTGCTGCCGCTCGGCAGTGCGGTCATGCCGACGAGCTTGGCCAAGCCGCGATACATCGGATACACGGCAATGGAAGCCGCACGCAGCCCAAAGACCTCGCTCATACTGGGAATGGCTGGACGCTTGTCCAGGCCGCGCAGGAGAACCATGTTGGCTGGGTGCTGGTCTGCCAACGCCTGCTGCGCTTGCGCGATGAACTGATTGACCAGATCGGCTGTCGTCTGGGATGCCTCTGCATGTGGTGCGCCTTCCAAAGGGCGAATCGGCAGAGGTGGTACACCCAGTTGCTGTGGATCTGACTCGGTCAAATCACCAGCAAGGCCTTTGCCGCGCAGCACCAACACGAAGCGGTGCTCTTTCACCGTTTCAATGAACAGCTCGACTCCGGGCAGCTTCACCTTCTCGCGCAGCAGTCCTACCAGCTCAACGTTCTTTTCCGTTGGGATGCGGCCTGCCCGGCGGTCCGTGATGCGGCCCTCTGTGTCAACAGAGCAAAAGTTGCCCCGGGCGGCAATGTCCTGCGGCCGCAGGTCAAAGTCGATTCCCAGCGCTTCCAGAACGCCCCGTCCGATGATATAGCGGCAGGGGTCATAGCCGAAAACGCCCAGATGCCCAGGCCCGCTTCCAGGGGTGATGCCGGGAGAAATGGGAATGGTGAGGCCGCAAGTGGAGCTGGCAGCAAGGGCATCTAGGTTCGGCGTACTTGCTGCTTCCAATTCAGTCAGGCCACCCTCTTCCATGGGCAGCCCGCCGATGCCGTCCATCACCAGAAGCACGATCTTGGTGTCCGCACGAATGACCAGCTTGCGGATAAAGTCCAGGTCCGCCATAGATGCTCCTCTCGTGAGTCATGAGTAGTGAGTCGCGAACAACGAGCAGCGACTCACGTGTCTATTTGTCCTGTAACGCGTCCACTCCGGGCAGGCCTTTGCCCTCCAGGAACTCCAGCGATGCCCCGCCGCCGGTGGAGATGTGGGTCATCTGATCGGATAGCCCGGCCTGCTCCACTGCAGCCGCCGAGTCTCCGCCACCGATGATCGTTGTCGCCTCGGTCTCGGCCAGGGCTTGAGCAATGGCTACCGTCCCCACCGCGAAGGCAGGAAACTCGAACACGCCCATCGGTCCGTTCCAGACCACGGTCTTGGCTCTCTTCAGGATCTTGATGAACTGTTTCACACTCTTTGGGCCGATGTCCAGAATTCGCCAGTCCGCTGGCACCTTGTCCACGGGGACTGTCTTGTGCTTGGCATCGGCGGCGAAGGCGTCGGCAACCACTACGTCAACGGGCAGCGACAACTTGTCAGCGGCGCGCTTTAGCAGATCCTTGGCCAGGTCCACCTTGTCGTCCTCCAGCAGCGACGCTCCCACCTCGTGTCCCTGTGCTTTGAAGAACGTGTTGGCCATGCCACCGCCAACGATGAGCTGGTCCACCTTGGGCAGCAGGTTCTCGATCACGCCGATTTTGTCCGAGACTTTGGCCCCGCCCAGTATGGCCACGAAGGGGCGGGTTGGTTCGGACAGCGCTTGACCCAGGAAGGTGATTTCACACTCCATGAGAAAGCCGGCAACAGCAGGCAAGAAATGAGTCACACCTTCTGTGGATGCATGGGCGCGGTGCGCAGTGCCAAATGCATCATTGACGTAGATGTCGGCCAAAGCTGCCAATTGCTTGGCGAAATCGCGATTGTTCGCTCGCTCTTCGGCGTGGAAACGCAGGTTTTCCAGCAGGACGACGTCGCCAGGTTTCATTACTGCCACTACCCGCTCCACGTCGCAGCCAATGCAGTCGTCCGTTTTTACCACTTCCGTGCACAGGAGTTCAGACAATCGCTTGGCTACCGGCGTGAGGCAAAGGCCCTCGACCACTCTTCCCTTTGGCCTGCCCAGATGCGAGCACAGGATGACCCTGGCTCCTTGTTGCCGCAGGTACTGGAGGGTAGGCAGAACGGCTTGAATCCGTCTGTCATCGGTGATCTGGCCTGCTTCGTCCAGCGGCACGTTGAAATCCGCACGGACCAGGACGCGTTTTCCCGCGACCTGGATGTCTCTCACGGTCTTTTTGTTCACTTCTTCTCCCTTCTGACAAGTTCAGTGCGGCAGACTTTGCGAGTTTGACAAACTTCCAAGTCTTCACAGCTCCATAATTCTATCACCGTTGCGCCCGTGGCTGCAAAACGGTTACACTCTGACCGGCCCCTCGTAGACCCTGCCACAACCTGGATCCAATGTAACCACTTGCTTGTCCTGCAGCACCAGGACTGCATCCTTGGCACCGACAATCGCCGTCAGGCCCAATTCAAGGGCCATCTGCGCTGCATGTGAGGCCATCCCGCCTTCGACCACCACAAGCCCCGCCGCTTTGCGTGCCAAAGGGACGTGTTTTCGTGTCGTCCGCTGTACGACCAGAATGTCCGAGGCTGCGATGTCCACTGGATCTGGCAAAGTATCACCAATCAACCTGACCTGTCCTTGGATTGACCGCTCTCCTATCCCTGTGCCTGAGGTCAGGATACGCTCCACCACCTGCACTTTGATCAGGTTGGTGGTGCCTGGGGCACTGCCTGCTGCTCCTCCTGTGACCACCACCAGCTCGCCAGGCTGGACAAGGCCATGTTCCCTTGTCGTACCCACGGCATCGGCGAGCATCTGATCGGTATTGGCGGTCCTTTTCGCCAGCAATGGATACACGCCCCAGTAAAGGCAGAGCTGTCTTTGCACCATTGGGCTGGGTGTGACGGCGATAATCGGCGCCGTGGGCCGATATCTGGATACCATACGCGCCGTGTGCCCGGAAACAGTTGGGGTGATGATTGCCGCCGCATTGAGGTCTTGAGCTGTCTCACGTGCAGCATGACTTACTGCCTCGGCAATGCCTTCTGTCTTGGGCCGTGACAGGGGCACAAGGGCAATCCTCTGCCGCAGTTCAACTTCGGCATGCTCAGCGATCCTCACCATAGTTCGCAGGGCTTGGAGAGGATAGTGACCGATGGCCGTTTCCCCAGAGAGCATGATGGCATCGCTGCCATCGAGTATGGCGTTGGCTACATCGCTGGCTTCAGCGCGCGTAGGTCGAGGGTTGCGCATCATCGAGTCCAGCATCTGGGTAGCAGTGATCACGGGCACCCCGGCTTCGTTGCATTTCTTGATGATCCGTTTTTGCATCATCGGCACTTCCTCTGGAGAAGCCTCAATGCCCAGGTCGCCGCGCGCTACCATGATGCCGTCTGCTGCGGCGATGATAGCGTCAATGTTCTGTATGGCCTCGGGTTTCTCGATTTTGGCAATCACTGGCGTAAGACGCCCAAAAGCGCACTGCCTGCGCACAAGTTCCTGCAGGGCTACCACCTCATTGGCGTTGCGCACGAAGGATAGCGCAACCCAGTCTGCCCCGTGTTCCATAGCAAAGCTGAGGTCCAGCTTGTCTTTTTCGGTGATGGCCGGGATGCTGGTATGAGCACGCGGCAAGTTCATGCCTTTGTTGCTCTGCAGCAGTCCCCCGGTGATCACCTGGCACTGGATATCCGTCTCCGTGGAGTCGAGGACGACGACTTCCAGCAGGCCGTCGTCCATCAGGATGCGGTCGCCTGCTTCCACCAGTTGGGGCAGGTTGCTGTACTGTACCGGGATCTCCCCAGCATGGCCGACAACCGATCTCGAGGTCAAGATGATCTCTTCGCCCTCCTTGAGCAGTACCCCATCCCCTTCCATCTTGCCCACGCGCAGCTTGGGGCCCTGGAGGTCCATGAGGACCGCTACCGGCTTGCCCACTGCTTCTGACGCTTTGCGGATGGTGCGCACATTCTCGCCATGATAGTCGCGATCTCCGTGGGAGAAATTCAAGCGTGCCACATTCATGCCGCTGATGATCATTTCCTTGAGCATCTCCAAGGAGCGGCTGGCGGGACCGATGGTGCAGACGATTTTGGTTCGCAGCATAGGCGTGTCTCCTACTGTTTCGTGCATCGAAGGTGGCTGAACCTCTTTGGTCGGATACTTGCACCCCGTTCGGGCCGCCTCGGCCGAAGGTGTCGGTCCCTCAGACGAAGGTGTCGTCCTGAGACAGGGGGAGCCCCCGTCAAGCGGGGACGAACGGCCCGCTGGCGCGAGACGGCCTGCGCTGTGCTCTGGCGAAGTGCGGGTGTTGAACGATATGAAGACGGCTGCGTAGGTTTAGCGATTGATGCAGTACTCCGTAATCCCGTTCACTGCTGAGAACGTCGCCTCGCCGGACCGCGCCCAGGTGATGGCAGGGCGCTTTGTTGCAGACGGCGAGACGCTTCGCAGAGTGCGCAGAAGGAATGAGACCTCTTTGTGTTCTCTGCGTGCTCAGCGGTGAAATCAAAAAACAAAGATAAAGATCAGGTCATTGACGTTGGTATTCGTAGGACCGGTAATGATCAAATCACCGAGGGCCTGGAAAAAGTGATAGGCGTCGTTGTCCGCCAGATGGCTGGTGATGGATAACTCTTTTTGTGCTGCGCGGCTGGCGGTGCGCCCGGTGCAGATCGCGCCTGCCGCGTCTGTAGGGCCATCGGTGCCATCTGTGCCCAGGGCAATCACCGCTACGTTGTCCAGCCCGGCGATTAGTGGTGCTGCAGCCATTGCCAGTTCCTGGCTGCGCCCGCCCAGGCCCTGCCCGCGTACGGTGACCGTCGTCTCCCCTCCAGCGACGATGCAGGCTGGCCGGGGAATGGGCCGACCCGAGCTCGCGATCTCTCGCGCTATGGCGGCAAAGACTTTGGCCACCTCCCGCGCCTCTCCCTCGACGAAGGTAGAAAGGAGCATGCTGTTCAGGCCAAGTTGACGTGCCTTTGCCTGGGCTGCCTGGGCTGCGTGTTCATTGCTGGCAATGATCACATTCTGTACACGTCGGAAGGCTTTGTCGTCCGCTTTGGGTGTCTCCGATATCTGGCCATCCATCCCCTGCTGCAGGTATTCCACGATAGCGGTTGGTACGTCATGCAGCAGGTTGTACTTGTCCAGCACTGCGTGGGCCTGGGCAAAGGTCGTCGGATCAGGGCTCGTCGGGCCAGAAGCGATGACATCCAGAGGGTTGCCGATGACGTCGGAAAGGATGAGCGCAATGACCTGCGCTGGTTGGGAAAGCCGGGCGAGGTGTCCGCCCTTGAACTGAGAGAGGTGTTTGCGGATAGAGTTGATTTCGTTGATCGTGGCTCCGCTGCGAAGCAGGGCCTGGGTGAGGATCGCCATGTCACCAAGGGTGATGCCTTCCACCGGCAGGGTCATCAAGGCCGAGCCCCCGCCAGAAATGAGACAGAATACCAGGTCTTTCGGACCGGCCTGGCGCAGTAGAGCAGCGATTTGCCCACTGCCCTCGACGCCGCGTGCGTCGGGCAGCGGGTGGCCAGCTTCGTGGATGGCGACGGTGCGTGTTGGCGCGGTGTAGCCGTCCTTGACGTTGATCCAGCCAGCGGTAATGCCCTCGCCAAAGATGCCCTCCAGCGCCACAGCCATGGGCGCGCTTGCTTTGCCTGCCCCAACGACGTAGATGTGCTCGTACGCAGCAAGGTCATAGCGCTGCTCGCCCACTTGCAGAGCCTCGCCCTCCAGGCGGAGGGCCCGTTTTACTGCTTCTCCAGGATCCACGGCCTGCAGAGCGGCTTCCATGATTGCCAGAGCGCATTCTCCGGCTGTGGTTGGCAGGTCCAGTTCAAATGCGCTGACGGGAGAAGACAGGAGTTTCATACTACCCTCGCTTTTGTACATTCGAGAGCGTGTTCGCAAGACATCAATTGCACGCTCGCAGTGGCGGCCTTCGTCATGACTCTGGCTGACGCCGCGTGCCACGCTGCAGACGACCGTTATAGATTCTAGTGCAAAAGGATGCGGATGGCAAGGCACGGCAGGCCGGTATGGCACACATGGAGTATAATGGGATTTGCCCGGGGCCATGTGAGCGTGTACGCATTTCGGAGGAGAGGAGGCCATGAAGCCAAGAATCCAGGCTGCCAGCTTTGGCTCGATCACTATTCAAGGAGAGAAAATTGAGCATGACGTGATCATCCGGCTGGATGGCACGGTCAAGAACCGGAAGAAGAAGCTATCCAAGAGCGTGTATGGTACGTCGCACCGCATTTCTCTGGCGGAGGCCCAGTATGTCTTTGAGGAGAGTGCCCGGCTGCTGATCATTGGCGCGGGGCAGTACGGCCTGGTGCATCTCGATGACCAGGCACAGGGATTTTTTGATGAGCGGGGCTGCCACGTGCGCCTCCTGCCTACCCCTGAAGCCATCCGGGCCTGGAACAAGGCCGAAGGTGCGGTGATTGCCCTGTTCCACGTGACTTGTTAGCATGACCAAGTGACCGGCACCTGCCAGGTGTGGCGCCTAGTTTTGCTGCCTTTGTTCTTGCGCGGCGAGGAGGGTATAGATCTCCTGGATGTGTTGGGCGGTAACGATACCGATAAGTTGGCCCTCCGCAGTCACCGGCAGAGCCCGCAGCCCTGATGTCGCCATCACCTGGCGCGCGTGGACGAGCGTGTCGGTCGGCGGCAGCGACAGGAAATCTTTCTGCATAATGTCCCCTACGCGTGCGTCCGGCCCGTAGGTTGCCAGGGCCGACCGGATGTCCACCTGGGTCAACCAGCCGACCAGGCGGTCCTCTTCGCCCACAGCAAATGGAGCCGCATGACCGTGCAACGCCCGTTCCATCACCACTTGCAGAGTGTCATCCGATGACAGTATTGGGCAAGGCGTGATCAGCGCCTGTCCGACCTGCATTTCCCCCAGTACGGCCTGTAGGTCTGTGAACCGTCCCTCCTGGTGCGCGCCTACAGAGACAAGGATGCCAATGAGAACCAGCATCAGGTTCCCGGAAAGCAACCCAGCCACGGCCATGAGGCTGGATAATCCCTGACCTACGCGCACCGCCCACCTGGTGGCTTGACGCTGGCCTATTGCCCAGGCAAGGGTGCTGCGCAGCATTCGCCCGCCGTCCATGGGAAAGGCAGGGATCAGGTTGAACAGCGCGAGCAGGATGTTCGAAGCAAACAGGTTGAGGATGAAACCCTGCCAGGACGGCTTGCTCATCAGGTAGACGAGGTGTCCCATGCTCTTGATGAAACCACCTTTCACCATCAACAGCACCACCCAGCCCAGAGGGACAGCGATGACTAGATTGACCAGCGGACCAGCCAGGGCCATCACAAACTCCTGGTAGGGTCTCGCTGGCAGCGCATCCATCTTGGCCATCCCGCCGATGGGCGAGAGTTCGATCTCGCGTACTTGCACGCCGTAGAACATGGCCACGAAGCTGTGCGCTAGTTCGTGCAGCACCACACACAGGAAGAGGACGGCAATCAGAGCGATGCCGAAGAGTGCGCCCGAGCTGCCCCGACGCAAAGTGACGCCCCAATTGTATGCTGCCCAGAGGATGACCAACAGGAAGGTCAGGTGGATCTTGATCTTGATCCCACGTACCGTACCGAGTGTAAATGCCCAGTCCATCAGTTGTTTGTCGCCTTTCATAGGTCCCTTGGAATGCGTTCGAGCTGGCCACTGCCCGGAGGATTGCCTGAAGTCATCTGAGCTGTGCTCGTAGTAACGACTTTAGTCGTTCCTGACCACTGAGACGAATACTACGGCGGCCCCTCATTGGGGCCTTAATTCGCGAACGCCGGATTCGGCAGCCACATAGACCAGCGAGGCCAGGCCAATGAAGAGCCCATTCTCAACCACGCCGGGGATGAGGTTAAGTTCACGTTCCAGCTTCATTGGGTCGTCAATATGTGCAAAGTGACAGTCCACGATGTAGTTGCCTTCATCCGTCAGGTAGGGTTCAGCGCCCCGCAAGCGCAGTATGGGCTCGCAGCCAAGGTCTCTGAGCGTCCCCAGGTAGGTACCCCATCCAAAGGGGATGACCTCAACGGCAAGGGGGGACCGGCTGCCCAGCACAGGCACCAGCTTAGAGTCATCGACGATTATGATTTCCCGTCGCGAGGCACGGGCCACAATCTTCTCGTGCAGCAATGCTCCCCCCTGGCCCTTGATCAGCGTGAGATCGGGGCTCACTTCATCCGCGCCATCAATGGTCAGGTCGATCAGCGCATGTTCTTGCAGGGTTGTAAGCGGTATGCCCGCTTCTCTGGCCAGCTTCGCACTTCCACTTGAGGTTGGCACGCCGATGATGTCCCGCAACGTTCCGTCGCGCAGGCGCTTGCCGATCATCTCAATAGCATAGCGCGTGGTAGACCCTGTTCCCAGGCCTATGACCATGCCATTCTCCACCCACTCGATCGCTTGGGCTGCAGCCAGTTCCTTCAAGTTCATGTCCGCCTCGTTTCTCAAGCTTGGTTGCCGGTTCATTGCTTCGCGCATCAACTGCCGAAGGATCCCACTTGGACGGGATTGCTAACTCCCTTTGGTTCGATTATCGCATGAAAACGACTGGCTGAGTTTAGCAATCCGGTCGAGCGACGAACGGTTAACGCAGCACACTGTGGGTTGCCAGATGTCCCCGGCCAGCAGAAACACGTGCCAACACCATTGTACACTTGGTTCTTGGATTGTCAATCGGAATGCGTAGGATGCAAGCTCTGCACTGAGGAGCAAACCCCAAGGAGGCAAGGCAGCGGCACACCACGGGCCTCGGCTCTGTCAGCAGGATGGTTTGGCCTCGTGCTTGGCCAATTGATCAATAGCCGGGTCCCCCTACGTGCGCTGCTCAAGGCAGCGGCGATGGAACGCGAAATGTGTTCCGATGTGTTGCCGTACAAAAGCCGTGTCGTGTTCACCGCGGTAAACGTGGTATTCGAAGGGGATGTGCAACGACCGCAAGGCGGCAGCGAAAGCTTCGTTCTGTGGGCGGTCAAAGGCCTCTTCGGCGGTGCAGAACTGGAGAGCCGTGTTGGCCAGTTTCGCTGCCCAGTGCGTTGGGTTGTAGCGCTGCCAGATCGTCAGGTTGGACCCCAGCAGCAGCTTCAGCCGGTAATAGTCTGGGAACATCTGCGCGATGTCCAGAGGACCGAGAAGCGATGACGCTGCGCCGAACACCTCGGGATGCTGGCCGGCAAGCAGCATGGCACCGTAGCCGCCCATGCTAAAGCCGCAGACGCCCCGTGCTGTGCGGTTAGGGATGGTGCGGTAGTGGTGATCCACGAATTCAATCAACTCGAGTACATACTGACCATAGAGGGTAGCGCTCAGCATCGGGCTGTCCAGCCACCAGCCCTGGTCGCCGTCTGGGATGACGAGTATGGCCTCGCCCAGCATTGCCACAGCGTCTTGGAGACAGACCTCGCGAAGCACGGACTGGTGATCGTGCCCTGAACCATGCAGCAGGTAAAGCACCGGCCAGCGTTTGGTGGGCTGCTCGTGGTAGGCCGCAGGTAGATGGACGGCAAAGGTCATACGCTTTTGCAGTGCTTGGCTATGCCACTGCAGTGCCCGAAACCCCGCAGGCAGCGAGTTTCGCCTGAACTGCCCACGTAAGCGGAAAGGGATACGGTTCATCTGGGTTCTCAGTTCTTGGGCCGGTAGCGCCCCAGGGCTACACCCACCAGAATCCCCACCGCTCCGAGGACTTGGAGTGGCTGCATGCTTTCGCCCAGGAAGATCCAGGCCACAACAACAGTGACCAAGGGCGTGAGGTAGGAATGGATTGCGGTCCGTGCACTGCCCAGGCGCTGCACCCCGGTGTTCCAGATCACGTAGCCAATGCCGATGGCCAGCACAGCAGAGTAGAGCAGGCCCAGCCAACTCTGCGTGGAAATGGCACTCCAGTCCTGAGCCCGCAGCTCAGGAAGCGCTGCCAGGAGCATTAGTGGCGCGTTGATGACCATCATCCAGGTTGTCACCTTGAGCACCGAGTTACGCTGCATCAGACCCTTGGAGAATGTGGTGTACACAGCCCATAGGATTGTGGCGCAGAGCACCAGCAGGTCGCCTGCCAGGGTTTGGCTGCTTGTTCCGATGCCTGCACCGCTGCTGCCGACAAGCAGGAAGATGCCGATGAACGAGAGCAGGATGCCTATCCAATTGCGGCCATGGAGCTTCTCGGACCGCAGGAGGGTGCCAATGAGAGCCACGAAAATGGGCACAGCCGCCAGGATGAGCGCGGAATTGCTGGCACTGGTACGCGCTATGCCGCTGATGAACAGAGCTTGATGGGCAAAATTGCCAAAGAAACTCAACACCAACAACAGTCGCCAGTCACGACGAACGATGGATAGGTCCCGTTCGACGATCCAGGTGAGGATCAGGGTGACCAGCGATGCCCCGATGAAGCGCAGGGCATTGAAAGCCAGCGGCGTCATTTCTGACAGGGCCGACTTGACTACGGCAAAGTTGACACCCCATACGATCACCAGCCCCAGCAGCGCAAGGTCCACGAGCCCAAAGGAATGCGACTTGGCCGTGTGGATCATGACATCTCCGCTCTCAGCGACTTGACCAGAGTCTGAACCGCCTCTTCGGGCGTGTGGGCCAGGTGCAGATGCGCAAAGTCGCGCTGGCGAATGATCAGCTCATCCGCGCAAAAATCGAACAGACCCTGCCAGGGGTCGCTGAGCAGCACAAAGGGTCTTGGTGGAATGGAGCGGATCTGCAGCAGACTCCAAACAGTGCTGATCTCGGTCAAAGTGCCGATGCCGCCTTTGAGCGCAAGGTAGCCATGAGCCACTTCGATGATCGTTCGCAGGCGTTCCAGGAACGTAGTTGTGCGGATCTCTTTGTCCACCCAGGCATTGGCAGCCAGGTGGCTGAACCAGTCGGTCGTCACACCGATGACCAAGCCGCCGGCTTCCTTGGCTCCACAGCTGACCGCTTCCATGACGCCACCATACCCACCGCTGCACACTGTCAGCCCTTCTTGAGCCAGAAGCGCTCCTATCTGCCTTGCCTCTTCGTAAGCCAGGCTGCCGCGTTGTGCCTGTGAGCTGCCGAATATGGATACTACGTTAGCTTGCTCGATCATTTTCTGCCCCTTCTACATTGTGCGATGAGTCTGTTGATCCGAACCGAGAGCGAACTCTGGCTTTCCACGTCTGCAGTGTGCTGGCCAACCATTGTTTCAAGCTGTGTCGGCCAAAGCGCCCCGCGAAATCCCGGGTCGCAGTTTCAGCTCCGACGTCGCTGCCGTGTTCCTAGCTCAGGTAGTAACGGTGATCCATGATCCATAAGAAACCCTTCGGCAGTACGCGTTCACAGTCAGCGTGCGCAGCCAAGCTCTCCTTCTGGCTCACTGTGTATCTCTTCCCGGTGATTCGTTGGGGCCTCAATCTCCAGTACGCGATATGGGTGCGCGTTTATCACCATTGTGTCGTGGTACTGGGTCATGGTGGGCTGTAAGCGATTATAGACGTGCCTGTGGCCGTGAATCAAGTACTGTGGTCTGAAGCGTTCCATGAGCTTGGGAAAGGCGCGGAAGCCGGTGTGGCAGAGGTCACTGCCGTCGTGGATGCCAAGGGGGGCCGCATGGGTGACCAGAATGTCCAGCCACCGCCCCTTGGCAAGGCGCTTGCGCAGCAGCCTGACGCTCAGACGCAATGCCTTGCGGCTCATCTCAGCCTGGGTGTACTGGTGTGGCCCGCTCCTGTAGCGCATGGAGCCTTCTAATCCGGCGAACAGCAGCCCTCGGCATTCCGCCACTTTGCCATCGATGTCCACGCAGCCTCCTGGGCCGATGCGTTCACCATCCGAGGTGATGGTGATCTCCTCGGCGTGGTTTCCCATGACGTAGTACAGCGGAATGTTCAGCATGGTGACGATGTATTCCAGGTAATAGGCGGGCAGGTCGCCACAGCTCAACACCAGGTCCACGTCCGCGAAGCGGGTTTTGATGCCCGCGCTGTAGATCTGGGGTACGACCTCATCACTGATGGCCAGTATCTTCATAAACCTTCTCTACTCAATCGTCTATCGACAATAAGCCCCAAGCTGTTCGCGGTACTCTAGCAAACGGCCAATGCCCCAGTCGATCATGAAGTATGCTTCAGCGCGCACCAGGCTGTCTGCGCCGGGCAAGAGCAGCTTTCCTTTGCAGATGTGCCGGTAGGCGTCCAGGGCTTGCTCGTGCAAGGCCTCGAGACCTTGTGGGGGTTGGATCGCTTGCAGGGCCTGCAAGATCCGGGCGCTCTCGTCAGCGGACATGTCCTGAACGCTGAAGATGATGCCCCACGAAGTGTATTTCTCCGTCATCATGGCGTATATCGCTCGTTCGTCTGGCGTGGGAAGCGGCATGGCAGTAGGAACCCGGCAGGCCAACAGCAGAGGAAGGCCCAGCAACACCAGCAGGGGAAGGATACGCTCCTGCCACGTGGAACATCTGTCCAAGGGCTTTTCCTTCCGCCCTACTCTTCTCTGACTCTGCGCATCAAGACCACGGGATTGTAGGCGTCGGGGCAGGCATGAGCCGCTGCATCTTTGTGCTCAGCATCCAGCCAGGGGAACTCGGCGCCACAGCGCATGGCGAATACCTCGGGCAAGAAACTGTACAGGGCACGCAGGCAAACGCGCCCCTGGATGGTCTCCCCACCGAAGAGGATCTCGTCGTCGACCTGGTGGCCGAAATCGCAGGTGCCGTCCGCCGAGAGCACCTTGACTACAATCCTGTATGGCTCGGACATGGACGGTTTCCCTGGTCCAGTGGAGGGGTGAAGATGGCCAACAACAGCAGATCGCCTTCTCCAGTGTTCTTGGCGCCGTGTACGGTGCCAGCCTTGGCGTGGCCGCAAGACCCTTCGTGACAAGGCACCCAATCCCCTTGCACGTAGAAGGTTCCCTCCCCTGATAACACGTAAAAGGTCTCTGCAGACCGCTGGTGTGTGTGCGGCGGCACCTGCGCCCCTGGAGTGATGCGGACGACTTTTACCTCCAGGTCAGTGCTGATTCCGCTGTCCACCACAGATCGGGCGTACACTCCGCTGTAGGTGCGATGCGGCATCCAAGGCAGATCTCCGACATCTACAAGCTGGACGCTCATATTCTCCTTTCTCGGTGGTACGGCATACAGTATCGGAAGACACGTTTCGATTATACCATTGGCCTGGCACCTCGGCAAAAGTCGCCAGGTTTTACAGATTTCTTACATTTTAGCAATACGCGCATAGTATGTAGCCTCTATACTGCAGAGCGAACACAGGGACGAATACCTGGTCGCGCCGCTCAGGCAGAGCAGGGTTTGCCCAAACTTAAGGAGGGAGAAAAATGAGACTCAAAAGCAAATGGTTAGGCATAGGGCTGGTCGCGCTGCTCCTGCTCAGCGTAACTGGCGCTGCGATGGCGCAGGAACCGGCGCAGCCCCCCAGTGGGCCGGCGGTGCGAGGGCGCATAGAGGCCAAGTCACAGAGCGGATTCACGCTCAGCACCAAGCGCGGAGAACTTGCGGTGTCGGTGGATGCCGGCACGCGCTATCGCATGCCTGGTGTGGAACAGCCGACGCTGGCTGATCTCCAGGTTGGCGACACGGTGCTCGTCCTGGGGCGCAGAAACGAAGCGGGTGAGTTCCTGGCGCGGTGGGTGGCCCTGCTTCCGCCGGTGCCAGTGGGCGCTCTGAAGGGCGAAATCACGGCCATCGAAGGCCAGACGCTTACTGTGGCCACAGGCGCTGGCGAGAAAGCGCTGCTAACCGATGAGAACACGCAGTTCCGTGTGCCGGACGTGGAGCAGCCCACGCTGGCGGACATCCACGTGGGCGATCGCGTCTTTGTCTTGGTGGAAGCGCAGGAGGGGGGCACACTGTTGGCCAGGAGGGTGGCTGTGCTGCCAGAGGATTCGCGCGGCCCGGTAAGCCTGCGCGGCCGGGTGATCGAGGTCGCTGAATCCTCACTGAAGGTGCAGGCGCGTCAGGGTGAGGTCACCGTAGTGGCCACCGAGGCGACACACATACGCGTCCCGGGCGTGGAGAATCCTACCTTGGCTGACATCCGCGTAGGAGACACGGTGCTCGTAGTAGGCCGCCCAACAGGTCTGTGCCAGGTCGAGGCCAGGGCCATCGGGGCGCTGCCGCCGGTCTCTGCTCACAAGTTCGCCATCCCGGGCGA
Organism: Chloroflexota bacterium; assembly: GCA_030607875.1. Taxonomy (GTDB): domain Bacteria; phylum Chloroflexota; class Anaerolineae; order UBA2200; family UBA2200; genus JAUWJD01. The sequence goes on from JAUWJD010000004.1 coordinate 84,480, forward strand.
GGTCCTGAGCATTGAGGGCACGACGCTGACAGTGCAGGATCCGAGGGATACGCACACCATCTTCACCGACGAGCAGACACGGTTCCGTGTGCCGGGCGTGGAGGATGCGAGCATTGCCGACGTCGAGGTTGGAGACCACATCCTGGCCATTGGCCAGCCGGCTGAGGACAATGCCCTGCTGGCACGGTGGATCATCGTCAGACGCCCGCAGCAGCAGCCGGGCGCAGAGAAGCCGCCGGCAGAGGGCCCCAGCGTGCCAATTCCCTTCTAGCCACAGGAAAGTGCACAGCGGAAACCGGGCGCGTGATGCGCCCGGTTTCTTTTTGGCTATATGCCAAACCTGATTTGGGCCGCCACAGGGGACGCTATTCCTCCTCTTTGCTCTCCAGCTTCTGGTTCAGTTTCCGCAGTTCGGTCAGGATTTCACCCAACAGCAGAAGCTGCAGACGCCGCCAATGCAGGGTGCTGGCCAGCTTGGCGCTCTTTGCCATGTCCCCGGAGCGATAACGCTCCAGCAGTTCCAGTACGTCTTGTGACATGCTCACCTCCCTCAAAAGACAAAAACAATGCCCACGGTGATGGCGCAGGGGACCTCGCTGAGGTCATCAAGCAGCGCGTAGGCTTGCCAACCGGCTTTGTTCACCAGATCAAACACGTCTATGCCCACTGCTTCCATAGCCGGTCGAGCACGGTTGGGGAAGCGGCACCTGCCGCTGTCCAGGTACTGGCAGATCAGGCCCTTGCAGAGGTAGTCCTTGCATGAGCCACCGCCAAAGCCCATCGCCAGGTGGTAGCCATCCTTGTAGGCCTGGCGTTCCAGTTCGTAGACGATCTTGCCGCTCTGCTCGTGGAAGGAGAGCACGCGCCGTTTTTCCTCTTTCGTGACTCCCTGGCCGGGGACGTAATCCTCGATCGGCTCGACGTTGCACTTGAACAGGATGGCGTAGTGAAAACGGCTGACGGCCTTGCGCACCAGGTCCAGGGCCGGGGCGTAGGGCGGGCAATTAGGTGTCTCCCCGGCGCGGATGCAGCGCGGCACCGTGCATTTGAGTCGCACTCGCTCATCGATGACCACGTCGCTGGCCGGTACGATCGCCGCTGCCGATGCTCCCAGATCGAGAGCCAGTTGGCGGCAACGCTCCAAATCGGCCTGCAGTGTCTCCTCGTCCACATTTCGGCCCAAGGCCCTGGCCGTGTTCCTTGCTGTTGTCATCCCTTGGCCTCCTCTCTTCGCAGAAGACGCGCATATGATACCTGCATTGATCTGGATTGACAAGGCTGCGAATCTGGGCAATCATGCCACCGAAGCCAAGTCCGCCGAGGTCTTTTGATGCCTCTCAGCGATCTCTGTGGTCTCTGCGGTTAACAAGTGCTCCAACTCTTGGTGTCTTGGTGCCTTCGTGGTAGAATCCTGGGCGACGATACCTTCAGCGAGGAGAAAGGCGCATGGCAGCAAAGCAGAACCTCATCCAGCTACTCTGCGATCTGATTGCTCTCCCCAGCGTGAATCCAGAGCACGAAACACAGCAAAGCGAAGCGCCATACGGCGAGGGGCGGGTTGCCGACTACGTGCAGCGCTACTTCCAGCCCTTTGGCGTCAGGCTCCAACGGCAGCAAGCTCTCCCAGGGCGGGAAAGCGTGCTGGTTTGGGTGCCTGGCGCGGATGCTTCTGCCCCGCCCGTCCTGCTCGAAGCGCACACGGACACCGTGGGCGTGGAGGGCATGGACGATCCGTTCACTCCACGAGTGGAAGGCGGGCGGGTGTACGGCCGAGGGGCCTGTGATACCAAGGCCTCCCTGGCAGCGATGATGTTCGTGCTGCGGCAGTTGCTGGAGGAAGGCGCTTCGCTACCGCGAGGCCGCGTCTCGCTCCGGCGAGGCTGCGTGCTGGCCGCGACGGCGGATGAGGAGTTTGGTATGACCGGCGCACGCTGTCTGGTCGAATCGGGGGTGACCTTTTCCGGCGCTATCGTGGGCGAGCCGACCGCGCTGAAGATCGTTGCCGCGCACGATGGACAGATGTACCTCAAGATCACAGCCCACGGCAAGGCCGCGCATACCTCGATGCCGCAGCACGGCGTCAATGCCATTTACCTGATGGACGAGGTGATCAACGTGCTGCGCCGCCGGGCGGATGCGATCTACCCGCAGCGCCAGCATCCCCTCTGTGGTTCGCCCAAGTGGACGGTGTCCATGATCCACGGCGGGACCTCGGAGCACATCGTGCCCAACCACTGCGAGATCGCCATCGACTTTCGCGTCATCCCCGGCGAGAGCTGCCAGGGGATGCTGGAGGAGGTCAAAAGCTGGCTGGCGCAAGACCTCGACGCTGCCGCTTTGGAGAGGATTGAGTTCGCAGAGCCTCACAAGACGGAGCCGCCGATGGAGACGCCGAGCGACCACCTGCTGCTGCGGGGCATGCGCGCGGCGGTTGCCGGCGTCACAGGGGATGCGCAGGTCGTGGGTGTGCCCTACAACACCAATGCCAGCCACTATGCCGCCGCAGGCATTCCCTGCGTCGTCTTTGGCCCTGGCGACATTGCCCAGGCGCACAGCGTGGACGAGTTCGTGGAAATCTCGCAGGTTGAGGCCGCAGTGGAGATCCTAAAGCGCTTCCTGCTGGAGAGTGCAGCGTCACTGAGTTAGCTGACCACCAGGGCTGCAAAGTCCCCAACAGACTGGGCAGCGACTGCTATCGCGGCTGCGATAGCATGGAATTGCCCTCCGGGCCCCAGGTCTCGGCCTAGTCCTGGGTCCAGAACGCATATCTCCTGAGCCCCGGAACGTAGCATAGGGCCTTGCCGCATGTCTCGTCGTAGATCTTGGCGAAGACAAGGCAGAAGGCGACAGTTCGTCCCGCGCCGACGGGATGGTTCGCCTCGCTACGACGAGGTGCTCGTCCTCTCCCGAGCGCCGCAACGTAGCATAGGGCCTTGTGCCCGTCCTCTCCCCCCGAATCAGGACGCCACAAGGGGTTAGGCTACGCTTATTGTCAAATCAGATGGCTCCGTGTCACGTGAACTGCGCCTCGCAGCAAGAACTAGCCCATCTGGGCCAACTGTGCATCTCATTTCGCTCTGATGTCAGTCGCCGAAACCGACCTTGCAACAGCCCTGCAATCATGTACTCATGTACCCGTGATTTGACAAAATAGAACATTTGTGCTATACTCCCACCTATGACAACTTGCAGCAAACCAGCCACAATCCCATCCGCCGCCACCACCCACTACCCACGATCCTTTTTTTGCCAAACGAACCCATTTTTCACAAATGTACATCGTCCCCCATCACCCAGTTACCCATCAGCCGTACACTGCTGGAGACTTGACCCATGACTGTTACCAGTAAACAGCTTGCCGCCAACTGCCGCAACGCCCCGCCCCCCCGATGGCAGAACTCGCAGCCGCTGGAGACGCCGACCGACCACCTGCTGGTGCAGGGCATGCGCACGGCGACAGCCGACGTTGCAGGGGATGCAGAGGTCGTGGGTGTCCCCTACAACACCGATGCCAGCCACTTTTCTGCCGCGGGGATTCCCTGCGTCGTCTTTGGCCCCGCCGACATCGCCCAGGCGCACAGCGTGACCGAGTTCGTGGCGATCGAGCAGGTTGAGGCCGCGGTGGAGATCCTGAAGCGCTTTCTGCTGGAGGGTGCAGGGTCACTGGGTTAGCTGACCGTGGCTCACTGTTGACTGCTCTGCGAAGGTATGTTATCATAATGGCGCAGGTGATGTAAAAGACTCTAGCCTTTCATTGTGCCCTCAAGCTGCCAGGTAGACCAGGAGTGTGTCCCTATGGCCAAGAGCCAACCCACGCAGCGAGAACTGTTTGAGGTAGCCGAACTCCCCGGCCGGCCGATGCTGCACTGGCACGGCAAGCGCCCCCTGCAGGAAATCCCCTACTACCCTGCCCAACTGCGCGAACGCTACGGTGACCTCCCCTCTCCCCCTGGGAGAGGGGCCGGGGGTGAGGGCGAGGGCCGTCCCTGGGCCAACCGCCTCTACTGGGGTGACAATCTCCAGGTGATGGCCCACCTGCTGCGCGAATTCCGCGGCAAGATCAAGCTGATCTACATTGATCCGCCCTTCGACTCTGGCGCTGACTACCGCAAGCACGTCAAGCTGCGCGGCACCTCGGTGCAGACCGACCTAGGTGTGCTCGAAGAGCGGCAGTACACCGACATCTGGAGCAACGACCTCTACCTGCAGTACATCTACGAGCGGCTGATCCTGATGCGGGAATTGCTCACAGAGGATGGGAGTATCCATCTGCATTGCGATTGGCACCGTGTGCATCATCTGCGGTGTGTGATGGACGAGGTCTTTGGCGCAGACAACTTCAAGAATGAGATTGTGTGGTGGTACTACAACAAGATGCAGGGAAATGTGAAACGCTTCGCGTCAAACCATGACACCGTCTTGTACTACGCCAAGTCAGACAGGTTCACGTTCAATCGGCAGACGGAGCCTCGCGACAGGCCAGTTAGGCAACTCAAGCGCGCGTGGGATCCCGAAGAGGGCAAGCTTGTCAACGTAAGGGACGAGGAAGGAAACATAGTCTACATCGAATCTACTGAGCGAACTGTGGATGATGTGTGGCGCCTATCCATGCTGCAACCGGCCGATACTACAGAGAATCTTCGGTTCCCAACTCAAAAGCCTGAGTCGCTCGTTCGTAGAATCGTCTGTGCGTCTTCAAACCCCGGTGACGTTGTCGCTGACTTCTTTGTCGGCTCGGGGACAACGCTGGCCGTGGCACAGAAACTGGGCCGGCGCTGGATCGGCGCGGACATCAACCTGGGAGCCATCCACACCACGGCCCAGCGCCTGTCGCGCATCATTGAGGAGCAGCAGGCCCAGGCTCAGCAGTTGGAGTTGCCCGACGGCGACCAGAAACCGGCTTTTTCCGAAGAACCGAGTTTCCATCCCGTTTTCGAGCTCTACAACGTCAACCACTATGAAGTGTTCAAGAACGCCGAAGAAGCCCGCGACATCATCCTGCAACTCTACGGCGTACAGCCGCTCAAGGGCCACCGCTTCTTCGACGGCATCCTGGACGGTCGCTGGGTCAAGGTGGTGGACCTCAACCGCATCTGCTCCAAGCTGGACATCCAGACCATCTTCGACAACCTGCCGCCCGACGACACGCGCGGCGTGGTGGTGCTCTGCTCCGGCCACGAGTACGATGTGCCGGAGGTCATCAAACAGCGTAACTTGCTGAACATCCCCTTTGAAGTGCGTGACATCCTCACCGACCGCAAGGATGTCATCTTCAAGCGGCTGCCGGAGGCGCAGCTCAAGCTGACCCGCGCCAACGGCCATCTCACCCTGACCATCGAGCAGTTCTACTCGCCGCTGCTGCTGCAAAAGCTGTCGCTGGAGGACGAGCCCGAAGCCATCGAAGACTGGCGGCAGATCGTGGCCTCAGTGCTCATTGACCCCGCCTACGATGGCGAAGTCTTCCACGCCCGCATCACCGATACCCCCGCCCGGCGCGACGAATTGGTGAGCGGTGAGTACACGTGGGAGGTAAGGGAGTACAGGGAAGGCCAGGTGGCCGTGAAGATTGTGGACGTCCTGGACGAGACGTGGTTTGGAGTGGTAGACTTGCAAAGCGAGCCTGGGGATTCCCTGGCGGATTAACGAACCATTCTCAGCGATAGTTGGAGCTTGAGGAGGCGGAAATATGAACTTAGAAGAACAACTCCGAGGTAGATCTTTCGAACAGATTCCAATCAGAGTCACTTCTGGGATCCTACTTCACATAGGAGCAGGCATCTACAATTCAGTTGCAGGAGCAATAAAGGAACTTGTGAGTAATTCCTTTGATGCAGATGCTACTCGTGTCGTCATCTCAACAGACTACCCAAACTTTGAACAGATAAAGGTTGTAGACAATGGGCTTGGTATGACTCCAGGGCATTTCGCCAAAGCCATGCAATCAATCGGAAGTAGTCTCAAGGGTATACTACAACCAACTGGACTAACACCTATCTTCAAACGTCCCATAATCGGACACTTGGGCATTGGGCTGATGGCACTGACTCAGGTGTGCGGAGAGGCTACTATCGAGTCACAGATTCCTGACTCGGATACCAAATTCGTTGCTCAACTGGATTTCTCTCAATTCAGACAGCGCAAGCAGAGGCAGACTGAAGCCGCAAAGGTGGACATTTTCCGCGAGTTAGCGACGGCCTACGGTGGACTTGAGGAGATGAAACAGCGTCTGGAAAGCCTGGACCCTGAATCCGATGTATATATTGAGATGTTGGCACAGTATGAATTGGCAAGTAGAGCGGAAATGGTTTTCAGAGAACGGGGCATGGAAGACCCAGAGAAGGAGCACTTGGGCTATTGCGTGCTTTTTCCTGATCTGCCAGCCGTTCCGAATCAGCAGGGCACTACTATTACTCTGACCAAGATTGATGAAGGCGTCCGAGCTTCACTGCTAGATAAGGGCAGATCGCCAGATGCAATACCTCAGCATTACAAAGACAGAGGTATGACGTGGAGTGAATACCGTGATGAGGTAAACAATTGGCCTTGGGATGAGCTTTGCAAGCGACTGCGGATGAAAACAAGTCAACTAGCCTATCAGTCATTGCCGCGATATCATCAATTTCTCTGGGAACTTTCCAGTATGATACCTGTACAATACCTGGAAGAAGGCCCTGTTCTGCTGGAGACTGATCTGCTAAGGCGGAAGAAAAAGGAACTCGATCGCTTCAGTTTCTCCGTGCTCGTGGACAATCGCCCTTTGTTGAAGCCTATTCTGTTGCCATCAGGCGCTGTGGCTCGTGAAGACAAACTGGAGCGAGGGTATGATTACTATCTAGAAACTTTCAGTCAACAAGATGAGACGGTTGATGAGGAGCTTCTGAAATACGAGGGTTACATATTCTGGCAAAGAAAGCAGGTAGAGCCTAGCGCCGTGCGAGGCATTCAAGTCTACATCCGTAATGTTGGTATTGGGCTTTATGACCAAACACTGATGGGTTTTTCCGTAGTGAACCCAACATCCAGAGCAGGGCAGATGTCGGGAGAGATATATGTTGAAGAAGGGCTTGAGCGAGCCTTGAGCGTTGATCGAAACAGTTTTCGCGAGACGGATGCTCACTACATTGCCCTACAGGAGCATTTGTGGGAACTAATTGGATCAGCGACCCGTGAGGACGGCATCATGGGTATGTCTGTGGAGGCCTACTGGAAACGCAGAGACCGGCGCGAAGAACAAGCCCTTGAAGAGCATATCCAGACACTCGCGGAGCAGGTGCAGCAAGCTAGTGGCGGCAAGTTCGTTCTCGAGTTTTCTGATCAGGAAAAGCCGCAGCCATATGTCGTAAGAGATAACCAGATAACTGTGTACGATGGCTCATCCAGTTGGCCCCGCTCAAGTTCGGAACGTCGTTTATACCAGCAGTTGTTAGCTCCGATAAAGGCGGCTATCGCAACGGGCGCGTCCGCTGAACAAGTGCTGGATCTTCTGGAAGAGATTCTGTTGAAGCAATAGGGAGCGTGCAACGATGCCTGGAAGGTCTAAAAGGGAAGAGCGTAAGCAAAGGCTCGAGGAGGAAGGAGTTCCAGGACGAATTCGCGAACAGGCTGAGCGTCAAAAGGAACTCTTCTTCTTGGAGCGGGATCCTATCAAGCAGTATGTTCGTCACTTTGGTTGGCTTCAGATTGTCCAGGACTATGTGCAACGACGGCGAGACGATGGTGTAAACCGACCTTTAAGGTATCTCACTTTGCCTGGACCCAACGCCACGGATGTAGGGGTGCTGTGGCGCGCGGGCCTACTTGTTAGAACGGATGAAGGGTTTCCGGACCTGGTAATCTGTGACGAGAAGTTCGCCGATGAGGCTTTGATGGTTTTAGGCGCGGTTGACGGCGTCAGCAGACAATCGCTCATCTATGCAGTAAAGAAAGACTTGGTCCCTTATTTCCCCTTCGATGTCATCAATTTGGATATGTACGGAGCCGTGGTCACCGGTAGCCCCACACGGCGCAGAGCTCTGCGGACACTGATAGCTGTTCGACAGATCATCTATCTGCAAAGAGGGCAAAGCTTCCTTCTTCTTCTGACCTGTTCAACCGATGATCTCTCGGCCCACACTTACTTGGAAGAGTGCCTCTTGGGAAACTTCAATGAAGATGATTTCCGAAAGGCTTATCTTGAACGATATGGAAGGCTCGATTCCAATCCTTTCCAAAATGACTACAGAACCTTTGTGGGCCTGGTTCTCCCAAAAGCCATTGGAAGGATGGCTAGGAAACGTGGCTACAAAATAGCCGAACACTTTGCAGCCGAGTACGATAGAAGAAGCCACCATATATTGTGCCATGGTTTTGAGCTGGAGCCTTTGGGGAGAAAGAAGCCTGAGAAGAAGTACGAAGCTCACTTCGAAAACGTCGAGTGGGATGAGCTAAATGAAGAACTAACTGGTTCAACTCGGGACCTTGCGAACAAGGCTTATCTGGAGTTTATTCCGACCCTTGTACAGCGGGATCTACTTGATGTTCAAAATATCTTGCGGTCGAATCCCGACTTGGAGATCCGGATGAAGCAAGAAGCAAAATCATATGTCGGGTGGGAAAAATCGAATGAGCCAGAGTGAGAATTTGACAACGAGTCTAATTGACAGGCTGCTTCTCAAAGATGCTCGTCTCTTGACGGGAGTTCTTTCCTCCACTGATCCTCGTGTGGATGTCATAATCACCTCCCCGCCTTACTGGGATTTGAAGGACTACAAAATACCCAACCAGATTGGGTACGGCCAGACCAAAGGCAAATACCTTGACGATATGGAGAAAGTCCTGAGGGATTGTCTTCTAGCAACGAAGCCAACTGGCTCCTTGTGGCTTGTCGTTGACACCTATCGAGAAGACGGCGAATTGCAGCTTCTTCCCTTGGAACTGGCTGAGCGTGCCCGCCAAGCGGGCTGGAAGCTCCGCGATCTAATCGTGTGGGACAAGCAGCATAGCGTTCCTTGGCATAGAAAGGGACAACTACGAAATATCTCCGAATTCATTCTTTTCATGACCAAGTCCGATGACTACAAATACTATGTGGAACGTATCAAGACCCTGGATGAGATTAGCAAATGGTGGGTAGATTTCCCGGAGCGGTTCAATCCGAAGGGCAAGACGCCGACAAACATATGGAGCATTCCGATGAGACCTCGGGGGACATGGCGCAAGCCATCCAAACTCGATCACTGCTGCTCATTCCCCACCGCGCTAGTGGCACGGATCATCGAACTCACGACCGACCCCGGTGATCTAGTGATGGACCCTTTTGCTGGATCAGGCGTTGTGCTGGCTCAGGCTGCTACGATGGGGCGCCACTACATAGGATTCGAGGTCAATGAGGAATATGTCCAAATGTTTGAAGAAACAGTCAAAGACGAGGTGGCCGCTGAGTGGAAGGAGATGAGGGCCTGGAGAAAAAGCCAGGCAGATGCCAAAGTTGATTTCGAGCAGACGATTATGAAATTAAGAGCATTGAAGTACGCGCGTCAAGTAACCAGGCCCTTCCTCGAAGTGCTCAAGCCAGAACAACAAGCCCAGATTTGCGCCATTCTATGCACAGCGTCAATCCCTAGTGAACATCAACGTGGTCGTCCCTTTGATGTCAAGGTCTTGATAGTGGTGGATCGAAGCCTTCCTGAGTTCGAGACAGCTCTTGAAAAAGCCAGGGCTAGGGCGGCACGACCGCCGCTGACTCAATATGGCATACGCTCAGATATACAAATTGCTACCTATTCGGATCTAAGGTGCCAAGGTGACCTTGTCGATCATACGTTATACCTGTACCCCAAATACAAGTCCCGCAAGTGCACAGCCAGTGGCTCGTTGCAAAGCTGGTTTGAAACGGGACAACTGAAAGAGTTAGGCGGGGATGGCAAGGTGCCAATGCTTGCAAATGTCGCTGTAGACGTTGCATGGGTATTGGAGTAATAGAGTAATGACCGAGCCGGTGGCTGATTTTCAAGCTCTCCTATCAGCGGCTTTCGCTGTTGAACGTCGTGAGCCTAAAGACCCGACCCTGCGCTACGGCGGCTCTGGCCGCAGCGAGGACAAACTGCGCGAGTTCACCAGCACGCCCTTCTACCATGCACTGCTGCCGGAGACGCAGAACATCCTGCGTCACATCCGGCGCGTGGAGTGGCTCCGTCCGCCGCAGGTGGATGCCCTGGAACTGTACATCTACCTAAAAGAGGTGCGCGGCAACCCCACCACCCAGCAACTGTACCGCGAAGTGCTGCTGGGGGACATCGAGGGCAAATCGGCCCTGGAGCTGACCGCTGCCGAGTTGGAGCGGCTCAAGGCGGCCAAGGCCCAGATTGAGGCCATCGAACAGACCCTGATGGGCGTGGACTATCCCAACACCATCTACTCCCTGGCCATGGGTACCGGCAAGACCATCCTGGTCGCGGCGATGATCTTTTACGAGTTCGTGCTCTCCTGGAAGCACCCCGACGGTCCCCGCTTCGCCAGGAATGCCCTGGTCTCTGCCCCGGACCTGACCGTCATCGATTCCCTGCGCGAGATACAGGCACTCGACCGCTCGCGTATCCTGCCTGGAGAGTACGTCAACTTCCTCGATACCAACCTAAAGTTCCACTACCTGGCCGACTCGGGCGCTGAACTGACCGTGCTGCCCGGTTCTGCCTATAACATCATCGTCTCCAACGTGCAAAAGATCATCCTGCGCCGCTACCGCCGCCCCAGCGATGCCCGCACGCTGTTCGGTGATACGCGCCGCGCCGAAGCTGAACTGGTCTCTAACCGGCGCTTGCAGCGCCTGCAGGAACTGGACAACCTGGCTATCTTCGTGGACGAAGCCCACCACTCCTTCGGCCGCTCCCTGGAGGGCAACCTGAAGCGCGTGCGAGAGACCATCAACCACCTGCACACGCGGACACCGCTGGTCGGCTGCGTCAACCTGACCGGCACCCCCTACGTGAACAACCGCATGTTGCCTGAGGTGGTCTACCACTACCCCCTGGCTGACTCTATCCAGGACGGTCACCTCAAAGAGGTGCGCTTCTACGACTATAGCCGGGTCAAGACCGAGGAGTTCGTTCGCGACGTGGTGGGCCGCTTCTGGGAAGCCTACGGGGAGCAGCGGAGCGAGGGGCTGCTGCCCAAAATGGCCGTTTACTGCGCCACCATCCGCGAACTGGAGAGTGAATTCCGCCCTTTGCTGGAGAAGGTGCTGGTTGAGCTAGGCATCCCTACGGCCAAGATTCTGGTCAACCACAGCAAGGTAGATGACGACGCGGTGCGCCGCTTCCGCGAGCTGGACACGCCGGATTCACCCTACCAGTTCATCCTGCTGGTGGGTAAGGGCACCGAGGGCTGGAACTGCCGCAGCCTTTTCAGCACGGCCCTCTACCGCCGGCCCCACAGCCGCGTCTTTCTGCTGCAATCCTCGATGCGCTGCCTGCGCTCCATCGGCGACATGCCCCAGACGGCCAGTATCTTTCTGTCCACCGAGAACCGCAACGTGCTGGAGAAGGAGATCGCGGCTAACCTGGGCACCAGTATGGATGCATTGCAACGGCAGAAGAACCGACGGCGCATCACCATCAAGGTCCTCAAAGCCAAGAAAGTGCGCCTCAAGAAGCCCATTACCCGCATCGTGCAGCGCCGCCGAGCAAAGATCGGCTCTCTGGCCTTTGGGCTGGACAGCGTTGACCTGAGCCTGTACGAGCCAGTGGTCACCTTGACCAAGGGTCTGGAGATGCGCACTGCAGAGGCCGAGAAGGTGTACCGGCTTCAGCGCTGCTACAACTCGTACTCGCTGGTGGAGGAGGCGGCGCGTTTCACCGGCCTGCCTTGCCTGGAGGTGGAGCGCATCCTGCGCCAGTCCGACGATGGGATTGATAGTGTGCTGGACTATGTGAATCGCGAGAACGCCCTGCTCCACGACGTTGTGATTCCTGCAATCCAGGATGCCCTGTTCGAATACGAGGAAAAGAGCGGCTCGAGCGAGGAGGAGGTGGCACTGGCGGCCAATTTCCCTGTAGAGCGGTACGTCAGCGGGGATCAAGAAAGGTTGGTGATGCGGCCAGACGGTGGCCGTGAGCGCAGCTACCACCTGGATCATTACATCTTCGACTCTGGCGAGGAACGAAGGCTCTTCGAGATGTTGCTGACCCACGAACGGGTGGAGGAGGTCTACTTCACCGGCGGCATCACCGACCCCGCGCACAACGAATTCTACATCGAATACTACGATGGGCAGGCGGGTCGCTGGCGCAGGTACTTCCCTGATTTCTTCCTCAAGTTTGCCGACGACGGCTGGATGGTGATCGAAGTAAAACGCCAGGACCAGACCGAGCATCCTAACGTCAAGGCCAAGGATGACGCCGCTCGCCAGGTCTTTGAAACGCTGAACGGCATCCTCTACCACGTCAAGCCCGACGACCAGATCCGTCGGGGCGAGATCCACGACATCTTTCAACGTGCTGTGCCTCCGCCAGCGGGTGCGTGACGTCCGTTGTTGCGTAGACAATTCAGGCCTCTGGCAACAGCTAAAGCCCGGCTCATTCACTGACTGGGCATAGCGCTGCTTACATCCCTCACTATTCGACGTTGTGTTTTGAACTCACCCTCCGCCGAGACTGCGGGCGGAGCAAAGGAACGTGAATGAAAGACAGAGCGCGCATCCACATCGGCACATGCGGCTGGCACTATGCGCATTGGTGCGGCCCTTTCTATCCGCCTGATTTGGACAAGAAGGGCTTTCTCCAGTACTACGCAGGCTACTTCCATACCGTCGAGATCAACAACACCTTTTACCAGCAGCCGCGGGAGGAAACCTTCGTCCAGTGGCGGGAGACGGTACCCCGCGGCTTTGTGTTTGCGGTCAAGGCCAATCGCTACATCACGCATATGAAGAAGCTGAAGGACCCGCAGGACCCGGCAGCGCGCTTTCTGAAGGGCGCACGCAGGTTGCAGAGCAAGTTAGGCCCGATCCTCTTCCAACTGCCACCGAACTGGAGGGTGAATGTGGAGCGGCTGCGTTCATTCCTCGAAACACTCCCCAAGGAGCACAGCTACGCTTTCGAGTTTCGCCATCCAAGCTGGTTTGATGTCCAGGTCTATGATTTGCTCAGGGAGCATGGAGCAGCATTTTGTTTGCATGACCTGTCCGGCCAACCCTCGCCCGAAGTGATCACCTCCAACGTCGTCTTTGTGCGCCTGCACGGCCCTACAGGGCGCTACCAGGGACTGTACACAGAGGAAGCGCTGGCTCGGTGGGCCGGTGCCTTCTTAACCTGGGCCGGTCAGGGGAAGGAGATCTACTGCTATTTCAACAACGACATCAATGCGTATGCGCCCCGGAATGCCCGGCAATTGCAGGAGATGATTGACAGGTGATGCAATACAATCCCACTCTGTTCCGGGATCGAGCCGATGCTGGGGGAAAACTGGGCCAGGAACTGGACAGACTGGAACTGCAGAATCCAGTGGTGCTTGCCGTCCCTGCCGGAGGCGTGCCGGTCGCCAAGGAGGTTGCCAGGATCCTGCATGCACCCCTCGATGTGATCATCGCCCGCAAGATCCAGTTCCCCTGGACCACAGAAGCTGGATTTGGCGCGGTGGTCGCCGATGGCACGGTATACCTGGGTCCCTATGCGGAGAATCTCCCCAGGGCGGTTGTCGAAGCGCAAACCCAGAAGGCACAACGGGAAGTGGAACACCGCACGAAGGAGTTCCTGCGCGGCAGGAAGCAGGTGCAACTCTGCGGCAAGGTGGTCATCCTGGTTGATGATGGCCTGGCCACTGGCTCCACGATGCTCGCAGCTGTCCAATCGGTGAAGAAGAAAGGCCCAAAGAAGATCATTGTCGCAGTTCCCACTGCATCAGGGACCGCAGTGAAGTTGATTGAACTTCACGTTGATCGATTGATCGCGCTCTATGTGCATCCGGGAGGCATGCCCTTTGCGGTTGCCTCCTCCTATCAGAACTGGTATGATCTCACGGACGAACAGGTAAAGGCGTATCTCGAGGCATCCTCTGAGTAGAAAGGGTGTTGTCATGTCCAAAGCATCTGGTGTTCTGACGTTGACGGCATGGTGAAGAAGAGATGAGCAAACCGACCCTGATGGCGGTTTTTGCCCACCCTGATGATGAAGCCTTTGGTGTGGGCGGCACACTGGCCAAGTATGCTGACCAGGACTGCGACGTGTACCTGGTGACCGCCACGCGCGGTGAAGCGGGCGAGATCGGTGATCCCAGTCTGGCCACTACCGCCAACCTGCCCCAGGTGCGCGAACAAGAACTGCGCTGTGCCTGCGAGGCGTATGGCATCCATGCGCCGCGTTTCCTGGACTATGTGGATGGACAATTGGCCATCATCCATCAAGGCCAGGCCGTGGGCAAACTGGTGCGCCTCATCCGTGAGTGTCAACCGCAGGTTCTGGTGACCTTTGGCCCCGAAGGCATCTACGGTCACTACGACCACATTGCCGTCCATCGCTGGACGACCATCGCTTATGATCTGGCGGCGGATGCCAGTTGCTTCCCCGATCAGCTCACAGACGCCTGCGTCCCGCACCAGGTGAGCAAGCTATACTTCCAGGTGCTGCCCGAAGAACTGGCAGGAATGATGTCCCAGGACGGCAAGCCGGCAGCGGTGATGATGGACGGTGTGCCATTTCCCATGGTTGGCTACTCCCAAAAGGAGATCACCACGGTAATCAACATTGGCCGATATCTGGAGACCAAAATGCGTGGCCTCCAATGCCACGCCAGCCAGTTCGACGCCAGCAGCGCCGCGGAGGAGGCGCAGCAGATGCTCGATGGCCCTTTGTTCCGCCAGGAGACCTTCGTGCTGGCCCGTTCCACGGTTGGTTGGCCGGATGGGGTGGAGACAGACCTGTTTCGCGGCCTGCGGAACTGAGCAGAGAAGCAGCGGTCCCAGGTTCTCACACGAGGTGCTCAACTTGCAGAAGCTGGCCATTCCCGAGCCTGTCTCCGGCGGGCTCTTGCTCTCCTACAAATGCACCAGCCGTTGCCGGCATTGCCTGTACGCTTGCTCGCCCAGGTGGAAGGCGGATTGGCTCTCGGTGGCTGATGCCGAGGCCATCCTGACCCAGCTTGCTCCCAAGCTGCGGGGCAACTGCGCTGGCTATGGCGGCGTGGGCGTCAACCAGGGCCTGCATTTCACGGGCGGTGAACCTTTCCTCAATTTCGACCTTCTTCTGGAGGTCACGGCTATCGCGCACCGGCTGGGCATCCCCTCCACGTTTGTGGAGACCAATGGCTACTGGTGCACCGATGACCATTCCGCCAGGGAGAAGCTGATACGCCTCAAAGAAGCAGGCCTGGAGGGCATCCTCATCAGTGCCAACCCGTTCGTCGTGGAGCAGGTGCCCTTTGCGCGCACCCGGCGGGCTGCCAGGATCAGCGCAGAGTTTTTTCCAGGCAACGTGATGGTGTACCAGCAATTCTTCTACCAGCAATTCCGCCAGATGGGCCTCGAGGGCACTCTGGCTCTGGAGGAGTACCTGCAGAGGGCAGACTGCGGCCTGCGGTATGCCGAGTTGCTACCTGGGGGGCGAGTCTCCTACGCTCTGGGGCACCTCTTTCGGAAGTATCCAGCGCAGCACTTCTTCTCTGCATCCTGCCGGCACGAGCTGATCCGCGACTGGCACATCCACGTTGATAACTATGGCAACTATATCCCCGGCTACTGCGCAGGCCTGTCACTGGGCGACGCGCGTGATCTGGACGCGCTTTGCCAGGGCATCAACCTGGATGAGCTTCCCGTTTTGCGCGCCCTGCTGACCAGCCTGGCCGAATTGTACCGGCTGGGCCGGGAATTCGGCTACGAAGAAGGAGATGGATACGTCTCCAAATGCCATCTGTGTATTGATATCAGAAGGCATCTGGTGCAGGTGGGTGAGTTCAAAGAGCTCAAGCCACGGCAGTTCTACGAGCATCTGGAGGATTAGTCGATGGAGCGTCTATATCGGAGGGTGGCACGCGTACCAGTTGTCTGGTTTTCTCTCTTCTTGACCGTGTTGGCGTTCGTAGCTTTCGCGGTGTTGGATAGAGGGCGGCCGCTCGGAGCGCCGGGAGTGGTCGCGCTGGAGCTGGCGTTCTCCGCGGACGCTTTTCGCAACATCATCGCGCAGTGGGGTGATGCAGGTGTGCAGGCCTACCGGGTGAGCACGCTTTGTTTCGACTACTGGTTCCCCGTCGCCTATGCACTGCTCCTGGCCAGCCTCATCGCTCTTCTGGCAGCCAGGTCAGGCAGAGTCCCAGCCAGGCTTCGGCTGAGCTTGTTCGCGCTGCCGTTTCTTGCTGCGCTGTTGGACTGGATCGAGAACACGCTGCACCTGATCCTGCTCCGAGATCCTCGTCATATCTCGACGCCTGTGGTGTTTATCGCCTCTGTTGCGGCAGCGATCAAGTGGGGGCTCATTGCGCTCTCGGTTCTGGTCATTATCTTTCTTATGCTGAGAGAGCTAACACGAGGACACTGGGGCACAAAGACACGATGAGTAACATGGCTGTCGAAGCCCACGAGGTCGTCATGAAGCAGTTGCGGGCGCACCGAAGGAAACCATTCTCCCTGTGCAAGGCAACAGGCCCCTGGGGCTTACGTGGCCATCGCGCGGTTTTTCCCCGGCAACAGCCAAAGGAGGGGCAACCCCAGCAGCATGATAATGGCACTGGCGGTGAACGCCCAACGCAGCCCAAAGCGGTCTCCCATTGCTCCCACCACCACTCCGATGAGGGAGCGCGTGACAAAGCTCAGTGCCAGGTAGAGGCCATTGGCCAGGGCCCGATTCTCGGAAAAGCGCTCCTGAACCAGGGCGAGAAAGACCGGCATGGTGGACATCGAGGTCAAGCCCAGCAGGAACAGGCTCAAGACCTGGACCCAGCCGTTGACCTGCAGAAAAAGCAGCATGAAGGCTGGGGCTGCCAGGAAACCGCTGAGGAGGATGGGGCGGCGGCCCAACCGGTCGCTCAGGGCACCGGCCAGTAGTGCCCCCAGCGTGCCTGCACCGTGTAAGACTGAAAGGGCGGCCCCGGCAAACCACAGGTCAGCGCCCTCTTCAGTCAAGAAGACTGGCAAGTAAGTACCAAGAGCAGAAGTCATGAAGGATCGAATGGCAACGATGCCGGTCATGAGGAGCATCAGCGGCGCCATGGCCCCAAGGGCCTGCTTTGAGAGTGGTACTTGCCTGGCTCGTGTGGGTTGTTTGGGTACATCTCTCAGTCGCAGGTAGAGCAAGCCTGATCCCAGCAGTCCGAGGATCATCAGCCAGGGCAGGCCTCTCAGGCCCAGTATCTGCACCACGCTCACAACCAGGATGGGCCCCAGGGTCGGACCCAGACGGCCGCCGACCATCCACAGGCCCATGCCCCGGCCCAGCCTTCGTCCTGACAGTCTGCCGGCTGCCGCTGGCCCCACAGCGTGGAAACCTGCCCGGCTGATGCCGGCTACCGTCAACAACAGTGCCAGCACACCATAGTTTGGTGCTATGCCCAGGAGGCTCATCATTACCGCGGTCACGGCCGGCCCCAGGATGACCACGGGGCGTAAATCGACGCGGTCAGCCCAATGGCCGATAAGCGGCTGAAGCAGCGACGGCATATCGAGCAGGGCTGCCAGCACACCAGCTTCGGCTTTCGATAGGGAGAGATTGGCGATGAATGTGGGCAAGAGGGGCGGCAAGAAACCCTGGAAAGTATCGTGTACTGCGTGTGCTGCAGCGATGGTGAGCACATTGCCTGTTTCGAACGGCGTCGTCTGTGTGCTGCCGTCCGCTTGATGCTCGGTGCTGGCTCGTGCGGTGTCCTCGGTCTCTTCGGTCATGGTTGCGATGTGCATCTCCTGTGATTTGCCCTACCGTCGGATGTGAGCGGGCCTACGGCCCTGTGTCTCCTGTGGAGCGACTGGCTGGCAACAAGAAAACCAGCGGAGTTCCCAGCAGGAAGATACAGGTGCTGATCGTAAATGCCCACTGCAGCCCCCGCCAATCGCCCAATGCCCCGACTGCAACTACCGCCAGCGAGCGAATCAGGAAGGCCAACGATAGGTAAACGCTGCTGGCCAGGGCACGGTTGTGTGCGGAGCTTTCCTGAATGGCAGCCATGGCTACGGGGTCGTAGGTCACCACGACAAAGCCAATGGCGAGCAAGGTCAGCAGTTGCGCTGCACCGTCGAGTGCCAGGAAGGCAAAGAGGAACAATGGTGTGAGCAACATGGAGCCCAGCATGACGGCCCGCCGGCCCACCCGGTCGCTCAGTGAGCCACCTACCAACACGCCGCATGCTGCGGCTCCCTGGTACACCGTCAGCGACGCGCCCGCGATCCAGAAGCTCGCTCCTGCCTCGCTCAAGTAGGTCGGGAGGTAGCTGGCCATTGCGGACATGGCAAAAGAGCGCGTCACCACCAGCCCAAGCAGGGGCAGCAGGATATGCCTCATCTGCTTCAGGGCCTGGCGCCAGGGCAGACTCTGTGCGGATTGCGTGGCCCGCTGCCGTGTGTCCCCGAGCCGGAAGAAGAGCAGAAGCGATCCCAACATGCCGATGCCCACCAGCCAAGGGGTGGCCCTGAGGCCAAACTTGTCCACCACGCTGACAATGAGCACTGGCCCCAGCGTGAATCCGAGCTCTCCGCCAAAGATCCACAGGCCCATGCCGCGACCGATATTGCTCGCCCCGCTCAGTTCGCCAGCCATCGCCGGAACAACAGCGTGAAAGGCCATGGAGCTGATGCCAGCCACTACCAGCAACAGCGCCAATACGGTGTAACTCGGTGCCAGGCCCAGCAGACTGGTCATCACTGCGGTGATCGTCGGTGCCAGGATGACCAGCCTACGCAGGTTGAAGCGGTCTGCCAGGTGGCCGATGGCAGGCTGCAACAGCGCCGGCGTCTGTCTCAGCAGTGACAGCAGCCCGGCGCGGGTATGCGAGAGGCCTAGATTGGCGATGAACAGCGGTAAAAGGGCCGGCAGAAACGACATGTAGATATCGTTTGCCGCATGCCCCAGGGTGATAGTGAGTATGCTGCCCAATGGGAATTCCTGCGCGCCAGGGTTCCCGCCCTGCGAGACGCCAGACTCGTTCGCGGGGGTATCCATTTCCTTGCCGGTGCTGGTTGCGATGATGTCCTCCTGAAACTGGGTGGGCTCCCGGCTGAGTGTTGTTGTCATAGTGTGGATGGCTCCAGGCAATCCTGCCCGCTGCCTTTCGGATAGGTACCAAGTATAGCACCTGGCCCCGCCTGCGGCAAGTTGACTGACCGCGAAGGGCAGGCCCGGTCTGTGTCCTTGCTTTGATTCCTGCTTTGGTTTCGGGTATACTACCCCCGGGCTTGTTGGTGTAGGCTGCGTATTCTCTCAATTTATGATTTGCAAGGAGGTCCCATGCTTGGCACTTCGACTCAGTGGATGTTGGATGAAGACATCCTGCGTTGCCCGGCTTGTGTCAGCGATCCAGAGCGTGATCCAAAGAAAAAAGACCCAGGTCGGCTCGACGTGGTCAAGAACAAGTGGCTCGTTTGCCGTGACTGCGGACGCAAGTACCCCGTGGAGGACGATATCCCGCAGATGTTGATCGAAATCGGTGACAAGTATCGCCATACTCCTGTGGAGGAACTGGAGTAGGACGCTGATGGACAGGAGCAGCTCATGGCTGCGGCCCGCGCTGCGGGTGGCGATTCCGCTGATGCTTGCGGCGTGTTGTTTCTTTGGGCAGGGTTTGCCCGTCTGCGCGGATGACGCCATTCGGATCCTGGAGAACACTCACAAGGTTCACTTCTCGGAGCGCATCACCTTCCGCTTACAGGTTGACGCTCTGAATGAGATACAGGAAGTGACGCTGTACTACCGGCGGATTGGTAAAGGCCTGACAGTCAAAGTTCCGATTCCCGTTTCGTCTGGTGAGGATGCCTTCACCTACACCTGGGAACTCGAGCCGGGTGAGGTGCCGGTGGGTGCCCACATTGAATACGATTGGCGCATCGTAGACGACTCCGGGAACGAACTGCGGACCTCTCCGCTGACGCTCGACTATGCAGACGACCGCTTCACCTGGCAGGCGCTGGAGGAAGACAACATCATCCTCTTCTGGTACCGATCGAGTGAGGTGGAAGCACGGCGTCTGTTGGGGTACGCCACCCAATCGCTGGCCCGTTTGCAGGACGAGATGGGCGTCATGCTGAAAGAGCCAGTGCGCATCTACGTCTACCGCAGCAAGTCGGACATGAGCCTGGCGCTGCCGCGAAAGAGCGAGGCGTACGATGATCGCATTCTGACCCTGGGCGTGGTTGTCGACGATGCAACGCTGTTGCTGCTGGGCTCACAATCCGACGTAGAAGGGACGATTGCCCACGAACTGTCGCACATTGTCGTGGGGCTGGCTACAGACAACCCCTACACATCCCTTCCACGCTGGTTGGATGAAGGCCTAGCCATGTACGCGGAAGGGGAGCTTCCTGCTGGGAACCGGCGTGCTCTGGAGAATGCCATCCAGCGCGACCAGTTGATCTCGGTGCGCTCTCTGTCCAGCTACACAGGGGATCCATCCCAGGTTGACCTGTTCTACGGCGAGGTCTACAGCCTGGTCGAATACTTGCTGCAGACCTACGGCAAAGACAAGATGACACAGTTGCTGGACTCTTTCACCGCCGGCATCACGCAGGAGGAGGCGTTGCAGCGTGCCTATGGGTTCGGCGTCGATGAACTGGATGCCCACTGGCGCAAGAGCCTAGGCCTGCAGCCACGCGGGACGCCGGGTCCGGCCACGCCGGTGCCCCAACGCCCTGTGCAACGCCCATGCATTCCATGTCCTGGGGTGCTTTGGGGCGGATTCCTGAGCGCAGCAGCAGTTGCCGTTGGTAGGAAGCGTGCCAGAGCTTCCTGAAGTGGAGACGCTGGCCGGGGATTTGCGGCGACTGCTGCGCGGCGCCGAGTTTTCCTCGGTGGAGATTCTTTGGTCACGCACGGTGGCCATGCCTGCTGCGGATGAGTTGGCCAGCCAATTGCCAGGCCGGAGAATCCTCGACGTCGGCAGGCGGGGCAAGTTTCTCATCCTGTCGCTGTCCGGGCCGAGCTATTTGCTCATCCACCTGCGGATGAGCGGGCAGTTGCGGGTCGAACATGGTAACTGCCCACCGGACCGCCATGCCCGTGTCGTTTTCCACCTGGTGGACGGCCGGCAACTGATCTTTTCCGACACGCGCAAGTTCGGTCGTGTCTACTGGGTTGACGACCCGGACCTGGTGGTAGGTGATCTCGGACCGGAGCCTCTAGCTCCCGACTTTACTCCGGAGGCCCTTGCCGCCCTCTTGTCGAGGCATAGGGGTGCGATCAAACCCTTGCTGCTCAATCAGAGAGTGCTGGCCGGGCTGGGCAATATCTACACCGATGAAGCGCTATTTGTCGCCGGTCTGCACCCTTTGCGCAAAGCGAACACCCTTTCCCTGGCGGAGAGCGAGCATCTCTACGCGGCCATCCGCCAGGTGCTGCTGCAGGCCATCGACAACCGTGGTACAACACTGGCCGATGCCCGCTATCGCGATGCGGAAGGCCGGCCAGGCCTAAATGTGGGAAGCCTGCGCGTGTATCATCGTGCAGGGGAGCCTTGTCCTCGCTGTGGAACGCTCATCGAGCGCACCGTCGTCGGTGGACGGGGAACGCACTTTTGCCCCTGCTGTCAGAGCCTGGTGGACGGTTGATGGTTCTTAGTTGGCAGTCTCACGTGACAAGGCGTGAACTGAAACCTGTGGCGGAACACACCAACTGCCAACTGACAACTGGTCACTGTGGAGGTACAACCATGTCGGCCAATGAGCGGAAGAAGTGCCGCATTCTGGTGATTAACCCAGGGTCTACGTCGACGAAGGTGGGCGTGTTCAAGAATGAGCGGGCTGTGCACGCTGAAACGATTGCCCACGCCCATACCGAAATTGCGCGCTTTCCTCGCATTCCAGACCAATACGCTTTCCGCCGTTCCGCGGTGCTGTCCTTCTTGCAGGGGCATGACGTTGATGTCCAATCCCTTGATGCTGTGGTCGGGCGTGGCGGCATCCTGCGGCCTCTGCCCAGCGGGACGTATGCCGTAAACGAGCGCATGTTGGATGAACTGCGCAATCCGGTCAAGGAGCGTGACCACGTCACCAATCTGGGCGCGCTCATCGCCAACGAGATCGCACAGCAGGCGGGCATCCCGGCCTATATCGTCGATCCGGTGTGTGTGGACGAGTTCGAACCGCTGGCGCGGATATCTGGCCTGCCGGAAATCGAACGCAAGAGCCTCTCTCACGTGCTCAGCCTGAAGAGTGCGGCCAGGCGCGCGGCGCAGGATCTCGGACGGCCTTACTCAGAGCTGAAGCTGGTGGTGGTGCACATGGGTGGGGGCATTTCGGTCAGCGCGCACCTCAACGGGCGCATGGTTGACGTAAATCAGGCCCTGGACGGCACCGGCCCCTTTTCTCCAGAGCGCGTGGGAGGGCTTCCGGTTGGCGATGTCCTGCGACTGGCTTTCTCTGGCAACTACACCTACGAGGAATTGCTCCGGCGCTTCACCCGGCAGGGCGGCCTGCTGGCCCATCTGGGTACCAATGACGCTCGCGAGGTAGAGCGGCGCATTGCCGAAGGCGACGGGCATGCCCGCCTGGTCTACGAAGCCATGGCCTATCAGATTGCCAAGGAAATTGGCTTGATGTCCACCGTGCTGCGGGGCAGGCCGGATGCCATTGTGCTCACTGGTGCCCTTGCCCATTCGCAGATGCTCTTGCAGTGGCTCGGTGAGCGGGTGGAGTGGCTGGCACCACTGTTGGTCTATCCCGGTGGTGACGAGATGCTAGCAATGGCCCAGGGCGCGCTGCGCGTGCTGCGTGGTGAGGAGGAGGTGCAGGAATACTGATGCGCATCCATGTCAAGTTGTACGCTACCTTGCGCCGATACCAACCGGATTTGCCTCGGGGCGCGGCGTTGCTCCTTGCCGTGCCACCAGGCACGACTGTGAACCAGGTGCTTCAGCAATTGGCAATTCCAGACAACGTGCCACTTGTGACTATGGTCAATTCTTCGGTGTGCAGGCTGGATTGTGTCCTGGCGGAGGGTGACACGCTCAACCTGTTTCCACCTGTGGCGGGTGGATAGAGACATAAAGCGTAGCCCGTAAAACGTAACCGGTAGTGTTATCTGTGCAATCTGCGTAATGTGTGGATAGGAGGTCTTGATGCAGGAGATCGGTGAGCGCCTGCGAGCGCTGGCAGTGGAGACGACCGATGCACATGGGGAGCAGTTCTGGGTGATATCCTCGGCGCGAATAAGAGAGGCTGCCGAACAAGTGGGCCTGTCGCGGCGCGAAGCGGAGATCGCTGCCCTGCGTGGGCACGTGCTGCCTGGCCGCTACGTGCGCAACCTGGGCACTGTTGGCTGGGAGGGACAAATCGCCCTGCTGCAGTCCACCGTTGGTATCATCGGGGCCGGCGGCCTGGGCGGCTGGATCATCGAAGGGCTGGCGCGTATGGGCGTCGGGCGGCTGATCATCATTGATAACGATGTGTTCGAGGAGAACAACCTCAATCGGCAGGCTTTCTGCAGGGAAGGTAACCTGGGGCAGCCCAAGGTGGAGGCAGCGCGGCAGCGCGTCGCGGAAGTCAATGTTGCGGTGGAAGTGGTGACCCACCAGGTGAGGGTGGACAAGCCGCAGGAGATGGTCGAGCTGCTGCGCGGAGCGGGTGTACTGGTCGATGCGTTGGATGCCCTGCCAACGCGGCTGGCCCTGCAGCAAGCAGCGCGGGAGCTATCGGTGCCGTTGGTGCATGGCGCCATAGCTGGCTATGTCGGGCAGGTGATGACTATCTTTCCTGATGATCCCGGGCTCTTGGGGCTGTATGGCGAGGGGCCTGTTCCCGAGCACGGCATCGAAGTGCAATGGGGCAATCCGGCAGCTACGCCGATGATGGTTGCAGCCTGGCAGATTCAAGAGGTCATCAAGTTGCTGACTGGCCGTGGGGAGCTGTTGCGCCGTCGCATGTTGTTCATGGACAGCGAAATCGGAGCAATAGATATCCTGCAGGTTTAGTCGCGTGCATATCATCCCCAGAATGCTGATCCGGTCCGGCAGCACACTGTGACTTTTCGCATTCACACTGGGCTCGTGCTCAGGACAACTCCAGCAGGGTGCAAGAACGCCCCCTGTTTTCCCTTGTTTCCCTTTCCAGATGAAGAAACTGTCATCATTCTGAGGGCTCCTTTTCATCCTCTTTTCACCTACTGATGCTATCATGTCCTCAATGGTAAGCATAGCATGTTGTACGTGGAGGACGGTACGTGATTGAGGCCAAAAGCAAGCCCATCCCCTGGTCCAGGATCACCGTTGAGACGGTGTGCAAGACCGGATTGGCCAAGTCAGAGGCGTCGCTTTACCCCTTGGCCAAGCGGTGCATAGATCTAGTCTGCGCCACCATTTTGTTGGTGCTGTTAGCGCCGTTTATGGCCCTGATTGCGCTGGCCATCCGCTTGGACTCCCCCGGCCCCGCCGTCTTCCGACAAATGAGGGTCGGCAGGTGGTGCAAAGAGTTCACCATGTTCAAGTTCCGCTCTATGTATGCCGGCGCAGATGAAAAAGTGCACCGCAAGTTCGCCACGGACTATATCAACGGGAACGGAACTCATCCTAGTCATGTCGTATACAAGCCCAATGGAGATAAGCGCATCACTCGAGTGGGAAAGTGGTTGCGCCGGACCAGCCTCGATGAATTGCCACAGCTACTCAACGTGCTGAAGGGTGAGATGAGCCTGGTTGGCCCACGACCATCGGTGGACTATGAAGTGGAGCAGTATTCCAAGTGGCATTTGCAGCGCCTGGCCGTACTGCCTGGTTTGACCGGCCTGGCCCAGATCAGTGGTCGCAGTGGGCTGACCTTTGAGAAGATCGTGCGCCTGGATCTCAAGTACGTTGAAAGGCGCTCCGTAGCTCTTGATCTGGCAATCCTGTTGCGAACGATTCCTGTCGTGCTCAAAGCCAAGTGTGTGGCGTAAGGTAAGACTCGCTATCGAGGAGCCCAGGCAGTTTGCCTGGGCTTTTTTTCTTCTCCAGAGTCAAGGATTGAAATCTCCGTCTGAAACTGAAAGGCCGTCAGGTCCGGTCGGGCGCTGCCTGACGGGGTGCCCGCAGGCACTGAATTCAGGTGGTGTTTGCAGTCCCTGCGGGGGCTTGGATGCTGGTCCGCTGGCTTGGATCTGATATTCGCCTCAAGCTGACCTGCACCCTCCAAGAGCTGCTGACTTGACAAACGACGGGGATACGGCATAATTGCGAAGGCAATCTCCCTCCGTTTCTCAAAGATGCTCGATGCTCGATTCTCTGTTTTCACCGGGGTAGCTTGTGAGAATAGCTTTGCTCGGAGATATTCACGCCAACCTGCCAGCCCTCGAAGCTGTGCTGGTGCACACACGCCAGCATCGGGTCGAGGCAATCTGGAGCGTTGGGGATTTGGTCGGTTATGGTGCCTTTCCTGAGCAAGTGGTGGAACGGCTTCAACAGGAGAATGCGCTGGGCATCATCGGCAACTATGATCTGAAGGTATTGCAGGTACCGGAGCAGGAACAGAAGTGGCGGAGAAGCAAAGTGCCGCAGAAATGGCTTGCCTTCAGGTGGGCATACGATCACCTCTCCGCGGAGAGCTTGGAGTTTCTCCGTTCCCTGCCTCTAGAGATACGGCTGGAGGTTGAGGGCAGGCGGATCCTGCTGACACACGGCAGCCCCGCTTCGAACGAGGAGCCTCTGACTCCCGACACGCCGTTGGAGCGCCTGCGCGAGCTAGCACAGATGGCAGATGCCGACGTGATCATCTTCGGTCATTCGCACGTGCCCTTTGTGCGTAGGGTTGATGGTGTCCGCTTCGTCAACACCGGGAGTGTGGGGCGGCCCGATGATGGCGATCCATGTGCTTGCTATGCGATTCTGTACGTCCGGCCAACACGTTTTCAGGTGCGGCACTACCGGGTGGAGTACGATGTGCAGAGAGCAGTTGCGGCGATCCGTGACCATGATCTGCCGGAAGAGTTCGCACAGATGGTCCTGCAAGGTCGCAACCTGGACGCGGTATCGCGGGCTTCGGAGCTCCAAACACCTGCTGATCCACCCATCGCTGAAGCGAAAGAGGAGGAAGCCACTGCCCTTCAGGCAGTGTTGAAGCTAGCCCAAAGCTGCGAGTACGAGGTGCAACACACCCATCAGGTTACGCGGTTGGCGCTGCGCTTGTTTGATGAACTGCGTGCTGTGCATGGACTGGGCCCACGGGAGCGTCGATGGCTCCAGTACGCGGCTCTCTTGCATGACATCGGCTTGATTGAAGGGCCGAAAGGGCATCACAAGGCTTCTCTGCGCATCATCCTTGACTCGCCTCTTTTGCCGTTCGGCAAGACAGAACGGCTGATCATTGGCTCCATTGCTCGGTACCACCGCGCGGCCCTGCCAAGGAAGAGGCATCGCCACTTTGCCAGGCTGAAGCCAGCAACCAGGCGCGTGGTGTGCATTCTGACCGCAATCCTGCGCGTCGCGGATGGTTTGGATTATACGCACCAGAGTCTGGTGGAGGACCTGGTGTGTGATGTTGCGCCCACGAAGATCGTGGTGCGGTGTACCGCGCGCCAACTACCGACGGAGCGGGGCGAACGGTTAGCGGTAATAGAGCGTCAGAGAGCACTGGACAAGGGCCAGTTGCTAGAACTGGTCTTGGAGCGGAAGTTGGTCATCGAGTGCCGGTGACGCCGTGTTTTGATGGCTGGCAACATCGCCAGCCTCAGCCCAGAAGCGGGAGCGCCGGATTTACTTCTTCTTCCCCTTCTTCTTCTTGTTCTGCTTCTTGTCCTTCTGCTTTTTTTGTTTGCGTTTCTTGCCTTTAGCCACAGCACTCCCTTCTGGTTTGGAACCTGGCACCTTGGCCTCTGGTGGCTGGTGTTTCAGTTCCTTGCTCAGCACTTGGACCAAGGTACGCAGGGTCTTGATCCGAGCGTACCATTTGTCGTTGCCCTCGACGATTGTCCACGGTGCAGTCAGGGTGCTCGTTTTCAGCAACATCTCCTCCACCGCTGCCTCGTAGTCGCTCCATTTCTGGCGATTGCGCCAATCCTCGTCCGTCAGCTTCCACGATTTGTAGGCTGTGTCCTGGCGTTGCTCAAAACGACGCAACTGCTCCTCTGAGCTGATGTGGATCCAGAACTTGACGATGATGATGCCATAGTCCGCCAATTGGCGTTCAAATTCGTTGATCTCGCGGTAGGCCCGTTTCCATTCTTGTTCAGTGCAGAATCCCTCTATGCGTTCTACTATCACCCGGCCGTACCAACTGCGGTCAAATATGAGGATCTGCTTCTCGTCAGGGGGCAGGAGTCTTCGCCAGAAGCGCCACAGATAGTGGTGGGTGCGATCTTCGCCTGCCGGCGCTGCGATGGGGAAAACCTCGTAGCCACGAGGGTCCAACCTTTCGGTGACGCGCTTGATGTTGCCCCCTTTGCCCGCGGCATCCCACCCTTCGTACACCATCGCCAGCGAACGCTTTTGCACGTAGAGCTGGTCAGCCAGGTCTCGTAGCTGCACCTGGTAGCGGATCAGACTGCGCACGTATTCCTCGCGGGGCAGGCTCTTGCTCAGGTCTATCGTCTCCAACATGGTTGCTCCTCCTGGATGGGTCTGGTAGTCCGCCGCAGAGTACTGCGTGAACAGTTCGTGCTCTGCATGCCCTGGCGGTGCATGTGCTCTGCATGCCTCGTGGGCACCTGCGGGCGACGGGCGACCTCCGAAGGTCTTGGCGAAGACAAGGCCGGAGGCGACAGCCGAAGGGTCCCGCACCGACGGGATGGCTCGACGGGATCGCTAAAGACAAACGGGCTTTTTTTACCATGCTACGGTGAGATACGTTCAGCCATCTGTGCACGAAGCAGTAGTCTCTGGGCCGAGCACTCATACAACAGCTCGCCATGCCGACCATTGAACTAGCCGACTACTCGACTCCTGGTGTCTCAATCGCGAGCTGGTTGTCCACTCCCTCATCGTCCGCCGAGGCGTCAGGCTCTGGCGGCAGCGGCAGACCTCGCTTCTGCAGAGCGTCCTCCAACCGCTGGGTGATCGTCTCAAAGATCTTGACCCGTGTCCAGTAGCGGTCGGTTGCTTCCACAACTGTCCACGGGCCCCATTCGGTGTAGGTACGTTCCAGCATCTCCTCAATGACTATCCGCCACTGATCGTAGTTGCGGTTGTGTTCCCAGTCTTCTGGCTCGACGTGCCAGCTTTCCAAGGGATCCTTTTCCAACTGTCTGAGTCGGTGGGCTTGCTCCTTCTTGCTGATGTGCAGGAAGAACTTGATCACTACATAGCCATCATCGGCGATGGTGCGCTCAAAGTCTACCATGTCTCGATAGGCTTCGCGCCACTTTTCCTCGGGTATCAATCCCTCTACGCGCTCGACCAATACCCGCCCGTACCAGCTCCGGTCAAAGATAGCCATTTGACCGTAATTGGGCAGTTTGAGCCAGAAGCGCCACAGCCAGGGCATGTGCGTTTCGTATGTGCGCGGCGCGCGGATGGCATAGAGCCTGCGCCCACGTGGGTCGAGCCTCTGGGTGAGTACGTTGATGGAGGATCCCTTGCCTGCGGCGTCCCAGCCTTCGAAGAGAATCACACTGGGAATGTTGGCATCCCAACAGGCCTTTTGCAGATCGTACAGACGGTTGCGCAGGTAGGGCATCCGAGCTTTGTATGCTTTCCTGCTCAGCCGCTTTGACAAGTCCACTTTTTCCAACATTGTTCGACCCCCTCTACCTAACCGTTACCATAACATCGCCAATGCCGTCTCCAGCATGTGATGGAATTCAGGGCTCTGAATCTGAGACCAGGCCTGCGGGAAAGTGCCCACCAGTTGCTGGATCTCTGTCTGTCTGACGGCCATGTAGGTGACCACACCAGGTGCAACGACGGGTTCGCTTGGCCAGGTGTCCCTCTGGTTCTTCTGATGGCCCCAAGTGCCCCAGGTCAGAAAGTCGCGCAGCAGATTGCAGGCGACAACCGCATCCTGCAGATTGCCCAGATGATCCTGGAGAGCCTTCATGGTGTCAATAAGGGTCTTTGTCTCAGCTCCCAGCACTTCGCGGAAGAATTCCAGCGCATAGCGCAGTGCTTTGCAGGCTATGCGCAACTGATGAAGACGCTCCAGTGGCACATCTGGTCCGGTCACCCATTCCTCATAGGCATGCACTGCTGCCAGTCGCTGGTAGATGACGACAGGTACAACATGCCGCAGCCGATGTGGAATGGGTTCTCCTTGGCGCGTGACCGCCGGCAACGCGCCAGCGTTGGGCTTTTCCAGGAACTCGCCAAATTCCGTCTTGAACCGCAAATAACGGGCGCTGTTTAGGTAGGTCAGCATCTTCTTCCGTGCTGTGTCGAGTTGTGCTTGCCATACAGTCAACAGTGGATTCAGAGCGTCCTGTTGTCCTGGTGGCAGTGTATCCAGGTAGAGCTGCATCTTTTCCCGGAATACGTCCAGATCGCGCACAGCACCCAGGGCGCGGCCAGTGCGCCGTAGTCCCTTGACAAAGGGAGCCATCTGTTTGGGGTCCAGGTAGCTGCCGAACACGTGCATCGATGCGCGCATGCGTCGCGTCGCTACCCGCATATCGTGCAGTTCTTCGATGTCCTCGCCTTTGCGGGTGCCTGACTCATGGTACAGCATCCGCTGCAAGTGGAAGTGAAGCGTCTTCCGGGCAGCCTCGGCCATGGAATCGTCTGCCTCCAGGCCGGGTTTGGCACGGAGTTTGATCCGTGGTTCAGCAGGCCTTTCTGGCAGCTCAGGAAGGACTGCAGCGCCCTCAGCTTCGATCGCTGTGACTGTGTCGGCTTGCACGTGCATTTCGCCGATCTCAGATGGCAGCAGCATTGAGGTGGCCTCTGCCTGGATGCGAGCAGGAAAGATGTCCATGCGCTCTTGTCGGAATCTGGCTAGCCAGTATCTTACGCTCCGTTCCGACAGGTGAGCGCGTTTGCCAGCTTTTTTCTGGATCTGTCCGTCGTCCAGAGCTAGAAGAGCCATGGCCCGTCGGCTGTACCGATCATTTCGTTCTGCGATTTGCTGGAAGATGTCACGTTCGTGTGAGGTCAGTAGTCGGTTGGGCGTGGGATGCTGGTCCAAGAAACGCAGTGCTCGCTCAAACTTGGAACGGGGTTCTGGTTGCAATCGCCACTCGTCTCGCAGGCAGGTCACCATCTTTGCCAGGTCATTCTCGGTGCCTTCCGCCAGCAACTCGACCTCCAGTTCCAATAGGGGATAAGCGCTGGCGCCGGAACTGAACAACACCTCGTCCAGGCTCAATTCAGCCACCACTTGATCGCCCCGGCTTACTGGACGGACCGTTCGGGTCTGTTCGAGCTCGAATAGCGGGGTCAGTGGGTCCTCTGCTATCAAATTGAGCACCCGGTCGCGCACAGGACTGGGGGGCCACTGCAGCGGCGGCTGATACACTGGCAACGAGACTTCTAGCTCTTCCCGCCGGTGGACGGCGCCTTCGGAGCTCTTCAGCTCTTTGAGCGTAATCAAGATTCCGTCACTGTGCTCGCGTCTGCGGCAGGCATAGCCAGCAGCCAGAATCCGCCGGTCGCATGTATCGAGGTAGGTGTCGCACACCTGTTTGACCTGACCAGTCAGCAGATCAAAATCAGCCAGGTGCTCAACTGCTGCCAGGCGGTGAAGGGTCTCCAGATCAGGCAAGGCGAACTTGGCTTCAATCTCCACGGCGCTGCCTCCGAGCTGAGGAATTACTGCTTCGTGCACCGAAGGTGGCTAATGCAATACTTTGTAGTCGTATTATACGCTATGCTGCCCAGGCTCACAAACAACCTCCTCTGAGGCATACGCGTGTGCCATGGGTGCTTGAAACTCACCGGCTGCTGCCTGAGCCGCGCGCGCTGTATTTGGCTATTCAGGAGGATTGTGTTATACTTTTTGTTTGGACATGAATCCATCAAACACGTTCTCTGACTGAAATGGCGTGCCAGACGCTTGGGCTTTCTGGGCGGCCGGTTCCATTTCGGAGTGAGGAGGGCGGAAGATCAAAACGAAAGGAAGGATGAGTCAAAGTGGCAATCGTACGCATGAAAGAACTTTTAGAGGCAGGGGTGCATTTCGGACACCGCAGTCGCCGCTGGCATCCCAAGATGCGCTCCTACATCTTCACGGAGCGCAATGGCATTCACATTATCGACCTACAGCAAACGATCCGAATGCTGGACGAGGCCTATAACTTTATTCGCGATACAGCGGCGGAAGGAGGCACGGTCCTCTTTGTTGGCACCAAGCGGCAGGCGCAGGAGAACATTGAGATTCAAGCCGGAAGATGTGGCATGCCCTATGTTACTCTGCGTTGGCTTGGTGGCACGTTGACCAATTTCCGCACCATTCGGCAAAGGTGCAACTACTTGCTCGAGTTGGAAAAGCAGAAAGAACTGGGAGAGTTCTCCAGGCTGCTCAAGAAAGAAGCCCTTTGGAAGGACCGGGAGCTGATCAAGCTACAGAGAAGGTTTGGCGGCATCAAGAACATGTTCTACCTGCCGGGCGCTCTCTTTGTGGCGGACATATTGCGTGAGACGAATGCGGTCAAGGAAGCCAATGCTCTGGGCATTCCCGTTGTGGCTATGGTGGATACCAACTGTGATCCGGATCTCATCGACTACATCATACCGGCCAATGATGACGCTATCCGCGCCATCAAGCTGATCGCGACCAAGATAGCCGATGCAGTCATTGAAGGGCAGCAAATGCGTGGCGTGATCATGGCCGAAGAGGGCGAAGAAGCGGCGCTGGCCGAGGAGATGCTGGCCGTAGGAATAAAAGCCTCTCCCATTCCTGAGGAGGTGTCGACTCAGGAAAAAGAGCCAACCGAAGAAGTGGCTCTGGTGGCTGAGGAAGTGGCAGGCGAGGCAGCGGAGGTGCCTGAGAAAGTGGCTGTAGCTGCAGAAACAGACAACCTGCCTGCACAAGACGTGGAGTCTCCGGCTACCGAGGAAATCGATAGCGCGGCCTAGCTATTGGGGAACGTATGCGTGGGTTACGCCTGCTCGCGTAACCCACTTTGTATACCCAGACAAAGCAGAAATCAACACACGAGGAGAAACAAGGATATGCGTGTCACACCGGATATGGTTAAGGAACTGCGCGGGATTACTGGTGCTGGTGTTCTCGATTGTAAGGAGGCATTGGAATCTGCCAACTGCGATATGACCCGCGCGCAGCAGATTCTGCGTGAGAAAGGATGGGCCAAGGTCGCTCGGAGAGCAGAGCGTGAGGCCAGGGAAGGACTCGTTGAGGCCTACGTGCACATGGGCAAGGTGGGTGCCCTGGTTGAGCTGAACTGCGAGACGGATTTCGTTGCGCGCACTTCTGAGTTCAAAGAACTGGCACACAATCTGGCTATGCAGGTAGTAGCTGCCCGCCCGCAGTATGTCAAGCCCGAAGACATACCAGCGAAGGTCCTAGAGAAGGAAAAAGAGGAATACCAGGCACAGTTGGCCGATCAGAAGAAAGCCGAGCATATCATGGAAAAGATCATTGAGGGCAAGCTGAAGAAATTCCATGCCGAGGTCTGTATCCTGAATCAGCCCTTTATCAGAGACCAGGACAAGACCGTACAGGACGTGATCAACGAAGCCATTGCCACCCTCGGCGAGAACATAGTGTTGCGGAGATTCGTCCGCCTGGAACTGAGTGAAGCGTAGAGGCCTCAGGATGGCTGGGTGATGACTGAAGCGAAGTACGATCGGATTTTGCTCAAACTGAATGGCGAGGCCCTTGCTGGCCAGGCAGGCTGGGGTATTGATGTTGCCACGGTGGAGAGCATTGCAGTACAGATCCAGCGTGTGCACGGCATGGAGGTGCAGGTTGCCATCGTCATCGGCGCTGGCAACATATGGCGGGGTGTCAATGGCCTGGAACGGGGCATGGAACGTGCCACGGCGGACTATATGGGCATGCTGGCCACAGTGATGAATGCCCTGGCTTTGCAGGATGCCCTGGAACGAGGTGGTTTGGCTACTCGCACGCAAACCGCCATCGAGATGCGGGAGGTTGCTGAACCCTACATCAGACGGCGTGCCATCCGGCACATGGAAAAGGGGCGTGTGGTCATTTGTGCCGCCGGCACGGGCAACCCCTACTTCACTACCGATACGGCTGCTGCCTTGCGCGCGATGGAAGTTGATGCCGACGTCTTGCTGAAGGCAACCAAGGTGGATGGGGTATATGACAAAGACCCGATGATCCATCCCGATGCGAAACGTTTTGAGCATCTTACCTACATCGATGCACTCAACATGGGGGTCAAAGTCATGGACAGCGCGGCGCTGTCACTGTGTATGGACAATGATTTGCCCATTATCGTTTTCAAGTTGGCCGAGCGGAACAGCATCGAGCGGGTCGTCTGTGGGGAACCGATCGGGACGCTGATCACTCGTTGAGCAGGAGGGAATGATGATTGCTGACGCGTTGAAAGAAGCAGGAACCAGGATGAACAAAGCGGTTGAGAAGCTCAGGGAAGACCTCATGACCATCAGGACTGGGCGTGCTTCTCCTGCTCTTGTGGAACGCCTGCGGGTGGACTATTACGGTGCTGCCACACCGCTCAACCAACTGGCAGCTATCTCTGTACCAGAGCCGAGGCTGCTGGTCATCCGCCCCTGGGATCCAACGGCGGTCGGCGAAATCGAGAAAGCAATCCTCAAGTCAGAGCTGGGATTGACGCCTAGCAACGACGGGGGGATCATTCGTCTGCCCATTCCACGTCTCACCGAGGAGCGGAGGCAAGAGTTGAGCAAGGTCGTTGGACGTCGTGTGGAAGAGGGGCACATTGCGGTGCGCAACATCAGGCGCGACATCCAGGATGATCTACGTGCTTTCGAGAAGGAGAAGCTGATCACCGAGGATGAGCTTCACGACGGCCGGAAGAAGCTGCAGGAACTGCATGACAAGTACATCGCTCAGATGGATGAAATCGGCAAGGCGAAGCAGCAGGAGATTCTGGAGGTATAGACATCCCAATGGTCAGCGCGGAGGGAGGATCTGCTCCAACAAACGAGCTGGACACCGTCCCACAACACGTGGCGATCATCATGGATGGCAACGGCCGCTGGGCTCGGCAGCGCGGGCTGCCACGCCTGGCCGGGCACCGGGCAGGGACGGAGAACCTGCGGCGAATCATTCAGGCCTGCGTTGACTTCGGCGTAAAGATCCTGACCATTTATGCTTTCTCCACCGAGAACTGGACCAGGCCGCAAGAGGAAGTAGGCGGGTTGCTGGCCTTGATGTCTCGGGTGATCGATCGGGAGCTTGACAATCTGCGCAAGAACGGTGTGCAGATACGGCATCTTGGTTCGCTGGACGAGTTGCCGCCCGACTTGCAGAGCAAGATTCGTCATGCTGTACAGGTGACCGCCGCCAACGACCGGTTGGTCCTCAATGTTGCCTTGAACTATGGCGGACGCAGGGAGATTGTAGGGGCTGCGCAGCGGATGATGCGAGAGGGCCTGGCACCCGAACAGGTAACAGAGCAGACCTTCAGCCGCTATCTCTACACTGGTGGTCTCCCAGACCCTGACCTGATCATTCGCACTGCTGGTGAAATGCGCCTCAGCAACTTTCTCGTCTGGCAGGCGGCCTATGCCGAGTTCTACGCTACACCTACCTACTGGCCCGATTTTGACCCCAAGGAGTTCCGCAAGGCACTGGTAGCCTACGGTCAACGGACTAGAAAATTCGGGGGGCTGCCCGACGCAGACCGATAGGGATGCGATTCCTTCGTGCCTCTACCAGAGTCCCTTCAGGAGAATTGGCATCGTGCTCACTCAACGCGTTCTGAGTGCCGTCGTCTTGATCCCGGTAGTTCTGGGGGCCGCTTACCTCGGAGGGCCTTGGTTCGCGGCTCTTGTAGCTGTGGCAGCTCTTTTGGCGGGCTACGAGTTCTACCGTATCATGCGCAGCGGGGGCTACCAGCCTTCATACGCTGTCGGCCTGGCGCTAATCGCTCTTCTCCTGCTTGATGCTTACTATCCCAACCATGGGATATGGCGTTGGGCTGTGGTGGCTGCAGTTGTCTTGCCAATGGCGTGGCAGATTCTGCAGGCGGACCCCCAGGGTTTCCTGGCCAATTGGGCGCTCACGCTAGCCGGGGCGCTGTACATCGGTGGATTATTCGGACACATGCTTTCCCTACGTGGCTTGCCTCGGGGGCTGGGTTGGCTCCTGCTGACCTTTGTGGCTACTTGGAGTTGTGATACGATGGCCTATTTTGCTGGTACTTGGTGGGGCAAACGTCCTTTTTTTGCTCACATCAGCCCTCACAAGACCTGGGAGGGTGCCATCGGTGGTTATCTGGCCGGCATACTGGCCACAGTGATTGCTGGTCATTGGATGGGCCTCTTGCTTTGGCAGAGCCTTGCCTTGGGCATCCTGTTGGTGTTGGGTGCTACCTTAGGCGATTTGGCAGAGTCTTTGCTCAAGCGCCAAGTAGGGGTCAAGGATTCGAGCGCGCTCATTCCTGGTCATGGCGGTATGCTCGATCGCGTTGACAGCCTGTTATTTGCTTCTGTGATCACGTACTATTTCGTGGTGTGGGTGGTTCGGTAGGCTAGGGCATTCGACGCTTGCGGCGGATGCTGTGCATCTCTTGGAGTTTGTGATATGCTGGAAAGTTGGCTGACATCCATACTGTCGCTAGCCAATTTGATCCTCGCTTCGGCCAACGTGATTATCGGCTTTTCGTTGTTGGCCTATATCTTGACCAACAACTTCCGCAGCTCGGTCGCCCGGGCCTTTTCCGCTATGCTTGCTTTCATCACCATTGTCTATGTGGGCGACATTCTGGTTGCCAACGTTGTCTCCCCTCCTGCAACTCTGCTTTGGCTGCGTTTTCAGTGGTTGGGTATTGCCTTTGTACCGGCTGCCTGTCTCCATTTCTCTGACGCCTTGTTGCGGACGACCAACGCGGTGTCCGCGAAACGTAGATTGGCTGTCAGCGCAAGCTATGCATTGGGGCTGGTGTTCTTTGTCTTGGCAGCGGCCACCGACCTGGTGGTGCAGGACGGAGTGAGCCTGCAGTGGATTTCGCACCTGGCGCCAGGCCCGTATTTTGGCGTGTTCACGACCTTTTTCTTTGTCACGGTTCTGACTGCTGTGGTCAACGTGTTTCTGGCACGTCAGCGCTGTTTAACCTCTACCTCACGGCGACGCATGACCTACTTGACGGTGGCCATCATCGCGCCCGGCTTTGGCGTCTTCCCGTTTCTGCTCGTGGCGACCATGCCGAGTTTCCTGTCGCCCAATGCCATCTTCGGCCTTTCCCTGGTCGGGAACCTTGCCATTGGCCTCATGACTGTGCTCAGTGCCTACACGGTTGCCTATCAAGGTGTATTTGCGCCAGACCGGGTGGTCAAGCACAAGCTGATCCACTATCTACTGCGCGGGCCGCTGGTTGGTTCAGTGGTGATTTTCCTGATGCTGGTCATACCCAGAGTAGAGGCCATCCTGGGGCTGCCTCGCGACACAGTGCTCATCTTTGCCGTGATTGCTGCCATTGTGCTCTTGCAGGTATTGGTCAACCTGGCCAAGCCGTACATTGATCGCCTCATCTACCGCCAGGACCGGGAGCAGGTCGCGTGGATAGAACAACTGGACAGCCGCCTCTTAACCAGCACTGACCTCGCACAGTTGTTGGAGAACGTGCTCATCGCTTTGTGCGACCAGCTCAGGGTGAGGAGCGGATTCGTGGTGGCTATGCAGCAGGGGGCGCTCAAGATTCAAGTGTTGTGTGGCCCGAAGGAGGCTGCGAGGCGCTTCCTTCAAGAATGCGACTGGCAGGACTTGATGTCTTCGTTTGGGCCGACCTCTGGGCAGCGTAGTCAAGCCTCGACGCCTGTCAGGCAAGGGCACGTGCCACCATCTGTACGGCGCGGCGAACTACGCAATGAAGATTTTGTCTTGCGGAACAGCTATTGGCTCCTGCCGTTACGCCAGAAGGATGGGACATCCACACTCGGCATTCTCGGCCTCGAGTCGCACAATGGGCCGCCCGCCTTGACCCTGGAGGAGTTGGCCACCGTGGCCCAACTTATCGGGCAGGCAGAGCTGGCGCTCGAGGACATGCATTTGCAGCAGGATGTGTTCGAGGCGCTGCGGCAGATTGTGCCGGAGATTGAAGAGATTCAGCGTTGGCGCAGCGCACCGCTTTACCCTGCTCCGGCCCGCCTTGAACGCCTGGAAAGCAATCCGGTCTATGCACCTGATTTCCCACAAATCGTCAGGGATGCGCTGCGTGACTACTGGGGTGGGCCACGGCTTGTGGACAGTCCACTGATGCGCACACGGCTCGTTCGCCAAGCCATGCAAGAGAATGATGGCGTCCCAGCTCGAGCCTTGCGCGCAGTGTTGTCAACAGCGATCGAACGCTTGCGGCCGGAAGGGGGGCGCAGTATGACCGCCAGCGAGTGGGTCGTCTACAATATTCTAGAGGCCAAATTCATTCAGGGGCGGCCTATCCGGGAGATAGTCGACCGCATGGCGATGAGCGAATCCGACTTCTATCGTAAGCAGCGTGCCGCGATTGGGCAACTGGCCAAGATGCTGATCACGATGGAGTTGGAAGAGAACGAATTGGCGTGATAAGTGAGACGTGAAACATGAAAGGCAATGTACAGAGGAGAACACCTTGCCCATCTACGATCTGAGTTTGCCGATTTCCCCGTCGATGGTGACCTGGCCAGGCGATCCGCCTGTTCGCGTCGAACCACGCTTGCGTATCGCTCGTGGGCAGCCAGCCAACGTCTCCGAGTTGTGCTTCGGCTCACACACTGGTACGCATGTGGATCCACCTTACCACTTTGATGACCAGGGGATGAAGGTGGATGCAATCCCTTTGGAGCTGTTGATGGGCCCGGCTTGGGTGTGTGACGTGGAGTCCAAACGCGATATCGAGTTGTCCGCCCTGCAGGACAGGGTTCCACAGGGCACGGTTCGCCTCCTGCTCAAGACGGCCAACTCTGCCCTCTGGCGCCGCCAGGTGCAGGAATTCACCCCGGACTTTTGCGCGCTCACGGTCGATGCAGCCCATTGGATTGTGGAGCAGGGCATTCGCCTGTTGGGCGTGGACTATTTGTCGCTCGAGCGCCCAGGTTCGGAAGGCCATCCGCTGCACCACACCTTGCTGGGAGCAGGCGTACTTGTTGTAGAAGGGCTCGATTTGTCATCTTTGCGGACCGGGTGGTATAATTTCTACTGCTTGCCTCTGAAAGTGGCCAACGGTGACGGCGCACCCGCTCGTGCGGTTGCTGTCGGGCCTCTGCAGTGACAGCGAAACATTCATTACACATCTAAGGAGGAAGAGGAATGGCTTTCAAGATTACGGAGGACTGCATTGCTTGTGCTGCCTGTGAGACAGAGTGCCCGAACGATGCGATCACCGAGGGGGAAGAGATCTTTATCATCGACCCCGACAAGTGCACCGAGTGCGTGGGCTTTTACGACACGAAGCAGTGTGCTGATGTCTGTCCGGTAGATTGTTGTGTGTCGGATCCGGACCACAAAGAGAGCCACGACGAGCTGCTGGCCAAGTTCAAGAAGTTGCATCCTGACAAGGAACCCAAGTAGCTGGCCATCGGTCTGGGGCCGCTCTCCCTGCTGGAGTTCGCGGCTGTCAGTGCGGTGAAGCGATGCTGTTGCTGTGAAAGCCGCGTCGGTCATGGAGTGCTTCCAGACCGTAGCCATTCCTGGATGCGTCCTGACGGAGGGCGTTCGTTACATTCGGTTCCGCTCATGGGGCTCGATCATGCGAGAGGCTGTTCACCACTTGCGTAGTCGGGCCCCATGTTTTCATCCATGGGGCAGCACTATGGGTCGTGGGGATGTTGGGGAGCCTCGGGGCATATCCGAGCTCATCCCTGAGGATGTATTCGTAGGCACCAGCCTGATCCTGCGCCAGCCCCCGGTCCCGCCCCGCGGGGGTGGCCGGTTCCTGTATGGCGCCCGGCCGCCACGTGCAGAGGGCACACGGCAGGTAATCGAGCTGACGGGCATCGGCGGTGGCCTGGAAAAAGATGACCCTTCGCTGACGGCCGGCGTGCTGCGTGAAGCTCAGGAGGAGATTGGCTGCACTGTGCGGCTGCTGCCCTGCCGCGAG
The DNA here is from genome assembly GCA_030607875.1 of Chloroflexota bacterium. Classification (GTDB taxonomy): domain Bacteria; phylum Chloroflexota; class Anaerolineae; order UBA2200; family UBA2200; genus JAUWJD01. Next base: position 123,683 of record JAUWJD010000004.1, read on the forward strand.
ACCATCGTCGTGCGTGGGCCTGACTGGATTGAGCGGGTGGTGCTGCGAGGGGAGGAGCGGCCGGCAGCCGTGGTTTTCCGCCGCTACCGCACGCCACCGCACCAGCCCTGGCACGAGGACAATCAGGGTGAAGCTTGCCTGGTGATCTTTCTGGCTGAGTTGGTTGGACAGCCCCGGCCAGTGATGGAGTTACCGGCGCTCCTCTGGCTCAAACCACTTCAAGTTGTCGAGACAGCCCGCCAGGATGTTCCCTTGAACACGTTGCTGCACTGGGGCGCGGAACCCGTCGAGAGCGAGAAGGGTTGCTTGCCCAGGACTGCCTGGGCCCGCCTGACCGATTCGCAGGAAGCCCTCGTCCTGGCGTTGGGGGATGACGCGCTGTCGTTCTATGAGGCAGTGTCAGGACAGTAGGTCACACGCTACTTGGCATGCAATTGGCCTTTGCAGTTCAATCAGTGATGTTCTCAGCAGTGGAGAGAGTCGCATGCAGCAAACGGGTCCAGAGATCAGAGGTCTCGCTGTCTTGTTCCCAGAAGAGATCAGTGTGGAGATCAACAAGTGGCGTCGCGTGTACGCTCCCCGCTATCAGATGGTTCCGCCTCACATCACTGTGGCCTACCCTCCCTTCGTACCCGAGAAGGAATGGCCATTGGTGCGGCCTGCTCATGCCTCGCCGTCTCCTCCCGATCATCCCACGTCCCTTGGGTCAGCTTGACGCCCCGATGCACGTGTCCCCTCTTTGAAACGACCACCCAGGTTCCGATACCAAGTACAGCTGGAGTGACGGGATTGAGGTCGCTTCTCGTGGCCCCCAGTCTTTCAGAGCCTCGTTCGTCCATTGATGCGCTGCTGTTGGCCTGCTGTTGTTGCGTGTTTAGGCATAGGGGCCCCACCTGCGTCCTGGGTGACTGGCGGCTGGATATGCAATCATCACGTAACCCAAATTTGACTTCTTTGTAACGTTTGGTATAATAGAGATGTGCTGACGAGTCGAGCTGAGAAGCATCTCAGCGACTTGAGAAACCCTCGCTGTTTACAACGATTTGATCCGGGCGGGATACAGGGGGCACTCGTTGTCGTCTCGCCGTATGCCCCCAACAGCAAAAAGTCCATACGTCGAGCCCTGCATGCGACGACACATCAAGCCTCTACGCTCAACTCACCACATCTGTGCCCGTCGAAGGGAAGCGAGCACGCGTAGCGAAACGGCCGTCCACCCGCAGCCGCACTCTCGGGAGGATAGTACAGCTGGGAAGCAAAACCAAGGCTTCGAGTTCATCTTTTTGACTGAATTGGGGTGTGGACAAAGTGCTTCACCGATCTGCTAGTTAGCCGACATTTGTCTCAGGAAGCACCAAGGGGGAAAGACCATGTCATGGCTGGCCACAGTCCTGGGGAAGAGTAGAGAATCTTACAAGACGTGCGCAATCTGCGGTGTGACTGTCGTGGAGGGTCTCCTGGAGCAGGTGTACAATTGGGTGATCGATGCCAGGGATGATCAGGGAAGGTCGTACGGAGGCTTCTGCCGCAAATGCGGCAGGTACTATTGCTGGCGCTGCGCGCACAGACGAGGCGAGCATCTATTGGGAACAGTGAGCCGTCCCGTCTTAGCTTCTCGTGGCACGTTCGGTTCGGCAACCATCCTTGACTACCATGGTATGATGTACTGTCCAAGGTGCGGAGACCTTCGGACGTCCAGGACACTACAAGCAACGTGAAGAAGCGCTCCCTGCGTTTCTCTCTACCCCGTGTCGACCACAAGCGTCAGGCAACGGTCTGCCTCAGCGGAATGTGCGCAGTTCTCACCGTTGAGGCGAGACGGTTGCCAACACATGGCCGACGCGTATATGCTCTGCATGGACTCAAAAACGGTCGGCTATCCAGCCGTCTGTGGGTGTCCTGAGCCGTAACGCTGCTGGCGCCAAAATGTGAAGCAGCAGCTCAGTAGTCTGGACCCGACACCTACTGCTTCGTGCATCAGTTGCTAAACCCGTTTGGCTCGATTATCACACAAAGACGACTGCCTGAGTTTCGCAATTGACGCAGCCCCCTGTAGTCTACTCGTTGATCGGCATCCTTCTCCTAGCTGCCAGCCTCATCCTCCGAGGCAGGATCCACTTGGAAGGTCCTCCAGATCATGCTCCTATCCCTCGGTGCACACTCACGCCTCCTGGCATGGTGCTCCTGGTTGAACCTCAAATGCAGGGGTCGCCACAAAGCAAGGCTGGATCTAGCGGACCGAGTTTTGCTTCCGCTTGAAGCTGCAATATACTCAGATTGCTCGAGAGCATTCAACCACTCTGAAGGCACGACAGTCCTGAGAGAGAAGCAGGGGGTGCAGAAGCATCCATGAACGCACGAAAAGCCCGAGAACTGGGGGCACGCGTCGCAAGCCTCGTTCAAGCTGGGCAGATGAAGCAAGCTTATACCTTGTTGGCACCAGTCCTCGCTGAGCGTACACCGTTTCCTGTCCTGGGGCGCATTGGTAAGTTGGTTGGCGCTGGTTCGCTGCCGGAAGTGAACGCTTTCCTGAAGTACGTTGCCTCGCAGAGAACCATGGGCGGCTGGGTGGTGATCGGCGGTGCCCTGGGTGCACAGTTGGGACGCGACCTGGCCGGCGCATTTGCCCGCTGCCACGACTGGATCGTGATGGCCGATGTGTGGTATGCGACGGACATTCTGGGTGAGCGCGTGCCCGGCCCCGCTTTGCTGGCCAGTTTCCAGCCGGCGCTGACACTGCTCGAACCCTGGCGCGCGGATGCCAACCGCTGGGTGCGCCGCACCGTTGGCGTCGCCATTCACTTCTGGGCCAAACGTTCACGCGGCGCACCGGAGCACGCCCCACAAGCGGGAGCACTGCTGGCCTTCCTGGAGCCTATGTTCTCCGAGTGGGACTTGGATGCGGTCAAGGGCGTCGGCTGGGGGCTGAAGACGCTGGGCAAGCACTATCCCGATCTTGTTGCTGGGTGGCTGGCACAACAGGTCGTTCATCGCCAGCGCCGTCACCGGGCGTTGATGCTGCGCAAAGCTCTTACCTACCTCTCGGACGGGCAGCGTGCTCGTGCCACGGGGGAGGCGCCTTGATGGAGCTACAGAGTACTGCGCCGAAGGTTGCTAAACTCAGACAATCATTTCTGTGTGATAATCCAGCCAAAGGGTTTAGCAATTGATGCGCGAAGCAGTAGAGTTCCAGGAGTACAAGGCCCGCAGAATCGTCAACGTCCAGCGCCACGTGGACGGCCCTTGGTTTTGGTGCAAGTACAGCGCTCATCCCTACGTGGGCTGTAGGAGTGGCTGCGAGTTCTGCTATGCGCGGGGCGGCCGCTATCTGGGAAAGCGCGACCCAGCTACCTTCGATACCTTGATCCAGGTCAAAACCAACGCTGTGGAGCTGTTGCGCAAGGAGCTTGGCCGCCTGGATGCTGACGTGATTGTCTGTGGTGACTGGCAGCAGCCAGCCGAAGATCGCTACCGGCTATCGCGCGGCATGTTGGAGGTGGTGCTCAATCTTGGGTTCCCCCTGTTCATCGTCGAGCGCTCGCCGCTGCTCACCCGCGACCTGGACCTGCTGACGGAGATCAACCGGCAGACCTGGGTGGGGGTGGTGTTGAGCATGAGCAACGTGGATCCCGCCCTGAAGCGGGCCTTTGAACCGCGCAGCCCAGGTTTGAAGCGCCGCTTGTTGGCCATGCAGAAGCTGGCAGAAGCCGGCATTCTGGTCGGCACGGCGCTTATGCCTGTGCTTCCCCTCGTAGGCGACGACGAAAAGCACCTGGAAGATGCCATACGGGCCACCAAGGAGCACGGGGGGTCGTTTGTCCTGGCAGGCGAACTGACCATGGACGGTGTCCAGGCCGAGCGCACCCTGGCCGTCGTTCGGCGTCTTGGCCCGGCTCTAGAGGCTCGCTGGCGGGAGCTGTACAACTGGCAGGTCGGAGGCAAGCCTGAGTACGCTCCGCCGCGCGGTTACGCTGCCCGGCTGGGGCTGCTGGTACGCGAATTGTGTGCCCGCCACGGTCTGATGGACCGCATGCCGCGCTACGTCGCGCCCGGGCCGTTGGCGGTCAACAAGCGCATTGCGGAGAAGTTGTTTCTCAAGACCTACGACCTCGAACTGGAGCAAGCGAAAGGGTATCGCATCTGGGCCTATCGCAAGGCCGCGTGGGCCGTAGATGAATGGCCCGAGAGCATTGCCGAGATCTACCACACCGGTGGTGAGGCTGGCTTGCGCGAGCTGCCGCGTATCGGCAAGAGCTTGGCCAGTGAGATCGCCGGCTGGCTGCGGGAAGAGCCGAGATTTGCTGCTGGATGAACCACATCCGCGCCACAGCAGGCAGCCCGAGGTCGCGCGAAGGGCCAGGTCGGCTCCTATGGAAGTTAGACGGCTTCAGGTGATGCTCCTGCGTAGCCTCGCAGACATAGGTTGTCAACGTTGAATCACCGGCAAGTAGACGGTCCACACACGGCCCACCGCGTACCACATAGTCCTGTCAGCACCGGTATCTACCACAAATTGCATTTGGCCGGGTGCCGGTATCTGGTGCTCTAGCTGGCGGTGGAGAGCTCCCCTCTCATCAAGTGCCCACACTTCTACATCGTCTGTGTCGGACAGAGTCAGTGTAGTCGTGAATCGAACCGGCTCAATGAGCGCTGGCGCCGTACCCCACTCCTCCAACGATGTCTCGTCCTCGTTCCACACCATGCCCGTGTTCTCCACGCGGGTGAAAACGCCCAGCAGCAGTCCGTTGGAAGCAGCGATGGGTTGGCCATCCTGGCTTTGGAGGGTGACGGCGCTGAACTGGGCTATATCGGCCGTACCCGGAAGGCCTTCTGGATCTGTTGGATACTGCAAGGAGCATGCCATGAACGCACGCGAAGCCAGGGAACATGGAGCACGCATAGCCGCTCTCGTTCAGGCTGGAAAGATGCGGCAAGCCCATTTCCTGTTGGCTCCGGTTCTCGCCGAACGGACTCCGTTTCGCTTCCTTGGGCGCATTGGTGAGGCTGTCGGCGCGGGCTCACTGGACGAGGTGAACCTTTTCCTGGAGCACATCGCCGCAGAGAAGACCGAAGGTGGCTGGGTGGTGATCGCCAGCGCCCTGGGCGCACAGTTGGGGCGCGACCTGGCTGGCGGAATTGCCTCACGGCCGCAACTTCAGCAGGATCGAACGTCCGGTCAGGAGCGCAGACCATCAAAGCATCGTAGCCGTGCAAGAGTTGAAGCGTCAGGGATGCAGCCGGGTTGCGCTCAAAGACGAACTCGTCTTGCAGCACCTCAAACTAGTCTTGGTCTCAAAGCTTCATAGGCTGCTCCTTCTGGCGTTCTTGGATCATTGTGGGTCGGGTGCCCTCACGAAATAGTCCTCCCACCCTGTTGCTTTGTCAAGGGTGGGCGCTTTGATGTTCCCCAGCCTTTGTCCTCGTGATCGGCGGGCTTTCAGGTAGGCCTCCATCGCACCCTTGGCTACTGGAAAGACTTTAGGATGGCCCAACTGGCCAAGTTTGCGGCAATAGTTGTAGTGAAAACTCCGACGGAGATTCTGGTCAAGATCCGCACATAAATCAGTCAGCACTTGAGTGCATTGCTGATCAGGAGGGAGCTCAAGATATAGTGTGTAGCGGAAACCCCTTGCTGCATCGTCAGGTGCCAGCATGGCAAATACTGGCGATAGCCCGTGTTGGTCAAAGATATCGTGCAGTATTCTGACTACAAAGTGCTCGTTGAGTTTTTCTCCGAACCAGTCTGAAACGTGGTCGGCTTTGCCAAGAAACCGAAGGCAAGGAGCTTGTTCCATGTAGTCAACCACCTCCACGATATCCTGCAATTGGTACCTATAGAAACCACCGCCTGTAGTTACCACCACAGCATAGGTCTGTCCCCTATCCAGTTCATGGGCTAGTTTGGGCTGCTCAGACAAGACTTCGTAGGTCTGACTATTCACTGGCAGGAACTCAAGAAAGTGAGCTGTGACGGCGAGAACGGCTCCAGTGACCCCTGCGACTGGAAAAGAGACAAACGCTTCCGTAGCGATCAAGCCCTTGCCTTGGAATTGAACATTGGGGAATTGTGCCTTCAGCGTTTGGGCATAGCGAGCAGCGGGGCCATCCATCCAGCAACTGATCAAACGAAGACCTGGCCAAATAGCCTGATAGTTGGATGGCTGGATCACAGCGAGTGCTTTTGCCCGCTGGGGATCGGGGGGCAGTTGATGAAGCAAGGTTTGATGCAGACAAGAATCTAGTCCGCTTGGCGATGTTAGCGTTCCATGCGCGATATCGCCTATCAGGGCTTCCCACCATTCGGACAGAGGCGCGAGCAACAGGCTGAGGAATGTCGGATTCCACACGGAGATGATGCGCAGGTCTGGTTGACACAGCAAGAAGAGCAAGGTTACGTAGCGAAAACTTGTTACATCCGGAATGTATTTAACCTCATTAGGAACGGCGAGGGCTGAGTCGACCAAGTACTTGCCTAGAGAGCCAAGGTATGCACTGTCTTCTTCAAAACCTATTGGGATACCACTGGAGGTGAATCGTCGACCGTCGGTTAGAGGCGTAATTGACCAGTAAGCCGGTCCACGCTTAAGATGAGGATCGTGCCGAAAAAGGCTGTATATCCAGCAAGCGATGCCTCTTTGAAACTCGGATCTCAGCTGCACGGTGTACGGTATCAGTTTTGAAGCCGCCGTTGATCCACTGGAGATCTCAAGCATGAGCACAGGTGAAGCAGTCAGAACTCTTTGCCTTCCCTGGCTGATTGCCTCGATGGCTTTCGTGTAGTTGTCATAGGTTGTTAGTGGGACGGATCTCTGATAGGCGTCGACGGAGGTTATTGAGGCAAACTCGAAGCGGCTCCCGTAGTCTGTATCCCGGTTTTTCTCCAGATAGCTCATTAGGAGCTTGCACTGTACCTCCGCAACGTCCGTTGTGGCGCGCACAAATTGATGCCAGGCAGGCAAACAGGTAGCTTGCCAAAGGTTGTTTGCCAGTCTTGGCCCTACGCCTCTCATCGGATCATCCGCAGCCCAGCAGGAGTAAAGTTATTGAGATGAATGCGTGTCAGACAGACCAACTCGTCGCCCTGACCATGTCCAGGATTCCTGGCAACAAAGAAGGCAACGTGTGGATCCTTTAGACGTCTTTCGGTGATTTCAGCCACTCCCTGTTTCAGGGGGGTAGCACCGGCGGCAAAACGAACGATGCCTGACTCAGGGTAGTATTGCGATCCAAAACGCTCGCGAGCTAGGTGATGAATCACCTCTTGAATCTGAGAAGGAGTTGGTCGGTCGTATCTGGGATAGTACTCCTTGAAAAAGGTTGTGAGAAAGCGGTAGGTTTTGTAGCCGGATGAGATGAGGAGCCAATACAGTGGTTTCGGCAGTTGCTCCCCCATTCTTAGAACAAGCTCACCCCAGGCACGAGGGAGTTCAGACGTGCCCCAATAGGCCGGGCGGATGATCGTATCGCCAGAGTAGACCACACCTACCTCTTTGCCCTCTACAAGGGATGTGTAGAAAGCAAGCGTGGAGAAGCCGTGGATGGATTTGGACGTTGGATCTCGCAGAACAATCACCCAGTTCTTGTCGTCCAGATCTCTCCGGAATGTCTCTGGGGTGGTGTTTTCATAGTAATCTTGGAACACGTCGAACATGTTCTGGACATCATCATCGGTTAGATCGGACTTGGGTAGTGACTCGCCTTTCAATAGTTGGGCCATTCTTTAACCTCCTATCGCGGTACCAAGCCCCAAACCTCTGCTTGTTGTCAGTTGGAGGGGCACATTCTCCAGACCTGGTTCCAGGGGCGTTTTGGCACCCAGTCGGTGCTCAAGCTTGTAGGCAAGCTCGCGTCTTGCGAGCAGGTTTACTCCTAAGAACAGCCCGAGGCTGTGAATGTTGCGGCTGTTTGCCAGGGGGTCGAGCGCGCGCTTGAGAATAGATCCATATCCATGAAAGATCATGCGCGCCCGCATACATCCTTCAGTCAGCTCATCCGCTGTCATCCGGAGCGGGTGAAAGGTTGCCTGCCCATAGCGATAATCGGGGTCGAGCCACCAGCGCTCGTAGATTAGCCGGTCTTCATTCATTAACCGATTGTAGAGCCTTGAACCGGGCATCGGGGCCAAAGTGTTAATATTGGCCAGGGCGCACTTGGAGCGGATGGCGAATTCGGCTGTGATATCGAACGTGTCAACCGTATCGTGGTCATAACCGAAGACAAGGGAGGCGTAGACCATGATGCCCCGATCGCGGAATTCTCGGATCGCGGTAGGATAGTCGCTGTGCTTGAGGTTCCATCCTTTCCTCATCTGCCTCAGGTTGTCTTCATCGAGCGACTCGAACCCAATCATAGCGCAGAAACAACCGCTTTTCGCCATCAGATCCATCAACTGAGTATTCTTGGCTATGTCAATGCTGATCTGGCAAGCCCAGTGGATGTTCAAAGGAATCAAGGCGCGGAACAGCTCTTCCACCTTTGAGATATCCACAAACAGGTTGTCATCAATAAACACGATGTATCTACGATCAAGAGCTTTGATTTCAGCCACCACTTCGGCTACTGGCCGTTGCCGTGTCTGAGAACCGTAGAAGGCATGGATTGAACAGAAATCACAGGCATATCGGCACCCACGGCCAAACTGGACAGGAGCGACCAGCTTGTAGCGCTTGCCCTTGAAGATGCTACGGTCGAATCTCAGCCCCTCTAGCGACGGCTGTTCCGAGTCCCTGTAGACCCGCTGCAGCTCACCCTGCTGGGCGTCTCGAACGAGCTGTCCCCAAATCCTTTCTGCATCCCCGATCACAACCGCATCGGCGTAGACCAACGCCTCCTCGGGCAGGAAGCTGGGATGGTAGCCGCCCATAACAACCGGGATGCCGCGCTTGCGGAACTGAGTGGCAATCTGATAGGCGCGCCTGGCGGTGTAGGTGTCTAC
>JAUWJD010000039.1 GCA_030607875.1 Chloroflexota bacterium
ACCTCCAGCACGAGCCTGGCCTTCAACTCTGGCTTGAACGTTCGTCGCCTTACCATCCTGTCTCCCCCCTCTTGGACTAAGTCTATTTGAACTAACGTAGGTGTCCAAATCTAGGGGGTCACTACAGGTTCTGAACCTTCCCCGCTCTTCGTTCGAGACCAATCTAGTGCCGCTGTTTGTCTTCCTCGTCGTTTCCAATGAACAGGTTCATCAGCAAGCTGACGACGCTGACGACCAGAGCACCTAAGAAGGCCGAACCGAACCCCATCACGTAAAAGTCCACTCCCAGAATGCTGGCCAGCCGCGAGGCCAGCAGCAGCATCGCTCCGTTGAGCACCAAGAGAAACACGCCCATGGTCAGGATGATCAGCGGACAACTCATCAGTGCCAGGATCGGGCGCACGATGGCGTTCACCAGTCCGAAGATGAGCGCCATACCTGCCAGTGTCTGCCACCCGCCTTCATAGGTGATGCCGGGCACCAGTCGGACCGCTACGTACAGCGCGACAGAGGCCACAAACCAGCGCAATAGGAACTTGGACATTCTCCTCCCCCTTCTACTCTACAAAGATCTCGACGCGTTCCTGATCCTCTTCGTCCTCAATGTCTAGAATCTTGCCCTGTTGACCGCTGCGGAGGGCTACAGTGATCTCTTCAAAGTCGACGTCTGCCGTTTCGGGCACGAAGCGGGCCCCCATCTTCATGCCTACGTTGACCAGGGCCATCGGGATGTTGATGTTCACTTTGGTTTTGCCCGTTTTCAGATCGGTGACGCGCACACGGAACCAGCGAGGCTTAGCCCCCTCCGCGGCAGCACTCTCCTTCGTGCTGGCCTTTAGGGCAGACAGGAGCTTGGTCCCCTCCTCAGCAGTGATCTGACCACTCTGAATCATGTTGAGTATCTGCATCCTTTCTTCAGTCAAAGCCATTGTTCTCCTCCTTGGTCTCTGTGTTCTGATCCAGGCTGGGTCCTGCAGCATCCCCTGTTGAGCCATCCTGGCGGTGCCATCGCCTGCGGCCTTGCCTTCGCCAAGACCTGCGGCGGAGCGAACCACCGGCTGCAGAGCATCGTGAATAGGCTCACTCAATAATGATCTCTATGTGCTCGCCTTCCTCTTCGTCGCCTACCTCAATCGTAATGGGCTGCCCATTGTTCAGTCCATCACGCAGGGCCAGGATTGCTTCATCAATGCCGGTCTCGCGGAACTGGGGTATGAACCGACGTGTCACGTGGATGACCTGCGCGCTGAACCGCAGGGGCAAGGGAAAGCTCAGGAAGATGTGGTCATCGCGATCGACAACGCGCAAGTGAACCCAGTGAGCTGTCCGGGCCCAGGCGGCAATGGTGACGACCAATAGTCCCAAGAACAAGGGCATCCAGCCACACAGCCAGGTCCATAGGCTCACCCGGCTCTGCTGGTACGCGGTTGCGACCACGGCTCCGCCAACCAGCATCACGATCGAGCCGACTGCTAGTGGGTACAGCCAGTAAGGACGGGTACGCACCCGCCCCGTTTTCCGTTCTGGCGCATCTTCTGGGAAGGGCTGTTCTTGTTGCCTTGGGTCTGCATCAACCGGTTCGGGTTCAGGCACGAGTTGCAGCAAGAAGGCTGCTTCCTCCGCACTTATCTGACCGTTCTCGACCATTTCCAGGATTTTCCTGCGTTCTTCGCTCACAGCATACTCCTCCCCTTGCCATGCTGCAAATCCAGCCACATCTGGTCCAAAACCCGAACAGTATGGAAGCCAGCTTTGTGAAACGCTCGCTGTGCCTCTGGGTGCGATGCCGAAACCTCGGTCCCGACCTCACGGGCTGGAAAGTGGCTCAGGCTATCCAGCCCTGCTGCCAACAGTGCCTCTTCGACCGCTCCGCGACTCTTGAGGTGGACAGTGATCTGCAGGCGGTGTGCGGCTTGCCTGTAGTGGCCGGTTAGCTCCAGGAATGCAACAATTTCACCCTTCTTCTCCAGTATCCAATCGCTGTGCCTGCGAAAGTGCAGCAGATCGTCGAACCAGAACTCCAGTCTGCGTTCTATGCCCAGGCGGTAACGGTAGGCAAGAATGGGCCTTACCTTCTGCGCCCTTGCAGGTGTCGTCGCCTTGAACAGATTGTAGAGACCCTGCCAGTCATCCGGACGGCGTTTGCGCAGTGGCAGAGGTGGCGGTGCTGCCTGCTTCGGCCGCTCCTGTGCAGGCAAACTGAGTTCAGCGATGGTGTCGTAGACCTCAAAGCCCAGTTGACCATAGAGCCGCTGTGCTGGGGGATTCCCTGTCTGCACTTCCAGGATTATCAACTGCGCACCTCTGTCGTCCGCTTCCTGTAGCGAAGCTTCCACAAGTTTCTGGGCTATGCCACGTCCGCGATAGCCGGGATGTACAGCTACATTGCTGATGCTCCACAGCCCGCGGCGTCTGCTTCCCAGGCTCAGGGTGGCGTTTCCTACCAGGCGTCCATTCTCGATCCACACGTGGCCGCTCATGAGGTGTGGAAGCGCCGAATGGGAAGCGCCGAGGAGCCACAGCAGTGGCCCGATGTGCGCCAGTTGTCTCATCTCTGTGACAATACGATTCCCTGTGCGCTCGAGTTCCGCCTGGAAGGCCACTTCGATGAGATCGGCCAGTTGCGGCAGATCATGCTGTATCTCAAAGCGCCGTATCCCGCTATGCTGGGTTCCCTGTGCGATGGAGTGGGCTACCATGATGTGTCTGCTCTCGCGTAAGTTGATCTTCCAGGCAGTGGAAGCATTTGCCCACACTGCTGTGGAAGCTATCCTCCTAATGCCTCTAGTAGGGTTTCGGCTTGCTCTGCACTGATCTTGCTTTCAGCCAGCATCCTCAGCACGGCCAGTCGTTCTTGTTCCAGATTCTTCTTTGCCACTCGTGCCTGGGCCGCGACCCGCATGCTGCGCCGACGGCGTTGCTGCGCTTTCTGTGCCAGGCGTTCGCTTCTCCGGCGTGCCTTCTCCTCCAGGCGCTCGCCCTTGCGGCGTAGCTTCTCAGCTCTGCGCTGCGCGCGTTCAGCCTCCCGACGCGTGCGAGCCTCAGCACGCGCGCGCTCTCTCTCGCTCTCGTGCCGCACTTTTGTGGCCCGCCTCTGGTGAGCCTTGATATCGCCATTGTGGGCCACAACCTTGAGCTGTGCCGCGCCGTTACCGAGGGCACCTGTGAGCCTGTGTGCAGATTCTTGTGCCCCGCCCAGTTTCAGGGTGCAGGCAACCCGTCCGTGGGGAGCCTCCAGTTCCAGATGGGCGTTCGAAGAAGGATCGAGGTAGACGGCCACATTGCCGTTGGTCTCAATACTGCACTGGCCGCTTTGCAGATTGCCTCCAAATTCGACGTCGCCGTTCAGGTCGTGAATCTCAACATCACCATCCGAGTCAAGGATGGAGACATCACCCGTGACGCTGTGTAGGCTGACTTGTCCGCTTGTTTCCTTCAGAGAAACGTCGCCGCGCACTCCCACGACCGCGACTTTGCCTCCAGCGCCCCGAACTTGGAGATCGCCGTTCAGCGTCGTCACGTGCAAAGACTGACTTCCACGGACTCCTACGTCACCATACACCGCTGCAATCTCGATCCGCTTCACCTGACTGAGCGACAAATCACCACGGTGCTTGTTCACAAACAATTCGTCCAAGGCCTCAACACGCAGGTCTCCGGTGCAATCCTCCACAGCTGCAGTGGTCTCGGCTGGAACATTGGCTGTCAATGGAACAGTGGTGGAGATTTCCAGCCCGCCTTCTACTTCTCGCACGCTCATGGTTTCGGACTCCTGTCGAAGCAGCAGTTCCACCTGCTCTTTGTCCCAGCCTCGAATCCGCACGTCGGCGGTGCAAGATCGGAAGACGAGGCGAGGGCGTGGACCCAATCGAAAGGTTTTGCTTTTTCTCGTCACTTCATCCTCCTGGCGCTTCAGTCTCCCTGGAGCAGTTGGATGGCCTCATCAGAACTGATCTTGCCCTGTGCGAGGTTATCCAAGATGCTCCTGCGTTGTTCAGGAGACATGGTGAGTGCTTCTTTGACCTCATATCCCAGGGCCCGGATTGCCTCGTGCAATCTGCTGCGCACGGTGGGATAGGACAACGCGAGTTCTTGCTGTACCTTGTTCAACTTGCCTTCGCAGCGGATGAATGTTTCCACGAAGTTGAGTTGTTCAGGATCGAGTTTGCAGAAACGTGGCAGATCAAACTGGCCTTCCAGGGCCGAGTCACAACTTCGGCAATGGAGACGGGTGACTGTCAGGTCCTCGCCACAAACTGGACATTTGCCAACTACCGCGTACATGGTTACCTCCCCATTGGGTGTTATGTTTGAACGTGCTATCCAGCTAACAGTGTTCTGAAGGCTGTCTGCAAAGAAATGAATATCGACCTTGAAATATTTTACCACAGAACCCAGTTTTTGTCAAGAACTCAACAGAACATTTAGTTTCTCTGATACAGATCAGATTGTGATGCATATGCTTGGCCATGGACTCTGTTTCAGTCGGTAGTCTAGCCACCTGTCACTTTCCGATACCAAAGCTCTGATGCTGCTGGGGTTTGTGAGTCTCTGTGGCCGACAATGGTGTGGGTATCTTCACCAAAGACCAAGCCAAAGTGTTCGAGCGTTTCTTCCGTGCCGAGAGCGGCCTTGTGACTGGGGTCGATGTTGCCGGAATAGGACTGTGCATCACTCGCTCCCTGGTGGAGATGCACGGGCGTGTATCTGGTTCGAGAGCCAACTCGAGCTGGGCAGTACTTTTCACGTGACCTTTCCCCTCGCCGACAAGTCAGCTTGAGCAGCCTCAAGGCAGCCACTGCTGGCGCTTGTCCTCTTGCCGATAGCGTTGGTTCTGCCAACCTCAATGAGAACCTCAGGTTTGGGCGCGGCCTATCGATTGCGGGGCACGACTGGATTCTCCTCTGGCCCTTTGATATGCGGCGAGATGCTTGTGCCTTGATGTGAAGCTTAGCGTTCATGTAGTATCCTAGTGATCCGCACGGCTGTTGCATTGGCTGTGCTGCTCTGCATGCCCCCTGGGCTACTGCAGTCTGTCATCGTGAGCCCGAAGGGCGAAGCAATCTGCTCCCTCCGGTGGTTGGAGATTGCTTATCTGCACCCCGTTCGGGCCACGAGCCCGCCGCCGTTTGTCGCCTCAGCCGAAGGTGTCGTCCCCGTTTACGCCTCTGGCGTAAAGACTAGAGGGGGCGCAAGGACAAAGGTGAGACAGGGCGAGCGACGCCGTTCGCCCCGCAGGGGGCGAAGACTCCCTGACGGGGAAGACACTACGCGAGGGCGAGACGGCCTGCGGCGCCCCGCTCCACTTCGCTTCGGGGACATGGCAGATGCAGGTGTCACTGCGTTCGCAATGACATATACTGAGCACTTGGGCGTGCTTCAGGATCTCCTGAGCGACTTTGCAGCAGCCCTGCTTGACAGGATGTGGGGATTAGCAAGAATGGAGAAATGCAGGTATAATTCTCGGCACATTCGGGGGAGGAATCTGTTATGGAGTTGCCAGCCGACCTTCAAACCATCATCAGTTTTGTCCTGCTTCTGCTTGGGGCCTATGGCATCCTGTTCTTGATCGCCTTGGTTCTCTGGACATTTCGCGACATCCACTCGCGCAGCCGTGATATATTCGTGCAGATCCTGGCTACATTTCTTGTTGTGGTGTTTAGCCTGCCGGGTCTGATGCTGTACTTCATCCTGCGCCCCAGGTACACTCTCGACGAAGCCTACGAGCATGCCCTGGGGCAGGAAGCATTGCTTCAGGACATTGAAGACCGCTATATCTGTCCCAATTGCAGGCGCAAGGCAGAAGCCGATTACCTGCTTTGTCCGCACTGCCGCACTGTGTTGCGGAAACGCTGTCCAGACTGCGCACATTTGGTTAACCTGAACCTGGAGATTTGTCCTTATTGCGGACATGAGTGGCCAGAGTTAAGGCCACAAGAGCAATCGGAGTCTGAGTCAGAAGAGCGGTCGGAGCGTGAGTCAGAAGAGCGATTAGAGCCTGAATCCGCCGAACAGCCAGAGCAGGAGTAAAAAAGAGGGGGTGAGCCCCCTCTTTTTGTTTAGCCTGGTTCCCAGCTACTGTTTCCTTTCTTTGCTGCCCTTGTATTGAACGTATCCGGGCAAGAGGATACCGCCTCGCGTCTGCCGCAAAGATTCGTCCGGCTCCTCGGTCTGGGGCTGTTCTTCTCTACGACGCCGTTCAGCTTCGCGCGCAGCCCGTTCCCGCAGACGCTTTTCGGCCTCCCCCAGTTATGTCACCGTGCCCCAAGCATCGTAGTACGCTCCACGAGCATGACGGACTGCTCCTGCTTCTGCCGCTACTCTCAGCAGGTAGTGATTGAACAGATAGCCATAGTTGGACAAGAAATCGGACCAGGTTATCTGAGTCTGTGTCTCCTGGCAGTGCTTGTAGGCCTGACTGATGAATGCCATCAACCCCGCTTCCTCTTTATCAGGCAGCAGAATAGCCGCCCACGACAGATGAGGCGGAACCGAAGAGTGCAGTAAACGCCCCAGAACGAGGTCTCCCGATAGGCCCAGCCGGCCCAACCCATCATCTCCCACACTCACTTCTACATCTTGAAAGACGTCCACCAGCGCGAGCGAACTCAGCGCCTCCAACGCACCAATGCGATACACACTCAAGTACGAATGGCTCCAGGCCTTTACACGGTCGCGCTCACCCGACAACAGCCTCGGCCCCATCTCCTCGCTAAAGAGGTCAATGACGCGTTTCTTGCTCCCCTCCAGGCGGTAGTCATGTAGATACCAGTCCAGGAAACGACCTACCTCATCGCGGTCCAAAGCATTCAGACCTTCGAGGCCATAGTTCCCATTCCAGAACAGATTGGAGGCTACAACAAGCTGGTCGTGAAAACCAGGCCGCTGGCCGAAGGCAATGAGTTTGTCCAGGGTAACCTGTTCTTCGCGTCGCCATGCGCTTTCGCGGATTCGCTTGGCACGGTCTTTTTTCAGGCAGCAGTTCTTGTACTTCTTACCACTGCCACAAAGGCACGGGTCGTTGCGTCCAGGCTTGGTCATCAGTAGCTCCTACTGCTCTTCTCAGCCCGCCAGCCAGCGTGGCACATAGATGATCAGCGATAGCAGTGCATCGGTAAATACAAAGATGATATAAGCCGCGAAAAGCGATCGGTACTGCCTTCTGCGGAAGTAGAACCACACTGCGCCCACAGCCACCAACAAAGTGAAGATGGGTGTACCAATCACCGATATGAACTGCAGATGCGGCGGTAGCCTGTCCTGGAAAGGCGCCAAGAACAGTGGGCCTGGCATCAGAAACAGCTTGGAGAGAAGGTACAGCACGATGGCTATGACCAGAGCGACCTGAGGTAGCCGCCGGTCCAGCCCACCCTCCACTTTGACGAAATAGAAGAGAACAATCCAGATGAACGAGACAAAGGTCCACAATAAAAAGACCGGTGGGAAGAAGCCGAGAGCAGGCGCCAGTCCCCATGCCACAGTGAGGAAATCCATAGCCCGGTCTTGGATCGTCACTCGATCCAAGTTGGCCCTGACCGCATCGGAGGTACTGGCATAGTACACCTCGTAGCGCCCAAAGCCACCGGAGTTCAGCCAGGCAAGGTGCACATTCCCACTGGCATCGACTGCACCTGTGGGCCGCAAAGTTCTGCCGAGTGTGGTCGGCAACTGATAGCCTTTGAGCTCACCATTAGCATAGATGGCCCACACAACTTCCCTGCTGGCCTGCCTCTGCGTTGCCACCTCACCAACAAGGAAGACGCCCAGTTCTTCTCGCTGCCCCCTTAGAATTGCCGGCATATACAGCAGAGAAGTGGGCCAGCCAGCACGCGCCGAAGCCAGTTGCTGGTATGGCAAGCTGCCAGTCGCAGCAGAGTACTCTGGTCTAGCAAAGGGAGGAATGCCAATCTCCACTGGTTCCATCTCGTGGGGTCTGTTCAGAGGGAAGGCAACATAATACGAGTGGGATTCCCCGGGAGCAAGCCCGCCTCCTCGTTGCTCCAGGGCCCAGAAGAGATAGACCATATTATCGTCCAGACCTAGGACGGGTGGATAGGAAATGAGCCCGGTCGCAGTCTTGTACAGACTCACCCGTGTCTCGGGCCCAAGTTGGCCAGTAGATGGGTTGAACACAGCATAGTACACGTGGTTCAGCCGCGATATCGGTTCCACCAGCCAGGCGAGATGAAGCATGCCATCTGCAGCCATCTGGGCTGTCGGCTTCTCACCATGCTGGAAAAGTAGACGGCTGGTGCTGACTACCTGACCGCTTGCTGAGAGTTGCAGGTGCCAAAGCCCGCCCTCGCTCGGAATTTCATTGGCCCAGAAGATGTGATGGTTCCCCCCCAAGTCGCGAGTTGCGGCATAATCCGACACACGGACCTCTTCTGGAGTCACCTGTGTTGGTGCGCCCAGCAGTTCCCCATCGCGGTTGAAGCGAGTCAGGAACAGTGCACGGGGGATATTGGGATTATCCGTCCACAGAACCGCCAGCGAGCCATCCGCGTTGAGCAACAGCCGTGCGTCGCTGGGATGCGCCCCCACAATATCCAGGTCTACGCTCACTTCGACCTCTCCTGAGCGACTCAGACGAACATAGTGTGGCGCATTGACCTCGGCAGCCACCCAGGCCAGGTGCGCAAAGTCATCCTCGGCCACGATATGGATGGGCCGGTTGAGAGCAGCAACACCTAGTTGTTGGCCACGGCTCCACTCGGGCAACACCTTGCGAGTTTTCAGCGCACCTTCCTGGCAGCCAGCAAGGGTGAGAGCCAGGCACAGCATAATCATAATAAGCGCAATTTGTCTAGACATCATTGTTCCTTCCTGCCACTGCTTTGTGCATCAACCGCCGAAGGGTCCCACGTTGACGGGATAGCTAAACCCCTTGGGCTCGATCGTCACATCAAAGCGGCTGCCCGAGTTTAGGAATCCCGTCGAGCCATCGCCTTCCTCTGGGTATCGTCTCCCCAGAGACGATGCGGCGAGACCTTCGGCGGTCGCCCGTCGCCTGCAGGTGCCTACGGGGCATGCAGAGCACACGCAGAGCACGAACTGTTGACGCGGTGCCCAGTAAACACAGCATATTATAGTGCATGGACGGCACACGAACAAAGCCGCCACCAACTATAGCATATACACTGCTTGAATCACTCTGGTTCATCCTGACATTGCCACGGGGTCACGGGTGCAGTATAATATGGGTGAAGGAGGGCAGATGAGACAGATTCGCATTCGCGCTGGCAATGTCCAAGTCACTGCCGAATTGAACGATAGCCAGACTGCCGACGCCATCTGGGAAGCCTTACCACTCTCTGCTGCCGGCAATACCTGGGGAGACGAAGTCTACTTCTCCATCCCAGTCAAGCTGGACGAAGAAGATGCACAGCCTATAGTCTCCTTAGGCGATCTGGGGTACTGGCCACCGGGGCATGCTTTCTGCATCTTCTTTGGCCCCACGCCTGCCAGCAGGGGCCAAGAAATCCGTCCGGCCAGCCCCGTCAACGTTTTCGGGCGCGTGATAGGGAATCCCAAGGTCTTTGAACAGGTGCGTGACGGCGAAACAGTCACCGTGGAACAGGCACAGGCATCCTGATCGGGTAGACCGCCTTCACAGCATGTTCTATCTCAGCAGAGGCAGTTGTCTCCCGTCCCTCCCTGTGATCGGTGCAATGCACAGGAACATGTGTTCTAATCCACTACACGGCACCGGCAGGTGCCTGATTCAAGGGATATGACAGAATGGCAAAACGAACTATCCTCGTAGCTGGAGAGCCAGTATTGCGCCAGAAGGCGAAAAGAATCACCCGCTTCGGGGCGTCCCTAGAGGCCCTGGTCACAGATATGTTGGATTCGATGCACGAGGTGAACGGACTCGGCTTGGCCGCCCCACAGCTCGGCGTGCCTTTGCGGGTGATCGTCATTGAGACGCCGGCGGAGCTGGACGAAGAGGGAAACGAAGTCAGACCTGGGGAGCTGTACGTATTCTGCAACCCAGAAATCGTCAAAACCCGCGGCGAAGAAGAAGACCAGGAAGCATGCCTTTCCGTGCCTGGCTACGTGGGAATCGTCAAACGCGCTACGTTTGTCACCGTCAAAGGCCAGGATCTCAAAGGGCGCCGCATCCGCACCAAAGCTGAGGGCCTCTTGGCTCGAGCCTTTCAGCACGAGATAGACCACCTGAACGGCATGCTATACATCGACCGTGTGGACAGCCCGGAAAAGCTGCACCGCATTGAGCCCGGCGCAGACCAGGAAGGGCCAAGCGGAATCTAACTGGGAATGGAGAAGAGGAAGTCAGCATCTTGCGTGTGAGGAAGGCACGAAGCAGGGACGAGCAAGGATGAACCTCATAGAGGAAATAGTCACTCACGCCAGGAATACATACCTTGCCGGAGACTTCCCACATATTGTTGAGGTGGTTGCCTACGCACGGCGACTGGCAAGGACAACGGGCGCGGATGAAGAGATCGTAACCATCGCTGCCTACTTCCACGACATATCGCGCGGGACGATGGGGCCAGAGGAACACAACGTCAGGTCAGCAGAGATGGCGCGGGAATGGCTCAGCCAACGCGGTTACCCCGCGGAGCGCATCGAGCGCGTAGCGGCGGCCATCGTAGCCCACATGCGCCCGACCACTGGCCCAGAACGCGAACCACTGGCCATCGAAAGTCGCATCCTCTACGACGCGGACAAGATCAGCCGTGCGCAGGGCATCGGCTTGCTCGGTGCGCTGGTGCGCCTGGGCCAGCAGACCTCCTGGGAGGAACTGGGCTACGCACATCTGGCGGCAGCCATCCAAGAGGGCCGAAACGTGACCGAGGAGGCGTACCACACGCTCTACACCGATGCGGCGCGAGAGTTAGCCGGGCCCGGGTACCTGCGCACTGTCGAGTTCTGCGATCAGCTTCTGGAGTTGGAGGTTTTCAAAGCCGCGGCTGGCCATTGACAGCGATGACACCTTCGGCTGAGGCGGCCTGAACGGGATGCAAGTGTCGTTCAGAATGACAACAAGCGGGTTTGCTGAGAGTCCTAGGCATCCGCGGGAATCCGAGGGTTGGCATAGCAATAGCGGCACCCGTTCGGACAGCGCATGAGGTACGAGCCGATGTCCACGCTTACGGTGCAGCCGCACTCCGCACGCTGGCCCCGGTCTTTGGTTGTAGCAGCAGGCAGGCCGTGTGGATGAAGGGCAGACAGCAATTCTCCATCTATGCAGCGCGAGGGCACTGCGCCAGCCAACTGTAACTCGCGCTGGCTGCACGAGTGAAGCGTTAGCTCCAGCGAACCAGCCAATGTTACCAATCGCCGCGTGATCTCCAGTCGTTGCTCTGGTGTGGGATCATACCAGCGCCACCCCTTGCGTCTGCGCACCTTGCCGTAAAGTGTGGCGAAGGACATGCGCACAGCCGTAATGCCTGCCCTGCTGACCGCTCGCAGGATCGGTTCGGCAAACGGAAGGTTGCTCCTGACCTCCTGGCCCTCGTACCAGTGCACGATGGGATCATAGCGTACAGAAACGCGGCGGGGGTCTCTGGCGAACTCGATCAGTTCTGGCAACTGAGCAATCACTTCCTCCCATGGGCTGATGCTCGGCTCCAGTGCCGTGCCGCCAAGGCCGGTGATGGTCAAATGGCAGAACATCTGATCATAGCGCTCCAGGGCCTGCCGAATTCCACCCACGTCCTGCAGCAGAGGGCGAAAGTCTTTTGACCACAGGACTAGCGTGTGCACGTCTTCGGGCAACAGGGACACTCGTCGCAATTTGCCAGTGTATGGTTGCGGCACATCCACGAGTCCCTGACGAATCGCCTCTGCCAGCCAGGCCACGTAATGCATGAGGATGTCCGTGCGCCGCGAAGCCGAAATGACCTGCCTCACCTGCTCTCTCCCTCCCACTGCAATTATACTGCTTCTGCACCGAAGGTGGCTAAACTTCTTTGGTCGGATTGCCGTATGAAACCGGCTGCTTGAGTTCAGCGATCGACGCAGTACTCTGTAGGATATTGCCTGGCGTTGCCAAGTAACGGCCAAAGGGAGTATAATAGTGTATCTGTCGCCAGAGGTGAATGATGCGCCGCGAATACCCCGAGGCCCCCATCGTGGGGGTGGGGGCAGTTGTGGTCCAAGATGGGCAGGTTCTGCTGATACGTCGTGCCAACGAGCCCAGCCGAGGTCGGTGGAGCATTCCGGGCGGAACAGTTGAATTGGGCGAGACCTTGGCCCAGGCAGCCATCCGCGAAGTACGTGAGGAATGCCGCGTGGAGGTCGAAATCGGTGGCGTCCTGTCCGCGTTTGACCTGATCCAGCGCGAGGAGAAGGGGCAAATCCGCTATCACTACGTACTGATCGACCTTGCCGCGAGCTACGTTGGCGGCGAACCTACAGCCAGCACAGACGCCCTGGAAGTGCGCTGGGTTCGGGAAGCGGAATTCGATGAGCTGGACATTATACCTCGTCTACTGCCCATTCTCCGCAAGGCCCTACGTCCTGAGTAGTTGGAATAATAACGTCTGGGACTACCCAGGGCTTTGCCCTGTCGGAGGGCTACAGGGTACTGCGTCAACAGTTCGTGCTCTGCATGTGCTCTGCATGCCCCGTGGGCACCTGCGGGCGACCGCCGAAAGGTCTCGCCGCAGGTCTTGGCGAGGACAAGGTCGAAGATCTTGGCGAAGACAAGGCCGAAGGCGACGGCTTGACGGGACTGCAAGACTCAGGCAGTCGTTCTTATGTGATAATCGAGCCACAGGGGTTCGGCAACCTTCGGTGCACGAAGCAGTGGGAGGGGGAAAATGCCTGTAGAACTCGGCATTGTGGGCTTGCCCAACGTGGGCAAGTCCACGCTGTTCAACGCTCTGACCAAAGCCAATGCTCTGGTGGCAAGCTATCCGTTCACCACCATCGAGCCGAATGTCGGCATCGTGCCGGTGCCTGACGAAAGGCTGGAGAACATCGCAGCCATCGTCCAGCCTGAGAAGGTCGTTCCCAGCACACTGCGCGTGGTAGACATCGCCGGGCTGGTCAAAGGGGCCAGCAAAGGGGAAGGGCTCGGTAACCAATTCCTGGGCCACATCCGCAATGTGGATGCGATTGCCATGGTGGTGCGTGCTTTTCACAACCTCGACATCCCTCACGTTACGACAGAACTGGATCCCATGATGGATGTGGAAACCGTGCGACTTGAGTTGATCCTGGCTGACTTGGCTACCATCGAGCGAGGGCAAGAAAAGACCAAGAGCGGAGCCAAAGGCAGACCGGCAGACTATGAGGCAGAACTCGCCGCTCTGAACTCGCTGCATCAGCAACTCAACAAAGGACAGGCCGCACGTGCTCTTGGCCTCTCACCGAGCGAAGCAAAGCTGGCCCGCGCATTGAATCTGCTTACCGCCAAGCCGCTGCTCTATGTGGCCAACGTGGCAGAGGAGAACTTGCCCAAGGGTAGCCCCCTCATCGAACCGCTGCGCCGTCTGGCTGAGGCGGAGGGCACGGAGGTTGTCGTCATCTGCGCGCAGTGCGAGGCTGAGCTAACAGAGTGGCCTGTTGAGGATGCGATGGCCTATCTGCAGGAGTTGGGATTGCAGAAGACCGGCCTGGACCGCTTCATCAAAGCCGGATACCATCTGCTGAACTTGATCACCTTCTTCACCACTACCGGTGGAAAGGAGGTACGGGCCTGGCCCATCGCAAGAGGCACCACAGTACGCGAAGCGGCTGGGCGGATTCACAGCGACATGCAGCGTGGCTTCATCCGTGCCGAGGTGGTGGCCTACGATGACCTGCTGCGCACCGGATCCACCACCACGGCAAGGGAGAAAGGCCGGGTGCACACTGAGGGCAAGGACTATGTCGTGCAGGACGGCGATGTCATCCACATCCGCTTCAATGTGTGAGCACGGCCTGCTACAGCAGCACAAGCTGCGTTTGACAAATCCACGCAGCTATGCTATATTCTCCGCGTTCATCAACTGAATATTGGTAAGGCTCACTCTTATCCAGAGGGGTGGAGGGACCGGCCCTGTGAAACCCCGGCAACCAAGGTAGTCTGGTAGCCCTTGGTCTGGCAGTCCGCAGTCAGACCAGAAGACCAAAGACTACAGGACTAGGGACCAAAAGACCAAACGATCACCTATGGTGCCAACTCCGGCAGACCTGCGTTTTCTCGATGGTCAGCGAGGCGGTCTGGAAGATGAGAGGGAAGCTTCAGTCTTCTCTCCCATCGGGGGAGTTTTTTTTGCCTGCTACAGGAGGCCAAGTGCGTACCATTGAATGGGACGATGGCAAAGTCAAGATGATTGATCAGCAGAGGCTGCCACAGGAGTCTATTGTCCTGGAGTACACCGACTACCTGGGCGTCGCCGATGCGATCAAGACGATGAAGATCAGAGGCGCGCCAGCGATCGGAGCCGCCGCTGCCTTCGGCCTTGCTTTGGCCGCTACCCAAAACTCGGCTCTTCCGCGCTCGCAGTTGCTGGCTGAGTTCAGCCGTGCCGCAGACGTACTGGCCCAGACACGACCCACCGCGGTCAACCTCTTCTGGGCCATCCAGCGCATGAAGGAAGTGGCTAAGGATCCGCGCTGGAAAACGGCACAACAGGTCATCAATGCCGTTGTGCAGGAGGCACAGCGCATCGCTGACGAGGATGTCGAGACCAACAAGCGCATGGGTGCACATGGTGCGGTGTTGATCCAAGACGGCGACAATATCCTGACCCACTGCAATGCTGGCGCCCTGGCTACTGTGGACTATGGCACGACCCTCGGCGTGGTGCGGGCAGCCCACGAGCAAGGAAAACACATTCACGTCTGGGTGGACGAGACGCGACCGTTTCTGCAAGGTGCCAGGCTGACGGCCTGGGAATTGCTGCAGGCTGGCATTCCCGCTACCTTGATTACCGACAACATGGCTGGTCATTTCATGTCACGCGGCAAGGTGGACATCGTTCTGGTAGGGGCGGACCGCATCGCTGCTAACGGTGATGTGGCGAACAAAATCGGGACTTATTCTCTGGCAGTCCTGGCCAAAGAGAATGGGATACCATTCTATTCGGTAGCACCCACCTCAACTGTGGATCTGGACATCGCCACTGGCGTAGATATCCCGATTGAAGAGCGTGACCCACGTGAGGTGACGCACCTTCGTGGCGTGTCTATCACTGCGGAAGGGGTAAAAGCTGCGAACCCGGCCTTTGATGTCACGCCCCATCGCTACGTCACCGGTATTGTGACCGAAAAAGGGATCGTCTACCCGCCATTCACTATGGGCCTAAAGAAGGCCAAACAGCCGTAGGCCAAGAGTAGTGAATCCCGCCGAAGGTCTCGCCGCAGATCTTGGCGAAGACAAGGTCGTGGATCTTGGCGAAGACAAGGCCGCAGGTTGCGTAGCATCCCGCTCTGCGCGGCGACGGCCGAAGGTCTCGTCGAAGATCTTGGCGAAGACAAGGCCAAAGGCGACGGCTCGATGGGAAGAAAGGAAACCCAATATGCCTGACAAGTTCAAACCCGCATGGTTGCCAACGGCCGTGGGCAGTTTGCCTTTGACCGATGCAGCACAGGCGTGGGACTGGACGTTAAAGTACCTGCCGGAGATACCCGCCTGGCCACAGTTGGCCAGACAGTCATACCGCGAGAACATGTACGCCCAGTACTCGGAGAACTTCCCGGCGATTGTGGTTGACCTCGAAGCAGAGCGCACCTACATGGACCGCAGGCAAGATGTGGATCGCGACCTGGAACGCCTCTATATGGCATATTTGGAGAATGATCTGGAGTACGGAACCATCAGCGCTGACTACGCAGCAGGATTGCACTACCTGCTGAGTACCCCTGACCTGCTCCAGACGCCGCCAGTGGCGATAAAAGGGCAGGTGACCGGCCCGGTCAGTTGGGGACTGGTGGTCGTGGATCAAAACCGTCGTCCGCTGCTCTATGACGAGGCCATTGCCGATGCCATCGCCAAGCATCTACGGCTCAAGGCTAGCTGGCAAGAGCAGCGCCTCAGAGCCATCGCGCCACAAACGATCCTTTTTGTTGACGAGCCTTACATGAGTTCCTTTGGCTCGGCCTTTGTCTCCCTGAGCCGTGATCAGGTCGTGATGCTGCTTGAGGAAGTCTTTGCCGGCATCGAAGGGCTGAAGGGAGTGCATTGCTGTGGCAACACAGATTGGTCGGTCCTCCTCGAGACTTCTGTGGACATCTTGAACCTGGACGCCTATGAATACGTGGAATCGCTCTCACTGTACCCGGATGCGGTTTCCGCTTTCCTGGAGCGCGGTGGGATTATTGCCTGGGGCATCGTACCAGCCAGCCCACTGGTGGAGAATGAGACCGTGGACAGCCTGGTAGAGCGGCTGCACAAAGCTATGGATCTGTTCGTGAAAAAAGGCATCTCCCTCGACAAGCTCTTGGCCGCGGGTATGGTCACTCCCTCCTGCGGCACTGGCTCGCTGTCCCCACATACCGCGGACCGTGTTCTAGAACTCACGGCAAAAGTGTCGGCGGAGATGCGCGCAAGGTACGTCGTCGATCATCCCGCTTGACGGGACGGGATGAGACGACGCAAGGCAGCCCAGCATAAGGAGTGATCACTTTGAGCATATTGGTTGTTGGCTCAGTAGCTCTGGACTCTATCCAAACGCCTTTCGGTAAGGTGAAGGATGCCTTAGGAGGGTCAGCCACCTACTTCTCGGCAGCCGCGCGGCTGTACGGCGAGGCCGTAAACCTCGTTGCCGTCGTCGGCAGTGACTTTCCCCAAGAACACGTTGAATTCCTGCAGGACCGTGGTGTCAACCTTGACGGGCTCCAGATCGCCGAAGGCAAAACCTTCCGCTGGTCTGGCCGTTACGACTACGACATGAACACGGCGGAGACGCTGGATACACAACTGAATGTCTTTGCCACTTTCCACCCCCAATTGCCCGACGCATACCGTGATGCAGAGTATGTGTTTCTGGCCAATATCGACCCGGTACTGCAATTGGAGGTGCTTTCCCAGATCCGACAGCCGACGCTGACTGTGCTGGACACAATGGACTACTGGCTCAATTACCGTAAGGAAACACTGAGCCAGGCGATCTCCGCAGTGGACATCGTACTGATAAACGAGGCAGAGGCTCGACAATACGCCAATACTTTCAGTCTCATCCGGGCTGCACGCAAAATCCTCAGCCAGGGACCAAAAGCCCTCGTCGTTAAGAAGGGCGAATACGGTGCCGTCATGTTCGCCAACGGAGATGTGCCCACCCAGTCCTTCTTCTTCGCGCCAGCCTACCCCCTGGAAAAGATCAAGGACCCCACGGGCGCCGGAGACTCCTTTGCGGGTGGCTTTATCGGCTACCTGGCTCAGCAAGGCCATGCCACCTCGCACCGAGAGAGCAGCGTGACAAAGGATGAGATCAAGCGCGCCATTGTCCACGGCAGCGTAGTAGCCTCCTTTACCGTCGAAGATTTCAGCGTGGAGCGGCTGCGCACCCTAACCATGGAGGAGATCAAGGCCCGCTACCGCGACTTTAAGGTCTTTACCAACTTTGAACCCACCTGCCCCTGGACGGACGACTGCGAACATCTGAACGAAAAGGTGCCGTGAGCTATGGCTCACGGCCACGGCGCAGCGCCGCCAGTG
Source organism: Chloroflexota bacterium (assembly GCA_030607875.1). Taxonomy (GTDB): domain Bacteria; phylum Chloroflexota; class Anaerolineae; order UBA2200; family UBA2200; genus JAUWJD01. The sequence goes on from JAUWJD010000039.1 coordinate 17,621, forward strand.
GGCTGAGGAGAACTAGCAACCACGGGCATCGTGGGACAACTTGTCAACACTGCGTGGATTGCCACTGCACGTCTCCAACAGCTTGGGAGACCATCAGTGGCTCACGCAGGTCAATACCATTGGAGGTTAAGAATGAGGAATATCACTGTAGAAAGCCTGAACAGCACTCCTGTAGAGAAGCAGGCAGTCGAACTGGTTGAGCGCAAGGGCATTGGACATCCGGATACCATATGTGATTCGATTATGGAAGCGACGTCCGTAGCTCTCTGCCGCGAGTACCTAAAAACCTTTGGACGCGTAGTACACCACAATATCGACAAGTGCCTGTTGGTGGCCGGGAGGACGTCGCCCAAGATTGGCGGCGGCAAAGTTGATGAACCGATGCGCCTGGTCTTTGGAGACCGCGCCATCTACGAGATCAATGGCAAGAAGGTGCCGGTCGGCGAGATCGCCATTGCCACAGCCGAGGAGTGGCTGCGCAAGAACCTGCGCTTTGTGGATCCCAAAGCGCACATGATCTTCCAGAATGAGATCAAGCCTGGCTCACCAGAGTTAACGGACATCTTTGACCGCGAAGTGATTGGCGCCAATGATACATCGGCAGCGGTGGGCTATGCCCCGCTCACTGAGACCGAGCGCATCGTGCTAGCCACCGAGCGCTATCTGAATTCGCCCGACTTTAAGGAGATTAATCCCGAGGTTGGCGAAGACATCAAAGTGATGGGCATGCGCCGCTACCGCCATCTCACCCTTACCATAGCCATAGCCTTTGTGGATCGCTTCGTTTCCAGTGAAAAGGCCTATTTCAGCCGCAAGGCAGAAATCCAGGCAGCACTGGAAGCTTTTGTGGCCAAAGAGAAACGCAACTTTGACCAGGTGACCATTGACATCAACACCCTGGACTCAGAAGGGCGTGGCGAAGATGGCATGTACCTGACAGTACTGGGCACATCGGCTGAGGGCGGGGACTGTGGCCAGGTCGGGCGTGGCAACAAGGTCAACGGTGTCATCGCCTTGAACCGGCCCATGAGCACCGAGGCTGCTGCGGGGAAAAACCCTATCGCCCATGTGGGCAAGATCTACACCTTCCTCACCCACGACATCGCCCACAAGATATACAACAAAGTGCCCGGTATTTCCGAGGTCTATGTCTGGCTGTGCAGCCAAATCGGCCAGCCAATCGACCAGCCGCTCATTGCCTCGGCGCAGATGGTGCTCAAACCCGGCGCGACAGTGGAAGACGTTCGCCAAGCAGTCGAAGAAGTGATGGAGCACGAATTGGCGAACATCTACAGCTTTACCGAACGCCTGACCAGAGGCGAGTTCTCCGTAGCCTAGTCTGGCAGCCCGTTTCCCGCCGGAAACGTGGTTCCCAGGATAGCAATATCCACAAGGAGCAGAATGGTTAAGAAAGAATACGACATCAAGGACATTTCGTTAGCCGAGAGAGGCTTGTCCCGCATCCAGTGGGCTGAGCGAGAGATGCCTGTACTGCGCCTGATTCGGGAACGCTTTTCCCGAGAACGCCCCCTGCACGGTATTCGTATCGCAGCTTGCCTGCACGTCACCACCGAAACGGCTAACTTGATGCGTACGCTACAGGCGGGAGGCGCGGACGTGGTGTTATGTGCCTCCAATCCCTTGTCCACCCAAGACGATGTCACGGCGTCCCTTGTCACCACTTTTGAGACGCCAACCTTTGCCATCAAGGGCGAGGACAACAAGACCTACTACAGCCACATCAAGGCGGCACTGGCGCACCAGCCACACATTACCATGGACGATGGCGCCGATCTGGTCTCTACGCTGCACACTGAGCGCACCGACCTGCTTGGGAGCGTCATCGGTGGCACGGAGGAAACCACTACCGGCGTGATTCGGCTGCGGGCCATGGCCAAGAAGGGCGTGCTGCGCTATCCGATTATCGCTGTCAACGATGCCATGACCAAGCACCTCTTTGACAATCGCTACGGCACCGGGCAATCTACGATTGACGGTATTGTGCGGGCCACGAACATCCTGCTGGCTGGCAAGACACTGGTCGTGGCTGGTTATGGCTGGTGCAGCCGTGGCATCGCCATGCGTGCCCGAGGCCTGGGGGCCCACGTAGTCATTACCGAAGTAAAGCCCCTGCGGGCGCTGGAGGCAGTCATGGACGGCTTCCGCGTGATGCCCATGATGGAAGCTGCCAAGAATGGCAATATCTTTGTGACCTCAACCGGTGACATCAATGTGATTGATAAGCAGCACATGGAAGTGATGCGCGATGGCGCTATACTGGCCAACTCGGGCCACTTTAATGTGGAGATCAATATCCCCGCACTGGAGGCCATGGCTGTGGAGAAACGCCGCGTGCGCGACTTTGTGGACCAGTACACCCTGGCCGATGGCCGCACGATCTCGTTGCTGGCTGAAGGACGGTTGGTCAACCTGGCTGCAGCAGAAGGACACCCTGCCAGTGTGATGGACATGAGCTTTGCCAACCAAGCGCTGAGTGTGGAGTACGTGGTCAAAAGCGGTACCCAACTGGGAAAACAAGTCTACGGCGTACCAGAGAACATTGACAAAGAGATCGCCCGCCTGAAACTGGAGGCGATGGACATCCGAATAGACGCCCTCACACCGGAACAGAAAAAGTACCTAGAGTCCTGGGAAAGTGGAACCTAGAAGCCCCGTCTTCTGAGACACAGTAAGCGAATCGCCCAGCAAATGGCCGCCGGGGCAAGACGGCCTACGCTGCGCTCTGGCAAGTGCAGGTGTTGCCGTCCCATCGAGCCATCGCCCCGCAGAGCAGGATGCTACGCGACCTGCGGCGAGGCCTTCGGCGGGACCTTCGGCGATATGAAAACGGCTGCTTGAGTCTAGCGATCCCGTCGAGCGGGACCCTTCGGCGGTTGACGCACTACTCTGTAGGAGGTTGGTACTGAGAGCACTAATCACTGGCATCGGTGGATTTGTTGGTTTCCATCTGGCAGAGTACCTGCTCGAACACACCAATCTGCAGGTCTGGGGACTGGATCTGGTGGAAGGACGAGCAGCGAGGTTGCACTCTGGCGTGACTTTGCACGTCGGCGATATGCTACTGAACCTGCCAGCGCTTCAAGACCTGCTTGTGGCCGCAAAGCCAGACTATATATTTCACCTGGCCGCCCAGGCATTTGTGCCTGCCTCCTGGGCAGATCCGTGGAGCACGCTGGAGAACAACATCCGTGGGCAGTTGAACGTGTTGCTGGCGGCAATCGCCCTGGGCACCTATCCCAGAGTTCTGGCGGTGGGTTCAGCCGATGAGTACGGTGTCGTGACGGCTGAAGAACTGCCCATACGGGAGAGCAATGTTTTGCGGCCTAACAGCCCATACGCAGTCAGCAAGGTAACCCAGGACATGTTGGGGTACCAGTACTACGCCAGCCACAAGCTTCCTGTTGTACGCGTCCGTCCTTTCAATCACATTGGACCGGGTCAGAGCCCGGCCTTTGTCACTTCGGATTTCGCCAAACAGATTGCTGAAGCGGAAGCGGGACTGCGTGAGCCTGTTATGCGTGTGGGAAATTTAGAGGCCCGCCGTGACTTTAGTGATGTACGGGATATCGTACGCGGCTATCATCTGGCGATCACAAGAGGCGAACCTGGTGAGGTCTACAACTTGGGCGCAGAGCGTTCGTATTCGATCCGCAAAGTGCTGGACACCCTGATCTCCTTCAGCGTGATCCCAGTGACTGTGGAGCAAGACCCAGCACGCCTCCGCCCCTCAGATGTACCAGAGATCCTGGCCGATTGCACCAAGTTTCGTTCCTTGACTGGCTGGCGGGCCGAGATCCCGCTAGAGCAAAGTCTGAAGGACATATTGGACTATTGGCGACAGAACGTCGGCTAGTGATCGCTGGCAAGCAGCGAGTAGCGAGCACTCCTGACTCCTTGCTCCGTACTCCATACTCCTGACTCTTGACCGCAAGGTGGTTACATGGCAAAGAAGAAAGCGTTGATCACAGGGGTAACAGGCCAGGATGGGTCCTACCTGGCCGAGGTTCTCCTGCAACAAGGTTATGAAGTCATCGGGATGGTGCGACGCACCAGCACCGTCAATTTCCAGCGCATTCGACACATTCAGGACAAACTGATCCTGGCCCAGGGCGATCTGTTGGACCAAAGCTCGCTGGTTGACATCATCCGTGAGCATCGTCCCCAAGAAGTCTACAACCTGGCAGCACAGTCCTTCGTCCCCACTTCGTGGAAGCAGCCAGTCTTGCCCGGCGAGTTTACTGCACTGGGCGTAACGCGGGTGCTGGAAGCTATCCGCATGGTGGATCCCACCATGCGTTTCTATCAGGCCAGCTCCAGTGAGATCTTTGGCAAAGTGCGCGAGGTGCCACAGACCGAGAAAACGCCGTTCTATCCGCGCAGCCCATACGGCGTAGCCAAGGTCTACGGCCATTGGATCACCGTGAACTACCGTGAGAGTTATGACATATTCGCCTGCTCAGGGATACTCTTCAATCACGAGTCGCCGCGGCGAGGTCTGGAATTCGTCACTCGCAAAGTTACTCATTCAGCAGCAAAGATCAAATTGGGCCTGGCAAAGGAATTGCACCTGGGGAATTTGGATGCTCAACGCGACTGGGGCTTTGCCGGGGATTACGTGAAAGCAATGTGGCTCATGCTCCAACAGGATCGCCCGGACGACTATGTCATAGCCACCGGCAAGACTCACTCGGTACGACAGTTGTGTAGGGAGGCTTTCTCCCATCTGGGGTTGAATTGGCAGGATCATGTAGTTGTGGACCCAGCATTCATACGCCCCGCCGACGTAGACCAACTCGTAGGGGATACCAGCAAGGCACGCCAGGTACTAGGATGGAAACCCGCCGTCGAGTTTTCAGAGCTCATTGCCATGATGGTAGAGTCAGACCTGGCCTTGCTGCGCAAGGAGAACGGGCTTTTCTAGGTACTGCGTTCACACCGAGTCGGTCCTTTGATATATGACTTGCTGGCTAGCGTTGGTAAAGACGGTAATCCGACCAGAGAGGTTTAGCCATCCCGTCAACGAGGTCGCCCGCAGGTACCCACGGGGCATGCAGAGCACGACCTGTTGATGCACGAAGCAGTGGATCTACGAGGTCAAGGGGGGTGGCCGTTGATGTGGTGGTTTGAGTGTGCGTCTGCGGGGCAGAGAGGATGACGTCTCAGGGGACCTTTGTGGAATGCAGTTCCGCTCGCTGGTGACCGTAACACGAGCCATTGAGCCTCCGATGGGTAGGGTAGCTACGGTCAGTCCCGAGCATGCACAGTGGGACCGTTTTGCACAGGCTTCTGTGCTGCAATCAGGTCATAGTGCACCTGCCAGCGCTGTGGCCGCACCTTAGCTAGTCCCAGAGCGCGCAGCTTTTCCGTCAATGCTTCTGGGCGGTAGGCGCGGCCTGGAAGAAGGAGGGCATCAATGCCTACCCGGTTGCTGATCAGCAGGTGGCCACCAGGACGCAGCACGCGCACCATCTCCGCCAGAGCCTCCCAGGGCCAGGGCAAGAACTCCAGTGCTTCTATGCAAGTCACAGCGTGAAAGCAGTTGTTCCGAAAGGGCAGCGCCATAGCGTCTTCCCGAATCCACCCCACACGGTGACGCCGTGCATGCGTCTTGTGTCGCGCTATGGCCAGCATGCGCTTCGACAGATCGAGAGCCACGACACGCCCCTGAAAGTCCCACTGCCGCAGCAGGGTGAGTGGCAGACGCCCGGTTCCCGTAGCAACGTCCAGTACCAGGGGGCAATGCTCTTCTTTCAGTGCGGCCACAAGTGGGCGAGCCAGGTAGGCTGCATCATCGTGGGGCTGGACATTCTTGACCCGATCGTAACTTGATGCTCCCCAATCGTAAAGGGCAATGACCACCCTCCTGCCCAAGTAAGCGCCTTCACTCAGGAAAAAGAGCCAGTAGACCACTGCCCCTGCCACGGATAGGATTAACAGCCCCACCCAGATCACGGCGTGTATCCGAGTGCCAGCGCGGTCAGAAGCATGCTGGCAGCTAGCTGGAACTGCACGGCACGGAAATACCTTTTGCGTTCGTGTTGTTGGCCCGAGTTTGTGAGGTACCCAATGCTTGCAGGTGAGCCCAACAGGGGGAGCAGCAGTAGCTGTGGAGTCACAAGCAGAGCCACTGCAGCGGCGACCAGCGGCTGTCTGATCATGATCAGGCTTGCTACCACTACGGTCTGTGATGCAATCTGCCAGATCAGGCCTTGTACAAGCCGCTCAGCGTGCTGGTCCAGCACAGAGAAGCCATAGAATGCGATAGCAAAGGCTGCTGCTGCCAAGACGGGTATGGGGCGCAGGGTGTTGTAGGCGGCATGTCCCAACAGCCATGCGATGAGCAGCGGAACAGACACGGTAACGAGGTGGCTTGACCTCCATCGGCCACGACCCCACCCAATGGCGTAGGCGATGACCAGGCTGATGATCGTCAATGCCAGGTTTCGCTGTCCGAGCTGGGCAGCCACGGTCAGCGAGAAGATGGTGCTCGTGAGCAACTGTAGGAGTGGCTTCTCCAGGTGGGCGCGAAGGGTCTGCCACCGTGTTGAAGTTGCTAATAGCCAGGTGGCAAGGCGGTGACTGCTGGAACCTGATAAGGTGTAAGGCAAAGCTGTGTCCCGCCAGTCGCTAGGCAGGTCCATGTTGGCGCTTTGTGCTGAGCTATCTGGCGGGTCATCGACCAGATTTCTCCGCCATTGGGTTTGAGTGCTTGCTGCCCAGGCGATGCCCAGCAGTGGCCCCGCCAGCAGCAGGCCGGAGAGCAGACGAAGCAAATGGCCATCTGTCCAGGTCCAACCTGCAGAGGCAGCAACACCGCACACGTATGCCCACAGTGGCGCCAGCCAGGATAGAGGCGCGGCTGGGTAAGAGGGCTGTCCGTACAGGTATTCCCTGTTGGGCGATTCTGCTGGCTGGATCTTCACGTCGCTCACTGATGGATGCTTATGGCTGATCGTCTGGTTGCCGGTAGCCGACGGGCCGGTCATGCTTTGAGTATACCCGAATTCTCAGGAATGCGAAAGAGTCCAATTGAAGCTGTGGCGCGATATCGGATAGCAGAGAGCAGAACTACTGTGTGTGCTTCTGTACGTGCGGTGTCGTGGGCCCAGCTAGGTTGTGCTGCTCATCCGGGCCAGGGCTTCCTGGGGTGAGAGAGGTTCTTCCGCGAGGCGCAGGTAGAGGTAGCGTGCTATGTCACGGACGATTGCGGCGAGGGGGATGCTCAGTAATACGCCGACGACGCCAGCCACCGCGCTGCCAAGAACGAGGATGATCATGGAGAGCGCTGGATGAAGCTTGACCGTTCCACGAGTGATTTGAGGCACCAATATGTAGTTCTCGACCTGCTGAACGGCAACAGCGAGCAGGATGACCCAGAACAGTTTTGAAGGTGAGGTAGCCAAAGTGACCACAATGATGGGAATTGCGGCGAGAATCGGGCCCAGCACAGGCACAATCTCAAGAACGCCGCTGATGGTGCCCAAAAGAAGAGCAAAGTCAATGCCGATAATCTCCAGGCCAATAGTGGACATAAGAGCGACAGCAAAACTGAGGATCACTTGGCCGCGCAAGTAGGCGCTTAGCACGGCATCGATCAGTGCGCGGATACTGCGCACGTCCTCACGGTAGGGGGCAGGGATCAGCCTGTAGAACGAGGCCTCTATTTCTGGTTGGTCCCGCATGATGTAGAACATCCACAATGGGACAATGATCAGGCCCAGGACAAAGCTCACCGTGCCGAAGAGCACAGTGACGGTCTTGAGTACGCCAGCTTGTAGAGCGGTAATGAGGGACTGCAACGTATCTTGGATACTCTGTTCCAGCGGTTGGCGCATCTGTTCGGGCACAGCCTGGTTGTACCTGTCCAGCCAAACCTGGACAACTTCAGGGGCTGCACTGTATACCTGGCTGGCGTAGTCGGGCAATCGCTGCCACAGGAAGCTCAGTTCCGTCACAACCAGAGGGATGACGACTGCCAGCAAACTGACAATGACGAACACGGCCAGGCCATAGACAACGAGCACTGCAAGACTCCGCGCTATGCGCCGCCCACGGGAGGCAGACCGCACTCGTGAGTCCAGCCAATTGATGAGCGGCAACATGATGTAAGCCAGAATACTGCCCAGGACAAAAGGCAACAAGGCTGCACGAGCCTGGTACAGTAACGTCACTGTCAGCAGCAGCAGGGCCAATGTAAGCGCAGTGCGGTTGCGTTTCGTCTTTGACCAATTCATGGCGTCCATAGTCGGCGGCTCGATTGTCAATTCTGTTCCGGTGATGATCTGCGTAGCTTGGGCTGGAGCACCAGTTGCTCCCACAGTCGCAGCAGATCACGCCCAACGCGAAGGATGCGTCGAAAGTTGAAGAACTGCGAACTGCCATAGACGCGATGGTAATGGTGAACAGGTGCCTCAGCAATGACAAAGCCAGCGTCCTGGATTTTCTTCATCATCTCTACGCAGATGACACCGCTGTTAGACTCCAGGTGCACCCGATCAAAAATGGTGCGGCGAATGAGGCGAAAGTCGCAATCCACATCACGCAACCGCAGTCCGAAGGCCAGCTTGACGATCCAGTGATAGGTGCGGCCGATCACCGTGCGATACCATGGATCGGAACGGCTGATCTTGTAGCCATTTACCATGTCCACCCCGTCAATCAGCGCAGGGTACAGTACCCGCAGTTCACGCGCGTCGTACTGAGCATCTCCGTCGGTATAGAAAATCAGTTCCTTTGTAGCGCTGCTGAAGCCGGTGCGCAGGGCGCCACCATAGCCCCTGTTCTGTTCATGGTGGATGATGCGCACTTCCTCGTAGACCCTGGCCAGTTCATCCAAGAGCTGGGGTGTGTAGTCCGCACTTCCATCGTTAATGACGATGATCTCGTAATCGTCGGTCAGCTCTCGCACCGTCAGCAAGGCGGAAATCACCATGCTGGCGATCGTTCCTCCGTCGTTGTAGGCGGGAAAGAATATCGAGATGCTTTTTGCCATGTGGTCTCCTAATGGTGCCAGCCCATGACGTGAGCTGCAATCTGGCGAACTTTGGCGTCCGTCAGTTCTGGATAGACAGGCAAAGAGAGAACCTGCTCGGCACAGCGCTCAGCCACAGGAAAAGAACCTCGGCGCAGGTTCAGCCAGCGGTAGGCGCCCTGCAGGTGAATGGGAGTGGGATAATGGATCGCTGTTTGCACTCCCCGCTCGGCAAGGTGCTTCTGCAATTCATCCCGCTCCTTGCAGCGGACCACGTACAAGTGGTAGACATGTGTGGCGTCAGGTATTTCGACGGGCGGGTCCACTTCGCTGTCACCCAGAAGCGCAGTATAGAGCGCTGCGATATGTTGGCGCCGGTGATTCCACTTTTCCAGGTAGCGCAGTTTGACGCGTAGTATCGCTGCCTGCAATTCGTCGAGACGGCTGTTCACTCCGATGAGTTGGTGATCATAGCGCGTTTTCTGACCACCGTTGCGCAGCATACGCAGTTTCTCAGCAATCTCCGGGTTGTTGGTAATCACCATACCGCCGTCACCGAAGGCGCCCAGGTTCTTGCTGGGGTAAAAGCTGAAGCACCCAACGTCACCAAGCGTGCCTGTCCTGTGGCCTTTGTACGAGGTCCCGTGTGCTTGTGCTGCATCTTCAATTACAAGGAGATCGTGCTTGCGCGCAGCGGACAGAATAGGCTCCATAGCTGCCGGTTGGCCGTAGAGATGGACGGGCATGATGGCCTTGGTGCGAGGCCCAATGGCATCTTCCAGCTTTCGTGGATCGATATTGTAGGTGTCAGCATCAATATCGATGAAGGTGGGTATGGCTCCCGCTGCGGAAATCGCCAAGGCGGTGAACGTCGCGCTGAGGGGCGATGTGATTACTTCATCGCCGGGCCCCACGCCACAGGCCATCAGCGCTAGTTGCAGCGCGTCAGTGCCATTGCCGACGCCTACGGCAAAGGCCGCGTCACAATAGGCCGCGAACTCGGTTTCGAATGCTGAAACATTCTTTCCCAGGATGAACCAACCCTCGTCGAGCACAGATTGAATCGCCTGATCCAGTTCTATCTTGATCGCCTGGTATTGCAGTTTGAGATCGCCAAAGGGAATCACTGTGAGAATGCCTCCCGGGCCAATCTTGCACCGATTATAATCTATCTCCAATGGACTGCCAACTCTACCTGGCTTTGGGAAGTATAGCAGCCCCAGCTTTCGGCTGGATGAAGATACACGTTCTCAGGCATGGAGATTTATTCATCTCCGTCCGGGTAGAGCAACGCAAGGCACTTCTCTATCATCTCGTCGAGCGCTGGCCCAGGTTCATCTGCGTGCAACACCAGGTGGGACAAGAACTCGACATTGCCGGCTGGGCCGCGCAATGGCGAGGTGATCACTCCGTTGACCCGCAGACCATTGGACGCTGCCCATTCCAGGACATCGTACAGAACTGCACGGTGCACGGTCGGGTCCTTGACCACACCCCCCTTGCCCACCTGCTTCCGGCCAGCCTCAAACTGAGGTTTTATCAGAGCAATGATCTGTCCCCTGGGTGTGAGAAGTTGCTGCACAGCCGGTAGTATCAGCTTCAGTGAGATGAAGGACACATCTATAGTCGCCACGTCAACGGGTTCAGACAGTGCGGTCAGGTAGCGTGCGTTGACACGTTCCATGATCACCACACGCGGATCCTGGCGCAGTTTCCATGCCAGTTGTCCGTAGCCCACATCAATGGCATAAACGCGAGCGGCCCCACGCTGCAGCAGGCAATCGGTAAAACCGCCTGTGGATGCGCCTATGTCCGCGGCTACCCTGCCCTGTACGTCAATGACAAAGGCATTCAGAGCGGCCTCCAGCTTCAGGCCGCCTCGGCTGACGTAGGCGAGCTTTTTCTTAATCGTTATCTCCGCTGCAGTGGGCACACGCGTGCCGGGTTTGTCAATGACCTGGCCATTGACCAGCACTTGTGCGGCCATGATCATTCGTCGGGCACGCTCCCGGCTTTCGGCCAGTCCACATTTATGAAGCAAAACGTCCAGGCGCTCTTTTTCCACGGGCTTAGAATAGGCATAGTTCGAGGAGAAGTCAAGTTGACTAGTGCCTGGGAATGGGTTATCATAGCTGGAATTCTATACAGGGGGGATACTTTTGACATGCTCGCTCAGCTATTGAAAACGATGAGACCCAAGCAGTGGACGAAGAACGTCTTTGTGCTGGCGGCGTTGGTGTTTGACACCAAGCTAGTCGCACCTCTTTTTCTGCTCAAGGCATTCTCGGCCTTTGTGCTTTTCTGCGCCATCAGCAGTGCGGTTTATCTAATCAACGACCTGGCGGATATGGAGAAGGATCGCCAACACCCTGCCAAACGCAATCGTCCCTTGGCCTCTGGGCAGCTGGCTCCGAGAGTGGCAGTGGTTGCTGCAGTGGTCCTGATCATTGCCTCCATGCTGCTTTCCTACCTGCTTGACACATCGTTCGCAGCCTTTGCTGCTGCCTATCTGATATTGATGGTTTTCTATTCTTTCTGGCTGAAGAACATCGTTCTCGTGGATGTGTTCGTAGTGGCAGCAGGATTCGTGTTGCGCGTGGCTGCGGGAGCCGCGGTCGTGCAGGCTGAACGCTTTTCACCGTGGCTCTATCTCTGCACGCTGTTTTTGGCACTGTTCATTGCCATCAGCAAGAGACGCCACGAATTGGTGCTGCTCAATGAGAACGCCAATGCCCATCGCAGCATATTCGATGAGTACAGTGTGCCTTTGCTTGACGACATGATTCGCCTGGTCACAACTGCCACCGCCATGGCTTATTCCCTCTACACGTTCTCCGCCTCCAACTTGCCCAAGAACCGTGCTATGATGCTGACCATTCCCTTTGTCCTGTATGGGCTGTTTCGCTATATGTATCTGATCCACATCAAGGGCGAAGGCGGAGCACCCGAGGAACTGATTCTCGAGGACAAGCCTCTTCTGCTGGCGGTCGTTTTGTGGGCAGTGTCAGCTGTCGCGATTCTATACTTGTTCTAGGTTCGGTTCCCGCTGCACAGTTTGTGCAATGTGAGGCCTGAATATGGCAAAGCCTCTGGTGGCGCTTGTAGGTCGCCAAAATGTGGGCAAGTCCGCCTTGTTCAATCGCATCGTGGGGCGGCGACTGGCTATTGTTGAGGACCTGCCAGGCACGACACGCGATCGTCTCTATGCTGATGCGCAGTGGCAGGGCCGGGTTTTTGCGCTGGTGGACACCGGTGGGCTGGTTCTGGGCACAGATGACGATCTGCTCATTCGCGTGCGCATGCAGGCGCAGCAGGCAATTGCCGATGCCGACGTGATCATTTTTGTCACCGATGTGTTGGATGGCGTTACCCCTACCGATGCAGAAGTGGCGGATCTGTTGCGTCGTGCGCACAAGCCCATCATCTTGGTGGCCAACAAGGCGGATAACGAGCAGCGGCGCATGGCAGCAGTCGATTTCTATTCCCTGGGACTGGGTGAAGTGCACGCCATATCGGCCTTGCATGGTACCGGTGTGGCAGATGTGCTGGATGCCGTGGTTGTCTCGTTCCGGCAGATGAGGGAAAAAGAGGAAGAAGCAGAGGCCATCAAGATTGCCATCGCAGGACGGACCAATGTCGGCAAGTCTAGCCTGCTCAACGCCTTGCTTCGTGAAGAACGGGCTATTGTCAGCCCCGTGGCGGGCACGACCCGAGATGCCACTGATACCTCCCTGCAATGGTATGGGCAGCGGCTGGTACTCATCGACACAGCAGGCATTCGTAAACGTGGCAGAGTGATTCCGGGTGTGGAGAAGTACAGCGTCTTGCGGGCGCTCAAAGCGATAGACCGGGCCGATGTCGTATTGCTGGTGATTGATGCCAGCGAAAGGGTGGCGGCTCAAGATGCGCACGTTGCCGGCTATGTCCTGGAGGCGAGCAAGAGCGTCGTGGTCGTCATGAATAAGTGGGATTTGGTGCCCAAGGACCATACAACGATGGACGCTCACAGGGACCGTGTGCGGGCTCAGCTCAAGTTCATTCCGTACGCGCCTGTCGTGTTTGTGTCGGCCTTGACGCGACAGCGTGTGGATCGGGTGTTGGAGACTGCGGTTCGGGTCTACCAGCAGCGCTACCAGCGCATACCCACCGGGGAACTCAATGAGATCATGCAGGAGTCCGTTGCCCGCCATCATCCTCCATCGAAGGCAGGCAAACGGCTCTCTTTCTACTACGCCACGCAACCCACGGTAGACCCACCCACACTGGTGTTTTTCGTGAACGACAGCCGGCTGGTGCATTTCTCCTACGAAAGGTATCTTGAGAATCGCATCCGTGAGCGTTGGGGTTTTGAAGGCACCCCGCTGCGATTGCGCTTCCAAGGGCGTGAGAAGAAAGGCATGAAGTAGTGCGCGGCGTGGAGACGAATTGTGGGACAGGGTCATCCGTTGTGTTTTTCTACTGCTCATAGTTCTAGCCATCTTGGCTCCTGTTCCGCGGCTGCGACCTGTACAGGCACCAAACCCTACTGGGAACCTGGAGCAGGTGGATGGTGTGAGCATCATTCACTTGCAAGGTGACCCTCATGAGATGGGACTACAGCAAGGCACCTTGTTGCGTGACTCATTGAGAGAGCTTGTCAGGGACTACCTCTACGGGCACATCATCGCTGACTGCGGTGCTTCACGCTTTGGTCTGCTGAACCAGGCACGTCTTCTCGATAAGGAAGTGCCGGATGACCTGTGCCGCGAGATGCAAGGTATTGCTGAGGGAGCTAACCTATCTTGTTAGAATGCATTGCTGTGTATTGCTCCTCAATCGCTGAATTCAGATGCCCCCTCTCATGTGGGGATTCGATAATCTGAGTTTAGCGATCTATGCACCGCGCAGTAGATTCGGCCCCCGTCACAGCATACCGCCCAAAGTTCCCTCTATGGAACCGTCGAAAGATACCGTAAGGATACTGTTGGGCGACCCAAATGCAATGCAGGTATGCTAGACTTTCAACAAATCAGTGTGCTGATTTGTTCAGGAGGCTGAAATGACCAGGGAATCTGCAGTTCAAGTGCCTGTAGAGGCCATAATTGAGATCGAGGACGACATCAGGGCTCGCCTGGCTCAGCAGGTCCTTTCTGCGTGCGATGAAATGGCCAGCTCAGGCGTGTTCAGTGCGAGCGCAGGGGAAGTGAGCGTGCGGATACCTGATGCAGACAGCATCCTCATCACGCCGCACGTTTCCTTTGTGCAGCAATTGACACCCCGCAAGCTTCTCGAAATAACGCTGGATGGTCGGATCCTGCGCAAACGAGCGCGTCCGAGTATCTCGGCACAGATGCATTTGGAAATCTACAAACGGCGGCCAGATGTCAAGGCTGTAGTGCACTGTCATGCAGCTTTCGCAATTGTGCTGGGTATCTGTGATCTGCCGATACCGCCGGTGACTTTTGATGCGATTCCTTTCTCGGAGGTCCCTCGAGTGTCTGCCGATACTGTGGCCACGCACCAATGGCCCCACGAGGTAGCGGTGACGTTGGCTGACGGTGCGCTGGCTGCTCTACTGTGTCACGATGGCATGGTCACGGTAGGAGTGGATCTACGGCAGGCGGTCAGACGGGCACTGGCGCTGGAAGACACGGCACGCATCCTGGTTCTTGCCCATTTGTTGCAGAAGGTACCACGTGCCCTACCGCCAGAAGTGGTGGAGGTTCTCAAGCAGGTACAGTTGTGAAGGCCGCCTGACGAGCTGCGGGCGTTGGGTGAGGTCTGCCGGAGGCGGATTCACGTTTCGCTACTCAGTGGCCGTGGTCAGTTGCAGTTCTACTGCCACAACACCCCAGGACTCCTTTGGGGATGGATAGATCGAACGCAGGGCGGACAGCAGTTCTTCGACAGGCAAGTGCGGGGCAATTGTGCTTGCAACTTCGGCTTCCAGGAGTTCATCGAAACTGTGGCATAGGCTATCTGGCGGATGGTAACCGGATAGCAGTCGTTCAAGCGGATCACATCGCCCACCTTCAGGTGCAAGATGTTGGGATAGCCGACGCGTACTTCTACTGTCTTCTCATCGCGTGGGATCTGCTCTGGATGCTCTTCTTTGACCCACAGTCTTCTGGTCACAGTCTTGCGCCTCGATAGATGCAAAGGGAGGCAGGTTCATGAGACGAACCTGCCTCATGCTTTGACTGACTTGCCTGCGTCAAGGCCCCACGCTCAGTCTGGGCTAGGCGGCTCCATTCTCATTGGGGGCACCTGGTAGAACACACCCAAATAGGCGACCCTTCTATCTTCAGGATGCTCTGCCAGTCTGACTCTCACTGTCCGCTCTTGGCCTCGGCTCCATAGAGCGATCATGACCCTGTCCCCAGGTTGGTATCTGCGGATGAGCCTCTCTAACGTATTCTCTTCGTGAACGCGCACGTCGTCCACCGCGATGATCAGGTCGCCGGGCCGGATGCCCGCTCGGTCGGCAGGACTGTCATCAACGATCTCTGTCACCAAGGCCCCGCCTGTCCTGGGCACGATGGGTTCGCGCCGCCATTCCGGAAGTGGCTGCTCGGTTATCCGCGTGCTCGCTGCTTTGCGTCCTGCGCAGTAACCGACAACTCCACCAGCGAATGCGCCAAGGCAGGTGCTGAGCAGGATGGCCAGCAGGCCAACTGCGACGATCACAATCACAATGTGCAATCGTTTGTCTTGTTCCATGGGTTTTTTCTCCTCTCCACAATCTTTTTGGTCTGCCACTGCGGATGCAGGGCCGTGGTTGAGATGACAAGGTATTCTCACTGCTCCACAAAGTCAACGCGCTGGTAGCAGCCACCCGTGGCCTCAACCTCAAAACCCTGCGGTGAAAACGGAACCGGTTTACCGTCCACAATCAGTTCGACGAACTGGACCTTCTGACCTACTTCCAGCGTCCATTCGTACCATCCTTCCGGGTTCGCTGTGGCTGGATTCGCGGCTGATTGCCATTCGTAGCCGTTAATGGTGATCCTGACTTTGGCGCCAGGAATGACCCTGCCATTCTTGTCAAAGATCTGGCCCTTGACAGAACCTAGTGCGAAGCCGTGAGGGATGCACTCCCTGTAAACCAGTGCGAACGTGCGTGGGCGCGGGGTCGGCTTCTGCGTGGGCGTCGGGGATGGGGATGGAGTTGGGGTGGAAACCTCGGTGGCTGTGGGGGACGGGCTGGGCATGGGTGTTGGCGTGGCTGTGGGCTGAGCGGGCACCTTCGTTGGCGAGGCAGTTGGGAGCACAGCAACCTGGGTGGGTTGTACGGTAAAGCTCTGCCAGACACGGCCCAGGCGATCGCGTATGGCATATGCCCCTACGCATAGGACAGCTATCGCTAAGAGCAGGCCAAGGAGGGCCATTGCCCGGGGCGAACGGATCCCACCTTTTCGCTCCGCTTGGCCTGCTTCTTCCAGAGGTCGGCCACATTTGGCACAGAACTTGCTCTCGTCTGGGTTCCAGGCCCCACAATTGGTGCAATACATGGTCAGATCCCTCCTTCTACCTATGCGCCCTACGCCGATCAGCGGAACATGTGTGGCTCTCGCTTGTCCGTGGACAATTATAGCATAGAGGGCTATGCTGTGCAATAGACACTCGCGGAATTGTATGTTCTTTCTGAGCTGCCCATCAAGCCAAGCATTGCCGTCACAGGCTCTGTTGACCAGTTCGGTGAAGTTCAAGCAATCGGCGGCGTGAACGAAAGTCGAGGGCTTTCTCGACATATGCGACTCGGTTGCAAAGTGTGTTGGTTAGTTTTCTTGTGGCAGGATGAGCTACTACCGATAGTTGCGGCGAGTGTTGCTCACATACTATCCGTGGCACCGCTAAAGCGGCACGTTGTCGATCAACACAATCTGGACCCGAATCGGAATTTGACAATTTGAAGGAAGTATGATAGTATTCAGTCAGTGAGAGTCAGATAGATTTCATTCGCCTGCGGCGAGAAGATCCAACAACTGAAAGGGCAAGAGGGAAGGCGGCATTGGAGGCGGCGATGGCCTTTTGCCCGAGCCGGTGTGAGCATCTAACGCGTCGGTTTTTTGGTGGTTGTGGGCGATTTGACAATTCTGCGTTTGTCTGCTATACTTAGTTGCTGAAGTGGCACCTTAACAACTGAAGAGTGATAGGAAAGTTACGTGAAATTTTGGGCCAACGTCAGTTCAAACTGTGGTTTCGACCACATAAACAGTACAGAGGGTTTGATCCTGGCTCAGGATGAACGCTAGCGGCGTGCCTAAAACATGCAAGTCGAACGGACTAGCGCTTAGTGGAAGCTCGCCAGAGGCGGGGACCATGAGAAATTGTGAGAACCGCTCAAGGCAAGCGGAAGCTATTAGCTGGTCAGTGGCGTACGGGTGAGTAACACGTGGGTGACCTACCTCGAAGTGGGGGATAACTATTCGAAAGGATAGCTAATACCGCATGTGGTTCAGCATTCGTTTGCTGAAAGAAAGGAGCAATCCGCTTTGAGAGGGGCCCGCGGCCCATCAGCTAGTTGGTAGGGTAACGGCCTACCAAGGCAATGACGGGTAGCTGGTCTGAGAGGACGATCAGCCACACTGGCACTGAGATACGGGCCAGACTCCTACGGGAGGCAGCAGTGAGGAATATTGCGCAATGGGCGAAAGCCAGACGCAGCGACGCCGCGTGGGCGATGAAGGTCTTCGGATTGTAAAGCCCTTTTCCAGAGGAAGAGGAAGGACGGTACTCTGGGAATAAGTCTCGGCTAACTACGTGCCAGCAGCCGCGGTAAAACGTAGGAGGCAAGCGTTATCCGGATTCATTGGGCGTAAAGCGCGTGCAGGCGGTGCTTTAAGTTGGACGTAAAATCTCCCGGCCTAACTGGGAGGGGCCGTTCAATACTGGGCACTTGAGGTCAGAAGAGGGAAGTGGAATTCCCGGTGTAGCGGTGGAATGCGTAGATATCGGGAAGAACACCAGAGGCGAAGGCGGCTTCCTGGGCGGCACCTGACGCTGAGACGCGAAAGCTAGGGGAGCAAACGGGATTAGATACCCCGGTAGTCCTAGCTGTAAACGATGGATACTAGGTGTTGGTGGTATTG
>JAUWJD010000009.1 GCA_030607875.1 Chloroflexota bacterium
CAGTCCTATAGGTGGATTGCAGGGGCCCTGTCGCCGGCCGGTCGCACTCCTACAGGGCCACCGCCTGCTTTGCGCGCTGGCGCGCGCACTACGAACTAGAAAAGGAGCAGCACAATGGAACTGGGAATGATTGGTCTGGGAAAGATGGGAGCCAATATGGCGCGCCGGCTGGCGCGTGGCGGCCACCGTGTGGTGGCCTACGCCCGTGTGCCTGAGCCTGCCGAGGCACTGGCAAAGGAGGAGCCAGGCGTGTCGCCCGCCACAGCTCTGGAGGAGTTGGCGGCACAGCTTACCCCGCCTCGTCTTGCCTGGATGATGGTCCCCGCAGGCAAGCCGACCGAATCGGTATTCACGGCCTTGCTGGACATCCTGGAACCGGACGACACCATCATCGACGGTGGCAACTCCAACTACAACGACCCCATGCGCCGGGCGGCCACCGCGGCGGAAAAGGGCCTGCATTACGTGGATGTGGGCACCAGTGGCGGCGTATGGGGGCTCGCGGAGGGGTACAGCATGATGGTCGGCGGCGAGAAAGTGGTCGTAGAGCGACTGAGCTCCATCCTCGAGACGTTGGCCCCCGGGCCGGACACAGGATGGGGATACGTCGGCCCCAGCGGCGCGGGGCATTTTGTCAAGATGGTGCACAACGGCATCGAATACGGCCTCATGGAAGCCTACGCCGAGGGCTTTGAGATCCTAAAGGCCAAGGAGGAGTTCGATCTAGATTTGCACAACGTGGCCGAGATATGGCGCTACGGCAGCGTGATCCGCTCCTGGTTGTTGGACCTGACCTCTGCCGCGCTGGCGGAGGATCAGGAGTTGAGCGCCATCAAGGGCTGGGTACCTGACAGCGGTGAAGGACGCTGGACAGTGTTTGAGTCGATAGACCTGGACGTACCCGCGCCGGTTATCACCCTGTCGCTCATGATGCGCTTTGTCAGCCGCCAGGACGAGAGCTACGCAGCGAAACTGTTGGCCGCGATGCGCAACCAGTTCGGCGGGCACGCAGTGAAACGTGCTGAGCGAGCCGACCGAGACTGAAAGGTTCCTCCAGGTGCTCTTCCTAGTAACCAGGGCGGCCAAGGCAGAGACCCTACAGGCGGTCCTAGAAGGCTGCAAGGGCCACTATCCTGCGCAGCACATCAAGCCCATGTCCGGGCAGCTCACCCGGCTGGTAGATGCTGCGGCCGCCAGCCAGCTAGCATGTGGCAAGGCGTATCACCTGCTTGGCCCGAACCCCACAGCAGCCTGCTCTGCTCATTCATCATGTTATCGGGATTCAGTTGGACGGGCATTCCGCAGCCATCGACCGGTTCAGCGACATTGGCGACGTGGAGCGAGTGACGAAGGTCAATCTGGTCCACCAAGGCACGCATTCTGGTCTTGCTGCGCGCGATGCCCGTAGTTCCGCCCCGCTGTGACCTTAATGGAGGCTGTGCTATAATCTGTGTCTGATGTGCATATCAAGGCGCAAGCCTCCAATCAAGGGGGAATCATGAAGCAACCCTACGCCCTGGTCATCATCGGCGCTGGCTCGGCGGGCCTGACCGCCGTCGGCTTTGCCGCCCAATTGGGATCCCGCGTGGCGCTGGTGGAAAAGCACCGCATCGGGAGCGATTGCACGTGGACCGGCTGCGTGCCTAGAAAGCCCCTGCTCAAGGCGGCTAAAGTAGCTCAGCAAATGCGTACTGCGGATCGCTACGGTCTTGTCCCGGTGGAACCCGTGGTTGATCTGAAAGCGGTGATGGCGCATGTCAAGAGCGTCGTTGCCGAGGTGTACGAAGAGGAGTCACCCGAAGTGCTGCGCGCCGATGGCATTGACGTCTACCTGGCCGGCGCTCACTTCAAGGACCCCCACGCCATCGCTGCCGGTGAGGACACGCTCACGGCTCGCCGTGTGTTGCTCGCCACAGGCGCGCATCCCTTCATCCCGCCGATCAACGGCCTGGAGAACGTGGACTACCTGACCTACGAGAGCATCTGGAATCTGGAAGCCCTGCCCCGACACCTGCTGGTGATCGGTGGTGGGCCCATTGGCTGCGAGATGACCCAGGCATTCCGCCGCCTCGGAGCCCAGGTGACACTGGTGACCGACCGGGATCGCCTCCTGCCCCGTGACGAGCCAGCCGCGGCGAGAGTCCTGGCGGAGGTATTTGAGGCGGAAGGCATCAGCGTGCGCTACGACGCCGCTGCCGAGCGGGTCTGGCAGGACAGAGATGGCATCCACCTGGGCGCTGGCGGCAGCGAACTCGTCGGTGATGCATTGCTGGTCGCCGCAGGACGCCAGCCCAACGTCGACGCCCTTGAGCTAGATCGGGCCGGCGTGGCCTACAGTGCCCAGGGCATCCAAGTGGATGAATACCTGCGCACCAGCCAGGCGCACATCTACGCCGCGGGCGATTGTGTCGGCGGCTATCAGTTCACGCACTATGCTGGCTGGCAGGGGTTCCAGGCCGTGCGCAACGCCCTCCTTCCTGGCACTTCCAAGGGAGTCACCGACAACGTACCATGGACCACCTTCACTGATCCCGAAGTGGCCCACATGGGGTGGACTGAAGAGCGAGCACGGGCCGAGTTCGGGGACGCCGTCAGGATCTGCCATTGGCCGATGGCCCGGGTAGACCGGGCCCGCGCTGAAGGAGACACCACAGGATTCATGAATGTGGTTCACAAGAAAGACGGGACTCTGCTGGGCGTGACCATCGTCGCGGCACGGGCAGGCGAGATGATCCATGAATGGATCGTGGCCCTGGAGCGCGGCCTGAAGGTAGGGGACTTGGCCACCACCATCCATGTCTACCCCACTTACTCGACTGCCATCATGCAAGCTGCCGTGCACATCCGCGTGGAGAACCTACTCAGTGGCACCTCGGGCCGTGTTATTCGCAGGCTGTCGCGGCTGATGCGGTGAGTGACTAGCAGCGATCCCTGCTCCGGCACGCCGGTCCAACCACCCGAGGCGCTCGATGCTACCTTCTTGCTACCTTGTCGCTGCCCTACGGCTACACGGGAGGAGTAGAATGGTCCATTGGCGCTGGGCGGGGTCCCGCCGCGAGACGCCCTCTTCTGCCATGACGGCTGGAGGGGCTGGCTGCGGCAGGGTGCAGTCCGGCGGCCACACGGGGCTCGCGCACGAATGGGTGGCATCACATGATTGGCTTGGAGCAAGGACAGTTACGATGAGCAGCAATACACCTCGTGTCAGCATCGGCTTGCCTGTGTTCAACGGGGAGAACTATATCGAAGAGGCACTGGATTCGATCCTGGCTCAAACCTATGCAGATTTTGAGTTGATCATCTCTGACAATGCTTCAACCGACAGGACGCCGGAAATCTGCCGCGCCTACGCGGCCAAGGACCCGCGCATTCGCTACTATCGCAATGCAGAGAACCTTGGAGGTGCCCCCAATTACAACCGCGCCTTTGAGTTGTCCAGCGGTGAGTACTTCAAGTGGGCAGCCCATGACGATGTGCTGGCACCGGATTTCTTGCTCCAGTGCGTGCAGTTGCTCGACGAGCATCCAGAGGTGGTCCTGTGCCATCCAAAGAGCAAGATCATCGACGAACACGGGGAGCTTATCGAGGACTATGGAGTCCACCTGCGAACGAACTCGGCGCAGCCGTACGTGCGTTTCCATGACCTGATATGGGTTCGTCATTGGTGCTTGCAGATCTATGGGCTGATCCGACGCAGTACATTGGAGATGACAGCTCTCCACGGAAGCTACGCTTCTGCAGACAGAACTCTGCTGATCGAGCTGGCCTTCCTCGGCCGCTTCCACGAAATCCCCGAATATCTGTTCTTCTCTCGTCGACACAGCCAGCAGGGGAGTAGACAGGTGCACGATCTTCACGCGTATACTGTGTGGTTTGACCCCGCGAAGAAGGCCAAGTTTGTGTTTCCGGCTACAAAGCTTGTTTTTGAACATTTTCGCGCTGTCAGGGACGCTCCATTGAGCCTGTACGAACGCGCGCGCTGCTATCTAAGCGGATTGCTGCGCCTTTTCAAGTACTCGGCCATCCTGGCTAAAGATATCACCGTACCTGCCAAACTCATTTCGCGACGTCCCAGGGCCAAAGCGTGACGGAGTGAAGGCATCAAGCAGAGCCCATTTCTTTGGATGTATTTCACCCTTGGGCAAATTCCCAAGGAGGTCATGCTGAGTGAGGTAAAGCCTCCCGGCCAGACTGTCACATCCGTTAACTGGAGAAAACAATCGTGAAAATAGCCATTCTTGCCGGAGGCGTTGGATCGCGCCTGGCGCAAGAGACCAAAGAGAAGCCAAAGGCAATGGTGGAAATCGGTGGCCGGCCAGTCCTCTGGCACATCATGATATACTATGCCCATCACGGTTTCAAACGCTTTGTCATCGCGCTTGGCTACAAGGGCGAAGTGATCAGGGATTATGTTATGAACAATTCTCCTGCGGTCAGCAACGGTAGCAGGAACCTGCCAGGCCAGGAGGCCACAGTCCCTGGAGTCTGCGAAGCCGACTGGACAGTTGAGTTGGTGAACACTGGTCTCCGCACGGCCAGTGGCGGACGTCTCAAGCTCCTGGCCCCCTACCTGGACAACGAAACCTTCATGCTTACCTATTGCGATGGCCTTTCCGATGTCAATTTGCATGATCTGCTGGCCTTCCATCGCACTCATGGCAAGCTCGCCACTCTGACCGCAGTTCACCCGCCCTCGCCTTTCGGTCATCTCAAACTCAACGGGGACCAGGTTGTGCAATTCCGTGAAAAGCCTCCAATCAGAGACCTATGGATCAACGGGGGGTTCTTCGTTCTGGAACCAGAGGTGATGGACTACATTCAAGGAGATGAGACGCAGTGGGAGCGAGCGCCGTTGGAGCGCCTGGCCAGAGAAGGGCAATTGATGGCCTATCGTCATGACTCCTTCTGGCAATGTATGGATACACTGCACCAGAAGCAATTGCTGGAAGAGCTATGGCAAAGTGGGAATGCCCCATGGAAGACCGGGGCGTAATAACCGAACACTGATGCAGGTAACTGCCGTACGAGTTACACCGGTGCAGCAGTGGTAGCAGTGCTGCCGGCGTCAGCGCAGGAATGGACCGAGACGGAGGCGATGGAGCGGGATGAAAGTCCTTGTCACAGGAACAGAAGGCTATATTGGTGTACTGCTGGCTCCACTGTTGCTAGAAAGAGGGCACGACGTTGTAGGTCTTGATACAGGATTTTACAGGGACGGATGTCTATACCATTACAACAGTAGGAAGTCTCCTCCTTCGATCAACAAGGACATACGACTGGTTACCGAGAACGACTTGAGAGGATTTGAGGCGATCGTCCATCTGGCCGAACTTTCCAATGATCCTTTGTGCCAGTTGAGCCCGGAGATCACGCACCAAATCAATCACCAGGGCAGCGTCACCTTGGCCCAAAGATGCAAGCAAGCTGGCATCAGCAGGTTCGTTTACAGTTCGTCCTGTAGCGTCTATGGGCTAGGCTCGGATGACCTCAAAACAGAAGAGTCCCCCACAAGTCCGCAGACGGTCTACGCAGAGTGCAAGCTTCTCGTTGAGCGGGATGTATCGGGGATGGCCGATGATGACTTTTCCCCAACTCTTCTTCGAAATGCCACTGCTTATGGACCCTCTCCCAGAATGCGCTTTGATGCCGTACTAAACAATCTTGCCGGTTGGGCCTGGACAACCGGGCAAATCAAGGTGATCAGCGACGGCACACCATGGCGGCCCCTGGTACACGTGCTTGACATCTGCGAGGCCATCGCTAGCGTGCTGGAAGCACCCAGGGAAATCATACACAATGAGATCTTCAATGTCGGGGATACCGGGGAGAACTATCAGATCAGTGAAATCGCCCAGATTGTCTCTGGTGTATTTCCTGGATGCGAGCTGAGTGTTGGCAACAATGGAGGAGATCATCGCAGCTATCGCGTCTCGTTTGACAAACTCAGAAGGAAGCTCCCGGGATTCAGGTGTCAAAGAGATGCTGCTACAGGCGCACATGAATTGTACGACTTGTTTGAGTGGATCCATTTGTCACGCGAGATTTTCGAATTCAGAGCATACACGCGGCTGAAGCAACTCAAGCATCTCATGGCAACGCGGCAGATCGACGAGAATCTCTTTTGGAGGCAATGATGATCTTTGTAGAAACAAAGCCAAAAGGTGCATTTGTCGTCACACTCGAGCCTCTGAAGGACGAGCGCGGTTTCTTTGCCCGTGCCTGGTGCCAGAAGGTATTTGAGGCACACGGTTTGTCCTCCCGACTAGTTCAGGCCAACATTTCTTACAACAAAGTGCGTGGCACGCTGCGGGGCATGCATTACCAGGTAGCACCCTGCGCGGAAGCGAAACTGGTGCGCTGCACCAGAGGTGCGATATTCGATGTGATTATTGATCTGCGGCCCGACTCCCTCACATACAGACAGTGGGTAGGAGTGCAGTTGACAGCAGACAATCGCAAAATGCTCTATGTGCCGGAAGGCTTTGCTCATGGTTTTGAAAGCCTAGAGGATGACACAGAGGTCTTTTATCAGGTGTCACAATTCTATTCGCCCGCGCACGAACGTGGTGTGCGCTACGATGATCCAGCGTTCGGCATTGAGTGGCCTATCGATGTTCGAGTCATCTCGGACAAGGACAGGAGCTGGCCGGACCATGTGCCCTGATCAGGAAGGCGCCTCCTACGCCTTACACGTCCAGGGCCCGGCTTCGGTTTCGAGCAGCCAGCGGAGGGCAGGCAAATGGGAGTCCGCGAAGTTGGCCGAGCACTCACCAAACGATTCCTTCGCCGTGCGGTCAGATTGGCAAGGGCCTTGAGGGTAGGGCGGCGGGCAGAACCCGTGCTGCAGCATTTGCCAGACAGGGGCCGAAGACGGCTGGAGAAGTGGGAGCATAGCATACTCCTGCGCAGTGGTCAGCACCTGCTGGTTCCACCAAAGGCGCTTGAGCTCAAGTACCGTGAGGCTTTGATTCTATTGATTGAGACACGTGGAACTGAATCCTTGGGCGACTACTTGGAGTTCGGTGTAGGCTACGGATCTGCTCTGGCCTGCATGTATCGAGCTTGCAAGTCTCTCGGGGTTGAGCATATTCGCCTCTTTGGATTCGACTCGTTCGAGGGACTTCCGCACACCGCCAGGACAGATGATGGAGGCTTCTGGCGTCCCGGCCAGTTTAGATGTGACCTGGCACTTACGAGGGAGCTCCTGACAGGGCAGGGCATGGACTGGGACCGGACAATCCTCGTCAAAGGCTGGTTCTGCGACACGCTGAACAACGAGCTTGTCCGCAGGCACGGAATAACCAAGGCCAGCGTCATCATGGTTGACTGCGACATGCACTTGTCGGCAAAGGAAGCCCTCGACTTTTGCGCACCACTGATCCAAGACGTCGCTGTTATCTTCTTCGACGACTGGCATGCGGGACATTTGGCCGACAGAAACATGGGCGAGAAGCTGGCGTTCGACGAATTCCTCAACGAGAATCCCGAGTTCTCTTCTGAGCCACTCGAGGAACTCGCCAGCTATGCACCTCTGGCCGAGGTCTTCCTGGTCGAACGTGTTCACTAGATCGGGCCGATTTGAGTGCACAGGAACGCGCGGTTTAGTGCAATGGACCGACTCCACAGAGGCAAAGCAAAAGCCCCGGCCCCTGCAGCAGCGCATGAGTTGTCAGAACAGCGCTGCCATACCTCTGGCCCTGCGCTCGGACATCCGAATTGGCAACAGCATTCCATTGAGCAGAGCTGCACCCAAGCGATGTCTGATCGAACCTGGTCACGTCCCCAGGGCAGTGCTGGGATGCAGGGAGTGATGAATGATCATCGTTGATCGAGCGCTGAAGAAGCGCCAGCAGGAAGGCCACCCTATTCGGGTTGCCATGGTAGGAGCTGGCTTCATGGGCCGGGGTATTGCCCTGCAAATCATCATGGCTGTACCGGGCATGAAGCTGGTAGCCATCTCCAACCGCCATCTCGATGGCGCAGAACGTGCCTACTCTGAGGCGGGCATTGATGACGTCCGAGTCGTAGAGACCGTTGGCCAGTTGGAGGATGCCATCCATCGAGGGCAGCGCGTCGTCACCAAGGATGTCACTCTACTCTGCCAAGCCGAAGGCATTGATGCGCTGATCGAAGTGACCGGCACCGTGGAGTTCGCTGCTCATGTGGCCCTGAGGGCAATCGAAAACCATAAGCACATCATCCTGATGAATGCGGAACTCGACGGCACCATTGGACCGATCCTCAAAGTGCGTGCGGACAGGGCCGGTGTGGTATTCACCAATGCTGATGGCGACCAGCCTGGAGTCATCATGAACTTGTACAGGTTTGTCAAGGGCATCGGTGTGAAGCCCGTCTTGTGCGGCAATATCAAAGGGCTTCACGATCCCTACCGCAATCCCACTACGCAAGCGGCTTTTGCCCGTAGGTGGGGACAAAAGCCACACATGGTCACTTCGTTTGCTGACGGCACCAAGATCTCATTCGAACAAGCTATTGTGGCCAATGCCACGGGGATGCGTGTAGCACAACGAGGTATGCTTGGCCCAACCGTGCCCACGGGGATGCCAATTCAAGAGGCGATCAAACTATATCCCTTGGACGCTTTGACCAAAGGGCCTGGCATCGTTGACTACATTGTTGGCGCAACCCCCAGCCCTGGCGTATTCGTGTTGGGGATACACGACCATCCCATACAGCAACACTACTTGCACTTGTACAAGCTAGGCACCGGTCCCATCTATTGTTTCTACACCCCTTACCATTTGTGCCACTTTGAGGTGCCCAACACCGTTGCCCGGGCAGTGCTATTCGGGGACGCGACCATCACTCCCCAGGGCGCCCCTTGCGTGGATGTGGTGGCCACTGCCAAAACGGACTTGCCTGGAGGCCAGGTACTCGACGGGATGGGCGGCTATATGACCTACGGCCAGTGCGAGAACTCGGATGTTGCTCGCGCCCAGGATTTACTGCCCATGGGATTGGCCGAGGGGTGCCGCCTGAAGAGATACATCGCCAGGGATGAGATCATCACCTTCGAAGACGTTGTGATACCAGCAGGCCGACTGTGTGACAGGCTCTGGGCCGAGCAGAACGCCCGGTTTGGCCTGTCGAAAAACGTGGCTTCCAGCTAGGCTGCTGGTCGAAACGAATGGCTATGACCATGTCTCCCTCAGCCGAGCGCGCAGTTGTCCTGGTCCCCATAGGGCCTGTTCCCAGAGATGTGCTAGACCACCTGGTCGCGCCGCTCGGCCTGACCTTCGGCCTTCCGTGCCGAATCGGGCCCTCTATCCCCATTCCGGCCACAGCCTATGACCGGAGACGTGGGCAGTACGTGGGGCAGAGAATCCTGAGCACGCTATCCCGGCTGGACGTGCCAAACGCCGCGCGCGTGTTGGGCGTCATCGATGCCGATTGCTATGCCCCTGGGCTCAATTTCATCTTCGGTCAGGCCAGGATGCACGGCCGCGTCGCCTTCATCGCTCTGCCGCGCCTGCGGCAAGAATTCTACGGTCTGCCGGAGGACGAATCCCTGTTCCAGGAGCGTACCTTGAAGGAAGCGGTCCACGAACTGGGCCACACCTACGGCCTGCCCCACTGCCACGACCGCAGGTGCGTGATGTTTATCTCCAACACCTTGCACGATACCGACGTAAAGCTGGCAGGGTTCTGCCCGAGGTGCCAGAGGAGATTGATGAAGCTCAGGAGTGGGAGATAGCCCACTTCGAGAGTGAGACCTTTGGGGTTTGGGAAACCCCAAAGGTCTTTACTTCTGTGGGCATGGCCGTTGAGCTATAATCCCACAGTGGGATCCACAAGGCCCAGAACTACCCTCTATTGGATCGTTTCGGAGGCAAGGAGAGAGATGATGTCGCAACCCCTCACCGCCATCCTCATCGGCGCCGGCAACCGGGGCTACGAAGCGTACGGTTCGTATGCCCTGGCACATCCCGATGAGATCTGCTTCACCGCCGTCGCTGAGCCGCACGAGGCTCGCCGTGCCCGCTTCGCCGAGGCGCACACCATCCCCTCGGAGCGCCACTTCCGTACCTGGGAAGACCTTCTGGCCTGCGGCAAGGTCGCCGATACTGCGCTCGTCAGTACCCTGGATCGCCTGCACCTTCAGCCCACCATTGCAGCGCTGGAAGCTGGCTACGACGTGCTGCTGGAAAAGCCCATGGCCACCACCCTTGCTGGCTGCGTGAAACTGGTGCAGACCGCCGAACGCACCGGCAGGCTGCTGCAGATTTGCCACGTGCTGCGCTACACTCCATTCTTCGCCACCCTGCACAACATCATCCGCTCGGGCCGTCTGGGGAAGGTCATCACCGTCGAGCACCGGGAGGACGTCAGCTACTGGCACATGGCCCATTCCTACGTGCGTGGCAACTGGCGCAACAGCACCGCCGAAAGCCCCATGATCCTGGCCAAGTGCTGCCACGACTTTGACATCCTGTTCTGGAACCTGGGACCCTGCCGCCGCCTGAGTTCGTTTGGCTCGCTGACCCACTACCGGGCGGAGAACGCGCCAGCGGGAGCACCACAGCGCTGCACCGACGGCTGTCCGGTCGCCGAGGAGTGTCCCTGGTACGCACCCCGACTGTACCTGGAGTTGGTTCCGCTGATGCACACTGCCCACCACTCTTCCGTCGCCTGGGAGCGTGTGGGAGCGACCTTGGCCCTCGACCACCCGGCCCTGGCCAAAGCAGCCCAGCACCTGATACCTGGCTACGCCACAGCGCTTGACTACCGCGGCTGGCCCATCTCTACCATCTCCGAGGACACCCACCCAAAAGCCCGGCAGCGAGCGCTGGAGAGCGGACAGTACGGCCGCTGTGTCTATTACTGTGACAACGACGTGGTGGACCATCAGGTGGTCAACATGGAGCTGGAGGATGGCACCTCAGTGGCCATGGTGATGCACGGCCACTCGCATCGCGAGGGTCGCACTATGCGCTACGACGGCACGCGGGCTACGCTGCTTGGCCAGTGCTACGTGAATAACCAGGAAATCCAGATCCACGATCACCTCACGGGTCGGGTGGAGGTCATCCGGCCCGCTCTTGGTGCCGCCGGTGCCACTGGGCACGGCGGTGGGGACGCGGGGCTGATGGCCGGCTTCGTTCGTGCAGTGCGCGACCCGGCCCAGGCCCTGACGACCGCCCGCCAGTCACTGGAGAGCCACCTGATGGCCTTTGCCGCCGAAGAAGCGCGTGTGAATGGCACGATCGTGCACATGGACGAATACCGCCGTCGAGCCGAAGCAGCAGCGAATGCCCAGGGCGGCAGTAGCACCGGACAGCCGTAGTGCCCCAGTTGTCTGCGGTGGAGCGGCCCTGAGTCCAGCCTTCAGGGGAAGAGTGCCGTGGATAGCGCGCTGAAGGCCAACGCGATCGATGTGGACAGGAAGCCAGTGGGGCGCTGGCTATCGAGGCCCGCCGGATGTAGCACTGTCCTCCCACAGGCCAGTCACGCGCCCTATCAGACCGTTGGCGCAGGCAACTGCGGCGCCGAGTGCGATGAGCAAGCCCGACGGCAGCACGTCAGCCAGCGCTCCGCCGATCACGCCGGAGAAGGTGCCCGCACCGGGCGCAATGATGCCCCAGACGCCGAAAACGCGTCCCACCAGCCCCTCCGGCACGCGCTCCTGCAGCAGTGACCTCTCAGAAGCGGGAATGAGGTTCCCAATCACGCTGGCGACGAAACTCGCCGCCAGGGCAGCCGGCAGGGTGCCAAACACAGGATAGGCCATCAGTGCCAGCCCGTAGCCAAGCCAGGCCGACACGATCACCCGTCCTTTTGGCAAGTGGTGACCGTACTGGCCCAGCCACAATGCTCCCACCAGCATGCCCGCGTTGCCGGCAATCTGGGTGTAGCCGTAGACCTCCGGCCCAGCATGGAGCACATCTTTCACGAAAAGAGGTATACCTGTCATCAACATGCCGCTGGCCAGGACAAAGTACAGCGCGTCGAGCAGGAAGAGACGGCGGATGACGCCGTCGTGCCACACAAAGGACAGGCCCTCCAGCAGATCGCCCCACTGCACACGTTGTCGTTGCACTCCCCTCTCCGCTGCCGAAACCAGCGCCAGGGGAGAGAGCAGCACGGCCGACAGGGCCAGCGCCCCCGCATATACTGCAAAGCCGTTTGCCAGGCCAATCGTGCGCACAACTGGCCCCACGAGAGCGTTGCCAGCGATGACAGCCAGGCCAGCGACGATGATGTTGGCGGCGTTGGCGGTGACCAGCTCCTGTCGCGGCACAATCTCAGGGATGATGGAGGAGCGTGCCAGTTGAAAGAGCATGACCAGCGCCGAGAGCAGAGAAGCGATCAGCAGAGCGTGCCCACCGGCCAATGTTCTCGAGGCGTGGAGTATGGGCACCAGCAAAGCCAAGGCCGCACCCAGCAGGCAAACCGTCATCATCGAGCGGCGGCGGTCCACCCGGTCCACCAGGGCTCCGGCCGGTACGGCCAACAGCAGGTAGGGCAGGAATCGCGCCGTTGTCGCCCAACCCACCGCGCTATCGGAACCGGTGACGTCGAGCATCAGCCAGGGAAGGATGGTGATGAACAGGCCATGGCCAACCAACAGCGCAACCTCGCTTCCCAGCAGCGTGCGGTAGCGGTGGTTGCGCAGCAAGGCACGATAGCCCTCACCGGAAGCAAGAGGAGCCTGTTCGGCTGGCATGCGCTCCCTACTCGCCCAGCAGGCGAATGGCGGCCTCCGGACAAGCCTTGACACACTCCATGCAGCGGATGCAACGTGTGGAGTCAGGATCCTCGTGGACGGTGATACCCACGGGACACACACTGTAGCACGTATTACACTGCCTGCAACTGGCTTCGTCAACAGCCAAACGCAGCGTGCTCAGCCGGTTAAAGGGCGACCAGATGGCGCCCAGGGGACAGACGAAACGACAGAACGGCCGCTTGGTACCTGCCATCCAGACGAGAAAGCCCAGCAGAATGGCTACTTTCAGCACGAACAGCCAGCCTGCCTGCGCGCGCAGCTCTGCGTTGGTCAGGATGAGCGGTATGCCCGCTTCGACGGTGCCCACCGGGCAGAGCTTTGAGAACCAGGGCTCCAGGGTCCACAGCGGAACAATGCCCACCAGGACGACCAGAAAAGCATATCGCAGCCAGCCGAAACGCTCCGAGACCGGCCAACTCGGCAGGCGGAACCTGCGCCTGAGCCCATACACCAGTTCTTGCAGCCATCCAAACGGGCACAGCCAGCCACAAGCCAGGCGTCCGACCAGGATACCAGTTAGCGAAAGCACGCCCAGCGTGTAAAAGGGCACCTGGCGGATGATGGCGAAATGCTGCAGCGTGCCGATGGGGCAGGCAAAGATCGCGCCTGGGCAGGCATAGCAGTTCATCCCCAGGCAAGGGATGGCTTTCAGGCTCTGCAGCACAAAGGAGTTCATCACCAGGAATGAGAGCGCCTGCACCCAGCGTCTCTTGGCGGTAAGCAGGAACATGACAAAACGTGACACGTCAGCGCTTCTCCTCAGATGCGGGGCATTCTTACTGAATGCCGATGCACGACAGTCAAAGCAAAGTCGCGTTGAGCCAGGTGATGAACGTCTGGCCCAGCGCGACGCCCAGCACAATAGCCACCAGAGCGATGACAAAGAGGACACGGTTCGCCAACAGCCGTGTTTTGGGATCCGCTGTCGTGCTTGCTCCGGTTGGAGTCTCTCTAGTAGCCATCATCCTCCTGCTCGTACCTGCCTCGTTCTCATCACCGGCGCAGCAGCGCGTACACCACCAGGATGCCGCCGGCAAAGATGAGCAAGAGCGCCCAGACGAGCTGTGCGTATCCACCCAAGGGGCTCGTACTGATAGCAACCAGCGTCATCACGCCTGCCGGGATCAGCGCCCACCAGTTGCGGCGATCGACGAGAAAGACCACCAAGAATGCCAGCGCGATACCGAGCAGCACAAACAGGTCCACCCATTCGCCGCCGACGATCTCACCTAGTGCCGGAGCCACGCCCATAAACGCCAGAACCCCACCGGGGATCAGCGCCCACCAGTTGGCCCGGCGGTTGCGGGCGAAAATGTAGACGAACGGCAGGGCACTGCCCACAAAACCGACCAGGGTAACAAGCCAGCCTGCCATCCCAAGGGTCCCCAGCAGCGCGCTCACGCCCCACGCCAACATGATGCCGCCTGGAATCAGTGGCCACCATTCTTTTGTGTTGCTGAGCCACAAAGCGAGGAATATGAACGCCCCTGTAAACAGGGCCAGCATGCCTACGACGGCTCCGCTGATGGTGACTAACCCAAACTGCGCCAGGGTCAGCACGACTCCCACAATGATGAGCAGCAATCCTGCGATCACACGCCACCAGTGTTTTTCCATTTCCGGCCTCCTTTGTGTAAAGTGATTATGGAAGAAGCTACAGGGCACTGCGTCAACTGCTAAACTCAGGCAGTCGTTTTCATGTGACAATCGAGCCAGAGGAGTTCAGCAACTGATGCACGAAGCAATAGAACTCGTCCCATCCCCGACCGTAGTTGCGAACGGGGTACTGGCCCAGAGATCGCGCAGCCATTCGCGGCCGATACCCATGGACACTGCTTTCGACCCTGTCATAGGGTGATTGGACCCAGCCGTGCTTCACCGCATCGCAATGCAGGTAGTTCAATGTTGTGTTGTAGTGTCATTGAGAACGGATGGCACGATCTGAATAGCGATACCAGACCTCGCGGCCTGCTCAAGATGCCAGCGACGAGCCATTCGCGCGTGCACCAGACGAAACAAACGCCTAACTTGTGAGATTCTTCGCCTTCAGCACCTCCTCGACGGCAGCCACGATGTGCTTGGCCGTGAGGCCAAACTCCTCAAACAGTTCCTCCGGCGTGCCAGATTCGCCGAAGCGGTCCTGGATGCCGATGAAACGCATCGGTACCGGGTGCGTTTGCACCACGGCCTCAGCCACAGCGCTGCCAAAGCCACCCATCACCTGATGCTCCTCGACAGTGACGATAGCCCCGGTCTCTCGAGCAGCCTTGGCGATGGCTTTGCGATCGATAGGCTTTACGGTGTGGATATTGAGCAGACGGGCGGAGATGCCCTTCTCTTTCAGCATCTCGACTGCCTCCATCGCCTCTCTGAGAGTCGGCCCGTTGTTGGCGATGGTGACATCGTTGCCGTCATGGATCAGGTTAGCCTTGCCCATGATGAAGGGATCTTCCGGCTTGGTGACCACCGGCACGGGTTCCCGGCCAAAGCGCACATACACCGGCCCGACGTGCTTACAAGCCCAGGCCACGGCTTTCTTTGTCTCGTGGTAGTCGGCGGGCACAATCACGATCATGTTGGGCAAGACGCGCATGATAGCCACGTCTTCCAACGCCTGGTGCGTTGCGCCATCTGGCCCCACGGAGATGCCTCCGTGTGCTCCGCCGATCTTGACGTTCAGGTTGCTGTAGCAAGTGGTCGTCCGGATCTGTTCCCAGGCCCGCCCAGCCACGAACACGGCATAGGTACTGACCCAGGGGATCTTGCCCACCAGGCTCAGCCCGGCGGCAGCATTGAGCATGTTCTGCTCAGCAATCCCAAAATCGAAGAAACGATCGGGATACTTCTGTGCAAACCAGAGCGTGCGCGTAGAGCCGGTCAGGTCAGCGCCCAGGACAACGATGCGCTCGTCCTCGGCGGCCAGCTCCACCAATGCCTCGCCGTATGCATCTCTCGTAGCGATTGCTTTCTTCTCGGTCATCATCTGCTCCTTAGAAGTCAAAGTATTCAGCCGGGCAGGCCAGCTCGTTCAGCGCGTCACGGCATCGATCGGGCTTGGGGGCCTTGCCGTGCCACTCCGCAACGTCCTCCATCCAGGATACGCCCTTGCCCTTCACCGTGTTGGCGATGATCACCGTAGGCTGGCCTTTCACTTGCTTGGCCTGGTCAAAGGCCTCCACACACTGCGCCATGTCGTGGCCATCGATCTCGATCACGTGCCAACGGAAGGCACGCCACTTCTCAGCAATCGGCTGCAGCCCCATCACATCTTCCACCCAGCCGTCAATCTGCAGGCGGTTGCTGTCCAGCACAGCACAGAGGTTGTCCAGCTTGTAATGCCCGGCCGACATGATCGCTTCCCAGGTGGAGCCCTCCTGGTTCTCCCCGTCGCCCATGACGCAGTAAACGCGGTTGGGCTTGCCATCCATGCGCAGGCCCAAGGCCATGCCCACCGCTATGGACAGCCCCTGACCCAAAGAGCCAGTGCCTACCTCAATGCCGGCACACTCCAGGTTGGGATGGCCCTGCAAGCGGCTACCGAACTGGCGGAAGGTCTTGAGTTCGTCGCGCTCGATGTACCCTGACTCGGCCAGCAGCGAGAAAATCAGCGGTGAGGCGTGCCCTTTGGAGAACACCACCCGGTCACGCTCCGGCCAGCAGCAGTCCTTGCAGTCGTGCTTGACCGCGTAAAAGTACAGCGCTACGCCAAAGTCTGTTGCCGACAGGGACCCACCTGGATGGCCAGATTGGGCGTGGGCCAGCGTCCAGATGATGTCACAGCGTATGCGGTGGGCAATCTTCTCCAGTTCCTTGAGTTTTGCTTGATCAACCATGTTCTTCCTTTCTATTGAGTTGTCGTGAAAAAGGTGCAACATGAACACAAACGCAATATAACACTAAGACGCGAAGAGCATATCAGGCCTTTGTAGCTCCGTGTCCTTGTGTTGACAAGCGTACAGACACGCGGAGGTCACTCGCTACCGGAAGTGAATACAACCTGGCCTCGTTTGATAACCGTTTGCACCAGGTTGGTGCCAAAGTGATATGCCAGATGCCGGTAGTCGTCCGCGTCCAAAACCAGCAAGTCGGCGGCAAACCCTGGTTGCAGACTGCCGAGGTCGCTGCCTCGGTCAATAGCGTAGGCCGCATTCACGGTGCTGGCCACAAGCGCCTCAGCCGGTGTCATGCTCATGAAACGACAGGCCAGAGCCATGATGAAGGGCATGGACTCGCAGTAGCAGGTGCCGGGGTTCAAATCCGTCCCCAGCGCCACTGGCAAACCGACCTCGATCATCGTCCGTGCATCGGCATAGTCATGATGACTCAGACCGAATGGTGTGCCTGGCAGCAGCACCGCAACCATGCCCTCCTCCGCTGCCGCGGCCAGCTCTTCCCTTGGAGTGTGCAGCAGATGCTCGGCCGAGACAGCGCCCAACTCAGCCGCCAGAGAAACAGCGCCCAGGTGGACGAACTCATCGGCATGCACCTTGAGACCCATCCCTTGTGACTTGGCCATCTTCAAAATGCGCCGGGTCTGCTGCAGATCGAATGCCCCCTGATCGCAGAACACGTCGCAGAACATCGGTGCGATCTGTGCCTTCTCACAGACGGCAGGCAACATCTCGTCGACCACCAAGTCCACATACTCATCCGCCCTACCTGCGTACTCCTCCGGCACGGCATGAGCTCCGAGGAACGTCGGTACCAGTTCCAACGGCTGAGAGGCGCTCAAGGCCGCTACGGCCTGCAGCGACTTGAGCTCGTCAACGGTGGTCAAACCGTAGCCAGTCTTGGCTTCGGCGGTCGTCGTGCCGTGAGCCAGCATACGGCTCAGGCGAGGTCGGGCTTCATCTACCAACTGCGTTACCGACGCAGCGCGCGTGGCACGCACCGTGCTCATGATGCCACCACCCGCAGCCATGATCTCCAGATAGGTGGCACCAGCGATGCGGCGCTCGAACTCGCCCTGCCGGGAACCGGCAAAAATCGGATGCGTATGCGCATCGACAAAGCCCGGCAGAACCACGCGCCCAGCCGCACTGATCTCGCGGTGGGCGCGGTACCTACCCAGCACTTGAGCAGTGGTGCCTACAGCAACAATACGTCCATCGGCAATGGCCACAGCACCATCATGAATCAACCCCAGTTCGCCCATTTCTCGACCGCGTCGGGGGCCACCACCGGCCAGCGTCAGCAGTTGGCCAGCATGATGCACGATCCAATCAACGAATTCTGCCACACCACTTCCTCAGCAAAGTCATTGCACGTTGTTGCGATAGTTTACACGAAATCACGTTTTTGGTCAATCAAACCTTGACAGAGAGCTTGTTGTGGAGTAAGCTTCGCAGCAGTCGTAGCAATGGAGAGATCATCTTGGACATCCTTGCACCCACAACCATCTTGGATGGCCTGCGCACCCGCTTGCTGGGCCAACACATCGTGCTCTACGAGACCATCGGCTCGACAAACGCTGTAGCAAAGACCTTGGCGCAGCAGGGAGCGGCAGAAGGAACAATGGTGATTGCCGAAGGGCAGACCGCTGGCAGGGGCAGGCTCGGCCGAAGCTGGCTGGCGCCACGAGGCACATCGCTGCTGTTCTCCCTGATCTTCCGCCCGGATTTACCCATCAGGCGGGCACAGGGATTGACCATGATCTGCGGGCTTGCGATCCGTGAAGCCATCCGGGAGGTTACGGGCTTGCCAGCACAGCTCAAATGGCCCAACGATGTCATGTTGCGCGGTCGAAAGGCTGGCGGGATACTGACGGAAGTGAGCAGCCACGGGGAGGATCTCGACTATGCCGTGGTCGGCATTGGCTTGAATGTCAACCTGCCGGTCAATGCGCTGCCGGCTGAATTCAGAGCTACCAGCATCAGCCATGAACTGGGGCACGCGGTGTCTCGCGTCGGTCTTCTCCAGGTCGCACTGAGGCACGTCGAGCAGCGCTATTCTGCACTGCAAGACGGCAAATGGCCGGTGAAAGACTGGGCAGCAGCCCTGCAAACCTTGGGACAACGAGTGGAGCTGCATACCGAGCAGGGCATTTGGCAAGGCCTGGCAACTGCCGTGGATGCGGAAGGCGCTCTGCTGTTGCGCCTCGACAGCGGCCAGCTAAAGCGGGTGCTCGTGGGCGACATCGTGCCACAAGGAGAGGCAAAACAGCACCGATAGGTCGAAGAACAAGGGGCGCGAGTCGAATGAATTCGCCGCCTGAAGCCTGGGAAGCCCCACTGGCGCCCAGTGCCTGTGGGCACTTTTCAGTTTCAGCCAGAGACTTTCAATCTCTGGGCTGGCTCACCACCAGGGGATGAACGAGGTGCGGTTTGTTGCGGTATGCCCTCCATAGGTCGCACGCACTTCAATCATCACCGTGTAGCCAGGCGGTGGGTAGCCGATGTTGAAAGTCAACGAAGTGTAACCGGAAGCATCAGTGCGATTAGCAGGGAAAACCTGAGCGCCACTGCGAAAGTGCACAGTCGCCTCCACCGCTGCACCACCTACCCCCTGTCCCCGCTCGTCCGTCACCCGCACATATACCGTCTGCAAGCCACCTTGCCCGGTGATGGGGTACTTGACCGAGGCCGATACCTCAAGGGACATGATCCCGACCAGTGGCGCAGGCTCGTAAGCGGGCGCGGTCGGTTGCGCGCTGGTCGGGACAGGGACAGTCGGTTGTGAGTCATCAAAGGGGGTAGGCGTAGGTGGGGTAGGAAGGTGCTGAACGCCTGGCTGTCCGCTGGATGGAGGAGGAACACGGTCCAGATCGGAAGAGGGCAGATGAACGCGCGCGATGTATTCGTCGCCCAGGTTGCCCAGCGTGATCTGATAGGAAATCGGGTTCTCTGGATGCCATTCCATCTTGGCCCGCTGAAAGTACTGCACAACGGTTCCACGCTCCGTCAACAACTCGGTGATCGGATAGCCAAACACATCCAACCGGCCGTGGCTGTCATAGTACTGGAGAAAACCATAAGAGATTGTGTGTCCAGTTTGGGGACAGTAACGCCGCTGAGGATGATTCATGGGAGGGATGCTGGCAGTAGGAATGGCAGGCCTGCGATAGCCCAACAAGTCGCCCAACAAGGAGAGCTGTACTCGATAAGCCACAGGATTGTTAGGATGGAGCTCCATCCGCGCACGTTGAAAATACTGTACCTTGAGCCCACCCCGGCTGAACTCTTCTGTGCGCGGCAAACCAAAGGCCGCCACACCACCATATCTATCGAAGAAAGCCAGGAACTCTCCCTGGACGTTATGACCCGTTTCGGTGAAATAGCGAAAGCCCGTCCCAAAAGTGCTCTGGGACCGAACCGGAATCACACGGCCAAGACTCAAGCCCAGCAACAGACAAGAGAGAAGCAGAATCTTTGGCAACTGTCTCATAGCGAACCTCCGCCTCAAGACGGAAACACTACGCATATTCCCGTATAGCCAGTACCCAACCAGCAAGATAGCCTCTCACCTACACAAACACACCGCAAGCCCCGCACAGGTTTGGGCTTTCTCACCCTACAGACCAGAACGGCAGTTCTGCAAATGTGCTTAATTACATTATACACTGTTATGTGATTTTTGTAAAATCGTTACGTTAATGAGTGGCACATCCGCGCCATGGAAAACCTCGCCACGACAGACAATGCAACAGCCCCGCCTATGGGGCACAAAGCCTTGGAATGGACCTGAATATCGTGGATCATGCCAGAGACCATGGCTTGCTATGATCACCAGCAAGGTAACCGTCCTCGACCTTAAACACGCTCTCCGGTAGCGTTTGACTTTTCTGTGCAGTACTTCATAATATGCAAGACCAACATGAGGAGGTGCAGCGATGCAGAAAGTGGCAGTGATTGGCAGCGGGACGATGGGCAGTGGCATCGCCTACGTCACCGCGCGAGCCGGTTTGCCCACTGGCTTGTACGATGTGTTCCCTGAGCAGCTGGCCAAGGCACACGCGTATCATGACAAACTGTTGAACAGAGGGGTGGAAAAGGAGCGCTTGACCCAGGCCGACGCCGACGCGGTCGGGGCGCGCATCCTCTACACCGGCGACCTGGCTGCGGCCCTTTCCGGTGTGGATCTGGTCGTCGAGGCTGCGCCGGAGAACATCGAGCTGAAGAAGAAGCTGTTCGGCCAGATCGAGGAGCACGTCAGCGACGAGGCTATCCTGGGCAGTAATACCAGTTCGCTGCCCATCACCGAGATCGCCACGGCAGTGCAGAAGCGGGACAGGGTAGTCGGCATTCACTTCTTCAACCCGGCGCCGGTGATGAAGCTCATCGAGATCATCCAGGCGATAGAGACCAGCGAGGCGACCGTACAGGCGATGGTCGAGTTCGCCAAGGGGGTGGGCAAAGAGCCGGTGGTGGTGAAAGACTTTCCCGGGTTTGTCACCACCCGTGTGGGCCTGATGCTGGTCTCTGAGGCGATCTTTGCTCTGCAAGAGGGAGTCGCCGAACGTGATGCGCTGGACAAGGCGATGAAGCTGGGCTACAATCTGCCGATGGGGCCGCTGGCACTGGCCGACCTGATTGGCCTGGATGTGGTGCTGCATGTCCTCGACGCGCTATACGCCAACTACAAGGACGGCCGTTACCGTGCCCCGATCCTGCTGCGCAAGATGGTGCAGGCCGGACACCTGGGACGGAAGGAAGGGAAGGGCTTTTACGAGTATCCGTAGGTTCACAGTTGAGGAGGAGTGCCCCATGCCTTACACCGATATCCTCTACGACAAAACGGATGGAGTGGCATCCATTACCCTCAACCGGCCCGGGGTGCTCAATGCCTTCCGCACGCAGACGGTGCTGGAGATGACCGAGGCCCTGGAGGACGCCAGCAATGACCACACGGTGGGGGCTATCGTTATCACCGGCACTGGAGAGCGGGCCTTTTGCGGGGGTGGAGACATTGCCGAAATGCGCGACCTGACGCCAGAGACGGGTCGTCTTTTCCTGCGCCGCTTCGCCGACTTGCTGTGGCGCATCCGCGAAGCACCGGTGCCGGTCATCGCTGCAGTGCGCGGCTATTGCCTGGGCGGCGGCAACGAGATCAACCTGGCCTGCGACATGACGCTGGCCGCCGAGAGCGCCGTGTTCGGTCAGGTGGGGCCGACGGTAGGCAGCGCGCCCATCTTTGGCGGCTCGCAGTTCTTGCCAGGTATCGTAGGCGAGAAGCGGGCGAGGGAGATCATTCTTCTCTGCCAGCGCTATCCGGCGCGCGAGGCAGAGCGCTTCGGCTGGTGCAACAGGGTGGTGCCGGACGCGCAGTTTGAAGCCGAACTCAGAAAGTGGACCGACCGCATCCTGATGTTGAGCCCGCAGGCTTTACGGGTCTCCAAGCTGTCGCTTAATTACGCCAGCGACTGGCAGTACGGCTCCTTCAACAACGCCATTGAGATGCTGACTGCAGTCTACGGCACCGACGAATTCCGCGAGGGGATGATTGCTTTCCTGGAGAAGCGTAAGCCAGATTTCGGCCGCTTCCGCCGCTAACATCCCCGGATTTCGCCCCGTCAAGCCATCGCCTCTGGCGAGACCTTCGGCGGGGTGAACGACAGATTGCGTAGGTGGGGACTCTACTGCTTGTGTGTGCTTGTAGTTCCGTCTGTGCCATTCTCTAGGAGGGTGCTGAGATGATGCTATCTCCACAGGTGTTGCAGATCGTGTTCTTTGTCTTCGCCGTGCTCTTTGTGTGCCTGCTTCCGTTCCACCCGCATCCAGGAAGCCTGGTGATCAAGGCCATCCCGGCGTTGAGCCTATCGCTTCTGGCGCTGCTCCATGTTGCTGGAGTGCAGGGCAAACTGCTGTTCCTGGCTCTGTTGTTCTCAGCGGCGGGTGATGCCGCTCTGGCGTTGAATGACTTGCATGGCGGGCCGTATTTCACCATTGGCTTGGTCCTCTTCCTGGTGGCGCACCTCTTCTACATAGCTGCCTTTGCCACCGGGTTTGAGCCGCAGAGATCCCGAGTTATCATCGCAGCCATCATCGTTGCCTATTCCGTGATGCTGGCTTTGCTCTTGCGGCCGGGGCTGGGGAAGATGGCGATTCCTGTCTTCGTGTACATCGTGGTGATCACCGTGATGGCTGTCCTCGCGGCGTTCAGAGCCATGAAGGGCAGCAGTCTCTTGTTTGGCGCGCTGGCCTTTGTGCTTTCCGATTCGCTGATCGCTATCAACAAATTCTTGACGCCGGTGCCAGCAGCCCCGTATCTCACCATCATCACCTACTACCTGGCCCAGTACATGATCGCTCACGCTTTCCTGGGGAGCGCCTAGGGACACAGGGATGTTCGGCATTGTGGCCCAGAAGGCCAGATGATCGGCCGTCGCTGTGCTCCACTGGCCTGGGGCGAGATACAACTACGGCGATGTGAACGCCCAATATGGAGGAAGACACCATGAGCATGCTTTTCAAACCTGGCAAGATTGGCACCCTCGAGCTGCCCAACCGCTTGGTCCGGTCGGCGACCGCCGAGCGGATGGCCGATGCCGATGGCCGGCCCCTACCGAAACTAAAGGCCCTCTACCAGGAATTGGCGCGGGGCGGCGTGGGCCTGATCATCAGCGGGCACATGTACGTGCATCCCAGCGGCAAGTGTCATCCAGAGATGATGGGGATCTACTCCGACGAATTGATCCCCGGCCTGGCCGAGTTGGCGGAGGCTGTTCACGGCGCAGGGGGCCGAATTGCCGTGCAGATCAATCACGGGGGGATGCAGTGCAGTCCGGAGACGGTGAAAGAGACCATCGCACCCTCGGCCATCGATGCGGATTTCCTGAAACATCCCCCGCGGGAGATGCCCCCCGCCGAGATTGAGCTCCTGATCGACGCCTTCGCCCAGGCCGCACGCAGGGTCAAGGAAGCTGGATTTGACGGAGTGCAAATCCACGGTGCCCATGGCTATCTGATCAGCCAGTTCCTCTCTCCGTTTGTCAACAAGCGCTCTGACAAATGGGGTCGTGGCCTGGTGGGGCGGATGCGTTTTCTGCGTGCCGTGTGCCGGGCCGTGCGCGCGGAGGTGGGCCCAGACTATCCGATGCTGATCAAGCTTGGGGTCAAGGACGCCGTGGATGGTGGGATGACTCTTGAGGAAGGCATGGGAGTCATGACGGCGCTGGAATCGATGCGCCTGGATGCGGTGGAGATCAGCGCCGGGATTGGGGGAGGGCGCAGCAGTAGCATTCGCAAGGGCATCCGCTCCGCTGCGGACGAGGCCTACTTCCGCCCGTGGGCGCAGAAGGCTCGAAAAAGGACCCGGCTTCCGATCATCCTGGTAGGAGGCTTCCGCTCACAGCGCGTGATGGAGGATGTGCTGTCCTACGGCGACGCCGATTTCATCTCCCTGTGCCGTCCGCTCATTTGCGAACCGGACCTGCCCAACCGCATGCGCACGGGTTTGCAAGAGCGTTCATCCTGCATTTCGGCCAACCTCTGCTGGGCTGAGCAGGAAGGCGAAGGGATTGCCTGCAAGTGTCCTCTGGAGAAACTGGACAGATAGCCCAAGGTGCGTGCCACTTCGGAAGTGCCACACACCTTCCCTATGGGGTAATCGCGGTTCGGACCTCGCCACTGAAGCGCTCCAGAGCATCCAGCGCCCCGTTCACAGCGCCGGCATCCAGCGGCACTGTGCGCGTCACAACGCCCGACAGATCAAGGAGGTCCCGGCGGACGAGTTCGATCAGCAGCGGCAGTTCCTGCAGCAGGTGGTCGTTGGAGCCGATGACTTCGGCTTCCTTGCCCAGCACTTCGCGGTAGGAATCCAGCACTACGGGCTGGTCGGTGAGGCCCACCCATACCGCACGGCCGAACACCGCCAGGGCCTGCACCGCCTGGCGCATCGTTTGTGGCAGGCCGATCAACTCCAGGGCCACGTCCACCCCTCGCTTGCCGGTCAGCCGTTGGATCTCGGATACGGGGTCACACTGCGCGGCGTTGACAGGGATAGCCCCGTACTTTCTGGCCAGCTTCAGCTTCTGCGCATTGATGTCCACCGCATAGACATCCAGAGCGCCCATCGCCCTGGCTAGCTGAACCGCCGACATACCCAGGCCGCCTGTTCCAAAGACAGCTACCGTCTCGCCAGCCTTCAGCCTGGCCTTGCGCAGTGCGTGGAAAGAGGTGGCGGAGGAGCACATCAGGATGGCACCGTGCTCGTAGGAGAGCTCAGCGGGCAAGGGGATGGCGTTGCGTGCCGGCACGGCAATATACTCGGCATACCCGCCGTCGCAGTGCTTGCCCAGCATTTTGCCTTTGTCGCAGAACTGCTCGTTTCCGCTGCTGCAATAGTAGCAGTCCCCACAGGTCACCAGGTAGTGCAGGCCCACGCGGTCACCCACCTGTACGCGGGTCACCTGCGAGCCCACTTTTTCGACGATGCCAGCAATCTCGTGTCCCAACGTCACCGGCAGCGGCTTCACTGGTGAGACCCCGGCCCGGTAGTGCACATCCGAATGGCAGATTCCCGCCGCCTTGATTCGCACCAGCACATCCCGCTCGCCCACATTGGGCACGGGCATCTCTTGCATTTGCAGTGGTTTCCCGATTCCGACCAGGCGGAGTGCTTTCATTCCCTGCTCCCTCCTGAACAAGACAAACAAGGCCTTGAGCACTGCACAACGATTGTGCGAGTGGATCGCTTCCACACCATTCTATGAGGACTGGCCCCCTTTGCCAAACGCCGGCATCACGCACCAACCACATCGCTTGCGCAGAGTCAGAAGGGCTATCCCTTTTTTGACGAGGGTTTGGAGCCGTGATGTAAGTATGCTAAAATGCCATACACGAAGATGAATCGAGCCCATCAAAAGCGGACAAAGGCTTTGACCGTTCTGAGTTCGCCTTGAGCAAATCGAGATCAGTTCGTGGGGTGCGCGCTTGGAACCTTCTCCAACCACCTGAATGCTTTCATACGTGCATAGCCTGGCCAGAGAGATTGGCCCGCGGGGCACTGGCACTCCTGGTGAGGCAGCGGCCGCGGACTTTGTGACCGACCGCCTCACCGAACTGGGCCTTTCAGTCGAACGGCAGACCTTCCGCGCTGTCGCCAGTCAGAATGCCTTTCCGCTGGCCATAGATCTCCTGGCGCTGCTGGCCGTGGTCATCTACCCCTTGGGTGGAGCGGTCACACGCTGGATCGCTGCCGGCCTGGCGCTGACCACCGCCCCGCTGTTGTGGCACACCATCCGCAATTCCACCAACCCCCTGCGCCCGCTGCTGCACCACGTTACCAGCCGCAACGTGGTGACGCGAGTCAAACCGCTGGGAGAACCCCGCCAACGGGCCGTCATTCTGGCCCACCTCGACACCAACCGCTGCCGCATGGGCTGGCAATCAGAGATGCTGCGCTACCTTGAGCCCTTCGCCTATCTGTACCTGGCGGTGCTGGCTTCTCTTGGAGTGCTCTACCTGGTCGGGGCGCTGCTCCACGGCCCGGCGTGGCTAGGGCGGATTTCTCTCCTTCCGGCTGGATACCTGGTTGGCACCATCATCACTCTGTGGAGGGATGACCGCACCCCATACAGTCCCGGCGCCAATGACAACGCCACGCTCGTGGCGGTAGCCTTGGGAATTGCAGGGCGCCTGACGGCACAACCCCTGACCCACACGGAGGTATGGCTGGCTGTCACCGGAGCCGAGGAGACCGACCACGCTGGACTGAACACACTGCTGCACCGATACGGTGCTGTGTTGAGCCAGGCTGCCTTTTTCGACCTGGAGGGGGTTGGGGGTGGCGACCTCGTCTACCTCACTCGTCAAGGCCTCTGCTCCCACTACCAGCCCGACCCGGGGCTGCTGGCCTTGGCAGAAAGAGTTGCTGCCAGCCGTCCGGACCTGGAGGTGCGGGCGGCTCAGATGACGATGGAGGACGAGGTACGCACGCTGCGGCAGGGTGGCTACCGGGCCATCTGCATCGCCGGGCGCGATCCAGTGACGGGGACGCTGCCCCACTGGCACCGGGCCGATGATACCGTGGATACTATCTCCGCTCAG
The DNA here is from genome assembly GCA_030607875.1 of Chloroflexota bacterium. Classification (GTDB taxonomy): domain Bacteria; phylum Chloroflexota; class Anaerolineae; order UBA2200; family UBA2200; genus JAUWJD01. Next base: position 26,734 of record JAUWJD010000009.1, read on the forward strand.
GCCCTGCAACGGGCAGAGAGTTTCGTGCTGGCCTTGCTGCAGAAACTAGATTGCAGCGTTTCAATGGCACAAGAGGAGGAATGATGCGCGCATTTGTGACCGGAGGCACGGGGTTCATCGGTGGGGCTGTGGTCAGGCGGCTTCTGGAAGCCGGGCACGAGGTGCGAGCACTAGTCCGCGCCGAGAGCAACACCCGACAACTGGACGGCCTGCCTGTGGAGCGGGTCCAAGGGAATCTGCGGGACGCCGAGAGCCTGAGGAAGGGCATTGTGGGCTGCGAGTGGGTCTTTCACGTAGCTGCCCTGTACAGCTTCTGGGGGCAGCCGTGGGAGGATTTCTATCAGGTCAACGTGGAGGGCACACGGCGGGTGTTGGAGGCAGCGCGAGACGCGGGGGTGAGCCGCATCGTGTACACCAGTTCGATCGCTGTTCTGGGATTTACCGAGGATCGTTCCCCAGGCACTGAGGATACTCCCAGCACACTGGCCGACATGATTGGCTATTACAAACGCTCCAAGTTTATGGCTGAGGAAGTGGCGCGCGCTATGGCCTGTCAAGGCCTGCCAGTGGTCATCGTCAACCCGGGCGCGCCGGTGGGGGTCGGTGACCACAAGCCCACGCCTACCGGCAAGCTGATCGTTGATTTCCTCAACGGCCGGATGCCTGCCTACGTGGATACCGGCCTGACCATTGTGGACGTGGAGGACGTGGCGGCGGGCCACTTGTTAGCCGCCGAACGGGGCCGGGTGGGTGAACGCTACATCCTGGGCGGGGAGAATCTGACCCTGAAGCAAGTGCTTGATATCCTGGCCGAGGTCTCTGGCCACCCGCCAGTGCGCATCCGCATCCCCCACGCGGTGGCGTTGGCCTGGGCCTATGTAGATGTGGCCCTGGCCCGTCTGAACCCCCACCATATCCCTACCGCTACACCGGACACAGCGCGCCTATCACGCATGTATGAGTACTTTGATTCCAGCAAGGCAGTGCGCGCGCTCGGCTTGCCCCAGACCCCAGCTCGCGAGGCGCTGCGCAAGGCCGTCGAGTGGTATCGGACCAATGGGTATGCCCCATAGGCTGCTGTGGTGGTTACCGGGCGAGCGCGTGCTTGATCAGTTGGCCGCTCAGGCTCCACACCCGGCCACGGACCTGCGCTGCCTCGGCCAGCACTGCGTCGAGGGCTGTAACGATCATCTCCACCTCCTCGTCGCCAATGATCAAGGGCGGCAGGAGTTTGAGGATGTTTACCGACGGACCGCCTACCTGGGTGAGAATACGGTGATCGCGCATCAGGGCCATCACCAGCAATTGGGTGAACAGGCCCTTCTGAGCCGCCTCGGCTGCAATCCAGGCAGCTTTCAATCGCAGCGAGCGCGGTGGGCCAAACTCGATCCCGATCATCAATCCCTTGCCGCGAACGTCTATGATCTGTTCATAGCGTTCCTTGAGAGCGAATAGCCCCTTCAACAGCTTCTCGCCCATCATCGCTGCGTTCTCGATCAGTTTCTCCTCTTCTATCACCTGCAGCGCCGCCAGGCCAGCCGCCATCGCCAGTTCGTTCTGACCAAAAGTTGTGGAGTGCACCTGACAGCGATCCAGCGGTTTGAAGATTCTGTCGTGGATACTGCGGCGGGTGATGACCACGCTGACAGGGACGTAACCACCACTGAGCGATTTGGAGAGCGTGACAAAGTCTGGCTCTAACCCCCAATGTTCACAGGCCAGAAAACGCCCCGTCCGTCCCATCCCGACCTGTACCTCGTCGCAAACGAAAAGCGTGCCGTACTTGCGGCACAGGCGCTGCGCCTCCGGCAGGTAGTCGTCCGTCGGAATGTGCACCCCCTTGCCCTGGATCGGCTCTACGATAAAGGCTGCTACGTCTCCCTTCCGCAGTTCTCCCTCCAGGCTTTGCAAATCGTTCATGGACACCATATCGAATCCTGGCATCAACGGCCCGAACCCCTCCTGGAAGGCGGCTCCACCATTGGCCGAGAGAGTGCCCAAAGTCAGCCCGTGAAAAGCGTGATCGAGGTAGAGCACGCGTGGGCGCTTGGTAGCAGCACGTGCGAACTTGAGCGCGGCATCCACCGCGTCGGCGCCGGAGTTGGCGAAAAAGACCGCATCCAGCCCCGGTGGCATGCGCTTCACCAATTCCTCGGCCAGCAGGCCAGCCAGCAGCGGGCAATCCATCTTGACCAGGTTCGGACGATCCAGCGAGAGCATTTCTTGCAGCGCCTGCTTAACAGTTGGGTGGCTGCGTCCCAGGTTCAACACGCTGTAGCCAGCGAGCAGGTCCAGGTAGCGGTTGCCTTCGATGTCCCACAAATAGGCTCCCTGGCCCCGGGCGTAGATCTTGTCAAATCCGATAATGCCCTGCACTCGGGCAAAGCTCGGATTGATGTAGCGCTCATGTAATGGGTACTGCTCGTGCTGTCGCTGTGCAATGAGTTGAGCCAAAGAGAACGCCATGGCATTTTCCCTCCCTTTCAAATGCTTTGGAACCAGTCCGAGAAAACACGGCACGCCAGGATCGCAGGCATTGTGGTCATTCTTCTCCCTCCCCAGAGATCGCTGTGCTGGATTCCTGCCTGCATCTGCGCAGCACTGCTTCTAGCTCCAGCACTCTGGCCGTCTCTGCTAAAGGCCAACCCGTTGCCGGGTTGATGCCCATCGTCTCGAAGTAACCCTTGCTCATGGCTGCGGTGTTCAGCGTCACGCCGGCCAGGGGGCCGGCATCCAGTGGCGGCTGGCCCCGCTCGCGCGCAGGCAGTGTGATCTGCTCAGGCGTGATCCCTTCGCGGGCGTTGAAGGCGTGGCGCAAGGCCTGAATGCGCTTTCCGGTGCGAAGAAGACCCATCTCATCTATGTCCCAGCCGGTGGCAGCTCGCAACCATGTCAGGAACGGTGGGTCACCCATCAACAGGCTGAATTGGCACAAGCCCAGGGCATCGAAAGCGCGCAGAACCGGCATCGTCGTGGCCACCTCTGCGCCCTTGGCTGCACTGTCATGGCGGGCCGCGGGCTGGCGTCCGGCGAGTTTGAGATAGCGGACCAGAGAGGGATCGACTAATACCCCACTTAAAGTGGAGGTGTGCCGGCCCGGTGCCGGGTCGAACAGATAGCCTGCGCCAACACTTGGTTCGTAGAGGCTGCGATGCATGGGCAGTTCCTGCCCGCCCGTGTGCATGGCCACCTCGTGGGCTTTAGGATCCAGCCGCTTGGCGGCGCGCATCACGCCGTCAGCCAGCCACTCTCCCAGGCCTGGCTGGCGAGTGGCGATGCGCTTGGTCAGTTCGATGATCGCTTCGCCGTTGCCCCATCGTAACTCGAGTTCATCAGCCAACTTCGGCGGCAGCCAGCCGCGCTCGTAGCACTCCATACCAAAGGCCACCGCCACACCGGTTGAGATCGTGTCCAGGCCAGACAGGTTGCAGATCTCGTTGCAAGCTACGACCGTATTCAGGTCAGCGTTCATCACCGTTGGGCCGAATGCGGCCAGGGTCTCGTACTCAGGGCGGTGGCCGGTGCCGCCACCCGGCAAGCGAATCACTGCACCGCAAGCCAGCGGACAACTGTGGCAAGCGTATGGCCTGATGTTGTCCTGGATTACCGCCTCGTCGCTGAGGTTCTCAGCCCACGCCAGTGGATAGTCGCGCAGGCTGCTACCCGCCCAGTTACGTATGGGCGTATCACCCAGGGCGACCAGCAACGCTGTCCCCGCAGCAGTCCCGTACAGGCGGTAGTTGTCGATCACCATCTGCGCAGGGCCGCCGCTCAATCTGAGGCGGAAGCGCCGCAAGAGGGGGGCCAAGAGATGTAGCAACTTGGGCACTATGGGCATCCAGGCGGGTGGTTTGCGGCGGAAGAGCTGGCGGTAGCCTTTGGTGCTTTCGGCAAAGATGGCTTTGTCAGCTAGTGGCGGTGACCGCTTGCCACGCGCCGCCACCGCTTTGAGCTTCTTGGAGCCCATCACCGCGCCCAGACCACAGCGCGCAGCAATACGGCCACCGTCATTGACAATGCCAGAGATGAGCGACAGCTTCTCCCCAGCCGGGCCAATACAGGCAACGTGAACATCTTTGGATGTGGCCTGGCGAATCGCTTCTTCAGTGGCAAGCGTGTCCAGGCCCCAAAACTCGGACGCATGGCGCAGTTCGGCGCGTTCGCTGTCTACGTACAGATAGACCGGTTCTTGGGCCACACCGCGGACGAACAGCCCGTCGTAGCCCGCACCGCGCAGGGCTGGACCGAACTTGCCCCCGCCATTGGCATCGCCCCAGCCACCCGTGAGTGGCGACTTGGCGGCGACCATAAAGCGCCCGCTGAAAGGGGCCCCGCTGCCCGTGAGCAGGCCAGGCAGAAAGCCCAGCATGTTGTCCGGCCCGAGCGGGTCACTGCCTGCGGGAATGTGCTCATAGAGCACACGCACGCCTAGCCCGTAACCACCCAGATACTGGCGGTAGACCTCATCTGGCAGGGCCTTTGCTTCAATGGTGCCGGTTGAGAGATTGACGAACAGAACCTTTCCCCAGTATCCCTTGGGCATGTGAGCTCCTCCATGCAAGAGTAGGTTCGCTTGGCCCAGCCAGTCTTTGACCCCTGGGTTGGCAGTCTGCAGTTGTCAGTAGGCGGTGATCAGTATAGCTGATACGAGCACATACATACTGTAACTGGATATGTTGCTGCCCCCTGCTGCAACTGCCAACTGCCCACTGACAACTGCCAACCGCAAACCGGCAACCGTCTATGCTATCCCCACCGCCCTTAGCAATTCGAGCGTCTCTGGCGGCAAGGTGGCTGGTTCTTTGCCAAACAGCCTGCAGGCCAGCATGACCTGCACAACCTCTTCGATGGCCATGGTGCGGTTGGCCGCCTGGCGCAGGGTCCAGCCAACGATCAGCAGCCCATGGCATTGCAGGAGAGCTGCCGGACTGTGCTTCAGTGCTTCCACTACACCCTCGCACAGCTCTGGTGAGCCAGAGAGGCAGTAAGGTACGATCTGGGTGTTGACGAAAGGTGCGGCATCCATGCTGATCGGCAGGATGCTGCCGCTTATCAGACCAAGTGCGGTGCACAACTTGGCGTGGCTGTGGATGACTGCCTCAATGTCTGGGTAGGCTTCATACACCGCTAGGTGGACCTTGGTCTCGATCGAAGGGCGCTTGCGGCGTTCGTACGAACGGCCTTTGCGATTGACCTTGACGATGTCCTCAGGCTTGAGGCCACCTTTGTACAGCATGGTCGGAGTGATGAGGAAGGCATCGTCTTCCTCGAGAATCCGGACCGAGACGTTGCCGCCTGTGGGCGTGATCATCCCCAGCTCATACAGCTCGTCAACGACGCTCACGATTTCCTGACGCAGCTCTTGTTCTGCTGACATGTCTTTGTTTCCTCGTTTCATTCGTGGCTAGAGCCCGCGCGCCTGTTCAAACAACCGCGTCCACTTGCGATACAATCCTCTGTAGGCTCGAGCGTTGGCCGGATTGGGTTCCACAACTGGCTCCCAGTGTACCATTGCTTTGGCCGCCGATGGCAAGGTGGAGTAAGCACCTGCACCCACCGCCGCACAGATTGCTGCACCGAGGCTGCTTGCTTCGCGTACGCGTGGCATGTGTACTTTGCGCTGGCAGACGTCAGCGACAATCTGCACAAAGAGGCTGGAACGTGCCAGCCCGCCACACAGGTTCAACGAACTCACTTCCTGGCCGCTGATCTTTGCCAGTTGTTCGACGTTGCCGCGCGCGGCGTAGGCCACGTTCTCCAGGATGGCCCGGCCAAAGGATCCGCGCGTCAATGGGCGCTCCGTGAGCCCCAGAAATGGGAACACGAAGGTCGATTTGGGTGGAAAGGCCAGTTCACGAAAGTCCGCAACCTGTGGCCCCATCGCCGCCAGCACCTCGCCTGGCTTTGCATCCTGCATCTCATCTTCCAGCCTGTGGTAGTCGGCCATTCCGATACCGACAAAAGCTTCGCAGAACCAGCGGAAGGCAATGCCAGCCAGCCCGGCGTTGCTCTCCAGAACCCATTGGTTAGGGAGGACGTAAGCACCCAGGTGCAGGCGGTGCAGTGCGCCAAAGATGGGACGAGAGAGAACCATTTGAACGGGCATTGTCGTTCCGGCGATGACTGTGGTCTCACCGTCCTCGAAAGCTGCACAGCCCAGACAGGCAGCCTGTGAATCCGCCGCTCCGACGGCTACGGGTATGCCCTCTGGCAGGCCCAACGCTGCGGCTGCTTGTGGGGTCAGTGTGCCCACCTTGGTGCCAGGTGGATAACAGGGCGGATATAGCTGTGCCGAGAAATCGAGCAGGTCGCAAAGTTCAGACGACCACTGACAATGGATGACATCAAAGAGCATGGAGGAACTGGCGTTGGTTGGCTCCGAGCAGACCTCCCCGCTGAGACGATAGGTCAGCCAGTCGCTGATCATGAGGACGTGGGCAATGCGCCTATACGCCTCGGGGCGGTGCAGGCGAAACCACCACAGGCGCTCCAGGGCATCCAGCCCCAATGGCCACCGCCCAGTGATGCGGTAGATGGTCTCGCCAAAGTCTCTGGCGATGTCTTCGGCATGGAGCACGCCCCGGGCGTCGCGGTTGGTGCTGCAAAGGATCTCGTGGCCATCTGCGTCCAAGAAGACGACGCCATCCCGCTGACTGGTGGTGCTTATGGCGCGCACGGACTGTGGGTCAATGCTGGCCTGCTCCATCGCCTGTCGTGTGGTGCGGCACAGGGCTGCCCACATCTCTTGTGGATCGAATTCCGAACCTAGCGGTTCGTCCTCCGGTGTGTGTGGAGCCCAATCCTGGGCTGCCGACGATAGCAGGTTTCCTTCCAGGTCGAATATGGCACTCCGCCCAGCCCCGCTGCCAGCGTCCAGGGCGATGACGCAATCACTTTTCATGACCAGCCTCGTAGTTTGCAGAGTAGTTCAATGGCAACTGCCAGGCGCGTGCACTACCACCGAAAGTCATCCAGGGTCTGCGGGTTGATGCAGTGCAGGGGGCGCTGGCTTTCGAAGAGTCGCACCAGATCAGCGACGGCGATATGCGATTGGTGGGCAACCACCTCTGCCGTGCTTCCACCAATGTGTGGCGTGGCGATGACGTTGTCCAAGGTGAGCAGCGGGTTGTCCGGCGCGGGTGGCTCGTCGTCGAACACGTCCAGCGCAGCGCCAGCCAGATGCCCATCACGCAGAGCATCGTAGAGTGCAGTCTCGTCCGTCAAGGCCGAGCGGGCCACGTTGATGAAATAGGCCCCTTCTTTCATCAGGCCGAACTCGCGCTTGCCTATCATACCGCTCGTCTCGTCAGTCACCACAGCGTGCAAGCTGACGATGTCGGACTGCCGCAGCAGTTCGCTCAGCTCCAGCATGGCGACATTGAGTTCGCTGGCTTGCTCCTGGCTCACATACGGGTCGTAGGCGACGACGTGCGCGCCGAAGGGCAGCAGTCGTGCGGCCACCGCGCGTCCCGCGGCTCCCAGGCCCACCAGGCCAACTGTCTTTTCCCACAGCTCTGCGCCTTGGTACCGGGTGAAAACGCGGGCCAGTTTGGCCATGCCGTCGCCTTCTTGGCGCAGAATGCTGGCCAGTGGCAGAAAGCGTCTCAGCATGGACAGCATGAACAGCAACGCCAAGTCCGCCACGGCATCTGCGTTGCGCCCGGGAGCAATCAGCACCGGTACGCCATGTTCCGTGGCTGCATCAAGATCAATGTTCACCGGCGCACCACGGCAGCAGGAGATCACCTGCAGGCTGGGCACCTTGGGAAAGATGTACTTGCGGACTTGGTCCACCTCGGTGACCAGGACGTTTACGCCTTCGAGCGCCTTAACCAGCCTGGAGCCGGCCAACATGCGCATCTTCTCGCCGTAGCTGCTGTATTCCACCTCACCATAACGGCCCAGGGTGGACAGCGCCTCCTGGTCGAACCGGGCAGTGATCAGGATTTTCATGGACTACGCGTCAGTTTTGGCCTTGAAGTAGATGCGCTTGAAATCATCCATCAGGCCCTGCAAGCGCATCGCTGCGGCGACGTTGCCGGAAAAGGCCAGGTCGCCCTTCATCGCCGCCTTGGCTGCGTTGACTTTTCCGGTGAACATGCCGTCAAAGATGTCGCTGTCCATGGTCAGGTAGATGTCAGCATCCTCCTCGAGCTCGCCCAGCCCTGCCTCGACCTCGCCGTCCCGGAAGTTGGTGTAGAAGAAGACGTCCAGGTCCGGAAACTCGTAGCTGATGGTCAGGTTCTTGCCCTTGCTGGCCTGAATCAGTGCTTCGTCCGCTTGTGCCAGTTCGGCCATCTTGCTCAGGACCTTGGTCAGCTCTTCTGGAGTGTCGAATGTAGCCATGATGTTTCCTCCTGTTTTGTGGACGTGGTATTAAATTATATCATGGGATGGCTATGGATGCAATCTGGAGTCTACCTTTTCGGCGTCGCAAGTTGCCATTTGCGATATTCGATGATATAATGTCAACACAACGACGTAGTGAGGAGACCTATGGGACGACCAGACAAGCAGGCCATCCGCCGGAAGATTGTGGGCACTCTGCTGCGCCATGCGCGGCTGAGTGCGGGCAGAAGCCAGAGCGAGCTTTCTGCTGCCTTGCATGTGTCCAGGCATCGCTATGCACAGTACGAACAGGGAAAGCGAGAGCTCTCATTGCCTGACTTGGAGCTTGTTTCCGAGCTATGTGGGGTGCGGCTGGGATACTTTTTCGATGACGAAGCAGAAGTGGAAGACGAGGCTTTGGAAGTGTCTCACTCGGTGGCACCCCGCATCAAGCGCAAGATAGTGGGTGTGCTGTTGCACCAGGCCAGGCAGCTTGCAGGCAAATCACGGAAGGAATGCGCTGCTACGCTCGGTATCTCCCCACGACGTGTTTCGCAGTACGAGAATGGAGAGAGGGAAATCTCCGCACATGAGCTCGAGATCCTGGCTCCCTATCTGGATGTACAGGTAAGCCACCTTGCGGTGTGAGATGGCCTTGGCTTGCCACATGGTGGCGGAGGAGACTGAAATGTGAGTCTTGTGGGTCCTTCCTGGAAGGACAGCATGAGTGGTGTCTCGCGGTCATCTCAAGGTTTTGAGATGACTCTTTTTTGTCCGGCATGCCTGCTGTCATGCTTCTGTCTGCAGATGATTGGCAGATACAGAGTACCGCGTCCAGGCCAGTAATCCAGGCTTCTCAGCGCCAGATATCCTCTATGGCTTGTCCACTGACCGTCGCTGGGGATGAGAAGCCTAACACCCTGGCAATCGTAGGAGCGATGTCCGTGATGTGCACAGGGGGAATGGGCTTGCCAGATACGAGATCGTTGCCAGCCGCGATGAAGATGCCATGCATTTCCGGCAGTGTGGCGTCCAAGCCCCCTTCAGCACCATATGGAGATGGAACCAAGAACTCCTCGAAACCCAGTGCATCGGACAGCCAATAGCCAGGTGCTGCCTGCACAAATAGATCCCCAGAGTTGGGCGAATCCAGGTGTATGCGTGACAGTTCATCGCGCGTGAGAATGCGTGCGAACACCGGCTGCCCGTCCTCGTCCTGGGTCTCTTCCAGCATCTCCACGATCTGCTGTTGTATGTCCTCATATTCCTCTGGAGCGACCAGGCCTGGCTGATCTCTACCCAGCAGGTTGATGTAGATGTGAGCGCTGCCTCCTGAGGCAAAGGCCAAAGCCTTACTCTCATCCTCGTCAACTGTATCCTGCTCATGGCTGGTGTCCAGATATAGCAGCTTGGCATCTTTCAGGATGGCGTTCAGCCTCACTGAGGTGTGCACCGACGACAAGCCATGCCCTGAGATGACTAACATAGCCGAATCGGCCACATTCACCAGTGAGAGCAGTCGCCCCAGGTTTGCATCGGCCACCGAGTGCGCTTTCTGCCGATAGGCAGCGTACAGTTCTGCCGTTTCCAGGCTGTATCCCTGCTGACGTTCATCGACGACAAGGAACGGCCGGGCGCACTCAGCAATGATGTTTTGCGCGGTGAGCAGCAGGGCAGGTTGATAGGCTCGGTATACTTGCGACACCACGTCCATCATCCACTTTGCCCGCAGTTCCGCCATCTCGTAGTATTGCTGCGGTGACAACCAGCCCAGGCGCAATGCCTCGATATCCGGAGTCGGAGGCGGGAAGCCCAATTCGTTTACGCTTCTCAGCAATTCGATCGGACGCGCCCGATTGTAACTGACTCGGCTCTGATACACCGTAGCGGTGACACCGTCGGACGCTGTGAAGCAGAAGTAGGCACCACTGTGCAGCCGTGGGCTGACAGTCACTGCGGCCCATTTGCCCGGTTGCAGTTCCGTATGGCCGTTGGCCAGATTCTTGTCGCTGTCCAGGATCAATCGGTCGTAGTTGGGGGCATCGTCGTCCAGACCGCCAGCGGCCAGCACATTGAATGTCGCGACGGTGCCATCTTCTTGGCTGGCAATGCGCAGTACCCCCTCTTGCAAGGGACTGAATGAGATAGGTGCAGCCTCCCAGCCATTCGCTTCCTGAAATGAGATGACGTGCTGAACAGCCGGCACATCGCTTTCGGCGACTGCGACCATGTAGTTGGCTTGCAGGTTGGGCACGTCCAACGCCGCGCTGGGCCAGAAGAGAGTGGCTGTCTTCAAGCCGTTGCGCATAGCTGTGCGCCAGACCGTCTCCGGTGATGCTATGAGTTTGTCTAGCTCGCCCACGGGTTCAGGAAAAGCAGCCCCCGGCACGTGGTACTTGGCGGATACCAGGCCGGTGCTGTTCGGGAACGCTCCCGTGCTCAGGGAGAAATAGGCTGGAGCCGCCAGAGCTGGATCTACCGTCTGCATGTATGCCGCTGTCACGCCGCGCTTGGCCAAAGCAGCCAGATTGGGCATGGTGCCATCTTGCATATAGCCAGCGAGCCAATCAGGGCGGGCACCATCCAAGGCCACGAGGACGACTCCCGCCTGCTGCCTGGACGCTTGTGTGTCACTTGGTGGAGGTGAGGCTGTTGGAACCATGGTGGGGGTCGAAGCGGACTGGCACGAGTTTGCCAACAGGAGCAAGAGCACTGTCCAGATACCAATCCATTCTCTCTTCATCAATTGCTCTCCAGGCACGAAATGCTCGGCTAGCGGCTGAGCAGATCGTAAGCCGCAACGTCAGCGGCAGCCAGCGCCTCCGCTGGGTCTGTATGCTCCTGGCATACGGCTGCCGCAGCCTCAGCCAGCAATATGCTGATGTCACACCACCCGCGCAAAGCGGGCTCCGTCTGAGCATACGCCCACAGATCGCAAGCTGTCTTGTACTGCGGGTTCTGTTCGAAGTAGGCCTCCATCTCTGGCGCATATTTGCTGGACTTGAGCATTGGCAGAGCGCCAGTGGCCAGCGCCCACTGTACGTCAGCCTTTGGCTGCACGAGCCATTTAGGAAACAGCCAGGCAGCCAGTTGTTGGCGAGGCGTTGTGCGCAACACGCTTACGGTCAAGCCATGGACACTTACCAGCGGTTTGTCCGTAAGGTAGGGCACTGGCGCAACGTTCCAGTTGAAACTACCTTCATCAAAGCCCGCAATCGCTGCCACAAATTCCGGCAGCTCGGCGGTTGTGCCAAAATAGAAAAGCACCTTCTGGGAACTCAAGTCCGCACGAGCGGTGCTTGGGTCAGATGCGCAATAAGCACAGCCGTCCTCCAGCACGTCTTTCAACACAGATAGCGCCGCAATTGCCTCCGCACTATCCAGCAAAGCCAGTCCAGTGTCAGGATCAACGAGCAAACCGCCCAAACCGAGAATCCAGTTGACCAGAGTGGATCCATCAACAGCAGCAGCATAGCCCCAGGTACCCGCCTCTTTGTCCCTGGCTGCATTGCATAGCTCTCTGAACGCTTCCCAGGTTCGGGGAGGTGCGTTTGCTTCGAGTTGTTCGAGCCACTGTGCGTTGTAGAACAGCACCACGAGCTGGCTATCAAAAAGCAGGCCGAGAGGATGCTCGGCATTTGCTGGCAGGCAGCCGCCTTTCAGAACAACAGGCCACAGGTCGGTTCGGTCCAGCTTGCTCAGCCCATACTGAGGATTGTGGATGTAGTCATCCAGTGGCACAACTGCACCCGCCGACGCATATTCCATGATCTGTTCGCATCGTGCCATCACAATGTCTGGCGGCGTGCCGGCGGCGATGGCAGTGAGCACCTCTCTGTGCAGAGGGCTATGGAACTCTACACGCAGCCGTATACCGTAAGGATTGTTCTGTTCAAAGTCACTTGCGAGGTGCAGCAGGGTTGCTTCTTTCTCACCTGTCAGCGAGTGCCACAGATGAATCTCGCAGCCTGTGGGGTCGAGCGCTTCGATGCACTGCGGCGTGGGCGAGGACTCAGGAGTAGGCAATACCGTTGGGAGTGGTGATGGCAAACTCTCTGGCGATGCAGTGCAGCCACATAGCTGGCCGATGAAGAATAGGAATACAATTGCCGCAAGCCACGTCGTCTTCCGTCTCATGGGCCTTCCTTACTGTGCGATAGGAAGCGAAAGGGTATGCCAAGCATGGTAAACGCTCGCTGAGGTCCGATGCAGATGAGTATCCAGTCAGGTGATGCAATCCATTTGTTATCCCGAGCCCTGCACTCTGAAGCTTCTCAGGTACGGATCCGCAAGCCTGTCGTCGGTGCACAGGATTATATGGCAGAACAGCTTCGTGGGCAAAGCGAAGCAGAGCAGAGTTGTCAAACCGACCAAGAGGTAGTACAATAGCGCTCCAGTGAGGTGCTTCAAATGAAATCGCGCGAAATCCCTTCCTCCAGCCGAGGCCCAAAGTGGCTCCTCGACTTGTTCAAGAGCTTTAGGCTAGCCTGGCATTTGCTCCGTGATCCATCTGTACCTATTGGGTTCAAATTGATCCCGCTTGGTGCGCTCTTGTACGTCCTATTCCCTGCCGACTTTATTCCTGACCTCGTGCCCGTCTTGGGCCAGATGGACGATCTGACAGTTGTTCTGCTTGGGCTCAAGCTCTTTATTGATGCTTGTCCCCCAATCACTGTGGAGAAGCATCGGGCGCAGATGTCGTCCCTTGAGGCCTCATATCGAGTTGTTGAGCATGAGCAGCCCCAAGCCGGAAACATAAGCGGCTACTTGGATATCGCGGAGCCTAGTGTGCACCAAGACGAGGTGCCAGCCTCCACTCCTGAACAATTGGCACAGGATTCCGAGCCGCCTGCATAGCGCGCAGGCCGCCAATAGCAGAAGGCAGAATCGGACTCTGCGACCTCCGCGGCCGGCGATAGCTGAGCCACCACCTCCCACCGCGCCCTGGCCTGACACAAGGCCCTGTATGCCACTTTGACCATAGCTAGTGCTCCTGCGGCGGATATTTTGCCACACAGATTCTACCGCAGGGGTTCCAGCTTTCTCCAATGTGCGCATCACTTTCTGATAACGATCTCCTGGCCCAGTTCGTGCCAAGTTTGACAGTTGTGCTGAAAGCGAGTAAAGTAACGTGTTAGAGCATATTCAGGGAGAACAGATGGATTTCCAAAAAGTCATCATGCGTCTGGATCAGTTCTGGGCGGAAAAGGGCTGCCTCATCTGGCAGCCCTATAATGTGCAAGTCGGTGCCGGCACCTGGAACCCGGCCACGGCGTTGCGCGTGCTGGGCCCCGAGCCCTGGAACGTCGGCTACGTTGAAACCAGTGTTCGCCCCACAGATGGTCGTTACGGGAAAAATCCCAACCGCTGGGGACAGTACTACCAATACCAGGTGATTCTCAAACCGGATCCCGGCAACCCAGTGGAACTCTATTTGGAGAGTCTCAAAGCGCTGGGAATCAACCCTCGCGAGCATGACATCCGTCTTGTAGAGGACAACTGGGTGTCTCCGGGCCTGGGTGCGTGGGGCCTCGGCTGGGAAGTGTGGATGGATGGTCAAGAAATCACGCAGTACACCTACTTCCAGCAGACTGGTGGCTTTGACCTGGATCCGGTGTCCGTCGAGATCACGTACGGCCTGGAGCGCATCGTGATGGTTTTGCAGGGCGTGCGTGACTTTGTGCACATCGAATGGGGAAATGGCATTACCTACGGCGATATGCTTCTACGCCAGGAGATAGAGCTCTGCAAGTACAATTTTGAAACAGCCCGCGTGGAGCGGCTGATGCAGATGTACGACCTCTTTGAGGCAGAGGCCAAGGCTGCAGTGGCAGCCGGTCTGGTCATCCCTGCACACGACTATGTGCTCAAGTGTTCGCATACCTTCAACGTCCTCGATGCACGGGGAGCCATCGGCGTTACGGAGCGGGCCCACTACTTTGCGCGCATGCGTGACCTGTCGCGGGAGGTAGCCAAAGCCTACCTGGCGCAGCGTGAGGAGATGGGCTTCCCACTGCTGAGAAAAAAGCAGCGCACCGTTGCACAGGCGGCGCCGGCCATTGATGCCTCGCGCTTCCCGCAGAAGCCGGCACATCTGTTGCTGGAAATCGGCACCGGGGAACTGCCGGCCCTGGACTTGGATGCTGCTATGGAGCAGTTGCGTAAGAACGCGCCGCAGATGCTCTCCGCGGCCAGGCTGAGTTTCCAGGAAGTGCGCGTGCTCGGCACACCTCGCCGCCTGACCATCTCGGTGCCTGGACTCTCGCCGGCTCAAGATGACGTGGAGCGGCTGACCAAGGGTCCACCTACAAACCGAGCCTTCGACGAACAGGGCCAGCCGACCAAAGCAGCATTGGGTTTTGCCAAGGCACAAGGCGTTGATGTCTCCAGCCTGCAGAAGCGTGAGTACGAAGGCAAGAGTTATGTCGTGGTAAGCAAGACCGAGCGTGGCCGTTCAACCGCCGAGGTGCTGGCCGGAATGCTGCCCAAGCTCATCTCCTCGCTCAAGTTTGCCAGAAGCATGCGCTGGAATGCAAGCGGCGTGGCGTTCTCGCGTCCCATTCGCTGGATTGTGGCGCTGCTGGGTGACGAGGTTGTGCCTTTTGAATATGCTGGTGTGCAAAGCAGCCGGGTCACGCGCAGCCTGCGTCCGCTGGGTTCACGGGATATCCATGTGCCGGATGCAGATGCGTATTCTGAGCTGATGAAGGCTAACCACATCATATTGGATCCCAAAGAGCGCCAGGAGAACATCGCATCGCAGGCAGCAAAGTTGGCGGACCACGTGGGCGGGTATATCCCAGATGATCCAGCACTGTTGCGCGAGGTAACCCATCTCGTGGAGTGGCCGGCAGCGTTGCTGGGTTACTTCGAAGAAGAGTTCCTGCAGCTACCCCAGGAAGTACTTATTGCGGTGATGAAGAAGCACCAACGCTACTTCCCTGTGATGAAGGGGAGCAAGCTGCTGCCTTACTTCATCGCCGTGGCCAACGGCCCGTTTACACACCTCGACCCGATACGGCGAGGCAACGAGGAAGTTATCCGTGCACGCTACTCAGATGCAGCTTTCTTCTACCTGTCGGATACCCGTAAGAAGCTGGAGGATTTCCTTCCGCGTCTGGCCACGCTGACCTTTCAAGAACAGCTCGGCTCAGTGCGGGACAAGTCGGAACGCATGGAGAAGCTGGTGCCCAAGCTGGCTGACATGACGGGAGTCTCAGAGACAGATCGACAGGTAGCTGTGCGCGCAGCTCATCTGTGCAAAGCCGATTTGGCCACGCAGATGGTCATTGAGCTGACTTCTCTACAGGGGATCATGGGCGACAAGTATGCATCCCTCTCAGGTGAGAAGCCCGCCGTAGCCCAGACGATCCGGGAGCATTACCTGCCGCGTGGCGCTGGTGATGAGCTGCCACAGTCGATCCCAGGGCTGCTGGTCGGATTGGCCGATCGTCTCGACAGCCTGATCGGCCTGTTTGCAGTCGGCCTGTCACCGACGGGTTCTAGCGATCCCTACGGCCTGCGTCGCGCAGTGATAGGAATGGTGCAGATCCTGGTAAAGAAAAAAATCTCCCTCTCCCTCGACAAAGCGTTCCGTGCCACGGCTGCGCTGCTGCCAGTGGACCTGACAGAGGATGATCTGGCCGCTGCCCACGACTTTGTGACCCCAAGGCTGCGGGGCTACCTGCTTGACCAGGGCTACCGTCACGACCTGGTGGATGCGGCACTGGCGGAACATGCGGATGACCCGTATCAGGCCTGGGAAACGGTGCACAGCCTCAGCGATTGGGTGGCTCGCCCAGAGTTCTCCACTCTGCTCACCGCCTACAGCCGGCCTTCCCGTATCGTGCGCGAGTACGCGACGGAATTCCCCCTGAATCCTGAGATGTTCACGGAGGCTGCGGAACATGAATTATATCGCGCGATGCTGGCGGCGCAGGAGCAACGCACTGCGGTGGACAGCGTGGATGGGCTGATGGCCCTACTGCGCCCACTTGCACAGCCGATTGATGCTTTCTTCGACCAGGTGTTTGTGATGGTTGAGGAGCAAGCGGTGCGGGAGAACCGGCTGGCCCTGCTGCAACGCATTGCTGCGCTGTCCAATGGCATCGTTGACCTGACCAAGGTATTGGGCTACTAATAGTTCGGCAAGGGGCGCTACGCAACAGGCGTAGGCCCCTTGCAACAATCCTGAAATACAGGGGACTGCGTCGACTGCCGAAGGGTCCCGCCGCAGGTCTTGGCGAAGACAAGGTCGCAGATCTTGGCGAAGACAAGGTCGCAGGCGGTCGCCCGTCGCCCGCAGGTGCCCACGGGGCATGCAGAGCACATGCAGAGCACAAACAGATGATGCACGAAGTAGTAGAATCTATCAAGAAGGAGTGTAGTCAAATGGCGAAAGAGAAGAAATGGGTCTATCTCTTCAGCGAGGGCAACCGAGACATGCGCAACTTGCTGGGCGGCAAGGGCGCTAACGTAGCAGAGATGACCAATGCGGGTCTACCAGTACCGCCTGGTTTTACCATCACCACTGAGGCGTGTAATGAGTATTTCCGCCTGGACGGCAAGTTTCCCGAGGGGATGTGGGAACAGGTGCTTGCTGCGCTGAAAGTAGTGGAACAGCAGACCGGGAAAAAGTTCGGTGATCCTGAGAATCCCCTGTTGGTCTCGGTGCGGTCCGGTGCCAGGGTCAGTATGCCGGGCATGATGGACACCGTGCTCAACGTTGGGCTGAACGAAGACACCCTGCAGGGGATCGCCAAGCTTACCAACAACGAACGCTTTGCGTACGATGCCTATCGGCGGCTCATCCAGATGTTCGGGAAGATCGTCAAGGAAATCGAGGCCGAGAAGTTCGAGCACATCCTGCATACCTACAAAGAGAAAACGGAGGGCAAGAAAGATACCGACCTGACCGTTGACCTGCTCAAGGACATTGTCCAGGATTTCAAGGCTCTCTATAAGGAGGAGATCGGGGAAGACTTTCCGACCGAGCCGCTCAAGCAGTTGCGACAGGCTGCAGAGGCCGTTTTTGACTCCTGGTTTGGCAAACGTGCGGTGGACTATCGCAACTTCCACAAGATCTCCCATGATTGGGGCACAGCGATCAATGTGCAGACCATGGTGTACGGCAACATGGGCTTTGACTCCGCTACAGGCGTGGCCTTTACCCGCAATCCGGCCACCGGCGAAAAGAAGCTGTACGGCGAGTATCTGCTGAACGCCCAGGGCGAGGACGTGGTTGCCGGTGTACGCACTCCGGTCAAGATTGCTCATCTCGGGGATGAGATGCCCGAGGTTTTTGAGCAGTTTGTCAAGATCACCAAGATGCTCGAAGAGCATTATAGAGATGTGCAGGACGTGGAGTTCACTGTCGAGCGTGGCAAGCTGTGGATGCTGCAGACGCGCACAGGGAAACGTACTGCCAAGGCCGCGGCCACGATCGCCGTGGACATGGTCCACGAAGGGCTGATCAGCAAAGAGGAAGCAGTGATGCGCGTCACGCCGGAGCAGGTAGATCAGTTGCTGCATCCGATCTTTGATCCAGAGGCAAAGGCCAAGGCACATGAATCAGGTAGCTACCTGGCCAAGGGATTGAACGCCAGTCCAGGTGCGGCCACCGGTGTGGCGGTATTTGATGCCACTCGCGCAGAGGAAGTAGCCGAGGGTGGCCAAGACGTCATCCTGGTCCGCCCGGAAACCAGCCCAGATGACGTGCACGGCATGTTGGCAGCACAAGGTATTCTGACCCAGCACGGTGGCGCGACTTCCCACGCTGCAGTAGTGGCGCGTGGCCTGAACAAGCCTTGCGTCGCTGGGTGCGAGGCTCTGTCCATCGACCTCGACGCGCGCCAGCTTACCGTGCAGGGCCAGGTGGTCAAAGAGGGCAACGATATCTCTATTGATGGCACCACAGGCGAAGTCTTTGTCGGCCAGATTCCCACGGTCGAGGTGATGTATAGAGAGCAGACAGAGATGATCGAGCTGCTTGGCTGGGCCGACAAGTTCCGCCGCCTGGGCGTTTGGACCAATGCCGATTACCCCCGTGATGCAGCGCGTGCGCGCGAGTTCGGCGCGGAGGGCATCGGTCTGTGCCGCACGGAGCACATGTTCTTCGAAGAGGACCGCCGGCCGACGGTGGTGCGCATGGTGCTTTTATCCAAAGAGACCAACAATGTTGAAGACCGCATCCAGAGGCTAGAAGCGGACCTAGAGAAAGCCTCAGGGAAAAAGGCGGACGAGATACGCGCCGAGATTGCGGAACTGAAAAAGAATGAGGCTCGGAATGAATACTTCGCAGCCATGGATGAACTGCTTCCCTTCCAGCGCGAGGACTTTGAGGGCATCTTTGAGGCCATGGATGGCCTTCCGGTCATCATCCGCCTGATCGATCCTCCGATGCACGAGTTCCTCCCGTCGCGAGAGGAGTTGATCCGCGAGGTCACCGAGTTGCGATGCCAGGGCGATGATCCCAAGCTTCTGGAAGAAAAAGAAAAGATGTTGCGTACTGTGGAGGCCATGGACGAGGTCAACCCCATGCTCGGTCTTCGCGGATGCCGGGCAGGGATCATGTATCGTGGCCTGACCGCCATGCAGGTGCGGGCCATATTCCAGGCAGCTTGTCGCATGGCCCAGAAAGGCGTTGACGTGCATCCAGAAGTGATGATCCCTCTGGTTAGCCACGTCAACGAAATGAAGAACGAGAAGGTGGCCCTGGAGAAAGTGGCCAAGCAGGTGATGGAGGAAGAGGGCATCGAGGTGGACTACAAGTTTGGCACCATGATCGAAGTGCCCCGTGCTGCCCTCACTGCTGACCAGATTGCCGAGTTGGCACAGTTCTTCTCCTTCGGCACCAATGACCTGACGCAGATGACCTACGGCATCTCGCGCGATGATGCAGAGGGCAAGTTCCTCCTGGCCTATGTGGACAAGAAGATCCTGCCCAGCAACCCCTTCCAGGTGCTGGATCGCGAGGGTGTGGGCAAGCTGATGAAGACAACGGTGGAGCTTGGGCGCAAGACCCGGCCAGGTATGAGCATCGGCATCTGCGGTGAACATGGTGGTGAGCCGTCGTCCATCGAGTTCTGTCACATGATCGGGCTCGACTATGTGTCATGCTCGCCCTACCGCGTGCCTATAGCACGGTTGGCGGCAGCTCAGGCAGCGATCCGAGAGAAGCAGGGCAAATAGCCCACTGTCTAGCTGACCAGATTCCATAGTGTGAGTTCAGAGGTAGCCTGGACGGCTACCTCTGACTGTTTTTGCGTCTCCTCTAGCAGACACTCTCGAGCCTACTGCCCAACCTTGCGTACGCGAATCACAGCAAAGAATGGAATTCGCGGTGCGTGCTGGATTACTCTGCCCGTGAGACATACATGAACTCAAAGCATGTTTTGACTGCTGGTGGGGGCATGGGTATCATAGCCAGGCAGGTATATGGGAGAGAACTCGATGAAGCTACTGGCCGGCTCCATGAAAAGAATGCCAGCGCAGCAGGCACCTCCACGCCCGCAGACCCCGTCACGATGCGGATGGAAATGGCACGTTGCCCGCCGTTTCTGCCTCTTTGTGCTGCTACTGCTGCTACTGCCCAGATGGGCGCAGGCTATGGACGGCCCACAGCTCACACTGGCCAAGTCAGTCTCTCCGACTACGGTGCCCGCTGGCGGACGCGTGACATATACCATCACGCTGACCAACTCGGGTAACGCAGCAGCGGAGGACGTCACTATCCGCGATACCCTGCCCGATGGCTTCTCCTATCGCCACGGGACCAGCAGGGTCACGGTGAACGGTGTCACCGTTTCCACAGCCGATCCTTCCGTCTCTGGCCATACGCTGACTTGGTCGGGTTTCCACCTGCCCTCTGGCCGGAGTGACAGCTTCTACGGCATCCACACCTTTGTGCAACGCCACACCGAACCCGGCTACCTTGACTACCAACTGAATCGTTCCACGGAACTGATGGGCAGCGGTGCCTACGTGACGCAGTTGTTCGACTGGATCGATACGAGCTGGCCCGGACCACCGAACTGGATGCGCGATTTCGTTAGCAGAGCCTACGACCGCTGGCTCACCCCAGTAGTCCGCTTGGCGGCTGGGCGTGGCACATACTGGATCAAGCCCAAGCCAGACGGGGACGGCAGCTATACCACTTGGGCGCAAGCGTTCAAACGTGTGGTGGATGGCCTGCCCAGACGTGATGGCCATTGGCTCTACGTCCAGATTTGGAACGAGCCCAATCTGAACGAGGAGTGGGAAGGGGAGGCCAATCCCGCCGAATATGGACGCTTCCTGGTGGAGACTGCGGCTGCGATTCGCTCCATCGGTGACCCACACATTGTCATCCTCAACGGGCCATTGTCCCCGGGTGGTGAGTACTACTACCTGAACTATCTTGAGGACATGCTGAGCACCGTGCCAGCCTCGCTATGGGCTTTTGATATCTGGGCCAGCCATCCTTATCCCAATAACCATCCTCCAGAATACAACATCCACGACGGCACGGCGAACTACCAAGATGCCACGATAGACGTTTATCAGCGCGAGCTCGAGGTGCTCGCACGCTACGGACGCAGCGGGCTCAAGGTGCTGCTTACCGAGACAGGCTACGCTCTGTATCAGGCCGATTTCATCTTTGAGGGATACCCGGCAATCAACGAGGCCATCCGTGCCGACTATATCCGGCGTGCTTTTCGTGACCACTGGAGCCAGTGGCCGGAGGTGATCGGCGTCTGTCCGTACGAACTGGTGGATCCCGATGGACAGTGGTGGGTATGGGATTGGCTATTGAATGACGGGCGCAGCCACCAGCAATACGACGCTGTCAAGGCCATGGACAAATCGTACTCGCCTGTGAGCAGCGTGCTGCAGATCACCTTCCAGGCTACGGCAGCGACCAGTGCTCGCATCCACTACAATGATGTCTCCGCCAGTGCCGCCAATGCCCCTGCGCAGTCCATCACACAGGCAGCGCCGGTGACGGTGTATGTGCCCACACCCACGCGCACGCTGACACCAACACAAACGCACACGCCGACTGCGTCGCCTACGGCGACATCTACGACAACGCAGACGTCGACGCCCATGGCTACTGCCACGCACACTCCTGAACAGACCTGGACACCCACCTTGACCCTCACAGTGACAGAGACCTTGACGCCAAGCGAAACCCTGACGATTACGCCTACTCCCACGGACATGGAGACAGCGACCGTCACGGCAACACCGAGCCCGACGGCGACACAGACACTGACTTTGACTCCAACACCCTCTGCGACGCCCAGCCCGACCGCGTCGCCCACGGCGACGCCTACTGCGACCATTACACCCTCACCAACTGCCGTCTGTACCGACTTGATCGTCAACGGTGGCTTTGAGACTACGGAAGCCTGGCAGATCCCAGATACACCGCACCCGGCTGGCCATACCACCACGCGTGCTCACACCGGCCAGCGCTCCATGCGGCTGGGCATCGAGTCAGGGAGCAATATCCGCAGCTACTCCACCGCCTGGCAGGCGATCCACGTGCCTGCGGATGCGTCGGATCCCGTCTTGACCTTCTGGTACTATCCAGTCTCCGCTGACACGGAAGGTGATGACCAGCGCGCCCTGATCTTGAACGAGCAAGGCGATGTCGAGGAATGGGTCTTCCTCTTGCGGTCCAATGCACAGAGCTGGACGTACAAAGAGTTCTCGCTTGCCGACTACAGGGGCCAGACCATCCGCGTGTATTTCGGTGCCTTCAACGATGGATTGAATGGTGTGACAGCGATGTACGTGGATGACGTGGCCGTGCTGGTCTGCGGTGTGATGCCTACACCGACGGTCAGCCCCACTGCATCAGTGACATTGACACCCACGCCAACAGCCACTCCTACTGGCTCGGCCACACCGCTGCCTACTCCGACTGCCAGCCCCACCGCATCGGCGACGCCATCCTCAACACCAACAGCCACGCCCTCCCATACGGCAACGAGCACCGCAACCCAGACAGATACCATCACACCCTCGCCCACAACCACGGAGATGCTCCCCCCAACCAACACATCAACCGCCACCGCCGAGCCGTCATTGACTGCAACGGTGACGTCAAGCCCTACGCCGGGATGCACTGACTTGATTGTTGATGGCGGCTTTGAGTGGGATGATGAAGCCTGGCTTATCCCGGACACGGCGTACCCGGCTGGCTATACGACAAATCAGGCGCACAGCGACCAGCGCTCTATGCGGCTGGGCATCGAATCAGGTGACAACATCTACAGCTACTCCACAGTCCGGCAGACGGTACATGTGCCCGCGAATGCGCAAGAACCAATCCTGAGATTCTGGTACTATCACGTCTCTGGCGATACCGAGCACGATTTACAATATGTGCTCATTGAGAACGAGAACGGCGACTCGGAGTGGGTGCTCCGTGTGCGCTCAGATGCACAGTCCTGGACACTTACGGAGCACTATCTTGCCGCTGGCTTCAAAGGTAAGGACGTCACCATCTATTTCGGCGTGCTCAACGACGGAGGCGGCGGCATCACAGCGATGTATGTGGATGATGTTTCGCTGCCCATCTGTGGCGTACAGCCAACGCCATTGCCTACCAGCAGCGTGCCCCGCAGGCAGGCGCTCTTGCCCCTGATTCTCCGAGAGTTCGAGGGGCAGAATCAGCAGGACCGCGCTTCGCCGGCAGGATTGACCGCAGCGATCAGCTCTGCGGCAAGCGTGCGCACGCTTTGGATGCCCGCCGAGCCGGACGTGTCCCCTGACTTTATCCAGGGTTTGGTGCTCAACCCGACAAACAATCTGCTCTACGCCGCAGCGGGCAAAGGCATCTGGGTTCTCAATGTCCAGACGGGCCAAGCCGTAGCGCATATCCCTTTGGAGGCCACAGCGCGTGGCTTGGCCGTGGATGTAGCTACCAACCGCATCTATGCCGCTCTCTGGGAGGCAAATGCTTTGGCCGTGATTGACGGTAGTCGAAATGTCTTGTGGAAGATTGTACCAGGCATCCCGGGAGCGAGCGGCGTGGCTGTAGGCAGAGATCACATCTACGTCACCGCTACCCACAGCGATGAACTGATTGTTGTCGACGGGCAGAACTGTGCTATAATTGGGCGCATCGCTGTCGGCGATGCCCCATACGCAGTAGTGTGTGATCGTGGTCGACAGAGAGTCTACGTGGGCAATGCGGGTAGCGATACCGTGTCTATCGTAGATGGGCGCAAAGGTCTGCAGTTGAGTACTGTGAAGCTCGGTGGTCTGGGACATCCACATGGCTTGGCCCATGATCCGATCCGTGACCGTCTCTACGTGACCTACGCCCTTTCGCCCAGGTACCGGGCCATCGCAGCCATAGACGCTTCCTCGGGACAGGTGCTGTCCCGCTTGTTGGGCAACGAGAAACGCTCCCTCTTTGGAGCTTACGCCATTGCGGTTGACCCATTGCGAGGCAGGGTATACACGACAACGGTTGATGAGCTTCTAGTGCTGGCCGGCAGGACACTACGTGTGGTGGAAAGCGCGCCTGGGCCTGGGCCCACCTACGCTTTCGGTTTGTTTGCCAGTCCACTGGAGGAGCGCCTTTACGTAGCTGACGCACAGCACCGTAGGCTGGCTGTTGTCAGCAGGTGATCTGAGGCAAACCGTGGGTTCAATTGACGAGATCAAAGAACGTCTGGATATCGTGGATGTCATCTCCAGCTACATTCCGCTGAAGAAGGCAGGGCACAACTACAAAGCCTTGTGCCCATTCCACAGCGAGAAAACGCCGTCTTTTGTCGTCTTTCCGGATACGCAAACCTGGCATTGCTTTGGCGCTTGCAGTACCGGGGGAGACGTATTCAACTTTGTCATGCGCCATGAGAACATAGAGTTCGGTGAGGCGCTGCGCCTGCTGGCTGAGCGGGCTGGAGTGTCTCTTGAGCCACGTCGTGAAGGAGCGCAGGCAGAAGCCAAGCTCAAGGACCGCTTGCGCAAGATCAATGCTCTGGCTGCAGAGTATTTCCACTATCTCCTGCTGCAATCACCGCAAGGGGCACTGGCCAGGGACTATCTGGTCAAGCGGGGCATCTCTGAGGAAACGCGCAAACGCTTTCGATTGGGGTATGCACGCGATGACTGGGAGGCTCTGGGCAACCACCTGACCAGCAAGGGTTACTCCTGGCCAGACTTACAGGAGGCCGGGTTGGTAGTGGCGCGCGAAGGTGGTGGTTACTACGACCGTTTCCGTGGCCGGCTTGTCTTTCCCATACGGGACAGAGGCGGGTACGTTGTGGGCTTCGGAGCACGGGCGCTTGACGATTCGCTGCCCAAGTATCTGAATTCGTCACAGACAGCCATTTTCGACAAGAGCGCGGTGCTCTACGGGATCGACCAGGCCAAGAAGGCAGTTCGCGAACAGGGCTTTGCTGTCATCGTCGAGGGCTACATGGATGTGCTCATGGCGCACCAGTATGGACGCAACAACGTGGTAGCCTCTATGGGCACAGCACTGACCGAGAAGCAAATTCGTGTCATCAAGAAACTGTCCAAGAAACTGGTTCTGGCCCTCGACGCAGACGCGGCTGGCGACCAGGCGACGCTGCGGGGGCTAGAACGGGCCAAGGAGACCTTTGACCACCGTGCAGTGCCAGTGCCAACAGCGCGGGGGCTGATTCGCTATGAGAATCAGCTCGATGCAGAGATACGGGTGGCGACACTGCCCAGCGGCCTGGATCCTGATGAGGTGATAAAGGAAGACGTCGCCACGTGGGATGCTCTGATTGACCAAGCTCTGCCTGTGGTAGAATACTACCTGCAAGCAGTGATATCCAAGTTTGATCTCCATTCGCCCAAAGCAAAAGTCGCAGCAGCAAGAGAGGTATTGCCGCTGATCAAGGAAATTGGCAGTGCAGTGGAGCGCTCTCACTACCTGCAAAAGCTGGCCCGCATGTTGCGCGTCGATGAACGCGCCTTGCAGCAAGAAATGCAAAGCAAGGCGATGGCGCAGCGTAGCCCCCAAGCTGCAGAGCGGTATGGGCGGCTGTCCGCTCAGCCTGGCCTGACTTTTGGTTTGGAACGGTACATGCTCCTGCTGTTGCTCAAGCGTCCGGAGTTGCTGGCTTCCATGAACGCTCTGCTCGACGGCCTGGAGCTAGAGCCATTGGCCGGTGAAGACTTTGGTACAGTGGAGGAAAGGGCTCTGTTCGAGTTCCTCAGCGCCCATATTGCACAGCACGAGGGCCTGGATGTGGACGTGCTACGCCAGGAGGTAGAAGCCTCCCTAGGCCAAGCACTTGACAGCGTGTTGAGCTTGATGGAAAGCATTGCTTTTCTGTCTGATGAGCAAGCGGAGTTGGATGCTTCCAGGTGTGTTCTGCGGCTAAGGGAATCGCGCCTGCGCCGCCACAGTGAGAAGCTTGGTCATCTGCAGCAGGATGCGCGTGCCCAAAACGATGGCGATGCCGTGAAGCAATGGGGACAGATGGTGAACGGTCTGACCAGGCAGTTGGTCCGTGTGCAAAGAGAAGAGGCAGCGCACACATCCTTGAGGAGTTCGCGTCTAGAGACATCATAGTACCCCTGGGGGCTGATAATGGTCACGGCAGATGACCGGGAAGAGAAGAAGGATCAACTAGTTACCAAAGGGCTGCAGCAAAAGTTCGTCACGCAGCAGGATATTGACGATCTCTTTCCAGATGCTGGTGACGCGGAAGAACGCACTGCTTTGTACAGTGCCTTTCAAGAGATGGGCATCGCCATCCTGAAGGCCGAACCAGGAGAAGAGATTGAGGCTCCACCTGCTGAGCCAGAGGTGCCCAAAGCGCCACCCCCGCCCAGCGATCAGGTTCTGCTCGATGACCCCGTACGCATGTATCTGCGCGAAATCGGTCGGGTGCCCCTTCTGAATGCCGAAGAAGAGATCTTGCTAGCACAAGCGATCCAACGTGGCAAAGAAGCAGGCACCAGACTTCATGAAGGCCAGCTCGAGCTAAGGACTAGACGATCGCTGGAAGAAGAGGTACGAAGGGGTGAACTGGCTCAGTGCCGCATGGTCGAGTCCAACCTACGCCTGGTGGTCAGCGTAGCCAAGAGGTACATGGGTAGGAGCCTGTCTTTCCTCGATCTGATCCAAGAAGGCAACATCGGCTTGTTGCAGGCAGTGCAAAAGTTCGATCCAACCAGGGGGTTCAAGTTTAGCACCTATGGGACGTGGTGGATACGGCAGGCCATCAACCGGGCAATTGCCGACCAGGCGCGCACCATACGCCTTCCCGCGCACATGATTGAGACCATTAACCACTTGCTGCGGGCCTCCCGCACATTGACTCAGGAATTAGGAAGAGAACCCACTCTCAAAGAGATCGCTGTACAGATGGGCGTGCTTTCTTTAGAGGATGCAATGGCCATCAAGGAAGCCGGGAGCGCAGGTATGCCGCTCGATCCGGAATTGCGGCACCGCCTGAAAAAGGCCGAGTTCAAGGTGCGCGATATCATGCGTATCCTTCAGGAGCCCATGTCACTGGAAATGCCTGTCGGCACTGAGGGGAGCAGTTCATTGGGCGACTTTATTCGGGATGAATCCGTGCGCGGTCCTGCAGACGAGGCCTCGCGGCTCTTGCTCCACGAGCAGATGACGGATGTTCTGGACTCCCTCAGTCCCCGTGAAAGGCAGGTGCTCACACTGCGCTTTGGCCTGGATGGAGGCCAAAGTTACACATTGGAAGAAGTGGGGCGAAAGTTTGGCTTGACACGGGAGCGTGTCAGGCAGATCGAGTCCAAAGCCTTGCGCAAACTACGCCATCCCCTGCGCAGCCGCAAGCTGAAGGACTATCTTACCTGAGCTATAATGGTTCGGCATCCCAGACACCATGTGAAGAGGAGGCACACACGTGCAAATCAAAGAGTTTCTGAAGAAGCTTTCTGAAGCCAGCGGTGTGTCCGGATACGAGGCCAGCGTGCGCGAACTGGTGCGCGAAGAGTTCTCCCAGTACGCGGACGAGATACAGGTGGACACCATGGGCAGCCTGATCGCACTGAAGCGCGGCGAGGCAAAGGACGATCTCCCACGTCGCAGCATCATGCTTGCAGGACACATGGATGAAATCGGCCTGCTGGTCACCAAGTTGGAGAAAGGCTTTTTGCGTTTTGCCACTGTGGGTGGCTTCGACCTGCGGGTTCTGCTGGCACAGCAAGTCGTGGTTCATGGCCGCCGAGATTTGCCAGGCATTATCGCCACGCGGCCCCCACATGTG
This sequence comes from Chloroflexota bacterium, assembly GCA_030607875.1. Lineage (GTDB taxonomy): Bacteria > Chloroflexota > Anaerolineae > UBA2200 > UBA2200 > JAUWJD01. The sequence goes on from JAUWJD010000009.1 coordinate 54,291, forward strand.
CTCACACGAGAGGACCGAGAGCAGGTCGTGCCCCTGGACAAGCTGTTCATAGACGTGGGGCTGCCAGAAGATGAATTGAGCCAGTGGGTACGCGTTGGAGACGTGATCACCATACGCCGCCAGTTCACCGAATTGGCAGGCGACCTGGTGTCCGGCAAGGCCTTCGATGACCGCGCAGCGGTAGCGTGCATTGGCCATTGCCTGCAGCACCTCACCACACTGAAACACGCCTGGGACGTGTACGCCGTTGCCACAGTGCAGGAGGAGGTCGGGCTGAAAGGGGCCTTAACCAGTACCTTCGGCATCGCGCCCGATATCGGTATTGCCATAGACGTCGGCCATGGTAACATGCTGGGTGTCTCTGAAATGGATACGGTGAAAGTTGGGGGTGGGCCAGCCATTGGCTTCGGGCCCAACATCCACCCGCTAATGTACTCCCGCCTGGTGGAAACCGCCAAGTCCTATGAGATTGCTCACCAGACCGATCCCATCCCAGGCAGGAGCGGCACAGATGCCTGGGCTATGCAGGTGACGCGCGAGGGCATCCCCACCGCCCTGATCTCCATACCGCTGCGCTACATGCACACCAGCGTCGAGACGCTTTCACTGAAGGATCTGGAGCGCATTGGTCGGCTGCTGGCCCTTTTCATCGCTAATCTGGAAGAGGCGTTTGCTGAAGAACTTGGCCTGAAGAAAGCCCACACATAGATACTGTGAGGGATGTGCGAAGCACCCCCGAAGCGAAAGGGACTGAACTGCGTCGCACATCGAGTGAGTGGAGGAGGAAGCCATTGTTGTTGAAAGAACTCTCTGAAGCATTCGGTGTATCCGGTCACGAAGACGCAGTTCGGCAGTTGATCCTGGATGCAATCAAAGACCGGGTGGATGAATACAACGTTGACGCCTTGGGCAATCTGATTGCCTTGAAAAGGGGCACTGGTCCATCACAGCACAAAGTCATGGTTGCTGCGCACATGGATGAAGTGGGCCTGATGATCTTGCACATTGAGAAAGAAGGCTCGTTGCGCTTTCACCCCGTTGGCGGCATTGACCCGCGTGTCCTGCTGGCCAAGAAGGTACTGATCGGCGATGACAAGGTGCCGGGCGTGATCGGCATGAAACCCATTCACCTGTTGGAGCCCAAGGAACGCCAACGAGTAGTCAAGGACCAAGAGCTGCACATCGACATCGGTACGTCGAGCAAGGAAGAAACCGAGAAACTGGTCAAAATCGGCGACTATGCTGCCTTCGACATCTCCTTCCGCGAACTGGGCGGCGAACTGCGCACAGTGAAGGGCAAGGCTTTTGATGACCGCGTCGGCTGCGCTGTGCTGGTCGAGTTGTTGCGCACGAGTTACCCCGTTGACCTCTACGCTGCCTTCACCGTGCAGGAGGAAGTCGGGCTGCGTGGAGCCCGAGTGGCGGCCTATTCCATTGCACCTGACTTGGCCTTCGCGCTGGAAGGTACGATCTGCGATGACCTGCCGAAGAAGCGGGACATCAGCCCCACAACGAAGCTAGGGGCGGGGCCAGCGATCACCATCATGGACCGCTCCGTCATAGCCGACCGTCGTCTGGTGCAACTGTTGGTCGATACGGCAGAGAAGAATGGCATCCCCTATCAGTTCAAGCAGCCCGGGCTGGGCGGCACAGACGCAGGAGCCATTCACCTCTCGCGCGAGGGAGTCCCCTCCGTGGTCGTGTCTGTGCCGGCACGTTACATCCACTCGCCAGCCTGCTTGCTGAGTCTCAACGATTTCGATAACACCGTGCGCTTGATGCGCGAGAGCCTGGCCAAAGTGAACGAACTGGATCTGAGCCGTTAGCCGCAATAGACCCCAAAGGTTTTTGGAACCTTCGGGGTCTGGAAAGCTACAGAGTACTGCGCCGATCGCCAAACTTGGATAGCCGTTTGCATGCGGCAATTCGATCAATGAGGTTTAGCCACCTTCGGTGCACAAAGCAGTAGAACAGGAGGCATTTCTAGTGAAAGAACTCATCAAGGAACTGACCGAAGCGTTCGGCCCATCGGGCAATGAAGACGCCGTACGTGAAATCATCAAGAAACACGTTGCTGAGCATGTAGACGAGGTACGGGTAGACCCGCTGGGCAACTTGATCACTCTGAAGAAAGGCAAGCCCAAGAGCGGTGTGCAGTCACGCAAGATCATGCTCGCTGCACACATGGACGAAATCGGCGTGATCATCAGCTACGTGGACGACAAGGGCTTCCTGCGCTTCACTAGAGTTGGTGGAGTGTTTCCGCTTACTTTGTTAGGAAGCCGGGTGGTCTTTGCCGATGGCAGCACCGGGGTCATCGGACGCGAGAAGCCAGAGAAACGCGACGAGTTTCCGCGCATGGATAAGATGTACATCGACGTGGGGGCTGTAGACAAAGAGCACCTGAATAGAAAGGTTGGCGACGTGGCCGCTTTCGTCCGGCCGTTTGTTGACCTGGGACAGCGTCTGACGGCCAAAGCCTTCGATGACCGCATCGGCTGCGCGATACTGCTGCAGACCGCGTTGGAGCTGAAGACAACACCACACGATGTCTACTTCGTTTTCACTGTGCAGGAAGAGGTAGGGCTGCGAGGCGCGCTGACCTCCGCTTTTGGCGTGGAGCCAGATGTGGCCATCGCTGTGGACGTCACGCTGACCGGCGATACGCCGGAAGCACACCCCATGGCCGTCTCCCTCGGTGCCGGGCCGGCCATCAAGGTCAAAGACCGCGGCATGCTCGCCCACTCCGGCGTGAAGAATTGGATGGCCAATACCGCTGAGCGTCTGGGGGTGCCCTATCAGTTCGAGGTTCTGGAGGGAGGCACCACCGATGCCATGGCCATCCAGACATCGCGTGCTGGCGTCGCTGCAGGTGTGCTATCCATCCCCTGCCGCTATGTGCACAGCCCATCGGAGATGGTGGACTATGACGATGTGCAAAACGCGGTGAAACTGCTCGTCGGACTGTTGAGTGGGCCAGTCGACCTAGGCTGAGACAGGCAACGAATAGATACCCTGTGTGAAAAAGCCCCGCCCGCATGGGCGGGGCTTGGCCGTGTCTCCGTGTCCTCAGGCAAGCGGGTGCCCACATCACGCTGCCAGAAGCAAATGCATTCCCTGCCAAGCCCTAGCCGTCACCCTACCTGGGAACAGGCGGACACCGCCTAATCCTGCGTCTCGTCGGACATAAGGGTCTGATAGGCTTCTATCAGGGCCTTTTTGTACTCCTCAAGAGACGGTAGTCCGGCTTCCCTCCGCCTCTTGTCAACATTCGCTTCATCTTCGATGGGCAGAGGCACGAACTCGCCATCCTTCCTCTCTAATTGTGTCCCGTATACTTGCTTTTCCCCCTCGTTAATGAGCACCCGGTCCGTCAAATAGGCAACGTTTACCATGCGTGCTTCGAATGTCTCTGCCGCTTGTTTGAGGAGTTCCAAGCATTGTTTCTGGAAGGCAAGATCCGAGTTTGCGTGCTGCACCAGGAGCCATGCCGCATCAGCTCCTGCCCCGCCTACCACACTGTAGCCAGGCCAACCATACTCCTGAACGATTTCTCGCATTCGGGCGGTGTTCCTGGCGTTCACCTCCTCCCACTTTATCTCAAGTGTCGGATCTGTCCCATTGGCCCGCTTCAACTGTTCTATGGCCTCCTGATCCTCGTCGACCATCCTGAGCAGTTCCTGCTGCAGTTCGCTGTTGAACTTTACTGCCAGAACAGTTTGAGCCTCCTCCGTTCCACCTTCAGGCGTGAGCGGAGTGGGCTTGAAGCTGAGCGTAGGCTCGGCATGTACTGGGGGCTGCACCTCGCGCTTCTCCGAAGAAAGACCGCTCATCAGCCGAGCTGCCACGTCAGCAACCCTGCCCGCCCCAGCCAGGTGCTCAGGTATGATTGCCTCAATGCTGTCTGTGGGGAGATGAGTGGTCTCCAGAACATCGGACGCGCAGAGGACGATGATAGGCATAGGCCGATCGGAATAACTTTCCGAAAAACTGTACTGATGGGGCGAATGACTCTGCAACGTGATCTTGACGCCCAGTTTTCGCGCCGCCTTGCGCAACTGCGGCAGCACGCCATAGCTGCCCCACTCCTGCAGACCGAGTGCTGCATCAGGGCCATAAGCGATGCTGTCCAGATGGATCACGGCGTAGAGGCTGTACCTGGGCAGGAGCCCGCTATCCAGGAGATGCTGTATCCCCGAATCCAAGCCACCCTGCTCGACGTTCCCCCAGGCAGCGAACACAACGGTATGTTCTGGTTGATAGCCCTGTTCTTTCCAGACACGGGCAATCTCCAGCAGAGCAGCTACGCCCGAGGCGTTGTCTACGGCGCCGGGATAGAGCCTCCCTTCCAGGTCACGACCCAGCCCGTCATAGTGCGCGCCAATGACCACCACCTGCTCAACTTTGCTCTTCCCCGGGATGGCTCCCAGGACGTGGATGCCCTTTGTTTCCGCCTGACGCTGCAGCGGGTAACTCATGCGCACGCGCCCCGTCGTCTCCCAGACTTTGCCCTGGCCCTCGGGCAAACCCTCTACTTCTTCCTGCAGCTCCTTCAAGTGGAGGCCCAAATGCCCTAGCAACCGCTCAGCAGCCTCGTCGCTGATCTTGAAACGAGCAAAGGGGTCTGCTCCCATGAAGGAGAAACCTCCGCGAGGCAGGCTCCACCGTCCGAAGTAATGGGGGATAGCATGTACAACGATCAGCGTGCCCACGCGTGGAGGCGGTTCGGGCCGCGGATCCTCCTGCAGGGCAGAGTAAAAGTCCAAGCCGAGGACAACTTCTGCCTTCCCTGGCTCTCCCATTTGCAGCAGACGTATCTCAAATGGTCCCGTGCTCATGGGCTGATGCTGGCCCACCACCGTCAGGCGGCCCACGACGGGAAAAGGCGGCAGGCCAGCGCTGACATCCACAACGAAATCCTCCAGATAGGCAAATTCTTCCAGGACGTTGCCTTCTTGATCCTTCAAGATCAATTGCGGAATCTCTGCGAAATCCAGGCGTTCGAACTCGAACTGCTGGAAGTACGTCTCCCCGTCCCCTGCTGGTTCCAGCCCTGCCGCAGCGAACTGCTTGGCGATGTACTCGGCAGCACGACGTGCACCTTCTGTCCCTGCTCGCCGTCCCTGCAATTCTTCACTCGTGAGATAGTGCACGTCTACCAGGGCACGTTCGACGTCAAAGGCGCGGGCCTGCCGAGCGTAAGCCACAGCAGGGCCAGTGTTATCCAGAATAAGCCACACGACTACAGCCACAGCAGCGGCCGCCATCAACAGGCGCTTGAAAGGCAGGCTGGCCAGGTTCACGCCACTGCGCTCCACCAGTTCCTGCAAACCCATGCCCAGCAAGTTAAAGCCCAGGACGGCGACGAAGAAAGCCGCCGCAGGATAGAGGGTCATCCAGGGATAGCTGCGAGCATAGCGCCAGGAGTTGGAGAGCATCGCCCCCCATTCAGGCACGGAGAAATAGACCACGGGCCGGTCGTACACATCCAGCGTACTGATGCCGCCCCCGATGAATATGCCCACAAACCCCAGTTCACCCAGGGTGAGCAAAACGCTGCCCATCTCCAGGGTGGCCAGGGCCAGCAGGGAGGGGAAAACGTTGGGCAGCACGTGCCGTGTGATGATCTCTGGAGTGGAGAGCCCTACTGCCCGTGCGCCCTCGATAAAGGGGCGTTGGCGGATGGTGGCAAACTCGCCACGTACAGTCTGGGTGACCTCAGCCCAGCCCAGAAAACACAGGGCAACCACAAAAGTGGATAGCCCCTTCTGGATGCCGAAAGCCAGGATCAGCAGCACACCCAGGATCAGGGAGGGGAAAGCTGCCTCAGCCCCGGCCACGCTCATAATCGCCCGATCCACAGCTCGTCCGTGGTACCAGCCAGACACGGCCCCCAGCGCGAAGCCGACGATCACTCGCACGGCCATCACTGCCGCAGCGATGGACAGGGTCTGGCCCGCACCACAGATCAGCAGGCTGAGCAAATCCCGCCCCTGCTGATCCGTCCCCAGCAGAAAGTGCGCTGACGGTGGGAACGGGGGTGTGCGTGTCACGCCATCCACCTCCAGGAACCAGGTTTGTTCTGTGGGGTCATGCGGCGCGAAACGCGGGCCGAAGGCAGCGGCGACGATCAGGGCCAGCACAATGAGCCCTCCGCTGATCAAGGGACCACTGGTCAGGCCATGCCACAGACGAGCCCGGCGGCGCATCTCCAGCGTCCTCTGCGTCACGCTCCACCTCCCGGCACTGCAGTTCGCAGCCGTGGATCCGCCCAGCGGTAGCCCAGTTCCAAGAGGGCATTGATGACCAGAAAGGTAAAGCCCAGGCTTAGTACCAGGCCCGTGGTAGTGTTGATGTCGTAGCTGCGGATGGCATCCAAGAGGGCAGTGCCTACGCCAGGCCATCCGACGAACACCTCCGCTATGGGCAATGCAGCCAGGCTGTAGCGCATCGAGAGGCTGAGCGCGGTGAGTATCGAAGGAGCGGCGTTGCGGAAAGCGTGACGCCATACTACCCAGCGCCTGGAAAGGCCCTTGGCATAGGCAGTACGGATATAGTCCTGATCGAGGACATCGGCCAGGGCTAGATAGGTCATGCGCGCCATGCGAGCGATGGACGGTGCCGCCAAGACCAGCGCAGGCATGACCAGATGCTCATCCCAGCCAAATCCCCCTACCGGCAGGAGCCTCGTCCCGGTAGCACGGTAGAAACGGACAAGCATCACCTGCAACAGCAAAGCCAGGAAGAAGGTAGGCGCCGAGATGCCCACCAGGGTGGAGGCGATGATGCCCACGGAGAGGCGCGAGTGGCGTAGCAAAGCGGCCAGGGTGCCCAGGGGTATGCCAATAAGCGCTGTCAGCAGCAGCGCGACAGCCAGCAGACCCATCGAACGTGGATAATACCCCCGCAGCAACTGGGCGACCGGCCTGGTCGCCATCCGTCGACTCCGCCGCGTCCAAAGCGCGCTGTTTCCCAGGTCACCGCGAATGGCGTGGCTCAAGTATTCCCCTGTGCCAATCGCACTCTGGCGCAGTATCACAGAGGCAGGCGCATAGCCCCTCGCTCTGGCCGCTCCCAGAGTCAAATGGCACAGGAAAATGATCAACACAAGGGTGAAAACAGCGGCAATCAGATGTCGGAACGGCAAACGCAAGGTGCATTCACTCCGAAGCAAGCAAATGGCAGTCGGACCTATTCCTGGCCATGATAGATAGTTGGCGCACTGCGTTTTTCCTCGACTGGGGCGAAGGAAAAGCTGTGCTCGCTGCTTCGCCCCCCCCTAGTCCGAAAGACCAAGTGAACCCGTACAGTGTCCGGGGGATACAACGTGCGCACCGTACTTGATGGGTCCATGACCATGAATGACTCAATAACCATGACTCGCCCCTGTACGCTGATGCGAGCCTCCTGCGGGGGAGTCAAGGTAACGACATATCTTGTATCAGGGGTGATCCCCCGGTCCAGGAAGATGACGATGGGAGCATCGGCCGGCACATGTTCTGCGCCATCAACGGGGAAGGTACGCAACACGCGAGGTGGTTCCTGAGCATACACCTTGGGCCGTTGGGAGGCAAAGAAGACAAGACCCAGCACGATGAGGAAACTAGCAGCGAACAGGGCGTACCGTCCGAAACCCACGGGCGGCAACTTGATCCACTCGCTCAGGCGACGGATTCGACCCCGTTGTGTCGAGACTCGCTCGTGCTGCAGGCCCAGGCGGGCGTACGTCCGCTTGATCACCCTCTCCACCAGATTCCCCTCAGAAGGCTCCAGCACGGCTTCGACGTAGAAAGGTGGGAGATCCTCCGCTTCGATGTCGAAATAGCTCCGCAGTTCCCTAGAGAAACGCCGCTCTTCGTCACAGAGATCCTTGCACATTTTCCCGCTCCTCGTGCCCAATAGCCGTCATCTTTTCACGCAATGCCCGCCGGGCCCGCCACAGACGGTTCTCTACAGCCCGCTGCGTCAGCCCTACGGCCTCGGCAATCTCTCTAATGGGCTGCTCAGAAAAGTAGCGGCGGTAAACGATCGCTCTATCCAGCTCCGAAAGCTCGGCCAGGGCGCGCCGCAAACCTTCCTTGCGTTCTAGCCAGTCCTCAGCCATCTCTGCTGCCTGGTCAGGGAGAGCAGCCACATCCTTCTCTGCGCGCGTCTCAAGTTCCCGGCCTCGCTTGCGCCTTTGATCCAAAGCCATGTACTTGGCCCGCATGCGTATCCATTTGGCCAGTGTCCCTCGCTGTGCATCAAACTCATCGAGCTCACGCCAGACGGCAACGAACACGTCGCTCACGATCTCCTCTGCATCCTCAGCGCTTCCAAGACCACCCAGGATGTGCGAGACCAGAGCATATAGCTCGGCGGCGTATCGCGCGACCAAGACCTCCAAGCAGCGAGAGTCCCGCTGGCGTATGCCTCTGACGAGCTGGTGTTCGGGGTCCTTTGCCATGATGAATGGCTCCTCTATAGAATACTACGTCTGGGGGTTGAGCAATCTCTCATTATTGTATCCTACGCCACGATGACCCCAATTCCTGCTGGTGTCCACCGTACTGGCAGAGCCCGATAATCAACTATGCTGCCGAAGCGGGAGTCATTGAAGGAAGGAGAAAGTATCGATTCGACGGAGAAGCCCTTCAAGGAACTGACCAAAGCCCCAGGCGTGCCTAGCTATGAAAGTGAGGTTCGGGCGGTCATCCGCCGCCACCTAGAAGCGGTAGCGGCGATTGAGCGCGACCGGTTGGGCAGCATCACTGGCGTAAAGCGCGGCTCAGCGGATTGGCCGCAAGTAATGCTCGCCGGGCACATGGATGAGGTCGGCTTTGTGGTCAGCCTGATCACCGATGAGGGTTTTATCCGCATAATCGCTTCGGTCAGCTCGATAGGCTGACCGCGCCCATAGAGTAACCACTGTCGGGGCTGATGGTCTGCCCGGTAATGAAGCCTGCCTCTCTTGACGCGAGGTGGAGCACCAACGAGGCCACCTCTTCGGCTTTCCCCAGCCGCCTCATAGGCGTGGCTTCCTTGATCTTCTCCGGCCTCTCGGCTCTGAGCCCCTCCAGAGACCTTGTCTCCACAAAGCCGGGTGCCACGACGTTGACCGTGATGCCCAGAGGGGCAACCTCCTGGGCTAGGGCACGGGTCAGGCCGATGACGCCGGCCTTGCTGCCGAGTAGGCCGCCGCACCCGCACAGCCAGCGAGGCCGCAGATGGAAGCGATGTTGACGATGCGCCCCCTGTGCTGGCGGAGCATCACTGGTAGCACGGCCCGCAGGCAGTTGAAGGTGCCAGTGAGATAGAGCGCCAGGGTGCTATGCCACTCCTCATCGCTTAACATCTGCAAGGGGTGGGGGGTCACTTTCGCTCCAGCGCTGTTGACCAGGATGTCGAGGCGGCCGAAGTGATCGACCAAGGCTTTCACCATGGCCTCCACCTCCGCCCTCTGGGTGATATCGGCTGGCAGGGCCAGGCCCTGTGTTGCAGCAGCCACTCTCTCGGCTGCAGTGGGATCCAGGTCGTTGATCCCCACGATGATCCCCTCCTCCGCAAAGAGGCGGGCCACAGCCTCGCCAAGGCTGCCGCCCGCCCCGCTAATGAGCGCCACCTGACCCTGCAGATCGTATCTCACTCTTCGTCCCCCTATTCGGAAAGACGTACAGCGGCGGCTACATTTTCCCCGCCTTGAACTTCTCGACCTGCTTCCGGATGGCGGGCTCGGTGGGAAGTCGTTCGATGCTGGAGGCGCCAAAGAAGCCGACCACCCCCTCTGTATGGTCGTAGATGTACTGGGCATCAGGCGGTTCGGCAATCGGACCACCGTGGCAGAGCACCAGAATGTCTGGATTGACCTTCTTCGCAGCATCGTGCATGGCCTGCACCCGCTTCGCCGACTCCTCCAGCGTCAACACTGTCTTGGCACCAATGGCTCCCTTGGATGTCAGACCCATGTGAGGGACTAGCACGTCGGCGCCGGCTTTGGCCATTGCGACCGCGTCCTCCTCGTCCAAGACGTAGGGGCAGGTCAGCATGTCCAGTTCGTGGGCCAGTCGGATCATCTCCACCTCGAGGGCGTAGCCCATGCCCGTCTCCTCCAGGCCCTGCCGGAAGACGCCGTCAATCAGCCCGACGGTGGGAAAGTTCTGGACGCCGTCAAAGCCCATCTCCTTGATCTGCTTGAGGAACGTGGGCATCAGTCGGAAGGGATCAGTGCCGCAGACGCCCGCCAAGACCGGCGTGTCCTTGACTACTGGCAGCACCTCAGCCGCCATCTCGACGACAATGGCGTTGGCGTCGCCGTAGGGCATCAACCCGGCCAGTGAACCCCGCCCAGCCATGCGGTAGCGGCCGGAGTTGTAGATGATGATGATGTCGGCCCCGCCGCGCTCGGCGAACTTGGCCGAGATGCCGGTGCCGGCCCCACAGCCAATGATCGGCTTGCCTTCGGCCACGGTCTGACGCAGCTTGCGCAGACTCTCTTCTCTTGAAATGTACGGCATGATAGTGTCCTCCTTTTCTATGTGTGTTACTTGTTACATAGCGTACTACTTGGCCGACAGGAATTCCAGGAGTTTGTTGGCCACGGCGTCGGCAAACTCGTCGTCGTTGATGTTGTTGTCCATCTCATACACCGGGATGTCGGGCCGCACATGCTTCTTGATAGCATCGTATAGGGCCTTGTCCGCCTCCGGCCACCAGAACTCCTTGCCCTCGGCATCCAGCATGGATACGCCCTGCAGCGGCAGGAAAAAGGCCACCGGCGCCGTGGACTTGTTGGCCTTCTCGGCCAGGATGCGGCCCAGCTCCGCGTTCTCCTCTGGGGTGGTGCGCATCAAGGTTACGTTGGGGTTCCAGTGGTAGAATCGCCGCCCTTTGTATTTCTCCGGCACCGTTTCCGGGGCCCAAAAGTTGGCCATGTCCAGACAGCCGGGGACGATGACCTGAGGCACTCCCTTCTTGGCAGCTGCATCCAGGCGTGTTGGGCCCGCTGACAGCACGCCGCCCACCAGCTCGTCCGCCCACTCCGTTGTGGTGATGTCCAGCACCCCGTTGACGTAGCCTTCCTCTATCAAGCTCTCCATAGTCTGCCCGCCGGTGCCCACTGCGTGGAAGATCAGCACCTCGTAGCCGTGCCTTTCCATCGTCTCGCGGCAGCGATTGACGACGGCAGTGGTGTTGCCAAACATCGAGGCGGCCAGCAAGGGCTTTTCCTCGATCTTGGGCGCTGGCGTCTCCACCATGCCCACCACCGCGCCCACCGCATTAGCGTAGATGCGGGCGCTGATACGGTTGACCCCCGCCACGTCCACCACTGATGGAAACATGACCACGTCTTTGGTCCCCACGTAGGCTTTGGTGTCGCCCGAGGCCAGGGTGCTGACCATGACTTTGGGGACACCCAGGGGCAGAGCGCGCATGGCAGAAGTGCCAACAGCCGTACCCGCTGAACCGCCCATGGCGATCACGCCGTCAATCTTGCCCTGGTCGTAGAGCTCCTTGACCACCTTGGCGATGCCTTTGGTCATGACATCCATGGCCAAGCCTCGGTCTGCCTTCTCTTGGAGCTCCTTGAGGCTGACGCCGCCGGCCTCGGCCACCCTCTTGGAGGGGATGTCGGCTTTGAAGCCGGGCTCGCCCACAACGCTGCTGTCTATGACCAAGGCTGCGTGCCCGCGCTGCTTGATCTGCTCCTTGACGAAAGCGAACTCCTTGCCTTTGGTATCCAAGGCCCCAATCACTGCAATAGTCTTCGGCATTTGTTTTTCTCCTTTCCATAACTAAGAGTCGTGAATCCCAAACAGCCGCGCTGCGTTTTCGGCAGTTCATCATCTCCTTTCCATGATTAGGAGTCGTGAATGCCAAACAGCCTGGCTGCGTTTCCGCCCAGGATGTCGGCTTTCTCGACGGCTGAAAGATGCGGATTCTCGCGGACTAGATCGATCATGTAGCGGATACTCACCTGGTTGGCCACGGCCGGATAGTCCGAGGCAAACAGGATGTGCTGGAAGCCCATCGTCTCGCGGATGCGCTCCACGCGCCATTCCCGCTCGACCAGCCAGGCTACGGCCGCCAGGTCCGCCCACACGTTGGGATAGTCCGAACCCAACTGCAGCGCTTCCTCAAACCAGATGCATGGTTCATCCTTGCTGTAGCTGCCCAGGTGGGCCAGGATAATGGGCACTCGATGATACTTCTCCAGGACAGGACGCAGCCGTTCCGGGTTGGCGTCCACCGACAGTGCTCGGGCATCCCAGGGAGGAGCCCCACAGCCAGTGTGGATCAGGATAACCCGGCCAGTCTCTTCGCACCAGGCGCACACGCGCCGAAAATTCTCACTGTCAGCCGGGTCAAAGAACTGGGCAAAGGGCAGCAGCTTGACGCCCCGCAGCCCTAGCTGCTCGATCTCGGCCAGCTTCGCCTCTACGTACCCGGCGTCTTTGCACAGGTTCACCGACCCGAGGCCGATGAAGCGGTCGGGATGGGCGGCCACCATGTCGGCCACGATGCGGCTGGTCACCTTGGGCGTCAGCTTCTGCACCATGACCGCTTCGACTTCTGACCAGAAGACCCGATGGGCTGCCGGAGTCTTGAAAAAGCGGAAGCGGGTCTGCTGACACAGGTCAGGCCGTTTGATGTCCGCCGGGTCGGTGTCCACCGCCAGCAACACCGCATGGGTGACACCAGCCCCGTCCATCTCTGCCAGGAGGGCATCGGCACCCATCTTGGGGTGGACGTGGGCATCTACAATCAGTTCATTCATTGCTCCGCTCCCAATAAACTCTAATGCATCGTAAAGCCGCCGTCTACGGCGTAGACTTGGCCGGTGATGTAATCGGCCTCGTCGGAGGCCAGGAAAACCACCAGCCCCGTCACGTCCGCGGGCTGTCCCAGACGCGCCAGAGGCACCTGATACCTGGTGTAGAACTCCAGGGCACTGGCCGGGAAGGTCTTTAAGGCCGTCTCTGTTTCGATGATGCCGGGAGCGATGGCGTTAACGGTAATACCCAAAGAAGCGACCTCCCGCGCTAACGCCTTGGTCAGGCCAATCACTCCAGCTTTAGCTGCTGAGTAGGCCACCAGGCCGATTCCTCCCACTAGCCCGGCCACTGAGGCCACGTTGACGATGTGGCCTTTGCGCTGCTGGCGCATGACGGGCAACACCTCTTTGCAACAAAGAAAGACCCCTTTGAGATCCAGGGCCATGACCTGATCCCAGTCCTCCTCGCTGAGGGCGGTGAAAGGCTTCATAGGGAAACTGCCAGCGTTGTTGATCAGGATGTCCAGACGTCCCAGGGCATCCATAGCCGCGGCCATCATCCGCTTTACATCCTCGCGGCAGACGACATCAGCTTGGAGGACCAGAGCGCGACGCCCCAGGGCTTCGATTTCTCTCCCCGTCTCCGCTGCCGCTTGTGCACGACGGCGATAGGTGACCACCACGTCTGCCCCTTCCCGGGCCAGGGCCAGGGCGATGGCTTTGCCAACCCCCCGGGAGCTGCCCGTGACCAGGGCCACTTTGTTCTCCAGCCTCATCAATGGTCCTCCTGGGTCTCGGTGACGATGCCCACCACATCACCCACCATCACCTTGGATCCCGGAGGGGCGAGTATCTCCTTCAACACTCCGTTGACAGGGGCAGGCACGTAGAGGGTGATTTTCTCGGTCACTGCTTCCACCAGGTCTTTGCCTTTCTGCACCCTTTCGCCAGGGGACTTGAACCAGGCGGTGATGGTCAGCTCGTGAGATCCATCAACAGTGGAAGGAATTACTAGTTTGTGTTCCATGTTAGCTCCTGCAGGCTTATCTTCTCAAACTCCAAAGCAAAGGTCTGTCCCAGGATATCGCGCAGGCGATCTCTGATCTCTGCCATTTCAACTCCCCGCCCCAGGGTTTCCCGCAAAGAAGTGACCGGCATGTGAGGCACACCGCAGGGATTGATCCAGGAGAAGGGCTCCAGGTCCAGATCAACGTTGATAGAGAACCCGTGAAAGGTAAAGCCGTGGCGCACAGCGATACCCACGGCGGCGATCTTTTTCCCTTCCAACCATACACCGGGGTAATCTTTCTTCTTCCCAGCCTCGATGCCGTAACCGTGCAAAAGCTGAAGCAGGATATCCTCCAAACGATGCAGGTACTGATTGGCATTGAGGTGAACGTCGCCCAGGTAAAGCAGGGGAGAGACGATCAGTTGACCGGGGGCGTGGTAGGTCACGTCGCCGCCACGGTTGCCTCTCAGAACCTGGATGCCCAGGTGGGCCAGTCCCTCCCGCGAGGCGAGGATATTGGCTTCGCTCCCGCTTCTGCCAACGGTAAAGACGGCGTAGTTCTCCTGTAAGATAACCGTCGGCATCCACCGCCCCGCCATGTACGCTTCCAGGATCTGCTCCTGGATGGCAAAGGCAGGGGCGTACTCTATCAAGCCCAAATCGAGCCAGCAGACTCGCATACACTTTCTCAAGAACGCCGATAGGCAGGGTGGTTTGTTGAAGTAGATGCAGGCACCCCTGACCCCCACTGTGTGGCAGGTAGGGGTGCCATCTCTAGCCAGTTACGCAGCTACTTGTACAACGCTTGCAGATCGCCGTTGAGTTGGGCGAAGATGTAGACGGGTGCACAGCCGGGATACTCGGTCACCGATTTAGCCAGCTTCATAGCCTTCTCCACCTTGCCCTTGCTGGGGAAATACTTCCAGCAGTCGCCAGCAACGAAGAGGTGCTTCCCTTTGGCCATCTCTGGGTCGAAATCAGGGACGCCGCCAGCAATGATGACAATCTCCCCCACCTTGTCGATAAAGTCCTTGAGGTCAATGCCGCTGACGTTGAAACCATCGAGCGCCCCGCGTGTGTTGGCGAAGCAGCCGGGGCAAGTCTGCTGCACGATGACGTGGATGCCAGGGATCAGCCCGGTCGGGTCGATCATCGGACGCTTGAAGAAGGTGCGCACTTCGGCGATGGGGACGCCCACGATCTCGATCTTGTCAATGTCCCGCTCGCCCAGGCCCTCGGTGGCAGCGATGCGCACGGAAGGGATTTCGATGGTCTCAAAGCCCATCACGTAGGCGGTCACGGCGTCCACAGCCACGGTATCGGTGCCAGCGATGAGCAGATTCATCTCCAGTGGCGTGCCAACATGCGGTCCCTGTCCCTCCATAGCGATGATGCCGTCAACGAGGGTCAGGTCCGCTTTTCTGATACGATACATGTCGGCAAATTTCTGCCCGAGGTCAATGCGGTGGATATCCTGCTGTTGCCCGCTGGGGTGCACGTTGGGGACGATTCCGTTCCAGTTCTTGAGTCCCAGGCTGACCGTGCCCGCCAGGTGCACTTTCATTTTGGGTAGATTGATGACCCGGTCGGCGTCGAGGAAAGGCTTGAAAACCTGGGCGTGTTTGAACAGCAAGGCCCCAGGGATATCCACCTCGACCAGTTCTTCCTCATCAAAGTAGATGACCCGGTCGGCACCGCCCCGCTCGGACGCTGCTTTCATACCAGACGCCTCAAAAGCTGGCCGGGCTCGCCCTACCTGCTGCCCCAGAGAGGGATTGTCACCCACCCAGACCTCTTTAGCCTTGGATTTCTCCTTCAGGAAGGCAACCATGCCCTCGAGGACACGAGGTTCAGTCACAGTGTAGGACTCCGCCGGCGCCTGGAAGGCCAGGTTGGGCTTGATCAGCACCGTCTCGCCCTCTTTGACGATGTTGTCAATGCCGCCCACGGCCAGGTTGATGGCCTCCTCGATCTTGGCCTTGACCTGGGCGATGTCCTCATCGTAGCGCACGAATTTGCTCGTTGGGGGCAGGAACTCCTTGGTCCCCTTGAGGTGCCCCGTCTTGACGATCGCAACCTTTGGTTTTGCCATTTCTTTGCCTCCTGCAAAAAGTAGTAATTTGACCTTCATGGCCGATGAGGTGTGGCTTTTAGCCATTCTTTTTGTTGCTTAATACCCCCTTTCTAGTATGAAATGTCTCGACTGAGCTCGACAACGTCTCAGCTACGGCAAACTGGACGATAGTCCCTGGTAAGGTCTGGAGATGAAGCTAGAGGGGGTGTTACCGTCCCCTCTGGCCAGGCAAAAAAACCTTTTCAGCCCTGCTCCTTCGCCTTGGGGAACTGGGCCAATACCAAATCGAAGAAGTAGGCACCGGCGATAGCACCTAGGATGGGCACACTACAGTAGTGCCCCAGAGCTCGTTGGGCGGCCCCAGTTCACGGGCGGCAGCTCCTTGGTTTACCCACGCCGCAATGCAACCAGCGGCTTTCTACGAATGTTTTCCTCTATGGATCACCCACTCCCGTGCTGCAAGAGCCGATCCTCTTGGAAGCAGATTCCTACGAGGAGATCGCGTTATGCAGCCTGGGCCCATCAAAAGAAAAGACCTTCCAGCACTCGAAGTGAAGAAAGGTCTACTCTTGTCCGCCGCAACCCTCCGTTGGGTAGCACAACTTTGAATATCGGCTAGAAAATGGGAACTGTTGCATCTTCCGTTATTTACATTCTAGCACAAAACTCTGATTTGTCAAGTACAGACTCGGTCCCAAAGTGTGTTGGTGGGTTTTCGTGGCAGGATTGACCACTGCTGGTAGTTGTGATGGGCGTTACTTGGGTACTATCCCTGGTACCACTCAACCGGTGCGTTGTCGATCAACACAATCTGGAACCGAGTCCAAGTACAAAGCTTCTGCAATAGTTTTGGGCTTTCGCCACACTTCGGAAGAAGGAGCAGCTCTGCATTTGATCTTCACTCCTTTTGCTCATATAATTGCACCAGCGCTTATTAAGGAAGGAGAAGGCATGGATTCAACGGAGAAGCTCTTCAAGGAACTGACCAAAGCCCCAGGCGTGCCTGGCTATGAAAGTGAGGTTCGGGCGGTCATCCGCCGCCATCTAGAAGCGATAGCCACGATTGAGCGCGACCGGTTGGGCAGCATCATCGGCGTGAAGCGCGGCTCAGAGGATTCGCCGCGAGTGATGCTCGCCGCGCACATGGACGAAGTCGGCTTTATGGTCAGCTTGATCACCGACGAGGGATTCATCCGCTTCGTCCCCTTGGGCGGCTGGTGGGACCAGGTCATGCTAGCCCAGCGTGTGGTGATCAAGACGTCTGCTGGCGACGTATTCGGGCTGCTGGGGGCCAAGCCCCCGCACCTGCTGGAACGGGAAGAGGCCCAGAAGTTGGTGAAGAAAAAGGACATGTACGTAGATATCGGAGCCACCAGCGCCGACGAAGTGAAGGCGTGCGGGGTGCGGCTGGGTGATCCGATCATTCCCATCTGTCCCTTTACCAGCTTGAGCCCCGGCCAGACCTACATGGCCAAAGCCTGGGACGATCGCCTGGGGTGCGCGCTCTTCATCCAGGCCATCGAGCGCCTGAAGGGCCAGGCACACCCCAATGCGGTCTACGCCGTAGGCACCGTGCAGGAAGAAGTGGGTTGTCGGGGGGCCAAGACCAGCGTGCATAACATCAACCCAGACGTGGCGATCATTCTGGAAGTGGACATCGCTGGCGACGTCCCCGGCATCAAGCCTGAGGAATCAGCGATAAAGCTCGGCAAGGGGCCTAGCTTGTTGCTGTACGATGCGCGCATGATTCCCAACCTTCGGCTGCGCGATTTGGTGATTTCCATAGCCGAGGAGAACGACATCCCGTTGCAGTTCTCGACCATGCGCGGCGGCGCGACAGATGGATCAATGATCCACCTGCACAACGAGGGTGTCCCCACTGTGGTGCTCGGCGTCCCCACGCGGCACATTCACAGCCATGCCGGCATCCTGCACCGTGCCGACTACGACCACGCGCTCGACCTGCTGGTTAAGCTGATCATGCGCCTGGACGAAGCTACAGTGCGACAGCTCACCGAGTAGCCACGCTGCCAACTGTCCACTGAGATACCCGGTCTCTTGAAGAAATCGTGTATCTAGCGTGTCCATTCGCAGCAAGAGAGAAACCTAAAGCCCCTGGGGTTCCGGCTTGTTCTCTTCACCACCCTACATGCT
This sequence comes from Chloroflexota bacterium, assembly GCA_030607875.1. Classification (GTDB taxonomy): domain Bacteria; phylum Chloroflexota; class Anaerolineae; order UBA2200; family UBA2200; genus JAUWJD01. The sequence goes on from JAUWJD010000009.1 coordinate 72,279, forward strand.
TTCTAGCTTCGGGTTCTGCCACGCTCCTGTGCACAGTGCGGACACAAGCCATAAAAGTCCAGATAGTGACCTGTGATCACAAAGCCAGTTACGGACGCTGTCCGGGCCACAAGATCTTCACAGCAACCGTCCTGAATCTCCACAACATGACCACAGCGCACACAACGCACTTCACAGTGTACCCCGTCGGACGCGGGGCGAACCGCCCCACGCCGGGCACGGCCACCTTTGCCAGGAGTTTCGGCCTCCATGTCGTCGATGAAACCCGCCTCCCGCAACAGGGTTATGGTACGCTGAATCGTGGCCATAGTGATGTCTGGCACAACCTTGCGCACTTGTTCATGTACCCAGACTGCGTCTGGACGCGAATCGGCGCGTTTCAGCACGTCCAGAACCGCCTGGCGCTGCCGTGTCATGCGATACCTTTTACCGGCACATTCAAATACCTTCATTCTCATCTCAATCTAGCGTCGCGATGTATGCGTCTATCACTTCGCCGGTGAAGCAGAATGTTGCATCCTGCCTGCACCAGTCAAATGGTCAGCAGGTGCTCACCACACAGATCATTAACACAGCATACTACCGCCCGCCGCACGTTTCTTGACGGGTGCTTGACCTTTTGCGGACATGTTTCGTACAGACCGGGGGTCTATGACAGAAACAGCGCATCAGGCGATCCCATTTGTCGGGCCGATGGCAACGGGTTACAGAGTACTGCGCCGAAGGTTGCCAAACTCAGGCAGTCGTTTTCATGTGACAAGCGAGCCGTACGGGTTTAGCAATTGACGCATGAAGCAGTAGAATAGCCTCACAGTACGCCGACCTTGACCAGGAGGGGAAACATGGCCAGGACCTGTATCATTGTCTCACATACGCACTGGGATCGCGAATGGTATCAGCCCTATCAGCTCTTTCGTCTGCGGTTGGTCCGTTTGATGGACAGACTCTTGCACATCCTGGACGAAAACCCCAATTATGCCCATTTTATGTTAGACGGACAAACCATCATTCTGGAAGATTACCTTCAGATTCGGCCAGAGCGAGAAGCAGCCTTGCGCCACTATGTGCACCAAGGACGACTGCAGATCGGCCCCTGGTATGTTTTGCCTGACGAGTTCCTGGTCAGCGGCGAGGCCATGGTGCGCAATCTGCTGTTCGGCGAGCGCATGGCGCGTGAGTTCGGGGCCAAAATGATGGTCGGCTACACTCCAGATCCCTTTGGCCATATTTCACAACTGCCGCAGATCCTGCGCGGCTTTGGCATCGAGACTACAGCGTTGCGCCGTGGCCTGGATGACCAACCTGCAGAACTGCTTTGGCAGGCTCCCGACGGCAGCACCGTCCTGCTGTGCTATCTCCGCGATGGTTACGACAACGCGGCTCGCCTCCCCCTGCACGACGAGCAAGCCCTGGCAACCGAAATCGTGCGCCTGTACAACAGCCTGGCTCCTTATGCCGCGACGGACTATGTGCTGCTGATGAACGGCACCGATCACATGGAGCCTTCACCCGAGTCGCCACAAGCTCTGGCTGCGGCCAGCAGACGGCTGCCGGACATGCGACTGCTGCACGGCACCTTGCCTATGTACGTGAATGCGGTCAAAGAGAGCCTGCAATTGAGCCAGGGCCCGACTGCTACCACCGCACCAGGGATACTGCAAACCATTCAGGGCGAGCTACGCTCTCCGAAACGACATCATCTGCTACCAGGTGTGTTATCCGCTCGTATGTGGATCAAGCAACGCAACAACCGCATCCAGAACCTGCTGGAGAAATGGACAGAGCCGTTTGCTGCCCTGGCTGCCCTGGAAGGCGCTGGAGCACATGGTCTCAGCAACCCTGACAGCGCCTTTGCCGCAGTCTGGCAAGCATGGACCTACCTGCTGCAAAATCATCCTCACGATTCCATCTGTGGATGCAGCGCGGACCAGACACACCGCGAGATGGTCACCCGCTTTGACTGGGCCGAGCAGATTGCCGAGGAAATCACGCAGCAGAGCCTGGCCTCCATCGCCAACCAGATCAACACGCAACCACAGAAGTCACAAACGCAAGCTGTGCGAGTTCCACTGGTCGTGTTCAATCCTCTGACAGCTACGCGTAGTGACCTTGTGACTACCAGTACCCAGTTGCCGGGCAGCTTGGAAGAGTTTGTTGTGGCAGACGTGGCAGGGCAGATCAAGCCACACCAGGTTCTGGCGCGAAAAGGGGCCGAGTTCGCCACGCTGCAACTGGGTCGTGATGAGGTCCTGGGACTGGCCACGATGATAGAGATGATTTCAACGCTTGGACTATCGGTGCAGGAGATACACATAACCAGCGAAGGAGAAGCTGCCACCATAGACGTGACCTTGGCGGAACACGGCCACACCGATCCAGCGCTCATCGCCGAGGCACAGCGCCAGATAGAGGCCATCCTGGCGGAAGACACGGTGCAGACCTTCCATGTGCGCGCCCACCAGGCAACGACGGTCGAATTCCTCTTTGTGGCTGAGGGCGTCCCAGGCTGTGGATACAAGACCTACTTCCTGGTCGAGAGACCCCAGCAGCCCACTCCGGGGGATGACTCTGTAGTGGCGACTTTAGTCGCTGATCCTGACTCAAGAACGACTCAAGTCGTCACTACAGGCCAGCAGGCAGTCCCGAAGGATGGCTCCGTAGTGGCGACCTTAGTCGCTGATCCTGACTCAAAAACGACCAATGGGCCTGAAAGCCTGCACATGGAGAACGAGTTCCTGGCCGTGGATATCCATCCACAAGACGGCACGCTCACAATTTTGGACAAGCAGACCGGAGCGACCTTCTCCGGCCTGCATCGCTTCGTGGACGGCGGCGATCGGGGAGACGAGTACAACTACTGCCCGGCAGAAGGCGACGAAACCATCTCGGCACCTGCTTCGCCACCGGAGATCACCTGGCTGGAGCAAGGGCCGGTGCGCTGGACAATCCAGGTTAGTCAGTGTTACCACTTACCTGCCTCCCTGATCAAAGACCGCTCTGGACGCAGCAAAGAGTTGGTCGAGGTGCCGCTCACCAGCCAGATCCACCTGGGCTTGGGCGTCCCAAGGCTTGACTTCCGCACGGAGGTTGACAACCAGGCACGCGACCACCGACTGCGCGTACACTTTCCGACACCCGTACACGCCAAGTACTGCGAAGCCGAGAGCAGTTTCGACGTCGTGCAGCGCCCGCTCGGAGTACCTGACGATACTGCAGATTGGGTCGAGCAACCCGTCCCCACGCACCCACAGAAGAGCTTTGTAGACGTCAACGACGGCGCAATCGGCCTTTTGGTCATAAACCGGGGCCTCCCAGAATACGAGGTACTGCAAGAAAAGGATGGAAGCGCAACCGTCGCCCTGACGCTGTTGCGCTGCGTGGGCTGGCTGTCACGCGACGACTACCCCTGCCGCAAAGGGCATGCTGGCCCCGCCCTGGAAACCCCAGAGGCGCAGTGCCTGGGGCATCATGTCTTTGAGTATGCGCTGGTGCCTCACGCCGGAACATGGCAACATGCCTACCCAGAAGCACATGCTTTCAATGCCCCGCTGCGGGCAGTCGTCACCCAGCAGCACGACGGCAGCCTGCCACTAACACAGAGCCTCATCTGCCTGCAAGGTGATGGGCTGGTACTGAGCGCCGTCAAAGCGGCGGAAGCGGGGGACGGCCTGATCGTGCGCTTCTACAACGTCAACAGTGAACTGTCTGTCGCGCACTTGCAGAGCCACACGCCCACGCAGTCAGCTACGCTGGTCAATCTAGCGGAGCAAGAACTGCAGCCATTGAGCATGGATGGTTCAGGTTGGATCACTGTCGAGGTCCAAGGCAAGAAGATCGCCACTGTGAAGTTAACGTTCTAGGGCGTTGACAAACGGCAAGCAGACGCTATGACCCCACACGAGTTTGTCCAATATCTCAAAAGCAAACGAGACTATCGCCAGCAGATCGTCCACGTCGAGCACATCCCCGCCAGATCGGCGCGCTATGCCCGCTTGAAGCGGCCTCTGCCGGCAACACTGCAACAGGCTCTGCGTCAAACCGGAGCGGACAAGCTGTATGTTCACCAGGCACAAGCGATCAATGCCATCCGTGATGGACAGCACGTGATCGTGGCTACCTCCACGGCGAGTGGCAAGACTCTGGTCTACAATGTGCCCGTGCTAGAGTCCATTATGGCAGATTATAGGTCGCGCGTTTTCTATCTGTTTCCGACCAAAGCGTTGGCCCAGGATCAACTTCGGTCGTTGAGGCAACTCACCAAACATACGCTACGCAAGCTGCAGTTCGGAACGTATGACGGAGACACGCCCCGGGGCGCTCGAAGGCGCTTGCGTCAGTCGGCATCCATCATCCTGACCAACCCTGACATGCTGCACCTGGGCATACTCCCCAATCACTCGCTGTGGTCCAGATTCATGGCCAACCTGAAATACATCGTGATTGACGAAGCCCACGTGTACCGGGGCATCTTCGGCTCACAGGTAGCCTGCACGTTGCGGCGCTTGCTGCGCCTGTGTCGTTTCTATGGCAGCGATCCCCAATTTATCTTCTGTTCCGCTACCATCGCCAATCCAGCGGAACACGCCCAGCGTCTTTGCAGTATGCCTGCAGCGGTGGTTGATGAAGACGGTTCCCCGCAGGCAGCGCGGGACTTTGTACTGTGGAATCCCCCGTTTCTCGATGCCGCGTGCACTGCGCGGCGCAGTGCCAACGTCGAGGCCACAGCCCTCTTCGTGGAAATGATCCGTCATAGGATCCGCAACATCACCTTCACCAAGGCGCGCAAAGTGGCAGAACTGATCCTGCTCTACGCCCGAAACATCCTGGCGGAAGAAGCGCCTGAACTGATCCCTTTGATCAAATCCTACCGCGCTGGCTACCGCCCCGAACTACGGCGGGACATCGAGCAGGCTCTGTTTTCGGGACGGATACTAGGCGTGACGGCTACCAGTGCGCTGGAGCTCGGGGTGGATGTGGGACATCTGGACGCGACAACGCTGGTAGGCTATCCAGGGACGATAGCCAGCACCTGGCAGCGGGCTGGCCGTGCTGGCCGAGGTGTGCGCGAGGCACTGAACATCCTGATTGGCCTGGACAATCCGCTCGATCAGTACTTCATGCGGCACCCCGATGCGCTGTTCGGTCGCAGCCCAGAGAATGCGCTCATCGCACCGGACAACATATACATCCTGCTCAAGCACCTGCCCTGCGCCGCCTATGAAAAACCGCTGTCCAACAAAGACGAGAAGCTGTTCGGCCCCGGCTTTGTAGACGCGATGGTGCAACTGGAGCGAGATTACACCTTGGAGTACCACAATGATCGCTGGTTCTTCCAGGGAATCGGCTACCCTGCCGAGAAGGTCAGCCTTCGCTCGGTCTCTGCAGGCAAAGTGGCCATTCTGGATGAGTCGCAGAACTATCGCTTGATGGAAGAACTGGAAGAGACGACAGCCCCGTTGCGCGTCTATCCGGGGGCCATTTATCTGCACCAAGGCGAGTCCTATCTCATCACACGCCTTGATCTGGATATGGGCATCGCTTACGCTTCGCCGGTGGACGTCGACTATTACACCGAGCCACGAGAAATAAACGAGGTGAGTATCCTGCAGACTCGGCGGCGGAAGAGCATGCCCGCCGGTGAGGCGCATTTCGGCCAGCTTGACGTGACCCAACAGGTCATTGGCTACAGACGGCTACAGCAGTTCAGCGACACCGTGCTTTCATTGGAGCCTCTGGACATGCCCACACAGTCCTTCAAGACCATGGGCTTGTGGTTTGACGTGCCGCCGGACATCAACCGAGCTGTGGACAGGCACGGATTGGATTGGGCTGGAGGGCTCCACGCGGTCGAACATGCGGCCATCGGCATGCTGCCGCTGTTCGCCATGTGTGACCGGCTGGATATTGGCGGCCTTTCGACGCCCCTGCACCCAGATACAGGCCGTGCACAGGTATTCATCTACGACGCATTTCCTGGCGGTGTGGGCATCGCTGAGAAAGGATTCGAACTTCTCCTGGAGTTGTGGAGGGCAACCCTGACAGCCATCGAAGAGTGCCCATGCCAGGAAGGATGCCCGAGCTGCATCCAATCTCCCAAGTGCGGCAATAACAACGAACCATTGGACAAACGCGCTGCAATCCTGATCCTGCAAGCACTGTTGGGGGAATGACATTCAGGTGACACGCGCAAAGTGGTGTCTTGCAGCGACAGATATGACCAGAGCATAGAGGAGAAGCGAGGACAAACCTGGACCGGGTATCCAGCCAGTCTCAGCAGTGCCGGCAGTGTGCGTGCCTCAATGCGGTGACCTGAGCATTAGCTCAATCAGATCCTCCAGCGGCTTTTCTGTGTCGGGACGGCTCGCCGCCTGGGCGGAACACTCCTTGGCATAGTGTTTCAGCAGAAACACACTGGCACTGTAGACAGCGCCACGAATCGAAGCGAGCTGGCTAATGATTTCGGCACAATCCCGCTCGTCCTCTATCATGCGCTGCACGCCCCGGGCCTGTCCTTCTATGCGCCGCAGCCGGGAAAGCATTTGCTGTTGTACATTTTCGGCGAAAGGCATCCTTCAAACCTCACAATTGCTGAGAGCCACCGGCTCTCATCTGCGGATGCTTCAACCCCCTGTTGGCGCACACGAACTGTCGACAGTTGCCGCACCCCTCCCGGAACCGCTCCTGCCAAAAAGGGAAACGGCCTTGTCTACGTGGCGGCTACCACACCGCGGGCAGCAGATATCCTGCGTCGCCGACATAGAGCGAAGCCACTTTTCGAACTTTTCGCCGCATTCACTACAGCGATACTCGTAGATTGGCATGTCTATACTCCAACATTCGTATTGCCTGGATAATCTGCGGATGAATCGCTTACGACGCACCGTCCAAGATAGCGTCCAGCTTCTCCGCAATAGCTTGCTTCGGACGTGCACCAACCATGCGCTCGACTTCCTGGCCATCCTTAAAGATGATCATCGTCGGTATGCCCATGATGCCATACTGGCCAGGTGTATTGCCATTCTCATCCGTGTTCAGCTTAGCCACCACTGCGCGTCCATCATAGTCGGCCGCCAACTCCTCGATAACGGGAGCAACCATAAGACAGGGACCACACCACGGAGCCCAGAAGTCGACCACAACAGGCAGCTCGGACTCCAGAACTTCCTTTTGAAACGTCTCATCGGTCACATGCAATAACTCTTTGCTCATCGTTTTCTCCTTTTTGGTTCATCAGTTTCTATTGAGGCGAATTGCCCCGAAGGGGCATGCTGTAACGCACAGATCGCAGCCATAGCAACGGCTGGCATCGACAAATGGAGGCTCCCCAGGATCAAGTTGAATCAGTGCCTTGCTGCGGCAAACCGCCCTCGCCTCACACTTGACACAGCCCTGGCACAAGCCTACGTCAACGTAGGGCACAGCTTGCGTTTGCGCTTTGGCACTTTGAATGACCATAGAGACTCCACATCGTTCACCAGATGCTCGTTACTATACCCCCCTACTGTATATTGTAGCACAGAAACCCCTCTTTGTCAAATCGCGTTTGAGCGTGTGAAGGGCTGGGTGGTGCGAACCGACAGCTTCACCCTCCAGCAATGGAGGGTCAGCCTTGCCCTGAGTGCCCAGCAGAGCGACGCGCCAGTCATTCGCATAGCGTCTCCAGACCTCCAGAATGCCACAATTGGAAGCGCACTGTCCCCCTGAGAGTCTTGACATCACACGGGACCTTGCCCAGTTCCTGCAGCGATACCGCCAGGGCGCGTTTCCATTCTGCGTCCAACCAGGGTTTGATGATTACCACTGAATTAGGGTCTGCGATGATTGCGTGGGCCGATTCAGGCAAGTTCGTATCGGTGACGGTCACCTGGACGAGTTGGGCAGGTGAGGAGGGAACAGAGTAAACCCGCTGCTGATTGTGCCGGATGCCATCAATAGACCAGGCAGGATCGGTAATGAAGACAAAAGTCTTGGCCCACTCCCCTTCCAGTTCCTGCGCGCGCATCGCAACCCGCAGGAAGAGCGTTTCCAGATTCTGGTAGCGTTCCATGCGATGCCTGGAAAGTGGATAGGCCTGGCACAGGTTATAGCCAAGCACTGTAATGAGCACCAGAGGGACAAAACCGACCGCACAGATCCGATTCCCGCAGACACGTCTGAGCTGTTGCTCGACCCAGGTCAAGCCAAGGGCGGCGAACAGAACGAAGAAGGGAAGCAGCAGAAACATCCTCGTAGTGGGGGGCCAGGACCCATCATGGGATGCTCCTAGCCCGAGGAGCAGCAGGAAAAAGCCCAGCACAAGGAAAGGGGCAAAGCGCGTCTTGCGAATCTCCTTCACAAGATAGGCCATGCCGACGACAAGCAGCGCGCCGCTCAAGGGATCGATGTACGACACAGCAACAAAGTGACTCTCATCTATGACATAGAGAAAAGACATCAAGGCATATATCCAATTCGTGGACACGTGCTCAACAATGCTGGTCACACTGCGCGTGATTCCAGGATTAACAAAGAGCGTTCCGGCTTCCTTGCTTTCCCAATAGCCAGGTTGGAGCAGGAGGGGGAATATGAGAAGAAGCATCGAGACAATCAGGAACGCCCAACGCCTGATGGCTGGTTTTGACCTCGGTGGGTCGTAGAGCAACAACAGCAGAAAGGGCAGCGGTACAGCCCACAAAGCAGCGGGATAGACGTAGAAGCAAGAGCCCGATGCCAGCCCCAGCACCACAAAGGCCAGCGGGCGCTTGCTCCTCAGGGCCCAGGCCGCAGCCCAGAGAGCCAGGGACATCACGAAAAGAGCCTGAGGATTGTTGTAGCCAATCTTGCTAAAGTCCATCAGATATTGCGAAGCAGCCAGGAAAAAGCAGGCCAGCAGCGCAACCCGGCGGGACACAAACGTCTTGAAGAACAGAAAGTAGAATCCGATGGAAACGGCACTCAGGTAGATGCTGCTGAACCGCCAGCCAAAGTTGTTCGTGCCCAGCAACTTCATGGAAATCGCTTGGATCAAGGATGACAAGTAGGGATGGCCCCCGTAAACCTGCTGCCCATAGAATAAGCGTGAGCCGATGGTGGAAAGGCTCTGCTGGTCGGCAATGTGCCGAGCATAGTCGTAAAAGCTGTACTCATCTCCGACGATGGAAAACCACCACGCGTCCACGTTCAGTGTGTACAGGACCAGGGCCAATGATATGATCCAGAAGACAGGTCCAAGCTCTCGGTAATGATAGCGCAGCAAGTTAAAGATCGCCAGGGCCAGCAGTAGGCCAGGTATCCACGCGGGGTTCCCAGTAGAAAAGGTCGCCGCCAGAAACACGATCAGGGCCACGTGCACCAGCAAAGCAGCCACAATCAGGTCCCAGTTCCGGCGGATGGCCGCTATCACTTCCTCGACGGGTATCTCCCGCAGCGCCCATCCCACAACATAGGCCAACAAAGCCAGCGCAAGATCCCAGCCAGGCTGCCGGCCCTGGCTCGCTGCACGCACGACGATGATCGCCAGGCTAGCGCCGGAAGCGATCAACACGATGCGACTGATGCCGAACTGGATTGGCGAAACACCTGCAGTGGCAGGAGCCGAGCTAGCAAAACTCAGATTCGAGAACACCCCCAGAGGCTTTAACTTATTGATCCACACCAAAAGGAACACACCAAAGAAACAAGCAAAGACCAAGAGGAAGTAGGGAGGAAAACGCAAGCGGCAGATAAAGTCAATCTTGCACCACCACTGCTTTATCGATGGGGACGTTACGGGCTCTTCAAGCCAACGGTCTCGAAAGACCAACAACGAGGGAAATAGTGCCAGGAGAACGGTAACTCCAGTCAAGAAAGCTGGCTTGATTGACTCCTTCTGGGACTGCGAAGCAGACCCGTCACTGCGGTCACATTCAGCCTTCGTGGCTGCTGCTCGTCCCCCACACTCGTCAACCTGCTGCCGGAGGACATCGTATTTGCCCGGCGCTGCTTCGTCCGAGGAAGCAGAAAGTGAAGGGAGACAGAACTCTTCAGAAGACATCGCAGATCTCGACATCCGATTCTCCTCAGCCGACAGTATATGGCAATATGGGCAGGAGGACAAGGCGAGGGTCTTGTACACGCAGTATCGCGGTAACTGAAATGGGTTCGGCGGCAGCCTGCTCCGCATCTGTGCAGCACTGCGTTCTCGATCACAACGCCTAGAGTTCCCTCAGCATCGCCGAGACCAGAAAATCAAGAAGCAGAACCGCTTGACGATTCTGCTTGTTTGACTCCTCGGGCAGGACTCGAACCTACAACCAGCCGGTTAACAGCCGGCTGCTCTACCAATTGAGCTACCGAGGAATAGCGACACACAGATTATACGCCGGAGGGCGCTTCTTGTCAAACTCAGTCGCCCCTGAAGGACAGCAGACGGCGACACTTGGTGCTGCAACCAAGGTATGCTAAACTACACAGTACTGCGCCGAAGGTCGCTAAACTCGAACAGCACTTTCATATCGTTCATCCCGCTTGACGGGACGATGATTCGGTGAAATGCGTTTAGCAATCCATGCACGAAGCAGTAGGCATCAATGCTGGAGACGGACGCAATGCTGAGCATCGTGATCACTGCATACCGAGAAGAGAAAACCATCGGCCGGGCAATCGCGGCTTTTCTGGCGCAGAATTCGCCCCAAGATCACGAGTTTTTGGTGGTCTGCCCGGACGACGAAACGGCAGCCATCGTGGCACAGTACGCCGCACAGGACAAGCGCATTCGCCACCTGCAGGATGAGGGAAGGGGCAAGCCTGCTGCGCTGAATCTGGCTCTGGAAGCAGCACAAGGCCAAATCGTCATGCTGAGCGACGGCGACGTCTACGTTGGGCCAGGTGCTGTCCGTGCGCTCCTGGCCGCATTCGATGACCCGGACGTCGGTATCGTCAGCGGACGCCCTGTATCCATCAGTCCACGCGACACCATGCTGGGCTACTGGTCTCACCTGCTGGTGGATGCCGGCGCACACCGGCAGAGGACGCGGAGGGCCAGACGTGGGGAATTTCTGGAATGCTCTGGATACCTGTATGCCTTCCGCCGTTCTCTGGCCAGCCCGATACCAGAAGACTCCCTGGCCGAAGACGGGCTGATCTCTCACATGGTCTGGAAGCAAGGATTCTGCACTGCCTACGCACCTGAAGCCGTGGTATATGTAAAATATCCGGCCTCCTACGAGGATTGGCTGAAGCAGAAGATCCGTACGGCGGGTGGGTACGCTCAGCAATACTTGCGCGGTTCGCGCGGCATGAAATCCCTGCGCAGCGAAGCCGCGCATGGGACGATAGCCGCTGTCCAATACGCCCGTAGCCTGCGGGAACTGTGGTGGACGCTGCTGCTGTTTGCGGCCAGGCTACACGTGTGGCTTCGGGTTTGGTGGGATGTGAAATGGCGTAAGAAGCCGTTTGCTCACGTCTGGCAGCGAATTGACAGCACAAAATAGCGCTGTGAGGAGTGAATGAAGGCAATCCGTTGGACCGTCATTACGGTACTCAAGATCCTGGCAAGACTCCTGCTGAAAGTAAAAGTGACAGGCCTGGAGCGTCTACCGCCCAATGGGCCGGTCATCCTGGCCATCAACCACATCAACTCCATTGATGCCCTGTTGCTGAGGGCATTGCTGCCCCGTGACATCATAGGGTGGGGCAAAGCCGAGATCTGGGACAATCCCATCCTCAGGATCTTGGCCCAATCATTGAACACCATCCAGCTGCGGCGCGGCGAACTGGACATCGGGTCTGTGCGCCTGGCCTTGCAGGCATTGGGCGAAGGCAAGGTGCTGGGCATCGCACCAGAAGGCACGCGCAGTTGGCATGGGCGTCTGCAACAGGGCCACCCGGGCCTCGTTTTCCTCGCCCTGCGCACGCCTGATACATTCATCTTACCGACGGTTCTCTACGGGCAAGAACGCTTCGGCAAGAACCTACCTCACTTGCGGCGTACGGAAGTCAAGGTGTTCTTTGGGCAGGGATTCTATCTAAATCCGGGAGACGGCAGGATGACACGGAATATGCGCCAAGAGATGACAGACGAGATCATGGCGCAAATAGCTGCTTTGCTTCCTCCGGAGTATCGCGGGGTCTACAGCAACCTGGCAGCAGCCAGCGAGCGCTACCTGCGCTTCCCACCAGGGGCAAGGAGCAACCTGCAACTGTCCCTGAGCGACGGGGCAAACTCGGCTATAGGCGCGGAGGATAGCCTATGAGAGTCATCGCCGGTAAGGCCAAAGGGCGCCGCCTTTTCTCCGTGTCAGGGCAGTCTACGCGTCCGATCACCGATAGGGTCAAGGAAGCACTGTTCGACATCCTGGCCGGTCGCGTGATCGAGGCGCGCTTTCTGGATCTGTTCGCCGGTACGGGTGCGGTAGGCATCGAGGCTCTCAGTCGCGGGGCAGGCGACGCCACCTTCGTGGAGCGAAATTCACGTGCTCTGGCCACTTTGCGCCGCAATCTGCAGCACACAGGGCTCGCCGAACACGCTTGCGTGGTGCGGCGCGACGTCTTCAAGTTCATCGCCCGCTACCAAGGTCCACCCTTTGACATTGTGTACGTGGCCCCACCCCAGTACAAGGGCCTCTGGGCACTCACATTGTGTGCACTGGACAACTCGCCCTTATTGGCCCTCGACAGCCTGATCGTGGCCCAGATTCATCCCAAGGAATATGAACCGCTCGATCTGACCCGACTCGCCTTGTCAGATAGGCGCAAGTACGGCAGTACAGTGCTCTGCTTCTACGGGTTGCCCTAGACAGGCGCCACTTGTGGGATACTTGTGGGATACTTGTGGGATAACACAGTTACTTGAAGATGTAGTACGTCGCCCGCTTCTGACCGATCTTTAACAGGATGCTACGGCTGACCAAATCGGCCAGATCGCGCCGTATCGTCTCCGCGCTTACGTCCGGACACAGCTCTTGATACTCACGGTTGGCGATGCGCTCGTGCTCGCTCAAGTACTCCAGCGCCCTCATCTGGCGCTCATTCAGTCCCATGAGCCGCCATTGGCGATACCTGCTTCCCTTCTCAGAAAAAAAGTCCTCGCCATGCCCATATAGCGTGACCACAAAGCCATTGGCCGTCTCCCGAAATTGTGGTGGGGGCAGGCCTTCTTCAGCCATGAGCTTGATCATGCGATCTATACCGTAGCCCAGCCGTTCGACAAAGCCCATGTCTGAGAGCACTTGCACAATCACCTGGTTGCGGGAGAATCGCTCATCGACGATGTTATCAACTGTGACGTGGCCGGGCAGCCGACCGGGACTGTAGAATTCGATGCGATCGCTGAATATGGAGACGCGGATTCCATCGCCATGCAGGCTGTAGTCACGGTGAGCCACAGCATTCACGATGGCTTCACGTACAGCTTTCACTGGGTATTCGAGGCGATCCTCACGTTGCAGGGCGGAAAGCCGGGCTCCCGTACGCAGATTAGCCAGCACAGCACTCTCCACACGACGAACCTGTTCCGGCAGCGTGTCTCGGATGTCTTCGCGCACAAACTCGTCGCTCATCTCGCGGCCGGCATAACGCACCACGACGACTTCGTTGTTGAGAAAGCGCTCGATATCCCTGGCAAAGAGCAGCAGGCCAGCCATCGTCGGATGCATCCCTTTGCGCCCGGCCAGGCGGCCCCGTTTGAGCAGCGCCTCCTGGGGCGTCAAGGCAGCCAGAGCAGGCACGGATTCCAGGTATCGATTGATCTTGTCTGCATCAAGATCATCGATCGTCGCTTCATCGACCTGATGCGACTCAAAGCTGGTCCCGCCTCGCTCCACCAGCAAACGGCGCAGTTGGCGCGGTGTCAATGGCTGATTCCGTGTACCAGACCGCATCAGGTACTTGCCGTCGACAGAGTAGACATGCGACAGTCCGCGAGGGAGCTCAATCGACAGCAACTGAAGGCCATCGTGCGTCTCGGCAACTCGAGGCAGGGGGATGATCAAGAGAGGCTCGCAAAGCAGAGCGGCTTGGAACACGCGATCACGCGCCTCGTCTACATCATCCAAACCTTGAACCTGTCTACTGCGCGGAGAGACGCCGAACAGTATCATCCCGCCCTGGCTGTTAGCCATCGCTGCCATTGTCTCCGCTAGGCGTCGGCTCGAGGTGCGTTGGGGGAAGAATTCCAAGTGGGCGCCACGCCGTTGTTCCAGCAAGGTCTTTATCATCTGCGAGCACGCTCATTTTGCAGCCAGGCGTAGGTACTCAGCCCTACGACTGAGGATAGTCCATCTTCCAGCGACCAGCGACACGAATCATCGTCCAGCGCACCTCGGTCAGGGAGCTGAGCTCGTCGCTGGTCGAACGAAACTGAACCTTCACAGTGACAATCGTGGATTGGGTATCATCCTGAGTTGGGTAGTAACTCAATTCCTTGACCACGGCCCACTTGATCTCATTGAGCGGGAAAGGCGACCCGTACTTCAGCTTGCCTTCCTGAAACTCGGCGGCGGCCTGTGTGCTCAGGTAATCGACGTGCTTTGGCTGCGGATCGGTCTTCCCAAAAGTCCTGTAGAATGCGAGTACAATCTTCTCTGCATAGGGGGTATCCAGAATGTCAGTAGGGATTCCTGCCGGAAAGTCAATGATCGCCGCGAATGGCGACACCAAGGTGTTCGTACCTGTGATAAAGTAGCCGTCAGCCTCAGGCCTGTAAAAGTGCTTCCTCACTAAATCACTGCGTTCGTAGCCAGTACGGCTGGTCACGCTGACCTCGAGTGTGTTCTCATCAAAATGAACACCATCCGGACTGCGGAAGAAACCAATGCACCGGTACAAGGGCGGGTTGTCCGTGGGTGGCGGCCCTGGATCACGGGTGAGGCGGAAGAAGGCCAGATCAGTCTTGGTCTTGGTGCGAAAGACCAACTCCTTACGTGGCACACCACCTGACTCCGGCACCAGATCCACAAGGGTCACTTCGGGTTTGTCTTGCGCCAAGTAGTTCTCATACGGAGCACGCAGTTTGTACGGATAGACAACAGGCAACTGTATGGCCGGATCAAACACTACGTCGTAGATCAGGGCAGCCACGGGCCCACGGTCATTAACCTGGTCGAAGCGATAGAAAGTCAGCCACTCGTCCACTCCGTCGCTATCGGTATCCAGTCGCTGTACACCCAATATGTTCTTGCCGCGCAAAACGTCTCTGGAGATGGCAATCACGTACTCCGGCAGTCCTTCTTCCACAGTGCAGGCAGGCAACAGAACAGTAAGGAGAAGCATCACTGCGACGAGGCGAGCCAAACGGAATGCGCAGTGCTGTTGTCGCCCCGTCTTACGAAGGTTTCGTCTTCTGACCATGTTGTTCCACACTCCCCGTGTTCTTGGCCGAGGCAGCCTGCTTCCGGGTCTTGACCTGCCGTGACGGGAGGAGGGCCACCGGCACAACCTCGTCCATCCGTTCCACGAACACAAAGTTGAGGCCCCGTTGAACTTTGCGGGGGATGTCCACCAAGTCTTTTTGGTTCCTCTTGGGCAGCAGCACAGTCTTTAGCCCAGCTCGATATGCCGCCAGCACTTTTTCCCGTAGGCCACCAATCGGCAGTATGCGACCGCGCAAGGTGATCTCACCCGTCATGCCAACCTCGCGGTGAACAGGCCGATGGCTCAGAGCAGAAAGCAAAGCCGTAGCGATCGTAATGCCGGCAGACGGCCCATCCTTAGGAATAGCTCCTTCGGGCACATGGACGTGGAGGTCTATGCGCTCAAAATCAATGTTCTGGATGCTGAGCTGGCTGGCATGCGCTCTCGTATAGCTTAGAGCCGCCTGGGCTGATTCCTGCATGACGTTACCCAATTGCCCCGTCAGCAGCAGGTTGCCTTTGCCGGGCATCACTGTCACCTCAACCGAGATGATATCGCCGCCGGCCGCCGTCCACGAGAGGCCAGTCGCGACGCCCACTTCGTCTGCTTCCTCAGCCTTACCATATAAAAACTGCGGAGGGCCAAGGTGCTTGGGCAGAGTTCGCGGCAGGATGTAGCGAGGCGCACGTTTGCCTCCCGCCACCGATTTGGCCACCTTACGGCAGACCGTAGCAATGGCGCGCTCCAGGTTTCGCACACCAGCCTCGTACGTGTATTCGCGGCTCATGCGTCGCAGGGTCTCGACTGGGAAATGAAGCCGCGTTAGCCCGTGCTGTTCCAGTTGACGCGGTACGAGAAACTGCCTGGCAATCTCGATCTTCTCCTCTTCGATATAGCCAACAAAACCGATGACCTCCAGACGGTCGCGCAGCGCAGGCGGAACAGGACTGAGAATGTTCGCCGTAGTGATAAACATCACTTTGGAAAGATCGTATGGCACCTCCAGATAGTGATCTGAGAAGGAGTGATTCTGTTCTGGATCCAGGACTTCTAGCAAGGCAGCGGAAGGGTCTCCCCGGAAATCGATTCCCAGCTTGTCGATCTCATCCAACATAAAGACAGGATTGATTGTGCCTGCACGGCGCATGGTTTGGATGATACGACCAGGCATGGCGCCGACATAGGTGCGACGATGACCGCGAATCTCGGCCTCGTCGCGGATCCCCCCAAGACTGACGCGCACAAAACTGCGTCCCAAGGTTTCAGCAATAGACTTGCCCAAGGAGGTCTTGCCAGTCCCCGGCGCGCCCACAAAGCACAGGATGGTGCTGCCCATTTTGTCCGGCGCAAGCTTGCGGACGGCAATGTACTCCAGGATGCGCTCCTTTGCCTTGGCCAATCCGTAATGATTCTTGTTCAGGGTTTCAGTAGCTTGGGCGATATCCAGGTTGTCCTCACTGCCATTTGCCCACGGTAAATCCAACAGCCAATCGATGTAGGTGCGGATAACGCTAAACTCTGGGGCGGCCGGGGCCATACCTGCCAGGCGGCCCAGTTCCTTCTCCGCTCTTTGGCGAACCTCCTCCGGCATCTGAGCTTCGGCGATCTTCTGCTGCAGCTCGGCGATTTCCTGGGTCAGGGGATCGCTTTCGCCCAACTCGTGCTGGATGGCACGCATCTGCTCACGCAGAAAATACTCCCGCTGGCTTTTGTCCACTTCTTGCTGCACCTGCGAATGGATGCGGCTTTCCAGCTCCAGCACATCTAGTTCCTTGGCCAGCAGCACGCTGGTTCTTTCCAGGCGGGCAATGGGATCCACAATCTCCAGCAGTTCCTGTCGCCCGCCTGAATCCAGGTTGAGGTTGGAAGCCACCGAATCGGCAAGCCAGCCAGGGTCGTTGACGTTCATGGCCATGACGAAAGCGTCGTCGGGAATGCTTCGACTCAGGCGCACGACCTTCTCAAACAAAGTCAATACGGCACGCATCAGCGCCTCGGTTGGAAGGGAAGGCTCGACTGCCTCCACCACAGGAAGCACGCGCGCCATAAGATAGGGCGTCTTCTTCACCAGCTTCAAGAGCCGCAGACGCCTGTAGCCCTGCACAAAGACACTCGTGGTCTGATCCGGCATGCGCCAAACACGCCCGATGACCGCCTCCGTCCCCAGCTTGTAGAGATCATCCTCCACTGGATCGCGAACGTTGGCGTCGGTCTGAGCAAACACCGCGATCCGCCCATCGCCAGCCATGGCAGCTTCCACAGCCTTCACAGATCGATCGCGGCTGATGAACAGAGGAGCAGCGACACGAGGAAAGAGCACGGTGTCCCGCACCGGCAACAGAGGGAGCTCGTTTGCTTCCGTGTTCTGCTCAAGCGAGACATGGGTCGCGAACCGGCTCAAGTCCCAATCATCTATCATTAAACGTAATCAGCCTCCATAAAGCGTAGCGCTACTATACCACATTTTGCATGAAATGCATAGCTTCATCGCGTACACAGGGCAGGGCAATCGCATTTGGATTCTGGAGCTCCAAAATACGGCTGTGATCCGTCAGAAGCGGGCACTTTGCTGGCCTGGACAGGCCATACCCGGCTCCCCGATTCCTATCACCAGCAAGAAAGGGCACGAAATGAGTCGAGACAACACGGCAAAGCTTCCGAAAATCATTGTAGCAGGCCGTTCTCGAGTTCAAACGCGACTGCTCTGCCGGACCACAATACGTGCTTGCTTCCAGCAGGACTGTGCAGTAGAATTGAATGCAGAAATTGGCTAACACGTCCCGAGGGCCGGCTGCGCTCGGAGAACGAATGGGAGGAACCACACCATGAAGGTGCAACACTATTCGAACGTCCCAGCAGAAGAAGTAACCTCAGCACCGGGAGTCACAATCCGCTGGCTCATCGCACAGAGCAGTGGGGCCAGCAACTTTGCCATGCGCGTCATCAAGGTACAGCCCGGTGCGGCGACTCCACTGCACACACACCCCTTCGAGCATGAGGCCTACGTACTGCAAGGCGTGGGCGGGCTGCGCATCGCAGACAGGGAAGAGCCCCTGCGGGTCGGCAGTTTCGCCTTTGTGCCGCCCGACATCACGCACCAGTTCATCAATCGAGGTGAATCACCTCTGCGGTTTATCTGCGTCATACCCATGCCGGATGAGGAGCACTAGACGATGGCTATTTACGAATTCGAGGAGCGCAAACCAAGAGTAGGACAAGGGACCTATGTGCACCCTTCTGCAGACGTTATCGGAGCTGTAACCATCGGCGAAAACTGCTGGATTGGGCCCGGAGCGCGCCTCCGCGGCGACTATGGCGTGATCATCTTGGGTGATAGTACAAGCATCGAAGACAACTGTGTCATACATGCACGGCCCGGCGGGATGACACGCATTGGCAACCACGTGACCATCGGCCACGGCTGCGTGATCCACAACGCCACCATCCACGACTATGCGGTGATCGGAATGGGATCGGTGGTCAGCGATTGGGCTGACGTTGGCCAGTGGGCCATCGTGGCAGAGGGGGCAGTGGTCAGACAGCGACAACAGATCCCCACTGAGCGCATCGCCGTTGGCGTCCCGGCCAAGCTCCTGGACAAGCAAGTTAGTGAGGACTATAAGGCAGAATGGTCGCATTTCAAGAACACATACGCAGACCTGGCGAGGAGATATCCCAAGGGTTTGAAGGAGACTTGATGCACGAAGCAAGGCTCTATGAGAAGCTGGATGAAGCCAAAGTAAAGTGCCATTTATGCGCGCACCGCTGCACAATTGCCGACGGCAAACGGGGTATCTGCCAGGTGCGAGAGAACCGGGGAGGCGTGCTCTACAGTCTGGTGTATGGCCTGGCCATTTCCCAGGCCATCGATCCGGTGGAAAAAAAGCCCCTCTTCCACTTTTACCCCGGCTCCAAGGCCTTCTCATTTGCCACAGTCGGCTGCAACTTCCATTGTTCGTTCTGCCAGAACTGGCAGATTTCACAGATGGTTCGAGACGAGGGCCGCCTGATGGGCCATGATGCTTCGCCAGACCACCTCGCTTCCGCTGCCCACCACTATGGTTGCAAGAGCATCGCTTATACCTACACGGAACCGACGATTTTCTTCGAATACGCCTATGATACGGCTGTGAAAGCTGCCAGGTGGGGCATCAAGAGCATCTACGTGACCAATGGCTACATGACAGAGGAGATGCTGGACGCATTTGGGCCTCATCTTCATGCCGCCAACGTGGACTTGAAATCCTTCAGCGATGACTTTTACCGCAGAACCTGCGGCGCTCGCCTGCAACCCGTTCTGGACACGCTCAAGGCCATGAAGAAGAGAGGCATCTGGGTGGAGATCACCACTTTAGTGGTGCCTGGTGAGAATGACTCGGAGGAAGAACTCACTCATTTGGCCGAATTCATTGCCCAAGAGGTGGGCGTAGATACACCCTGGCACGTCAGCCGATTCCACCCAGACTACCAGATGCAGGATGGACGCCAAGCCACACCCATCTCAACATTGCAGCGCGCTCGTGATATTGGCCTGCAGGCTGGATTGCGCTACGTCTACGAAGGCAACGTGCCTGGCAGTGATGGGGAAAGCACCTACTGCTACAATTGCCACAACCTGCTGATCCGACGCCATGGCTTTGGCATCCTGGAGAACCTCATTCTCCCAGGATCCAAGTGCCCATTCTGTGGAGTGATCATTGCCGGCGTGGGTCTGGCCGGAGAGTAAATCCAGACTCACCACTCCACTACAGACACCAAGAGAGGCCAGCCTTCTGGCCTCTCTTGGTGTCTGTACTTTGCGGCAGAGTAGCATTCTATCTCATCAGACGAACAGGACATTGGTGCTGCACCGTTGCGACTGGCACCTTGCCGAGATCACACCATCAGTCGGTGGCCGCTGCTACTATTTCACCCTGTGGCATGCTACCCAGTGCTCGCCGCCTACGTCTATGAACTCGGGCTCATCGACATCGCAGGTTCCGGCGATCTTGACCGGGCAACGGGGGTGGAAGTTGCATCCCTTGGGCGGGTTGGCCGGGCTGGGCACGTCCCCTGGCAGGATGATGCGCTGGCGCTTCTCCTCAACAACCGGGTCGGGAATAGGCACGGCGGAGAGCAAGGCTTGCGTATAGGGGTGAAGCGGATTCTCGTACAATTTCGCACGCGTGGGCAACTCCACAATCTTGCCCAGGTACATCACCGCTACCCGGTCGCTGATGTGCTTGACCACAGACAGGTCGTGAGCGATAAAAAGGTAGGTCAGGTGGAACTCAGCCTGTAGCTCCTCCAGCAAGTTGATAATCTGCGCCTGGATGGATACGTCGAGGGCGGAGATGGGCTCATCGCAGACGATAAAGTCCGGCTGTACCGCCAAGGCCCTCGCAACTCCAATACGCTGGCGCTGCCCTCCTGAGAATTCGTGCGGATAGCGGTTGACGAAGTAGCGGTTCAAGCCGACGACTTCCAACAAGTCCATAACCCGCTCGCGCAGGGCCTTACCCTTGAGGATGTGATGCACCTCAAGGGGCTCGCTCACGATGTCGCCCACCGTCATGCGTGGGTTCAGGGAAGCGTATGGGTCCTGGAAGATCATCTGCATCTTGCGGCGCATACGGCGCAGCGGTTCACCCTTGAGCTTGCAGAGATTCTGGCCCTCAAAGTACACGTCGCCTTCGGTGGGACGATAAAGCTGCAAGATCGCACGTCCGGTAGTGGTCTTGCCACAACCGCTTTCTCCCACCAGACCCAGGGTTTCACCGCGCCGGACGGAAAAGTTCAGGCCATCAACCGCTTTGATGTCTCCGATGTGGCGCTGGAATATGATTCCTTGCGTAATGGGAAACCACATCTTGAGATTCTTGACTTCGAGCAGGATGTCATTCTCAGGCATCTTATCTCTTACCTCCAGTAACATCTACCCAGCAGGCAGCGATGTGCCGCCG
>JAUWJD010000002.1 GCA_030607875.1 Chloroflexota bacterium
GCCTTCTATAATCGGCGCCGACGACACTCGTCGCTGGACTATCTCAGCCCGGAGGCCTATGAGCAGCTCTACTACCAGCAGTGCCAATCTCGCTTAACTTCCTGTCCACAAAACTAGGGGAGGGTCTTACCTGTCGGGCAGTACCTATCGGCGATCCATCCTTTCGCTGCGCTCCAAGCCACTCGGCCGCCTTTCGCTTTGAGTTCGGGAAACCCCAGTCATCCGCCTATCGTTTTCATGCGTTGTCGTGTATAATGAGCAAGGGAGGAACCCGCGACTTCGCAGGAGCGTCAAAGAGGCAGTTGCCCAAACCAGGCACAAGAAGAACACACGTCTCTCAAGGGCAGATACTCCCAGGAGGCAATTCTTATGACCCGTATCCGCACACCATCGGCGCGCCCTGGCCTTATCTTGATTGCTTTGCTTGTCGTCGCCATCGCCTGCAACATCCCCTCCCCCACCCCTACACCCACTCCCCTGCCGCCCCTGCCTCCCATAATCATCGATCACACTCCAGAGCGAGGACAGGAACTGGCTATCAAAGCGCCCATTGCCTTCAGTTTCGACCAGGCGATGGATCACCCAAGCGTCGAAGCGGCGTTCACCATTTCTCCACCGATAGCAGGCAGCTTCTCCTGGCAGGACAACACCCTCCTGTTCACGCCGGGCAAGCCAGGCTTGGCCCGTGCCACGACCTACCGTGTGACGGTGAGCTCAGAGGCGCGCAGCACGGCCGGGCTGCAATTGGGCGACAGCTTTGCCTTCCAGTTCAAGACAACAGGCTATCTGGAAATCGCCAGCGTACAGCCAGCGCCTGACACAGAGGATGTGGCCACTGACGCCACCGTTATGGTTATGTTTAATCGACCGGTCGTGCCGTTGAACGCCTCCCAGGCTGACCTGCCCCAGCCTCTGGCCTTCGAGCCGGCGATTGCCGGCCAAGGCAAGTGGGTCAACACCTCCATCTACACCTTCAAGGCTGCGCCACGCTTTCTGCCTGGTACTGCGTACAAGGCCACAGTTGTAGCCGACCGGCTCGCAGAGACAACGGACACAGTGCTGGCCGAAGACTACGCCTGGGAGTTTGCGACCCAGCGCCCCAAGGTGCTTCAGACGACCACAAGTGACCCCGAGTCCTACATCGGGCCATCACCGACGATCAGCATCACCTTCAACATGCCCATGGATCACGCATCGGCCGAGGAGCACTTCACCCTGCTGCCCGAGAAAGGCATGCAGCCACTGCCCGGCCAATTCCAGTGGGATGGAGAGACAATGGGCTTCAAACCTGCTGTGCCCCTCTCTCTGGGCACACAGTACCTGGCAACCGTGGTTGCAGGCGCCCGTGCCAGCACCGGTGGCGAAGGCATGGAAGACGATTTCCACTGGAGCTTCAGAACCATTGAGGCACCACGTGTGCTATTCAGCTCACCTGCCGATGGCGAGCAGGACGTCCATCCCTACACCAGCCTGCTGGTCGCTTTCAGCAGCCCCATGGACCCCGACACCTTGCTGCCGAACCTGACCATTCTGCCCCAGCCAACAGAGGTGTACACAAGCTGGCTGCGATCCGATACGCAGGTCTACATCTCCTTCGGCGCCAAGCCATCAACCACATACACGTTCGAGTTCGCAGCAAATATGAAAGGCCGCTACGGACACAGGCTCGTCGAGCCCTACCAGATCACCTTTGCCACGCGAGCATTGTCTCCTTCCATCAACCTTCCACCCGATCGTGTGGGTACCTACAATGCCTATACCACCACCGCAGCCTACGTGCAGCACGTCAACGTATCCGAACTCGATCTGGCCCTCTATCGCCTGGACAGGGCAGACTTTGTACAGCTCATGGAACGCGACTGGTGGCAACGATGGGAAAAGTTCCACCCGCCAGCCAAGAACTTGGTCCGCAAATGGACGAGCAGCGTCGAAGCCACACTGAACCAACACCTTGCGACCGTCGTTCCGCTCGCTGAGGATGGCACAAGCCCGCTGCAAGCAGGCTTTTACTACCTCGAGGTGCGTGCGCCCAAGGTGAAGGAACTGGCACGTCACATGCTGCTTGTCTCGCGAGCCAACGTCACGCTCAAAGTGACAGCAGATGAAGCCCTGGTTTGGGTCACCGATCTATCCAGTGGCCACGGCATTGCCAGCCTGGATGTCGTCATCTTCGGTGAAGATAGCCGAGTTCTCGCGTCGGGGCGCACCGATGCGCATGGCATCTTCTTCTCTGAGTTGGCGCCCCAATTGGAAGCAGATCCGTGGGCATCCATCCTGGCCATTGCCGGCCCAGACCAAGATCCTGCAGTAGCCTCAAGCAACTGGGCAGATGGCATTGCCTTATGGCAGTTTGATCTGCCCAGCGAGCCGTACCGCGAGCGGTATCATACCTACCTGTACACCGACCGCAACATCTACCGCCCCGGCCAGACTGTCTACTTCAAAGGCATTCTGCGTGGCGACGACGACGCTAACTACAGCCTGCCCGCCGGTGTCGAGAGTATGCAGGTGGTGATACATGACGAGCAGGGCAAGGAGATCTACCGTGCCGACTCGCCATTGAATGACATCGGCACACTGCACGGCGAGATCAAGCTCGCAGATGATGCCAGCCTTGGCTCCTACTACCTGAGTGCACAGCTTGAAGAGCGCACCTTCGGCACAAGCTTCAGGGTAGCCGAATATCGCAAGCCAGAGTTCGTGGTCACCGTGGAAACAGACACAGATGAGTACGTTCAGGGCGACGAAGTCGCTGCCCAGGTAACGGCCAGCTACTACTTTGGTGGTCCCGTAGCCGATGCCAAGGTTCAGTGGCGCCTGATGAGCCAGGATTACTTCTTCCCCTGGACGGGCAAGGGCTACTACGATTTCCACGACTTGAACTACAACTCACGTGGGAAACAAACCAGCCACGGCGAATTGGTGACCAGTGGCCAGGGCACGCTGGACGCGGAGGGCACGTTCAGCTTCGTGCTTTCTGCAGATATCGCCGCAAAGAAGAACAGTCAAATCTTTACCCTCGAAGCATCTATCACCGATCCCAGCAACCAGGAGGTCAGCCGTCGGCACAGCGTCATCGTGCACAAGGGTCACTTCTACATCGGGCTGGAGCCCCAGGAATACATCGGCACCGTCAACCACGAGAGCAAAGTGAACGTGATCACCGTGGATCCTGAGAGCGCGCCAGTGCCCAATGTCCCGCTCACCATCGTCTTCTTCGAAAGCAGATGGTACAACGTGCAGCAACAAGCGGACGACGGCCGCTTCTACTGGCAATGGGAGCTGGAAGAGACCCCGGTCCACACCACCACCGTGACCACCGATGAAACAGGCATCGCCATCGCCGTCTTCACGCCGGAGAAGGGCGGTTCCTACCGCGTGCGTGCCATCGGACGTGACCATAAGGAGAACGAGATACGCAGCTCCACCTACCTGTGGATCAGCAGTCGCAGCTTTGTCTCCTGGCGACAGGAGAATCACGACCGCATTGAGCTGGTCACAGACAAAAAGTCATACCGTCCGGGTGAGACAGCGCGCGTGCTGGTGCCCTCGCCTTTCCAGGGTCCAGTCCAGGCACTGCTGACAGTTGAGCGTGGCCATATCTACGAGCACCAGGTACTCACCCTGCGAACCAACAGCGACCAGATCGAAATACCCATCCTGTCTCAGTACGCGCCCAACGCCTACATCTCGGTGGTCATCGTCAGAGGTTTGGATCGCGACAACCCAGTACCTTCATACCGCGTAGGTTATGTCACCATTGAGGTTTCGACTGAAGAGAAAGAGCTGACCGTCCAGCTCAGCCCGGACAAGGCCACCGCCTATCTCCCTGGTGCGAAAGCCACCTTTAGCCTACATGCCACCGACTACCAGGGGCGAGGTGTCGAGGCCGAACTCTCCTTGCAACTGGTGGACCTGTCCGTCCTGGCGCTGACCAACGGTGGGCAAGGCACGCTGCTGGATCACTTCTACCGCCAGCGTGGTCTGGGGGTGCGAACAGGGGCTACCCTGTCCATTTCCGTCGACCGCTTCCGCCTGCAAGCTCAGCCGCCCGCAGCCAAAGGCGGCGACGGAGGTCCAGCAGGCCGGGACGTCATACGCAAGCGCTTCCTGGATACCGCGTACTGGAACGCAGAGGTACGCACCGATGCGAAAGGCCAGGCTCAAGTGACGGTAGACTTGCCAGACAATCTCACCACCTGGCGCGCAACCGCCAAAGCGATCACTGTGGATACTCTGGTAGGTGACGGTAATGCCGACATTGTCACCAGCAAGGATCTGCTGATACGCCCCATAGCTCCGCGCTTCTTCGTACTCGGTGATCAGGTCCAACTTGGCGCTGTGGTGCACAACAATACCGCCCAGGCGCTGACCATTGACGTGTCCCTGGAAGGCCACGGCATCACCATTGCGGACGGCGTGCAGCGGGGCGAGGTACCGGCACAGGGCATGCAGGCCCTCAACTGGCAGACTCAGGTCATCTCTGCCCCTGCCGCCGTGCTCACATGGCACGCGGCCAGCGGGGACTTGTTCGATGCACTGGAGCTGAGCTTACCGGTCTACCACTACAGCACTCCAGAAGTCATCGCCACAGCAGGCCAGGTGGCCGGTGGTGAGGCCCGCATCGAAACCGTGCGCCTGCCCAAACTGCTGGATCCAGGCCAGGGCGACCTGACGGTGCAACTCGATCCATCATTGGCGGCTGGGATGCGCGATGGGCTCAGATATTTGGAGAACTACCCGTACCACTGCATCGAGCAGACCGTCAGCCGCTTCCTGCCCAACGTCATCACCTACCGTGCCCTGAAGCAGCTCGGTATCATCAATCCAGAGTTGGAAGCGAGGCTGCCGCAGTATGTGAGCATTGGCTTGCAGCGCATCTATGCTTTGCAGCACTATGACGGCGGCTGGGGCTGGTGGCTGGCCGATGAGAGCAACCCCTTCATCTCTGCTTACGTGCTGCTGGGCATGACGGCGGCCAAGGATGCTGGCTTTGCCGTCGATGACAAGGTGATGGATCGCGCCGCCAGCTACCTGCAAGACATTTTGGATTTGGCGCACACCCAACGCACGTATTACAACAACACCCACGCCTTCATCCTCTACGTGTTGGCTGAGTACGGTGAGGGCGATCTCGGGCGCTCCATAGCCTTGTACGAAAGGCGCGACTCCCTGGATCTGTATGCTAAGGCCTACCTGCTGATGGCCCTGCGCACCCTGGAGCCACAGGAGCGAACGCACGCCAATGCCCTGCTGAGCGACCTGACCAGCGCTGCCATCCTCAGCGCCACCGGAGCACACTGGGAAGAGGACGAGGTCGACTACTGGACCATGAACACCAATACCCGCACTACCGCGGTGGTGCTCGAAGCGCTGCTGCGCACTGACCCGCAGAATTCCTTACTCCCCAATGTTGTGCGCTGGTTGATGACAGCGCGGAAAGAAGGCCACTGGGAAACCACGCAAGAGACAGCATGGTCGATCATGGCCCTGACCGACTTTATGGTCACCACGGGCGAACTGCAGGCTCACTACGACTACCGCGTCACCGTCAATGGCCAGGCTCTCGGACAGGGCACTGTCACCACGCAGGATGTCAACCAGACTCGCAAACTCGTCATCGCCATCCAGGACCTGCTGCACCACGAGACCAATCGCATCGTGCTTGAGCGTCTCGCGCCCCAGACGCAGGATACTGGCCAAGGCACGCCATCTGCAGGGCCGGGCGGCAAAGGACAACTCTATTACTCCCTGTACCTGCGCTACTACCTGCCAGTCGAAGACGTGGTGGCGCTCGACCGGGGCATCATTGTATCACGCCAGTATGCGCTCTTGGATGACCCCGAACAGTCCATAGACTCCGCCACGGTAGGTGACGTGATCCGCGTCAAGTTGACCATCATCGCCCCCAACGACCTGCATTACCTAGTGGTCGAAGACCCCTTGCCAGCCGGCTGTGAAGCCTTGGACACCAGCTTGAAGACAACCAGCGCAGCCTATCAAGGCCCAGAATTGACCCGGCAGGATGGCAGACCACCCTACTGGTGGTACTTTACTCAGACTGAGCTGCGGGACGAAAAGGTCGCGCTCTTTGCCACGTACCTGGGCAAAGGCACCTATGAATATAGCTACCTCATCCGCGCCAGCGTTCCCGGCCGTTTCCTGACCATGCCCTCACACGCCTATGAAATGTACTTCCCCGAAGTATTCGGCCGCAGCGACGGCGGCGTGTTTACCGTGAGCGAATGAGTGCGCACTAGACAGCACACGGACAGAAGCGACATGGAGGCCCTATCTTCTCCTAGAATTCGTGTTATTCGGTTCTGTTTCGTGTAATTCGTGTACTACCTCTTCCTCCAGCTCAGACCTGCGCAAACTCCAGCCCTCACAGTTGCCGTATTGCGCCCAGTGCAGTAGAATATCTATTGAATGCTCCGTCACGCAGGGTACTGCGTCAACCATCCGTGCTCTGCATGTGCTCTGCATGCCCCGTGGGCACCTGCGGGCGACCGCCGAAAGGTCTCGTCGCCGAAGATCTTGGCGGAGACAAGGCCGAAGGCGATGGCTCGACGGGATTGCTAAACTCAGGCAGGCGTTTCTATGTAATGATCGAGCCAGAGGGGTTTAGCAACCTTTGGTGCACGAAGCAGTAGAGGTTTGCCAGATACGGTGCAACTATGCCAAGGAGGTTATGATCGATGAGAACCATCTCGCAGCCCAGGTCAATCCGGCGACTGTGCCTCACCATGGCACTTTTGGCTCTTCTCCTCAGCACAACGGCCTCTGCCCAGAGTCCAGCCCGCCAACTGGCTCAACTGGGCGGCGCAAGCTACGCCATAGCCACCACAGACAGTCTGGTCTGCGCTGGCATGGGGCCCAAGCTCGTTCTGCTATCACTGTTAGACTCGCACTGGCTGCCTGTCGGGAGCTTGTCCATGCCCGATGTGGTCCGTGGGCTGGTCATCGACGGCGACTATGCATATGTGGCTGCCGGCGCGCACGGGTTGCGCGTCGTGTCCCTAGCCAACCCACAGCTACCTACCGAGATCAGTTTCTTGTCCGGACTGGGCACAGCCATGGCGGTGGCAGTGTCGGCAGGTCATGCCTATGTGGGCACCGCTGAAGGCACAGTGGCAGCTATTGACATCAGCAGCCCCATGAATCCAGCGCTCACGCACCAGGTTGAGCTATCGACAGAGTTTGCTACAGAACCGGAGGTCGTCAACCTGGCTGTAGCCGATTCGTACGCCTACGTGGCCGCCAAGAAGGGTGCCCTGCGAGTGCTGTCATTGAGTGATCCTGCAAATCCAACAGAGGTTGGTGCCTACTATGTGCTATACGAGGCGCTGGACGTAGCCGTTGCCGGTGCCTACGCCTACGTAGCTGCCGCCGACGATGGACTCAAGATCCTCTCTTTGAGCAACCCGGAGCAACCTACGCTGGTGACGACCGAAACCATCGGCGAGGGAATTGCCCACGCCGTATCCATCCTGCCTGAGGCAGGCGCTGGTGACAGCTACGCCTACATCGCCGCGCAGGACAGCGGACTGTGGGTTGTTTCCATCACCGACCCACATTTCCCAGTCACATTCGGCCCCTATCCCACCTCCGGTCCCGATGCCAGAGACGTGGTGATTCAGGGTGACCGCCTCTATGTTGCTGACGGCGCAGGTGGCGTAGACGCCTTCGACATGAGCCAGCCCAGCCAGCCCAGTCGACTCAACTCGTACACTTCTGTCGGCGATGCCTTGGACGTAGCCACCGCGGGCAATCACATCTTCGCGGCCGGCGGCGTGTTGGGCTTGCATTCCCTGTCATATCAGGGCGGCCAGCTTACGTTGCTGGATACCCTCGACACAGACGGGATTGCTTTCAGCGTCTCTCTGTCAAATGGGTACGCTTACCTGGCTGACGGGGAAGGCGGCCTGCGCATCATATCCACAGCCGACCCCACCAATCTGCGCGAGGTCAGCTCACGGCCAGCGCCCGGCATTGCCAACGGTGTGGCCGTTCAGGACGGCAACGCCTACGTGGCGGCTGGTGAGGCTGGCTTGTGGATCGTGTCGGTAAGCGAGCCCGCCCATCCATCCACCGTCGTAACGGTGGATACACCCGGAGAGGCGCTCAACGTCGTCGTCTCCGGTGATTACGCATACGTGGCGGACGGAGACCGCGGATTATGTGTCATCTCCATCGCTGACCCTGCAACAGCACACAAAGTCGGTGAAGGCATCGAGACACCAGGCCGCACTTCAGGCCTGGCCCTCGCAGGGCAGTATGCCTATCTTGCCGACGGCGAAACGGGTATCATCGTGGTGGACATTTCCAACCCTGCACAGCCCGAAGTGGTGGGATCTCGCTCCATCGCAGGGAGAGCGCTGGATGTGGCCCTGCTCAACGACTATGCATACGTGGCCGCTGAAGCAGAGGGGCTGCAAGTGCTCTCGATTGTCTCACCGATATATCCCGAGCCCGCGGGTTCCCTCTCCATCCCCGGGTCCAGCACAAGTGTAGGCTTTGACCCAGCAAATGACATGGCCTTCGTAGCCGCGCGGGATGGTGGCCTTGTTGCGCTCAGCACAAAATCGGAATACCACGTCTACTTGCCTATCGTATTCAAGAACCAGATAGCGAAGGCCGCGTGTCAGGAGCAGGGTTTTGGGGGCACCTCCTGACCGCAGTTCGATAGCAGCAACCGCAAGGCCTCGCTTTCGAATCAGCCAGAGTTGGCCTGAGAAACCGATTTGTGAGCAATAAAGACAGCGCGTCTCACCCAACCTCAATCTTCAAACGTTTCGGCAGCACCGCCCCACGGCGCATCATACTGCTTGCGCTGCTGGTTGCCGGTGTCTATCTGCTCATCCCGCAGCTAGTCGGCGTCGGCGGCGCCCTGAGGCTCATAGGCCAGGCCAGGATGCTACCTCTCCTCGCTGCCATTTCTTTTCAAGTGGGGAGCATCCTATCCCAGACCTACGTCCTACACCAGATGCTGCTGACCCTTGGGCCGCATATGAGTTTCTTCAAATTGTTGCAGATCACGTTGGCCTCCGGTCTGGCCACTTTGCTCATCCCTTCTGCTGGCGTGAGCGGAATGGTGGTACGTGCCAGGTATCTGACCGAATTCAGCTACACGGCAGATGCGACAGTTTTCGCCTGTGTCCTGGAAGGGTTGGGGCTGGGTGTTGCCCAATGTATCATACTGAGCCTGGCTCTGATCCGACATGCTCTCGGCGGACAGGCTGTGCCGTGGCAGCCCCTGGCTCTGCTGGTCAGCATGGTGTTGCTTGGCGGGGCGGCCTTGGCCGCGCTGCTATCCAGGCCGCACAAGCGCAACTGGCGTTACGCGCTGTTGGAGCGAGTGAACAGCATCCGCATTCGACGGGGGCGACCGCCACTGCGAGCTTCTGCACTGGAGCAGCGTCTGAGCGCCCTGCGCCAGGTTCTGCTTACTCTGCGCCGTCCGAGCGGCTTCAGACTGCTGCTGGGGAACCTCGGGCGCGTTGTTGGTGCAGTCCTGTGCCTGTACGTCACCCTCCGGGCCTTTGGTCAGGCCATGCCACTCCCCAGCGTTGCCATCGCGTTCAGCCTGTCGGACGTCCTCGGCGGCATGTCAACCATACCAGGCGGGCTGATAGTCACGGAAACCTCCCTGGTCGCTCTGTTGACCAACGCCGGGGTCCCACTGTCCGTGGCCATGGCGGCAACCTTGACCTTTCGCCTCATCACGCTCTGGCTGCCCCGAGCCGTGGGGGCTATCGCATGGTACGGCCTGCAGCGGCGCAGTTCACGGCCGTTCTGGTGATCCATGCCTGGCAGCGAATTCACCAAGCTGCTACGACTACTCAAGAGGGGAACTATGGATTGGAAGATACTCGTGACCACCTTCGCCGCACTGTTTATCGCTGAACTCGGTGACAAGACACAACTGGCAGTGATCACTCTGACCTGCAAACACCAGAAGCCATTGCCCATCTTCCTCGGAGCCATACTTGCCCTAGCCAGCGTTACCTTGCTCGGCGTACTAGGCGGAGAGGCTGCCTATCGCTTGATGCCAGCGGAACACCTCCGCAAGCTGGCCGCGAGCCTGTTTATCATCCTCGGCCTGCTGATGTGGTTCGAGGTTCTGTAAACGCACGAGGAGCGATGTCCCGATGGGACATCGCTCCTCGTTGAACCCACTCTCTTCAGTTCTGGCTCGACAACTGCACCTGATTACGTCACTGCCGCATCCACAGCACGGGCCACACGAATGCCCTCTTCCTCATTCACTCGCGTCAGGACCAGTCCCCCAACCACGAAGAAGATGACCAGTGAGACAATGCTCAGCCGGCTGGTGCCGGTGAGCTGCCCCACCAGGGCAAACAGCGCCGGGCCCACAATTCCTGCGAACTTGCTGCTGACGTCATAGAAGCCAAAGAACTCTGCACTCTTGACTTTGGGCACCATCACCCCAAACAGTGAACGGCTCAGGGCTTGACTGCCACCCTGCACCAGGCCCACCATCGCAGCCAACAGCCAGAAGTGCACAGCGGTGTTCATAAAGTACCCGCCGATGGAGATGAGGGTGTAAACCCCAAGCGCCAAGTAGATGGAATGCTTCCTGCCCAGGAACTTGGGCAGCTTGCCGAATAACAGCGAAAAAGGAATGCCTATAAACTGTGTCAACAATAACGCTCCGATCAGATCGGTCTGGCCTATGCCGATTTCTGCACCGTAGATCGTGGCCATCTTGATGATCGTGCCGATGCCGTCATTGTACAGCTAGAAAGCGACGATGAACTTGGTCAGCTCACTGTACTGGCGGACATCACGGAAGGTCTTCCCCAGGCGCTGGAACGCAACCCGGAACGGATTTAGACGCGGCCCCTCGATCTCCGGCACGGGAGGCTCGGGGACAGTGCGCAGGATGGGGATCGAGAAAACTGCCCACCAGATGCCCACACTGAGGAAGGAGAGACGGGAGGCCATCTCCGGACCCGCCAAACCGATCTTGTCCCAGAACAGAATCATCGCGATGTTGATCGCCAGGAGGATCCCACCGCCCAGGTAGCCCAACGCGTAGCCCTTGCTCGAAACGTAGTCAATGTCTTTCGGCCTGGTAATGTGTGGCAGCATTGAATCGTAGAACACGTTCGCCCCACCAAAGCCAACGTAACCCAGGGTGTACAGCACTGAAGCCAGCAGCCACTGCCCGGTGCCCACCAGCACCAACAGAGAAGTGAAAAAGATGCCAAAAACAGCAAACGCAGCCAGGAAGCGCTTCTTGGCTCCCAGATAGTCCGCAACAGCGCCGAGAATCGGGCCCATAACAGCATTGATCAACAGCGAAATGGAAGCAGTATAGCCCCAGTAGACCGTAGCCGTGTTGCCCGGCAGGCCAGCCCCAGCCACGGCACTGTAGAACGTCGGCAGCACCGCTGCCATAATCGTGGTGGCAAAGGCCGAGTTCGCCCAGTCATACATACACCAGGCGTTGATAATCTTCGAATACATTTTGTCTTTCATAGACACGCCTCCTTCCTTTGGTGTTCCAGCTCAGCCTAACCGCTCTGACGAAAACAATAAGGCCGCGACAGGATGGCTCTTGCGCGGCCTGCTAAGCACGTTCATCGTCCTCGACCGTTGTGACAGACGAATCCAGCAGCAGATAGTAAGCCAGGATGCAGGTGCCAACCACCACCGAACTGTCGGCCAGGTTGAAAACCGGCCACTCCTGCAACGGCCAGAAATTCAGGTCAATGAAATCAATCACCCATCCATGCCACAGACGATCCACCAGGTTGTTGCCTATAGCTCCACCCAACTGCATTCCCAGGCTGATCTGGACCAGCCAGCTGCGCAGGGGCAGGTGTCGATAGAAGAAGACGATAAAGGCGATGACAGCCAGGGCAATCAGCGTGTACAGCCGGCCCAACTGGGGGAAAAGGCCAAAGGAAGCGCCAGTGTTGGTTACATAGGTGAGGCTCAGGACAGGACGCAGCCACGGAATAGGATTGTAGGGCACACCCAGCACGAGAGAATTGCGCACCCAGTATTTGCTCATTTGATCGGCGGCCAACACGACGAGTGCTACGCCGAACACCGCCAGGTCCCTGAACCTCCGGGGTTTCAATTCCCCTTCTCCGCCTTTCAACGCTTTCGGCGTGGTCGAGTCACGACCTCCAGGCGCTCCTGGCACGCCTTGCACAGCGTGGCATACGGCAGCGCCTTGAGCCTGGCCGGGTCAACTGGACCATGACAACGGTCACAAACCCGATAGATGCCCTTGTCCATCTTCTCCAGCGCCCTGTTGACCTCTTCCAGCGTACGGCGCAGGTGCTGGCACACGGCCAGGTTCTTGGTCTGTTCAAAAACCTGGCTGGCACTGTCAGCCAGGTGCGTGCCGTAGCCTGGCCGCTCCTGCTCATCCATCGCTGGGCTCATACAGTCCAGCTCGCTCTTCAGTCGCGCCCGCTCGTCCTCAAGCCATTTCTTGTTGCGCTGCAACCGCTCCTCATCGAGCACCTGTTTGCTCCTTACCATTCCAACTTCGACGCATTGTAGCCAACATGAGCGCAGAAGGCAAATGAGCCCTTTGCTCCGTTGAAGCACACAAGGCCACCATGCTGCAACGGCCTGCCAGGCGTCGAGTACGCAGTTTGGCCGCATTCACGTGCCTCGTGAACCTCTGAATTCGCATGGAATCAAGCACATCTCCGAAAACAGCAGTCCGGGCTCAATTGACTTTCCGGATAGGCTGCAAGTCACAACTCATCGACAGTACGCGGGTACGCGAAGGTCACGAACCGGAACAAAACAGGGAGAATCATCATTGCACGCTGGTTGGAAAAAGTCGGCCACATGGTGT
This sequence comes from Chloroflexota bacterium, assembly GCA_030607875.1. Classification (GTDB taxonomy): domain Bacteria; phylum Chloroflexota; class Anaerolineae; order UBA2200; family UBA2200; genus JAUWJD01. Next base: position 12,848 of record JAUWJD010000002.1, read on the forward strand.
AAAATGACCGGGTTCTCAACTGAAACGAACCTATCTGCAGGTTGCCACGTCTTGTCAATTGGATCCATCTCTAAGGAGGCACACCTCGTGAAGACGTGCAGGCATTCCTGGATGAGCCAGCCATGACCCTCTACATCGACATCACAGCCGCTATGCACCAATACGCCGGCATCGCTCGCTACGCCGCGAACCTGGCCCGTGCGCTGGTCTACCACCACGGACATGAACATCCATTCGGTCTGTTCCATTTGCGCAATCGGGACACCCGTCCGCTGAGCGGCCTGGAGGACGTCCCATCTCGCACAGTGCTTTCGGGATACAAGCCCTGGCGCATGGCTGTGTGGTTGGGCCAGCGTTTGGGGATTGGTTTTGATCGCCTGCTGCCCGACGCAGCACTCTTCCATGGCACCGAACACCTGCTGATGCCTCTGCACAACGTTCCAACCGTACTGACGGTCCACGACCTGGTCTATCACTTGTTCCCAGCCTACCACCGGAGCCTTAACTACTGGTACCTCAATACCGCCATGCCGCTGTACGTGCGGCGTGCTGACGCCGTGATCACCATCTCCGAGTCTAGCAAGCGCGACCTGATGCGCTACTACGAGACGCCAGAGGAAAAGATCACCGTCGTCCACGAAGCGGCATCTTCGCGCTTTCGCCCAGCCTCCGCCCAGGCTGTGGCCGAGACCAAGGCCAGCTATCGCTTGCCGGACAAATACGTCCTGGCCCTGGGAACGATCGAGCCACGCAAGAACCTGAATCGTCTGGTAGATGCCGTGCTCCTGCTCCGCCAGAAGGATCCCGAACTGTCGCTGGTGATTGTGGGCCGCGCAGGTTGGCTGTGCCAGGACTTTTTCCAGCACCTGGAAAAGCTGGATGACCCTAGAGCTGTGCTGCTATCTGGCTATGTACCCGACGCGGACTTGCCCGCGGTGATCACCGGGGCAACAGCATACGTCCTGGCCTCCTTCTACGAAGGATTCGGGCTGCCCATACTGGAAGCGATGGCCTGCGGCACTCCAGTCGCCTGCAGCAATACCTCCAGCATGCCCGAGTTGGGAGGCGACGCAGCACGCTACTTTGATCCGCACGACTTCCAGGACATGGTTGCAGCCATTTCTGCTGTGCTGGAGGACGCCGATCTGCGTGAGGAAATGTGTCAGCGCGGTTTCGAGCAAGCAGCCCGTTTCTCCTGGAAACGCACCGCCCGGGAGACCCTCGCAGTCTACGAACGGGTGCTGGCAAAGTGAGTTCACGATCCATTTGCGGCAAGCTTGACTCCTGCTAGGACCGCTTTCTGATGCTACTCACCATTCGCCCTTGAGCGCTGCCGACATCCCCAACCTAACTCGGCTCAACCCCAGCTTCACCGCTGACGCGGAACTTGGGCTCAAGAAAGAGCAGTCCAATCTGCAGCGCATTACCTGGCAACTGACGTATCAGCCCTTGGATGCGCCGTTTGACAAGGGTCACGGCTACGACTTGCAGCAGGAGGAGCTGGAGGCCATCCGCCAGCGCCTGTATGCTGGCAATTGCCTGCTTTTGGTCACCGAAGATGATGGCTGCACCGTCGGCTTGCTGGAGGTCGAGCCGCGCGACTGGCGCGCTGTGGGTTGGATCTGGAACATTCTGGTGGGCAGCGACTACCGAGGACGCGGGTTGGAGCAGCGATTCATCCAGCATGCCGCTGCTTGGGCCAGAGAGCGCGGCCTCAAGGCGCTCGTCGCCGAGACACAGACTAGCAACATCAACGCATGCCGTTTCTACGCGCACACGGGCTTTGTAGGCAGCGGCATCGACGACCATTACTACCGCTACTGCGACAATCCAGCGACCGCCAATGACGTGGCTATCTTCTGGTACCTCTAAGCATGACCAGCTACATCTACGTGCGACGTAGTGCCTGGAAGGGAGCAACTACACAACGTGACCGCAGAGATCCCCGAAGCCTTCATCCAATGGGCCTATCAGGGCCGTGCCAAACTGATCCAGCGTCAAGCATCTGGTGAAAAGGTGCCAGGGCACGAGATCTTCCTCGGCTTTACGCGCCACAACCCAGCCATCGTTTCCTACGGCCCAGCAGGGCTGAACGCTTCCATCAAGGGCGTCGGCTACATTCCCAAGCAGCAGTACCTGCAAGAGTATCTCAATGCCTACATGGAACACATCAACCACGGCTGGCGGGATGGCTACAGCGACCGGGGCCTGCAACTGCTGGTCAGAACGCTATACGGTCCTGGCTGTGAGAAACGAACTGATTTCCCCCGCTTGGGTTCGCTGGAGTTGGCACGAGACCACAGCTACACCAACTTCAAAGCCAACGACACCGTTACCTTGCTCTTCTACGAACCGCCAGTGATCTCCTTCGAGATACGGGGCAAGGCCTGCATCTATGAGCCGGGCACCCTCTACCACCGACTGATCAACGCGCAGCACGACGTGCACCACCCGCGTCCAGAGCGCTGGGCCGAACGGCCGGCATACGTCTTCACCATCGAGGAGATGTTTGATAATTCGGCTTTCAAGAAGGGATTCGGCACGAGGCTCTTGTAGTAGGGACCTATCCGGAAAACAGCCACGCCCGGCCATCCGCCGGCATGGGAAGCACCTCTGCTGCTCTTTCGGATCGGCACCAAAGGTGCTCCCAAAACGCAAGTGACCGGCACCTCTGAGATGCCGGTCACTCTGCTTGTGCGGCTCAACACCTCACAGACGCAGAGTGGAGTACACCCACTCACCAGCCAGAATGGTCGCCTCAACGCAGGTATTGAGCAGCTCCTGCGCTGGCAGCTCAAAGATGTTCTGCGATAATACCACCATGTCGGCCTGCTTGCCCACGCTCAGCGAGCCCTTGATGCGCTCTTCACCGCTGGCATAGGCTGCGCCCACGGTGTAGGCGTAGACCGCTTCGGGAACACTCAGGCACTGTTCAGGATACCAGCCACCGGGAGGCAAGCCATCTTCACGCTGGCGCGTCACGGCAGCATGGATGCCGCGCAGCACATCCGGGTCCTCCACAGGTGCATCGGATCCAAAAGCAAGCACGGCCCCACTCTCCAACAGGCTGCGCCAAACAAAAGCACCGCTGCAGCGTGGACCCCAATGGCGCTCCGCCATGTCCATGTCCGATGTACAGTGAATGGGCTGCATCGAGGCGATGACGCCCATCGCTGCAAGCCGTGGTACGTCCTGCGGAGTGATCAACTGCACGTGCTCGATGCGCGGGCGCAAATCCAGCGGCGACCATTCTCGCCAGTGCTCCTCCAGAACATTGAGCACGCGGCAATTGGCGCGATCGCCAATTGCATGGATCGCTACGTTCCACCCGCTCGCAGTACACGCACCCACGATCTCGGCCAGTCGCTCGGCGTCTGTCACCTCGATTCCACAGTTCCGCGGTTCGTCTTGGTAGGGCTCGAACATGTCAGCGCTGCGCGTGCCCAGAGAGCCGTCAGCATAGGCCTTGACGGCGCACAGGCGCAAGAACTCGTCCCCAAGGCCCGCCCGCAGACCCATCCCTAGCGCCTTGTCCAGATGCCTGTCCGGAATCATGGCGTTAACGCGCAGCTCGAGTTCGCCCTTGAGCCAGACGCTCTGCAGTGCGGCCAACTCATGTTCTTCCTCCGGCACGTGAACGCCGACAATGCCCCGGCGGTGCAAACGCTGTGTGGCTGCACCAATCGCTTTCTCCATCTCGTCAAGGCTGGCTGGGCCGGCCGCATCCTTGATAAAGTCAATAGCCGGGTCCTCCTTGAGCAGCCCTGTGAGCTCACCCGTCTGTGGATCTCGCTCGAACTGCCCCCCAGGCGGGTCTGGTGTTTCCCGCGTCAGGCCAGCCTGCTGCAAGGCCAGCGAATTCACCCACGCAGCGTGCCCATCCTTGCTGCGCAGAAAAACAGGATGGTTCGGCGTCACCGGGTCCAGATCCTGTTTGCTGGGAAAAGGTGCGCCGGGCCACAGGTTACGGTTCCAGCCCCAGCCACGGATCCACTCTCCTGGCTTTGTCACACGTGCGCACTCGGCCACACGCGCCAGCGCCTCTTGCAGGGAAGCCAAACCATCCAATTGGACCTGCGTCAGGCTGAGACCATAGTGGACCAGATGGATATGGGCGTCGGTAAAGCCGGGCAGCACCGTGCGGGAGCCAAGGTCCAACTGTTCCGTCCCGGGTCCAACCAGTGCGCGGACTTGGGCATTGTCACCAATGGCTACGATGCGTCCAGCACGCGCAGCCACTGCCTGCGCCAACGGCAGTTGGTGATCCATGGTGTATACTCGCCCGTTGAACAGCACCACATCAGCCTGCAATGTTTTCCTCCAGATGCAAATCACGCAGGATGCGCGGCAACATGGCCTCAGCAGCCTCGCGTCCACGTGCGATGATGGCGGGGATCTTGGACAAGTCAGCGGGGTTGAACTCGCCCACCTCGGGTTCAATCACTACGTCTGCCAGTTCCGCCTCGCGATGCGTGTTGCGCACCAGCGTCGCCAGGCTCAGAAGTAGAATCTCCAGCGTCGTGGTGGGCCTCTTTCTCACCCCCACCAGGCGAGTTGATAGATCCACCGCGATCACGTACTCTGCACCCATATCGAGCACAGCCGAAACGGGTAGGTTATTGATCAATCCGCCATCCACCAGCAGGCAGTCTTTGTATTCGACCGGTGTGAACACGCCAGGAAGCGCGCAACTGGCGCGCACTGCTGGCCCCAACCGCCCCTCTCGCAGAATGATCAACTCCTCCCTCAGTATGTCAACGGCAGCAGCAGCGAAAGGTATCTTCATTTGTTCGAAGGTGACATCGCCAAGGAGCTCGATGAGGTACTCTTCCATACGGCGACCGTCGAGAAAACCACGTCTGGGTAACACCACCCGTCCGATCTTGGTCCATTGCAGGTCCAGAGCCAGGTCTCTGATCCGCTCCGGGCTCATTCCAGCGCAGTACAATCCTCCCACTGCCGAACCGGCACTTACCCCTGTCACACAGTCTGGACGGATGCCATGCTCCTCGATCACTTCCAGCACGCCAATGTGTGCCGCACCTAGTGCCGCTCCGCCGCTCAGGACCAGGCCAATCCGTTTCGAGGAAGACAAAGCGATCACCTCTTCTTGCCTGCAGTTACCCAGTTTGCCGCCAGCCAAGGATTGAAATCCCCGCCTGACTGATGGCGGGACATAGCCGTGGCTGGTACTGAGAAGTGCCTCACTCCTTTGTCGCGAGACATGGCTCGCAGGCACTGGTTTCTGGCCCCTGATGGGGCTTCTCAGTTTGAGGCAGCGAATTCATTCGTCGCTCTCAAATGTCTCTCCAGGCGAATCTCATCACGCACCGGAATAGTGGCAAAACCAGCTTCCTCGTGGCCGTGATGCTCAAGAATCGCTCCTGGCTTGACCTCAGTGATGACAAAACCCCATCGCTGATATACGTATAAAGCCGGTAAATCGTCGTTGCTTGTGGTCACCACCAGGCGCGACACACTACGAGCGCGTGCTTCTTCCTCTGCCATCGCCAAGAGGGACCTCGCAGTGCGACGGCCCTGGTATTCGGGGTGCACGTTGAGCATTACAATATTGATCCTGTCTTCCTCCAGGGCATACGAAAGCATTCCTGCCACTTCATCCCCACAGAAAGCCAGAAAAGCCGGCAGCGCCAGCACATCATACGTACGGTCAAAGCATTCGACCTCGGTCTCACCCCAGTACATCATGGCAATGGCTCTGATGGCATCATAGTCCTGCGACCGCGCGCGTCGCACAGGCAGCGGGGGCAGCTTCACCCGCGTACCTACAGATACGACGTCCAGGCGAGCATGGTCCAGACAGACATACTCGCCGCTGCGCGCACAGCGGTAGTAGGCGCCCTGATCATCGTAATGACATCTCATATGTCTCCCCTTCGTCCCTTCTCCTTCCACTCATTCCCCAGCAAGCCTTTCAGCGACAGATCCGCCCAGCCACCCAGACTTCCACGTCATATCCAGGCACGCAAACAGCGACTCGAGTCCGCGGGCATTGATTGTTCATACCGAAAACCGTGCTTCTTCCTACTGCTTCGCTCTCATTCCGCGCGAAAAATGGAAGAGTACGAGTCCGCCTTGGCCATCTCTTCCCCTTGGTCATGTAGAATCACGTCCGCTAAGGGATGGTTTCCCACTTCTGTTATGTGCCGATGTCAAAGTCACCTGACCTGCAGCGGCAGGCCAACCAGCTTCAAGCTGACCGGCCCCTGGCCACCCAGCCCTCCGGTCCGGTCCACCAGACGCAGGATAGCAACCTGCGCCCAGTCATCAATAGCCGCAAAGGCGCTCAAGGTCAAGTCGCGCCAATCGCCAGGCACCAGAGTATGCGCGCACTCGTGCTCTTGCCCCTGCCCATCCACCAACACAATCGCCAGGTGTAGAACACGCGTTGCCTTCGCCATGAGCCGCAAAACAGGTCTCCCCTGCAGCCCCGGAATCGGCATCGGACGCTCAATGGCATAGTCCTGGCCGGGAGCAACGGTATAGAGCAGCGCCAGTACCGTTTCACCCTCTGGGCCAGCACCCTCTTCACTGCTTAGCTCCACGCCAGGCTGCACGGCCTTCCAGCCATACAGCTCGCCGCTCCCTCTGCCACATGCGGTCAAAGCCAGCAGTATCACACCACATGCCAGCACAGCCAACCCGCACCAGCTCATCCGAGGCGCGAGAGCCCTTCGTAGGGACGATTTTGGTTGTTCCCCACAGCTCTCGCCGCCCAGAATCGCCATCACCAACTTGTCTCTGGCTGCCAACCAGCGCCACCACCAGCTCAGCCGATGCGCAACGGCCGTCCGTAGTGACGACTTTACTCGTTCCGCGCTAGTCATCCTGGGCAGCCTGCTGAGAAAACTCGATCAACTGCTGCAGCTTGCGAGCTGCGGCGCCAGAGTCAATCGCCTCTTCGGCTCGGGCGATGCCTTCTCGCAGGTTGCGCGCTTTCTTTCCCAACGCCAAAGTGGCTGCCGCATTGAGCACAACGATATCCCGTGGTGCACCGCTTTGACCCGCCAGCACGGCTCGCGTGATCCGCATGTTCACTTCCGGCGTGCCGCCAGCCACATCCGCCAGCCGTGCGCCTCGCAATCCCAGATCCGCGGGATCCAGGAAAAAGGTGGCAACCATACCATCCTCATCGAGCCGGCTCACCTTGTTCACACCAGTTGTGGAGAACTCGTCCATGCCGTCTGCCCCGTAGACCACAAAGGCCTGTCGGATGCCCAAGGCACGCTGGGTATAGGCCACTGCCTCAGTCAGGGCTCCGGAATACACGCCCAATACCTGCGACAAAGCCCCCGCTGGATTGATCAGCGGATCGAGGATGTTCAGAATAGTGCGTACCCCGATCTCACGCGCGGCTGCCAGTGCCCACTCCAGGCCGGGCTGCAGCAGCGGCGCGAACAGAAACCCGATACCCACCTCATCAATGCACTGCGCCATCTGCTGCGGTGTCAGTTCGAGGTTCACGCCCAGCACTTCCAGCAAATCGGCGCTACCGCACTGGCTGGAGACCGAGCGGTTGCCATGTTTAGCGATGGCCAGCCCAGCGCCGGCCGCGACCAGGGCGGCAGTTGTCGAGATGTTGAAAGTGCCAGCAAGGTCGTTACCGGTACCGCAAATGTCCACCAGGTCCTGGCGCTTGGGGTGCACCGGCGTGATGCCCTTGCGCGCAGCCAGAGCACAGCCAATCAGTTCCTCTACCGTCTCACCTTTCATACGCAGAGTGGCCAAAAAGGTAGCTACCTGCGCGGCGCTGACCTCCCCAGCTATGATCTCAACCATCGCCGCCTCAGCCTGCTGGGCACTCAGTGACTGGTTCTCTATCAACCTGGCGATCGCCTGTTTTACTTCACTCATTTTTCCAAGCCATCCTCGCGATTGTGCTTTACACCCTATGTTCTGGGTAATCTCCCTCTTGAGTATTGCTCATCAGGACAAAGGATACTCTGAACCGCAGAGCCTGTCCAAACCGCTAAGGAACATAGGAGAAGCTCTGCGAAGCGTCCTGGCATCTGTTAGACAGGGCTGCGTTCTCTGCGGTGAATTCATACATTGCGCCTGACGTTTCAATCCCCCGCCGCCTGTTCCTCCGAGGGCCTGTCCCCCTTTCCCAGTGCCACCCCACAGAAAGCGCAGAAAGCAGCACCTGGCGGATTCTTCCGGCCGCAGGCAGGGCAGTCAGGCCTGAGGCGGCGCCTCGGCAGGCGAGGTCGAGGCAGGCGCACCTTGAGCCGCCGGGGACGCGCCGGCTTGACCCGCGGTGCTGGCAGCGCATCGCGGGCCTTGGCCACCAAATCGCGGCTCGTGGCTTGAGATTGAGCTGCAATCTCACGGCAGAGCTCGCGCAACGCTGCGTCCGACAACGTCTGGCCAGTGTCACACCACATCTGAATCGCCCGACCCATCACCACAGTCCCGCTGTAAGCCAGGGCCACCTTGGAATCTAGTCTCCACAGGGGGATAACACCTACCACCCGCCGGGCCACATGCTGCCACAGTCGATCCGCTTCCACCGCTGAGCGCAAGGAACTGAGATCCCGATGCCAATCCAGTGGCAGCCCGTACGCCAATCCCAGGCGGTAGGCCATTGTGGCCTGATTTGCGCTGAGCATGCGGATGTCCTCAGCACTGAGCGACACCCGCAGCAGGGGCACGGTCTCGGCCAAACCGCTGGCCGAAGCATACGTTGCATTCACCCGTGCTGTGCGCTCGACCAGCCTGTCGGCCAGCGTGTCACGGAAGAGCGGCAGGTGACGCGCCAGTGTGAGAGCGTGCTCAGGCAGCACCTCGAGCACAGCAGGCACCAGCAACTCCCTCACCGTATCCGCCTGGATCGCCATGAGAGGCATGATCTCCGCGCCACGCCAGCGTGCCTGCCCGTGAATCAGACGCGTCTCCACCGGCACCATGTCCATCTTGTTATAGCAGACCAGCATCGGCCGGCCCAGGTAGGACAGGTAATCCGCCGCCGCCACTTCCTGCACATAGTTACCCTTCGTGGCGTCGAGCAGCAGGATCAGCAGCGCAGCAGATTCCAGATCGCCGATATCCTCTACAGACAACGGCAATCCGTACTCAGCTAGATGCCGCTCCAACTCAACAGGCATGCACTCCCCAGCCGGCTCTGCAGCCAAAGTACAGGCTAAGGCTGTCTTGCCACTACCAGAAGCGCCAATGAGCGCCAGCCGAAAATCCTTCTCTGCCTCGGCCTGAATTGCGTCAACATCGAATTCGGCCAGCGCCTCCCACAACCCCTCAGCAAGCGCCTCCCAGTCCGCCATTGTGACTCCCCCTTTCCCCGACAGCCATGATTCTAGCGCACCAAGCAGCGATTGTCAACCAGCTACGATGTCGCGAGAACGTCAGTGCCATACTTCCGGAATCCCGAAGGTTCTTCTGTCGATCGTAACCCTGCAGCTAACGCACCGAGCCGGCTCACATACGACACCAAGCAGCCAAACAACAGCCATTGGCACAACTTTACAAGTTGTGCTACACTATTGGCAGAGGCGACTCCACGCCACCGCGCAGCCAACAGCAATTTCTAGGAGAATTCATGACTCTGTGGATTCACGAAGCGACCACAGACAACGCCCAGGCCCTGGCATACCTGCTGACGCAACTGGGTTACCCATCGCAGCCGGATCAGATCGTGCGCCGCCTCGCTGCCCTGCCACGAGGATGCAGTGTAATTCTTGTGGCTGCCAGCGGCAATGAAATTGTAGGGCTCGTCCAGGTATCTCTCAAGTCCATCATAGTGGTTGAGCACAGCGGCGAAATCGGCGCGATGGTGGTGGGCGAAGAGTGGAGAGGGAAGGGAATAGGTCACGCACTGCTGAAAGCTGCCGAAACATGGGCTGCAGAGAGAAGCTGCTCCACGATGTACGTCCGGAGCAATGCCCTGCGCAAAGGCGCTCATGCCTTCTACCGGCAGATCGGGTACGAACAGCTACAGACCTCTCTCGTGTTCACCAAGCAACTGCTCGAGCAAGAATAGAGCAAGCCCAGAGGCGTCCAGAGGCTTTCGAGCTTACTGGCGTGGTCAAATCCCACAGCAGCAGTCTACTTGTGATCCATTCACTGCTTGCCATAGGTGTGATGCAGGCCATGGTCTTTATCCTCCGCCATAGCGCGGGCCATTTCCTCGCTCAGCGCTGCGCCATGACGGTACTGGAAAGGCCACATGCTCTTGGGCCCAAAGAGGCCAACACGGTCACCGTCGCGCAGGATGTGACCCAGGTCCGGTTGGAGCCCGGGCATGGCACTCAACTGCCCATCGATGAAGGTGATGCCACGCTCCTCGGCGGAGATCCCCAAGTGCTCCAAGAGGTCGGCCAGGGTGCTACCCTCAAGGAGGTGCACCTGCAGATTGGCAAAGCTGCCCTGATCCGCGTCGCCTCCGTAATGAGCAAGGGTGTTGTACAGCCACACATCCACCGTGATGCCGGACATCTCATCCTCCTCCGATCGGTGGGAAAATGCCTAGCTCGTCGTCGGCTTCCAGGGGCCGATCCATGGAGCAAGCACGCCCGTTAATGAAGGTTACCTTCACTTCTTCGCGGGGTAACTTCAATTGATTCACCACATCTGCTACTGTGGTCCCCTCGGGCACCTCAAGCTCAAAGGGAATCCCTGCCGTCGCATCCGCAAGATAGCGAACCAGGGTGGCAAAGAGCTTCACACGGACTCGCATCTAACCTCACGGACAGCGGATAATGTCCTGCGCCCACAGGCAGTCGGCGCAAGACGGATTCCAGCCCCAGCACCCCTCATTACACTCGCGGAGGTCACAGCTTTCGCGCAGGTCGCAGTCCGGGCAGGAGGGAAAATGGAAGGCCCGCACCTCACTGCGAAACCGCACATAGTCCTCTGACATCCAGATTTCTGCAAGGTGCTGTTCGCCCACGTTGCCAAGCACATATCGGCTCACCTGCTTTCTTGCACCGTCCACCGCAAAGTAGCTGTAGCTGTGCGACAGGGCATAGCAGGGCGATACGCCGCCATCCCATCCTATCACCATCGCCCAGTCCTGCACAAATCGGCAGCGCCGCTCCGCGCCCCAATGCATGCGAGGTAGGTCCAGTGTGCCCCACATCACCCAGGCATTCGCCTTGACGGGCCAGCCGCCAGCACCGAACGGAGGGCGCGGTTCATAGCCATACAGGATTTCACTGCGCATCTCCTCAGTGTAGGGAAGAACATTGCTAACCAAAACGCGAGCCGCGTTCAGTTTCGATGCTAACGCCGTCAGTTCAGCCAGTTCGGCAACATTGCTTCGCAGGACGACGAATTCAATCCCCAGAGCAGGAGTCAACGAGGCCAGTTGGCTTTTGGCTTCGTTCAGGGAGCGGATGTTGCTCAGGACTTGGGAAAGCATCGCGCCACGGATGCCCGCATAGGACTCTGGCTTGACTCCGTCCACCGATACTACCAGTCGATCCACACCCAGCCTGACCAATTCGCGGCTCATTTCGGCCCCCAGCAGAAGACCGTTGGAGCCAAGGGTCACGGCCAAACCGTGCTCGCGCACTACCCGGATCATCTCCAGAATATGAGGATGGGTCAGGGGCTCGCCGAAGCCGGTGAACACAACACGGCTCAAGTTCGGCAGGTCGTTCAGACTTTCCACTAACCGCTCGAATGTGCTCATCGGCATGTGCGCTTCGGGATCGCCCCAAACGTTGCGGATGCAGGTGCGACAATGGAGATTGCAGCAGGTAGTTGGTTCGACGTACAGCTTCCGCACGTCAGGCAAGCGTGGATGGAGGATCAGGTCACCTTCGCGTCCATCCAACCAATACTCAATGCCAGGAGAGATGTGCCGGCGCTGCAGAAATGCACTTGGTAGGGTCAGACGGCCCTGCTCGTCGCTTTTCACCTTGGGCATCATTCACCATCAAAAACGCGGGCAGGGCCTTGCCGCCCTGCCCGCATGGAGCGTGGTTTACAGTTCGCCGTAGACGGAATCGAGAGCGTCGTCGGGCACGTCAAAGACCTGGTTGTGCGGCGGGAGCGGCTCGTACTTCATGAATTCGGGCATGCGGTCGTCTGCCTTGGTGAAGCCGGCCGCCTCATTGAAGGCCCGCTCTTTGCGCAGGATTTCCGCGCCCAGTTTGGCTATGTCATCCATGGTGTACCGAGTGCCCAGGACACCGTTCACCTCATCCACAACCCCCTCAAAGCAACTGGGTATGTCCATAGCGAAGGCGATGAACAGACAGTGGCCAGTAGTATCAACAACCCACGCGGTGGCGGCCTGAAAGGCGCGACTGAGAGCGGCTTTGCCCTCGGGACTGAGGGGATCCACTTCGCCACCGACGCTGAGGATTTCAGGACTGATGGTATAGCCAGAGGTGTGATCAGCTCCCATGGTGCTGGTGGCATAGGTGATGCCAATCCCCTTGATTGCCCGAGGTTCATACGCCGGCATGCTCTACCCCTTCACCACAGGCACGCGGGTCACGCCGAACGCCTTGCCGGCGAGTTCCGTGCCCCCCCCCAGGATGCGACCCATCGGCGTCCCCTTGCCCATCTCGTGGATCAGACCGATGGCCTTCTTGCCGTCGCCAAACGGGAGCACGCCTGCCTCCATGGCTACCGCCAGAGCGGTGCCAGCTTCAATGGTATCCAGGCCATAACCGTTGCATAGGCGGATCATTTCAGCTATGTCGTCCAGGCTGTCAATGTCACAGTTGGCTCCCAGAGCCCAGTCGGACTCGTACTCTACGCAGGATACGTGCTCGCTGCCGTCGGGTTTGTGCCAGGTGTTGGAGCACTGGATGATACAGCCGGGGCTGCAAGCATGGTTGTACAGTTCCTTGCCCAGACGCTTCTTGTTGCCCTCAAAGACGGCCTCACCAGCGATCTTGGCGGCTCCTTCGAAGCGGCCGCTGGAGAAGTTACGGGTAGGCAAGCCGCCCGCCTCGTTTACGATGTTGGTCAGCACCAACGTCCCGTAGGTGTTGAGGGCACCTTGGGGCTTGGTGATAGCGTGGGTGCGCAAAGCCTCGGTCAGCTTCTTGCGTCCCTGATCAAAAAGGGCCTTGTCAACGATACTGACGCCGGGTGCCCCTGCGCGGTCGGTAACGATGAACTTGAGCCCCTTACAGCCCATCACGGCGCCCAGACCGCCACGTCCGGCATACCGGCTGGGTCGCCTGCTGGTGTCGTTGAATACTATACCAGAGTTGGCGTAGCTGTACTCGCCCGCAACACCGCAACCCGCAATGGCGATTTTGTTCCCAAAGCGCTCGTACACTTTCGGAAAGACTTCGTACAGGTCTTTGCCCGTGTACTCGTCAGCGGGGAAGAACTCCACCTTGGGCTTGGCAGCGTCCGCATCCCAGGTCAGGTAAAGCATCCAGTACTTACCCTTCTCCTTCGGCTGGCCTTCGACCACCAGGGCTTTGATCTGCATCACCGCCAGGTGCTGAGGCCAGGCGGAGCCAGCGTTGGCTTCCTTGATGGTACCCGTGAGCGGGGACTTGGCGCCCACCGACACGCGGGCTGAGGGGGGAGCAGCGGTGCCGGTCACGATACCCGGGGCAAAGACCAGCTTGTTGTTGGGGCCCAACGGGTGGCACAACGGGGGCACTTCGTCGTAGACGATGGTGGACGTCAGTCCGCGGCCGCCCAGATTCTTGTAGGCCTCCGGAACCGGGTCCAGACTGTAAGTACGATCAGCCATGTTCAGTCGCAAGATCCACATCTCTTTCTCCTCCTCCTTGTTCTTCTTTGGATCACGGTAGAACAACTACAAACACAAAAGGCAACGTCCACCCCGTAGGGCTTGCGTTGCCTCCTTTGCAAACACGGCAGGCGCAGGGATTGCTCCCCACACCCTATCGCCCATCTCTCCTCCTGGGAGCAAATGGGTCGGAGGACTCTTCAATGAGTGCACCCGGCTTCTGTTACTAGTATAGCCCATCCTGACCAAAAGTCAAGTGCTAGTGGAGACCCTCTACACCCAGATCCTCCCGCCCTTCACCATCCATTTCCACCATCTTGCCGGTGACGGTAAAGACCACTCGCTCGCAGATGTTGGTCACCCGGTCACCGGTGCGCTCCAGGTTATGCGCTGCCCACAGCAGATGAGTAGATTGAGTAATCGTTCGCGGGTCGGCCATGATGAAAGTAAGCAGCTCCCGATAGATCTGGTTGTAGAGAGCGTCCATCTCAGCATCTTCCTCAGGGACGGCACGAGCCAGATCTACGTCCCGCCGCACGAAAGCGTCCAATGCCTGGTGAAGCATCGACCGTGCCTTCTCTGCCATACGGGGCAGGTCAATCAGCGGCTTGATCAAGGGCTGTTTGCCAATCAACAAGGCGATCTTGGCAATACCCTTTGCATAATCGCCCATGCGCTCCAACTCGGTGGAGATTTCCAGCACCGAGGCCAAGACACGCAAGTCGCCAGCCATTGGCTGCTGCGTCGCCATGAGGATCAAAGTATCTGTCTCAATCGCAAATCGTTTCTCATTGATCGCGTGGTCCGCGATGATCAGTCGCTTTGCTGCTTCCAGATCCTGCTTCTTGAGGGTCTCCATGGACTCGATGATCGCATCCTCCACCATACTGCCCATGACCAGCAGATCACTTTGCAGGCGCTGCAGAGCCCGGTCAAACGTTTCTCGCGGCATAATAGCTTATCCCTCCTTAACTGTCCGCTCTATCCAAACCTGCCCGTGATATAATCCTCAGTGCGCTTGTCCCGAGGAGTGGTGAAAATCTGCGCTGTCAGTCCGAACTCCACAAGGATCCCGGAACGGTTCTGAGTGACCCAGAAGAAGCCTGTATAGTCTGACACTCGCGCTGCCTGCTGCATATTGTGCGTGACGATGACAATGGTGTACTTCTGCTGCAGTGTCCTCATCAGCTCTTCAATCCGCAGGGTCGCAATCGGATCAAGAGCCGAGCAGGGTTCGTCCATCAGGATCACTTCAGGCTTGACCGCAATGACACGGGCGATGCACAGGCGCTGTTGTTGGCCCAGGGAGAGGGACAGCGCATCCTGTGCCAAATCGTCCTTGACCTCGTCCCAAAGGTCCGCCCCGCGCAAGCTATCCTCCACCATGCCTGCCAGGCTCCCGCCCTTGTCCAGTCCCAGGACACGTGGTCCGAATGCGACGTTGTCGAAAATCGATTGGGGGAAGGGGTTGGGCCGCTGAAACACCATTCCCACCCGCCGGCGCAGGGACACCACGTCCATGCCAGAAGCATAGATGTCCTCACCATCCAACAGCACTTGACCTGTCAAGCGTGCACCGGGGATGGTGTCGTTCATGCGATTGAGGCAGCGCAGGAAGGTAGATTTTCCACAGCCCGATGGCCCGATCAACGCCGTGATGTGTCTCTCCTGTATGTCCACAGACAAGTTGGACAGCGCAAGGAAATCACCGTAATAGAAGTTGATACCCTTTGCCGCGATCTTGTCCATAGCTAGCCGAACCGCCCGGTTATGTAATCGTCTGTCCGCCGCTCGCGAGGAGCGGTAAACATCTCGCTGCCTCGCCCGTGTTCTACCAGTTCGCCCATCAGCATGAAAGCAGCATAGTCGGCAATTCGAGCAGCCTGCTGCACGCTGTGCGGCACAGCAACAATGGTATAGTTCTGTTTCAACCCATGAAGTGACTCTTCTACTTTGCCCGTGGAGATGGGGTCAAGCCCCGAAGTGGGTTCGTCCAGCAGCAAGACCTCCGGCTCCAAAGCCAGACTCCGCGCTATGCACAGCCGCTGCTGTTGGCCACCCGACAGCCTGTTGGCTGGATGATCCAGTCGATCCTTCACTTCGTCCCACAATGCCGCCTGGCTGAGACTGCGCCTGAGGATCTCTTCCAGACGGATGGGGTCACGCTCGCCAGCCAGCCTGGGGCCATAGAGTACATTGTCGCGCACCGTGCCCGGCAGCGGCAAGGGCAGCGCAAAGACCATTCCCACGCGCCGCCGCAAACCGGAGACGTCAATCCCCGGCCCATAGATGTCCTGACCATCGAGCAAGATACGGCCCGACATCTGCGTTCCCTCGACCAGATCGTTCAGGCGGTTGATCAAGCGCAGCAGGGTCGTCTTGCCGCCCCCAGCAGGCCCGAACAACACGGTAATCGCCTGAGCCGGTACGTCAAGCGAGATGCTCTTCAGCGCCTGTTCGCCGCCATAGGCATAGCTGACGCTCTCAATTCGGATCTTGGGCTCTGCTTCCCTGGATAACGCTGAACTCAAAACAAGGTCCTCAAACTATCACCAAGCGGTCACCACTGCCGCCGCTGGCGGAAACGACTGCGGATGATTGCGGCTACCAGGTTCATCGAAAGGACTACCGCCAGCAACACCAGCGCTGTGCCATACTGGATGTGCTCCGGCATGCCTGGAACCTGGGTGCTGATAACGTACAGATGATAAGGTAAAGCCATGGTTGGATCAAACGGCGAGTGGGGCAATCGCGGCAGGTAAAAGGCCGCTACCGTGAACAGAATCGGTGCCGTCTCGCCAACGACCCGCAGCAGACCCAAGATCACGCCGGTGATAATGCCTGGCAATGCCTGAGGCAGCACAATGTTTCGGATGCCTTGCCAGCGCGTGCCTCCCAAGCTGTAGCTGACGGTGCGAAACTCAGTTGGCACGGCACGCAACGCCTCCTCGGCAGTGCTGATAATGACGGGCAGGGTCATGATTGCCAGCGTCAGCGAGCCAGCTACGAGCGAAGTGCCGAACTGCAGGAAGAGCACAAACAGGCCCAACCCAAACAGCCCGTACACGATGGACGGTATGCCCGCCAGATTCACAATCGCCAGGCGGATGGCACGCGTCCACCTGCTGTCGCGAGCGTATTCTGACAGGTAGATCGCTCCTCCTACGCCTATTGGAATCGACACGGCTGCCGTCCCCAGGGTGAGCAGCAGCGTGCCGACAATGGCGGGAAAGATGCCTCCAGCCTTCATCCCGTCGCGGGGCATCGCACCTAGAAACTCCCAGTTGATGGCTCCAGCGCCACGGAGGACGATGCTGGCAACGACCAGCAGAATCGGCACCACGACGATCAGCGCGGCCAGGCTGAGCGCGGCAAAACCAATCCGCTGCACCTGGTACCGGTTCATCGCAGGCCTCCTTTCCGTCGCTTGGTGAAAATGGCCCGGGCAGCAGTCAGATTGACGAGAAAAGTCAGCACAAACAGGGCAATCCCGATGCCGAATAGAGCATGGTAGTGGACGCTTCCCCTGGCCACCTCGCCCATTTCAGCAGCGATCGTAGCGGTCATTGTGCGCACGGGACGGAAAAGCGCATCAAGGCTCAGTGGCATTCGGGCGGCGTTGCCCGTGACCATCATCACGGCCATCGTCTCGCCGATGGCGCGGCCCATGCCCAGCATCACTGCGGTGACGATGCCGGAGTGAGCAGCCGGCACTACTACTCTCCAGATAGTCTGCCACTGCGTGGCCCCCATCGCGAGGCCCGCATCTCGGTAGCTCTTGGGTACGGCGTCCAGTGCATCCTCTGCCACGCTGATGATTGTGGGCAAGGACATATACGCCAAGATCAAGGCACCGGCAAAGGCCGTCAGGCCAGTTGGCACACCCAGGGTCTCGCGCACCATCGGCGCGATGATCGTCATCCCGAAAAAACCTAGCACCACCGAGGGAATGCCGGCCATCACCTCAATCATCGGCTTGAGAATCTCGCGTGCCCAGTTCGGTGCGACCTCACGCACAAAGACCGCCGTCGCCACGCCGAGCGGCAAGGCGATCGCTATGGCAACAACCGTGACCAACATCGAACCCAGGATCAATGGCAGCATCCCGAACAAGCCGAAGGTGGGATACCAACGCACGCCCAAAAAGTTCGCGGGCGATACCTTCAAAAAGACAGGCACGCCTTCTCGCAGCAGGAAAGAAAAGATCAGCAGCACAAAGCCAATCGTGGAAAAGCCCATCACCCGGATGCCGGCCTCAACCACAAACTCGCCCCAATGCGTTTTCTTCGAGTCGCTCATCATCCCTCAGTCCATTCGTCAGCGAATTTGTCAGCGGATTTAGCAGATTCAGCAGATTTGTTCTTCCGATTCTGCCAAGCGCGCAGCCGGGCCCGATAGGCTGGGCTCTGCTGCACTGAACGTGGTGGAAGCAAACGCTTGTATTGCAGGCTCCCCGCACCGAAATTGATGAAGAGAGCCACCTCCAGACCGCTAGCAGCAAGATACGAAATCGCTTGCTGCTGATGCTGCGACGACAGGCTCTCAACTGCTTTCAACTCCACAATGATGCGGTTCTCAACCAGAGAATCTAGATAGAAATCTCCCAGTACTACACCCTCATAGACAACCTGCACCGGTCTCTCCCGCTCAAACTCGATTCCCTGCCGCCCAAACTCCACAGCTAGCGCCTTCTGGTAGACAGACTCCGGGAACCCGGGGCCGAGTGTTCGGTGCACAGCCATCGCCGCTCCAATAATGCGGTAGGTCAGATCGCCGTACTCCTTCCGCACTCGATCGCCGATTCCGTCGGACTGTTTCATCATCACATCTGCAGCTAGTTTAATTTGCTTAATCCGCTTCATCCGCTGACTAATCTGCCGACTTCTCCAGCGGCACAAATCCCAGCTCCCCGACCAGCTCCTGCCCATCAGCCAATATCCAGTCCAGGTAGGCCTTCATCTGGCCGCTTGGCGATCCCGCCGTGTACATGTACAGCAGGCGCGAGATGGGATACGAGCCATCGTTCACCGTCTCCACAGAGGGCAGTACATGGAGGCCAGTGGCATCCCTGGCCACGGCCACCACCTTCTGGTCAGGCGTCACATAGCCCAGGCCATCGTAGCCAATGGCGTTCGGGTTTTGGCGCACCTCGACGCTGATGCCCTCAGAGGAAGGCATCAGCAATGTATTGGGCGAAAAGAGCAAATCGCTGTCCTTCTTGCCCAGCCGGATCACGTTCTCTAGGAAGTAGACATACGTCCCAGAGTTCGATTCACGGGAGAGGAGAACGATGGGCCGATCCTCCCCGCCCACCTCATGCCAATTGGTGATCTGGCCGGTGTAGATGTCCGAAATCTGCTGCAGAGTGAGTTGATCCACCGGATTGGCAGGGTTGATCACGATGGCGATAGCGTCTCGTGCTACCACGAATTCTACCGGGGAGATACCATTGGCTTCCGCGGCAGCGACCTCCTCTGGCTTCATCCGGCGTGATGCGTTGGCGATGTCCACCGTGCCATTAATCATCGCCGCAATGCCGGTACCGGACCCGCCGCCGGTGACCGAGATGCGTACCTCGGGGTGCGTCCGCATATACGCTTCGGCCCAGGCCAGCGCCAGGTTGACCAGCGTATCGGAGCCTTTATTCTCAATGGCTTGTCCAGCCTTGGCTGTCGATCCAGGCCCGGTCGATGGCCATGAACGGCAAGCGGGCAGCAGCCCACAGAGCGCAAGCAACAGTGTGAGCACCGCAAGGCGATGCAGCCTTGTCATGATCTTACCAACCCTCATGAGAGAAGTGAGTTCCGCCGCTAGTGTACACCAGAACACATTGTGCGTCAAGAACCAGGGCCTGGCTCCGCCAAAAAGCAAGCCAGACCCAGTCAGCGGAAATGTCAATCCCCAACTCAGCAATCGCTTCCGTGGTCAGGGGATGCACATATCCTGTTGGAGCAGCGCCGGCCAAGAGCGCCTGCCAGATCTTCAAAGTCGCGATGGGGTCCAAGGACGATGCTGGCTCATCCATCAGGATCACCTCAGGCTCCACAGCCAGCGCCCGCAATACACAGCCGCTGCTGCTGCCCGCCAGACAGGGCCAACGCCGACTTGTTCAGCCCAGCCTTCACCTCATCCCAGGGCTGCTGCACACAAACTGCGCTCCACAATCCCATCCAGCGTAGCGCGGTCGCCGATGTTGCGGGCCAGAAAAACCAGCAGGTCATATTCTCTGGGTTTTGAGCGCAAGGGTTCTCCCCCTTACAGTACCTCACCACGGCCCAAATTGATGCGAAGGTCACCAGCGGACAAATGCAAGAACCCCGACTTCTAGGAGAAGCCGGGGTTCTCAATCACAGGATCTCTGGCAGGCCGCAGCTTGCCACACGCCGGTGCGCGCACTCAACATCATGCTGGGCCACAAGCATGCGACATCCGCTGCCTAGGCAGGCCTCTTCCAGCGCGAAGACAGCTTCCAGGAGTTGGCGATGGCGATCTCTGCCGCGTTCACCAACTGGTAAGCAATCGGCGAAGCCGTTAGTCCAGGATGAGTACCGGTCTGGAAGGTCGCAATGTCGTCGGCGGTCATGCGCTGGTGAATACAAGCGCTGATGGCGTTGATCAACTCCCCGGCGCTCTTTGCCCCCGAGACCTGACCACCAAGCAGTACACGCGTCCCAGCCTCAAAGATCAGCTTCACTTTCAGTAGCTTGCCTCCTCCCATGGAGCCAGGATGGCGGTTAACGGCTTCTGCCTCGCCCACCACAATATCAAAGCCCTTGTCCTTGGCACCGGTCTCGGTCAGACCCGCTGCGCAGAACGCGGTATCACCAAGGATTGTGGAATAGACGCCAATGACGCCCATGTTGGCGCGTCTCGCTCCGAACAGGTTTGAGCCAGCGATCCGGGCCTCCATGGTGGCTATCGACGCCAGCTTGAGTGCTGAGGGCTTGCCGTCGAAGAAAGACACCTTCTCCGCACAATCGCCGCAGGCAAAGATGTGCGGAGCGCTGGTCTGCATGTAGCGATTGACCTGGATACCCCTCGTCGGGCCCGTTTCCAGTCCCGCGTCCACCGCAAGCGCCGTGCTTGCCCTTGCACCAATACCCATGATGACGACATCAACATCTAAATCACGGCCACTGGCCAACCGCACCTTCTCGACCGCCTTCCCACCGAGGAAACCCTCTACTTTCTCGCCGGTGAGGATCTCAATGTTCTGCGCTCTCAAGACATCCTCTGCTTTGACCGAGAACTCGACATCATAGGTCAACTGCAGGCAGTGGCGAAGCATCTCCACAATCTTGATGTCGAGGTCGCCCAGCTTTCTGCATTCCTCAGCCAGCTCAACGCCGATGAATCCACAGCCAACGATGAGCAGATGTGAGGCCTTGGCCAGAGCCGCCTGCAGTTCCTCCAGGTGGGCAATATCCTTCTTGATGGCGTAGATCCCCTTCTTGTCCACACCAGGCAGCGGCGGCACCATAGGCACCGACCCAGTGGCGATCACCAGTCGTTCGTAGCCAATCTCCTTGCCGCCTGCCGTGGTGACCGTCTGCTTCTCCGGGTGTATGCCAGTGACCTCGTCTACCAGCCATTCAATCTTGTTCTTCTCCAATGCTGAATCTGGGATCAGGTTCATCTGGCAACCGCCCAACGTCCCGAAGATGTACGGGATACCGCAGGGAATCAGCACCTGATCTTCCTTTCTGATCACCAGAACTTTCTTCTCAGGGTAGTGTCGCCGACTGGTGATCGCTGCCGTCAAGCCTGCAGCGCTACCTCCGATAACTACAACATCAAACTTCTCCATTGCAATTGCTCCTTCTCCTCAAAGTGATGCGTGAATGGCCTGCCAGCCGTGCGCAATTCGCTGCCATTCACTTCTCCCCGATCAGCCTGGCAATTTTGCTCAGCAAATCGTCCGGCTGGACGGGTTTCGTGATCCAGACATCCATTGGAATATACTCATCAGTGGGAAACATCGCAGCATGTGGACTGCTGATGATGGAAGAGATCATCATGATCTTGATGCTCTTGAGCGCGGGGTCCGTTTGCATCTCGTGGGCCACGCCCACGCCATCCAGTACACTGGCCATCATCACGTCCAAGAGAACTACGTCTATTCTATCCTCCCGCATGATCCGCAACGCCTCGCCTCCATTGCTTGCACTGACGACGTCGTAACCCTCCGACGTCAAGATCGTGTGCATGATCTGCACAAAGTCGGGATCATCGTCAGCAATCAGTATCTTTGCCACTACGTACCCCCTTCATACCTAGTTATGTCACAAACGGGATAGAGATGCGGAAACAGCGGAAAAAGGCGGAGATCGACAACAGCCGCCACGCCAGTGAATGGGCGACTCCTCTGCGCTGAAGGAAGAGAACATGCATTTACACATAGGTCAGCGTTCTCCCTGTCTCTGGGTCCTCCCAGACTGGCAGTGGGAAGCGACTAGGTGTACCCTGGATATAGCTGGGCTATAGCTGCGCTATCTTACCCAGAAACCCCTCACCCGTCAAATGCGACACTGGGCCCGCCCGTCCAAAAACCCAACGAGCCGCAGACGGTTCTCCTCAGCGTTTTGACAGCCATTGCCTGGTTGGATACAATGACAACGCGAGATGTCATCATCACTCGTGGCTCTGATTGGCAATTGCCAAGCAACCAACCGAATGCTTCGGCTAGGAGGAACTTTATGGATATGCAGACCATCCTTCTGCGCGTGGGCGCGTCCCTTCTCTTGGGCGCGATTGTTGGCTGGGAACGGGAGCGCGGGGACAAACCTGCCGGCCTCCGCACCCTGACTATGGTTTGTGTCGGCTCCACGCTGTTCATTGTCGTGAGCCTGGATCTGGTCTACGGTCTCGGAACCGAAAGCTGGGATCCGTTGCGTATCGTTGCGGCCATCATCCAGGGCATTGGTTTTCTCGGAGCCGGCACGGTGCTGCAGAAGGGCGAAACGATCAGAGGGCGGACCACGGCAGCGGCACTCTGGGCCGTCACCGCCGTGGGGGTAGCCGCTGGGTTTGGCATGTACCGGACCGCCGTGCTGGGTACGGTATCCATCCTGGTCATTCTGCGTGGCCTGGGCTACGTCGAATGCTGCTGGCTGACGGGCAGTGACAAGCCGGGCAAACAGGACCTGGAGAAACAGGCCGATTGATTTTTACTCGCGTCTTGGCCGGATCATCACCAGCAAGCTGGATGCCAGCGCGAACCCCAGGCCAGCCGCCAGGAACGGCACACGCAGCCCCCAGGAGGCAGCGAGCGCGCCGCCCAACATCGGCCCAACCGCGTTGGCCGCTGAATGCACGCTGCTTTGCAGTCCAAACACCGCCCCTTGGCGACCTTCTGGCGCAGCTCGGGCCAATGCTGCACTTAGTGCACTCACAACACCTCCAACGGCCAGCCCCGCCAGCGCCTTCAGGATGACCAACTGCGTCACGTTGGCCACCATTGCCTGGGGGAAATAGCACAGTGCAGCACTGACGAGGCAAACCAGCAGCACCTTCCGTGCTCCGACGCGGTCGGCATAACGCGCGGCCACCAACGTGCCCACCGCTGTGGTCACCATGCTCGCGCTGTTGATAAGGCCCGTCAGCGAGGCGATTCTGTCCTGCGAGGGCACCAGCGCTTGCACAAACAGTGGCAGCATGGGATTGACCATTCGCAAGGCGGAGGAAACCACAAAGCGCATCCCGAACACCGACAGGATGCCAGGTGAGCGCAGCACCAGGCGCAGCCCGTCCACCAACGAATCGCCCTTGCCGGCCATTGCCTCTGTACGGGTTTCGCGCACCAAAGTCGCCACCACCACGCCACCGGCTGCCATGAGCACTCCGGTGAGCACGAAGCAGGCCCGGTAACCCCAGCAATCCACAGCAAACCCACCCAGCGTCGGTCCCAGTGAGGCTCCCAGGTAGACACCCATCTGCACCATGCCCAAAGCAAAGCCCCGCTGTTCTGCAGGGGTGCCTGCTACGACCAACGTGTACGCAGCGGCGACGGTTCCTGTCACAGCGCCCTGCAGCAAGCGCAGCACCAGCAACTGGTTCACGTTGGAGACGAACCCCATCGCTCCGACCAGCACAGCTCCCCCAAACAGAGCCCGTGCCAGCATCAGCTTGCGTCCCAGCCGATCGGCGAGCGAGCCCCAGATGGGGCTCATGATCCCCATCGTCCACGCTCCCGCTGAAGAGAGCAACCCTGACCACAGCTCCACCTGTCCCGCAGACGTGACTCCGAGCTCCTGTATGTAATAGGGCATGAAGGGCATGGCAGCACTAAAGCCCGCAATAGCCAGCAGTTCTCCCAGCCAGACGACGTACAGATTGCGTCGCCAGTCCAGCCGTGTGGCACGCTTCTGGCCGAGATCGTCAGATTGCCTTCGCTGCTCACTCATTGCCCATCAACTCTCGTGATGTGCTTCCGCCATTGGAATCGCCAGGATACGGCGCCTTTGCAGATTCTGCAAACTATGCTAACATCGTGCCCAACGCCACGGTGGAGACCGCCAAGCACCCTGGCGCGCGGACTGTAGTGACGACTTCAGTCATTGTCGCAGCCTGCAGCGGCGACTTTGGTCATTTCCAATCATGACGGCTCACAACAAACTCCACAAGGAGGAATCATGGACATCTTGATCGCCGGAGAATCGTGGGTCACCCACAGCATCCACATCAAAGGGTTCGACACCTTCACCACCAGCACTTACGAAGAAGGTGTGCAGTGGCTGAAGACTGCTCTGGAACGCGCCGGGCACAAGGTGCATTTTATGCCCAACCACCTCGTCTCTCGCGAGTTTCCAACCAGCGCAGCCGGACTCGCCAGCTACGCCGTCGTCATGCTCAGCGATTGCGGCAGCAACAACCTGCTGCTCCATCCAGACACTTTCGCCAGGTCCGAGCGGACGCCAAACCGCCTGGCAGCGATTCGCGACTATGTTGCACAAGGCGGTGCGCTGCTGATGATCGGCGGCTACATGACCTTCCAGGGAATTGACGGCAAAGCACGCTACCATAACACTCCTGTCGAAGATGCGCTGCCAGTGATCATGCAAGGCACAGACGATCGCGTCGAAATCCCAGAAGGAAAGAGGCCGGTTTCCGTCAAAGCCGACCACCCAGTCCTGCGAGGCATTGAAGGTGAATGGCCGGTCTTTCTGGGCTACAACCGATTCACCGCTCGCCAGGGCAGTGACGTTCTCCTGAAGATAGGCAACGATCCATTCCTGGCCGTATGGGGCTATGGAAAAGGGCGCTCGGCAGCCTTCGCTTCTGATTGCGGTCCGCATTGGGAACCGCCGGAATACTTGAACTGGGCATACCACGACTTATTCTGGGCTCAGCTCGTCCACTGGCTCTCCAGACAGAGCTGATCCAAATCACTAAGAGAACCTAGAAACCCGGTTTTGGTGTTGCTGTGTATGTACAAGCTCAATGTGTCCGAGCGTTGAGATGGGGGTGTCGCGCGCACGACAAACCGGGTTTCTGAATCTTCATTTGTGTCTTCGTATTGTCTGTCAGCGCTGAGTACTTCAGCGCAGCGCCTCCTGCAGCACCCTGCCTTCCGTGGTCTCCATTGGCGCCAAGCCCAGCAGACTCGCGGCGGTAGGCACCACGTCCAAGAGATGTACTGCCGGGAGCAATACCCCCGGGCGAATGCCCTGACCCGCCATGACCAGGATCGCGTGCATCTCAAGCAAGGTAGAGTTGTAGCCATGCTGGCCGTAGTACGAAGCAGGCTCGACCACGTTAGGATTGCCACGCCAGTCGGTCAGCGCGTAGCCGAGCGTCGCCTGCGCAAAGACGTCGCCCGAGATCTCCGAATCCAGGTGCAGCGCCGTTAGCTCTTCACGTCGCAGCACGCGTGCGAAGAGGGGCTCTCCCTGGGCGCTTCTGGCGCTCTGCAAGGCATGCACAATCTCATCCTCCACCCGCGTATAGTCCTCAGAGGCCACAATCCCTGGCTGCTCGCGGCCCTCCAGGTTGATGTACACGTTCACTGCACCGCCGGAGGCAAAGGCCACCGCTTTGCTCCGCCCCGTGTCGATTGGGAAGCTTGCCCCCTCACCATAGTGGAGCAGGCCAGCCTGTTGCAGTATGGTGTTGACATAGACCTGGGAATGAATGGGTGCCATGCCGTGATCGGAGAGCACGAACATAGCGTCCTGATCCAGATCCAGCGTATCCACAAGCTCGCCTACCCCCTCATCCGCCAGGGCGTAGGCAGAACGCAGGTACGATGCGTACTGCTGTGCTTTCTCTTCGCTGTAGCCCGTCTGCCTCTTTTCCACCATCAGAAACTGATGCCCGCACTCGTCGGTCACGCCGAGCCAGGCAAAGGCCAGATCGGGTAGATGCGTGGTGAGCACATAGGATTCCACCTCGGCCATCCATCGTGTCTGAACCTCAGCCATCTCCCAGTAATCTTCCGCGCTGATCCAGCCGTGTTCCAACGCATAATAGTCTGGCGAAGGCGGGAAGAAGCCAAACCCCTCGTTGATACTGCGCAGCAACTCCACTGGACGAGCTTGGTTGTACCACAGAGCGCTCTGGAACACTTCCACACGCTCAGGCGTGGCGTTGAGCACCTTAAAGTACCCTCCGCCGTGGAGACGAGGACGCACAAGGAACGGTGCCCACTCCCCCACCCCCAATCTCACGCTGTCCGCATCCACCTGTTTCTTCAAGGTCAGGAAGATGCTATCGTAGTTGGTCTGCTGATCATCCGTCGTGTCTGCGGAAAGCAAGTGCACCTTCGTCACCAGTGCATCGTCTCTGCCGGTGATTCGGAGCTCGGCCTCCAGCAGCGGACTGTAGGAGGATGGCGGATCCTGCCATCCACTGGCAACAGTGGGCGTGAGAACGTGCAAAGCCGAGTAGACCTCGCGCTTTCCGTAGGCGACCGTGTAGTCAGCCAAGCGCTCGCTCTTGTCTATCACAGTGCCGGGCCAGAACAGCGTGGCGGTGGTCAGGCCATGGTCCATAGCGACGCGCCACAGCGGATCGACCTGCATTTCGGGCTCGTCAAAGCCGCTTGTGTACCAGTAGAACGGGTTCTTGGAGAGGTGGAACTTGTTCGACACCTGGCCCGTCGTGCCAGGGTAGGCACAGGTGGCGATGGAGACATGCGCGGCAGCCGTCAGAGAAGGGTCAATGGTCTGCGCGTATTCAGCTCTGGCCCCGCGCTGCGCCAATGCCGCCAGGTTGGGCATGGTACCATCCGCCAGGTAGCCGTCCACCCAGTCATCGCGCGCCCCGTCCATGGAGAGAATCAGCACACGCCGCGCGTGCACCCGTGTACTCGTCGCCGTTATGGTTGGAGCACTGGTTGGTGTGGGCGGGGGCACAGGCAGGCCCGAGACCTCCAGATGGAAGTTGACGGGCACACCATCCAGATAATTGTAGACCTGGATCAGCCAGGGGCCAGGGTTGTGGTCTGCCCAACGCAGCACCTTGCGATCCTCTTTGTCCAGTGCCTGCGTGCCCTCACCGATCCAATAGCCATTGAAACCGTAAACGTTAAAGCCTAGCCCTGGCAGGGCAGCCGGGTCACCCGGTGCCATGTCAAGCTGGATGGTGATGATCCGGCCATCTCCTGGGTATTCGATGTCATAATAAGCAAAGGAGCCAGCGCGGTTTCCAACCAGCCCCAAGTCCAAGCCCTGGTCATGCAGAATAGCGATCGGTGCTCTAGCATCCTCGCTGACGTCCGCGCCGATGGCGTTGGTCCATACCAATGCTGCGATCAACAGACTGATAAGCAGTGAACAAGTTCTTTTGCGCATTTGGTCATTCCTCTATGGCTTGATGTACGTCCACTCTCGCCACTTGTCCTCACCATGCCTATGCTCGACCTCCGGACAAGGATTGGAAATCCCTGGCTGAAGGTGAGAAGTGCCCACAGGCACTGAACCCAGTCCGCGTTTTCAGCCCCTGATGGGGCTTGCCAGCTTCAGCCGGCGAATTCAGTCGTCGGTCCGGATTGTGCAGGACTACCCGATTATGTTGTCAAGAACCATCAGTCGTTGCCCCCGTATTCGGGCGGCCTGCACATCCCACACAAACACAACCAACCCTTGCGCAGGACATCCTGCGCAAGGGTTGGAATTGCGTATCAGACGAACTAGATACCGCTATTCAGCAAGCAGCGCGTTGGCCTCTTCCACCGCAAAGTCAAGTGCTTCTTGCGGGGTGGCCATTCCAGTGACCACGGCCGTAATCGCATCACCGATCAAGCCGCGCATGTCCTGGTAAGCAGGCACCACTGGTTCGCCCTTGCCCCACTCCAAGAAACCGAATGCTGTCTTGTACTGCGGCCACTTCTCCATGTAGGCCTGCATCTCCGCGCTCTCCGCCGCCGACCTGCGGATGGGGAAGTAGTTCGCCTCCTGGGCCCACCTGACGTTGGGGTCCTTCTCGGTGAACCAACGGATGAACAGCCAGGACGCCAGTTGCTTCTCCGGCGTGGTCTTGAACACACAAATGCTGGGACCGTAGATGTCTACTACCGGATCAACTGTGCTGTGTGGCATCGGTGCGACCGACCACTTGAACTTGGGTTCGCCTGTCTCCTCGTCCTCGACTGCCTGCGCGTAGTAGGGCAATCCTGCCGTCGAGCCAAAGGCGAACAGCGCCACCTCGTTGGCAAAGTCCGTCTGGTCGCCATAGCGCTCAGCGATCTGGTAGGCATAGCCACCATCGAACAGCTCCTTCAGGAAGGTGAGGGCTTCAACTCCCTCTGCGCTGTTGAAGATGGCAGTCTTGCCGTCTGGAGTCAGCAGCTCCCCGCCGCGGCTCCACAGCCAGCCGGCGAACGTTGAGGCACTCACACTCAGTGCATAGCCAGAGGTACCTGCCTCAGTGTCAGTGGCCGCCATGCACATATCCTTGAACTCGTCCCACGTTTCCGGCGGCTTGTCGTAACCCAGCTCGTTCAGCCAGTCGATGTTGTAGAACATCAGCTCCATGCTACGGCTGGGCGGGAAGCTCAACAGCTTGTTGCCGAAGCCTGGGTTGCGGTCCGTCTCCAGGAAGGCCGGATAGATGTCCGCCAGGTCCTCGACACTGAGGCCATACTTGGCGCTGTTGACGTAGTCATCCAAGGCTTCCACGGCGTCAGCCTCAGCGTACGCAGCAGCCTGGTTCGCATAGGCGATCGAGAAATCCGGCGGCGTGCCTGCGGCAATAGACGCCAGGTTCTTCTGCATCAGGTCGCCGTAGTAGCCACCGTATTCCGGCAACACGGTGATTCCCCACTCGTTGGTGCTGTTGAACTCATCGATCAACTCAAGCAGCACTTCTTCGTGGATCTTGGTCGACACATGCCAGTAGAGAACTTCCTGCCCACTGGGGTCGAGCTTGCTGATCGCATCCTCTGCAGGAGCGGGCGGCGGCCCGGACAGCTCAGCGATGTCCACACCTGCAGCACTGAGGGTGGCACGGAAGCCATCGTAGAAGGTATCATCCTTCTCGATCACTTCGGCCCACTGATAGCTGAGCTTCATTGCTGCTGCGCCTTCTTCGGTGGCCATGATCTCCTTAAAGGCCTCGACGATCCTGGTCTTTAGATCGGCAGGAAAGTCCTCGATGAACTGCAAGCCATCGTTCGGAATCTCCGCCGACTCGGCAATCACGATCACCTTGTCGTTCACGTCAGGATACTCGTCGGCTACGTTGCCCCGCGCGTCCACATAGACTGCACCAGCATCGCAGTCACCCCGATACACCGACAAGACCACGTTGTTGTGTGAACCAGCTTCCACCTGCTGCGCCAAGTCGGTGTCAGGATCGACTCCTGCCGCCTTCAGCATCACGCGGGGCACGATGTAGCCACTCGTGGATGCCGCATCCACCCAGCACATCGTCTTGCCCGCGATGTCGGCCAGTTTCGTTATCCCAGTGTCCACACCGGCGATGATCTCACCCTTGTAGTACGGGCTGCCGTAGCGGACGCTGACCAGCGCACACTCCACGCCGTACTTCTCGTGGGCCAGCAGGTAGGCGAAGGTTGCCAGCGTGCCCATGTGCGCCTTCTTGGTGCCCATAGCCTCAATCACTGCAGCGTAGCTGGTGGCCACGTTGCCCTCGATCACCAGTCCGGTCTTTTCCGACAGCAGCTTGGTGATCTCTTCGGCGCTCTGCAAGATCTCCGCGGTGTCACCAGAGGGTACCATGGACAGGACAATGGGCTTCTCCGCAGTGCCAAGTTCGGTTACTGGAATCACCTGCGGCTTCTCCAGCTCAGCGATGTCCACACCGGCGGCGTTCAGGGTAGCCCGGAAGCCATCGTAGAAGGTGTCGTCCTTCTCGATCACCTCAGACCACTGGTAGCTCAGCTTCATCGCCGCTGCGCCCTCCTCGGTGGCCATGACGTCAACGAAAGCCTGCACAATCTTGGTCTTCATGTCTGCAGGGAATTCCTTGATGAACTGCAAGCCATCGTTGGGGATCTCGGCCGATTCAGCAATCACGATCACCTTGTCGTTCACGTCCGGGTACTCGTCGGCCACGTTGCCGCGGGCATCAACGTAGGTCGCACCAGCGTCGCACTCACCGCGATACACCGCCAGCACCACGTTGTTGTGGCTGCCTGCCTCGACCTGTTCTTTCAGGGCTCCCGTATCCGGGTCCACACCAGCTTCTTTCAGCATCACGCGGGGCACGATATAGCCACTGGTCGATGCGGCATCGACCCAGCACATGGTCTTGCCCGCGATGTCAGCGACTGTCTTGATACCGCTGTCCACGTTGGCGATGATCTGCCCCTTGTAGTAGGGGCTGCCGTAGCGCACCGAGACCAGGGCGCACTCCACACCGTACTTCTCATGGGCCAGCAAGTAGGCAAAAGTAGCCAGCGTGCCCATGTGCGCCTTGCCCGTGCCCATGGCCTCGATCACCGCTGCATAGCTGGTGGCCACGTTGCCTTCGATCACCAGTCCGGTCTTTTCCGACAGCAGCTTGGTGATCTCTTCAGCGCTCTGCAAGATTTCCGCAGTGTCACCCGAAGGCACCATCGACAGGATGATGGGGTTCTCGGCTGTGCCCAACGCTGGCGGTGCCTTGGTTGGCGGTGGCGGAGCCGTCGGCTTGGGCTTTGGCGTAGGGGCCGGAGTCGCCTTGGGCGCGCAACCTGCCAGAATCGGCACCAGCAGCGCCAACACCATCAATGCAGCCAGGACTTTTTGACGCTTCATTCTTTCTTTCCTCCTCTTTTTGCTTTTCTAGTCATGTCCCAATTGGGAGCAACATGGTAAACCATTGAACCTACCTAAGAAACTCTTTGATCCACCTCCTTTCCCCATCTTCTAGGGACTGGACTCCTTTAGCCCTTCAAGCCACTGGTTGAGATACCTTCCATGAACTGCTTCTGGGCAAAGAAATAAAGGATAACAGTGGGCAATATGGTCATCGTCGCCGCAGCCATCATCAGTTGCGTATCGGTGCCCGATTCGGTCAGGAAGTAGGACAACCCAACCTGTATGGGACGCATCGACTCCTTGCGCGTGACGATCAGCGGCCACTGCAGCGCATTCCAACTGCCCAGGAAAGTGTTGAGCCCCACAGTGATGAGGGCCGGCTTGGTAAGCGGCAGGATCACTGTCATCAGATAGCGGAAGTGACCACAGCCATCCAGCACAGCCGCATCATAAAGATCCTTGGGAATTGTGGCAAAAAACTGCCTCAGCAAAAAGATATTGAACACGCTCGCTATCCAAGGGATGGTCTGGGCCCAGTACGTGTCGACCCAACCCAGTCGCGTGATGGTTAGGAAATTGGGGATGAGCAGCACCTGCCCAGGGATCATCATCGTCGCCAGGAACACAGTGAACACCAGGTCTTTCCCCGGAAAGTCCAACCAGGAGAACGCATACGCCGCGAGCACAGAAGTCGTTAGCACACCTGTCACCGTGCACAGCGAAACCAGGAAGCTGTTGGCAAAGTAGCGTGCAAAGGGAGCCGAGTTCCAGGCCTCAACGTAGTTGGAAAGGCGCAGCTTCGCCGGCAAGATGGCCCGCGTGGCCACTTCGCCATAACTCTTCAGCGACGTCAGGATCATCCACACGAAGGGGGACAGTGCGATCAGTGCCCCCGCCGTAAGCACTATGTAGATCAGTGTGCGCACCAGGGTGCGGCTCTGTTTTGCCTTCTGTGAATCAACGTAGGTCATGATGGCCTCTCACTGGTAGAACACCCGACTCTTGCCAACACGCTGCTGGATGATGGTGAAGGACAGAATGATGACGAAAAGGACAAAGGCAATCGCAGATGCGTAGCCAAAGCGAACTCGCGAATAGAACCGGTCGAACAACAGAATCGACGTCGTGGTGGTGGTGCGCAGCGGGCCGCCCAACTGTCCCCCGGCAGCGCGGGTCATCACAAAAATGTGGTTAAAGGCCTGGAAGGAGCCAATCATGGCCATCATAGTCAAGAAGAAAATGGTCGGCGAAAGCAGCGGCAGCGTAATGTGCCGGAACAGCGCCCAGCGTCCACCACCATCGATCTTGGCCGCGTCGTACAGCTCCGAGGGGATGTTGCCCAGCCCCGCCAGGAAGATCACCGTGTCCCAACCCACGTAGAACCAAACCACAAAGACCATGATGGCGACCAATGCCTGGCTCGGCCCGGCTGCCCAGGAAGGCACATTGATGCCCATCGCCTGGCCCAGGATCTCGAAGATTCCCCGTGGTTGGAGCATCCATTTCTGTGGCGCGATGCCGATGGCCTCAAGGATCTGATTCAGGGGTCCATGCCTCGGGTTAAAGATCCAAACCCACACCGCTGAGGATGCAACGCTGGAAGTGATGTACGGCAAGAAGAACATGGTGCGGTAGAGGTCCAATCCACGCACTTTCTGAAACAGAAGATAGGCCAGAGCGAGTGAGAGGGCCAGCGTCAGCGGGACAGTGCCCAGCACGTAGAAAACCGTAACTTTCAGCGATTGCCAGAAAGCGGGATCGTCCAACACCTTCTGGTAGTTCGCCATACCCAGATAGTCGCCCTGGACGATTTTCCATTTGTGCAGACTGATGTAGAACGCATAGCCAACCGGCAGTAGGTGAAAAGCAGCGAGGATCAAAGCAGCGGGGGAGATGTACAGGTAACCGAGAAAGCTCTCTTTCAGCCGCCGTTTTTGCCGGCCAGTCAAGAGACTGCGAGAAGGCCCGTGAGCGTCCTGTACGGCAACCTCTGCCATAGATTTGTCTCCTAGCGAATCATCAGATGCGACTGAGCTAATTCTACCACAAAGTGCCAGATTGTCAACTGGCGAGACATAGGTTATCCCAAAGGGCCTCTTGTGTCAAATCCACGCTACAGTAGATAGTAGGGAGAGCACATCAGACCACACTATGTAGGAGTCCCCCCAGATCAACAGGGATACCTCCGACCGCCTCATTCCTAGTGACGGCTCGACAGCTTCACACATGCTCGCAGTGACAACTCCAGTCGTTCCCCAAGAACTGCGTGCAGTTACTCAGTTTTTTGTGCAAGGCAACGACTGAATCTTGCCGTGGCAGCGCCAGAAGCTAAAGCCTCCTGGCTAGGGTCGTGCAAGCCCGGGAAACCGGGCGAAGAAGCTGCTGCAATCGGCCAAGCTCGTTCTTCTAGCTTCTGCCGGGAAACTTGGCTCTCTGGCCCTGGGGCCGGCCGGGCTACTCCCAACAAACTGGGGGACCACAAGCCAAGAACTGCACTTGACACACTGGCTGTTCTGTGCTATCTTCCTCCATGCGCCTGGGGAGCCGCTATGCTTCGCCCCAGTACCTGGCCGACGCGACAGCGCGAGGGAGGACGACTTGCCACACCATATCGAATTCGAACCCATAGGTCGAAGGGGACCTTGTGCAGCCGAGGGGACACTTCTGGACGCAGCGCGCGAATTGGGCGTCGACCTCGTGAGCCTCTGCGGTGGTCAGGGTACCTGCGGGCGCTGCAAGGTGCAGCTCCTGGAAGGCCAGCTCTCCCCCCTCACTCCGATGGAGAGAGAACGGCTCAGCCCGCAGGAACTGCAGGCCGGATACCGCCTTGCCTGTTGCGCCTATCCCAGGAGCGACGTGAAACTCGCAGTGCCTCCAGAGTCACTGAGCACGCCTCAGCGCACGCAGGTAGAGGGGCAGGCAGTCTCCGTGGCTCTCGATCCCATGATCCAGTACTACCAGCTCCAGATGTCGCCCCCCTCTCTGAACGATCTGGCTTCCGATGCGCGGCGCACAGCGGACGCCCTTGAGCAGCAGCACGGAGTGCACTGCACAACGATAGACATCGCTCTCCTGCGTGACATCTCCCCGGCACTGCGCGATTGGGGCTGGCGCGCCCAGGCGGCCATCCGCAACGGCGAGTGCATCGCGCTGCACCCATGGGACACACGGCACCTGGGGCTGGCTGTGGACCTGGGCACTACCAAGGTCGCCGGCTATCTGGTTGACCTCGACACCGGAGACACGCTCGCCAGCCAGGGTCTGATGAACCCCCAAATTGCCTACGGTGAAGACGTCATCTCGCGCATCACCTGCGCTCTCGAATCGTCTGAGAAAGCAGGTGAGATGCAGCAGCTCGCTGTGGAGGCCATCGCCCTGCTCTCTGAAGAACTGACAACACGGATCGGCGCGACGCCCAACGACATCGTGGATGCGGTTGTCGTGGGCAACACAGCCATGCACCACCTGCTGCTGCGTTTGCCCGTCGAACAGTTGGTCCGAGCTCCCTACGTGCCCGCTGTGTCCAGCGCCCTGGACATCAAGGCCCGTGACATAGGTCTATGTCTCGCCCAAGGCGCATATCTGCACCTCCTGCCCAATATCGCTGGCTACGTCGGGGCCGACCACGTGGCTATGATCCTGAGCATGGAGCTGTGGAAAGCTGAGGGCACCGTCCTGGCGCTGGACATCGGCACCAACACCGAGATCTGCCTGTCCAACCATGGGGCCCTATCGAGCGTCTCTTGCGCTTCCGGTCCCGCCTTTGAGGGAGCCCACATCAAGCACGGCATGCGTGCCGCCGCCGGAGCGATAGAACGCCTGCGCCTCGTAGGCGACGAGGTCCAGTACCACACCATCGGCGCATCGCCCCCGGTGGGTCTATGCGGCTCAGGGGTCCTGGACGCGCTGGCTCAACTGTACCTGGCGGGCGTGATAGACCACAGCGGTAGGATGGCCAAGGACCACCCTCGCGTGCGCATCAACAAAGGCCAACCAGAGTTCGTGCTCATCGGAGAACCAGATGACGTCGACAGCCCGTGCATCGCCATCACCCAGCACGATGTGCGCGAGCTCCAGCTCGCCAAGGGAGCAATGCACACTGGCATCCAGGTCCTCCTGGAGGCGCACGGCCTCTCTGGGCAAGACATTGATGAGGTCATCATCGCCGGCGCGTTTGGCAGCTACATTGATATATCCAATGCCATCGCCGTCGGCATGCTTCCGTCACTGCCCCTGGAACGCTTCCGCCAAGTCGGCAACGCTGCCGGCACAGGAGCCAGGATGGCTCTGGTGTCGCGGGCGCAGAGAGCCGAGGCTGTGCAGATCGCCAGGCGCGTCCGCTACATCGAACTGGCCAGTGTGGCTAACTTCCAGAACCTGTTTGCCCAGTCGATGTACCTGGGAGAATAATCAACACTGGCTGTGGACCGGCGTGTGACCATTGCTGGCAAGATCATCGAGCGGGCGCAGAAGCTGGGGATTCCTCCCCAGGACATCATCATTGATGCCCTGGCGCCACCGCAGGCGCCAACACTGCGGCTGGCCGGGTCATTCTCGAAACAGTACGGCAAGTCCGTGAGAAGTTCGGCGTCAACCAGACCCTGGGCGCCAGCAACGTCTCCTTCTGCCTGCTCGAGCGCGACGTCATCAACTGGGCCTTCCTGGCCATGGTCGTCGCCGCCGGCGTGACCTGCCCCGTCGTCCACGTGAAAAAGGTCCATTCAGCCATCCTGGCCGTCGACCTGCTCCTGGGCCGCGATGAGTATGCAATGCGCTACATCAAGGCCTATCGCCAGCGGCAGCAGCAGTGAAGAGATAGGATAGGTTCGTAGTGTCCCGCCTGCTCCTACACACCTCAGGTTCAAGCAAGACCGAGCACTAGCTATCCAGCCAGCTTACCTCAGTCCTGCCATCGTGTCCGTGGATGCTCCTGATCTCATCCATGTCGTTGTAGATGCCAAGGGATGGATACTGTGTTACCCAGGCGAGCACACATCTCCCCGTTGAGAACTGCACACCCTCAGCCACCACACCGGTACCGGATATACCTGTCTCATCTTCATCTCTGACTAACACGAACCGTCTGAACCTCATCTCTTTCCGCTCCCACACTGCCTGACACAGCGAAATGCAGACACTCTCGGAAGGGCTGCGCATCCCAGAATAGCGATGGGTGAGGAAATGTCCTTCAACCCCACCGAAGATGATTTTACGCCTTGCTTTCGGCCAATCCCAAGCGCAGGAACAGAGCAGGCCCACCGGCTGAAACCCACGCCCCGACCAACGTCGAACGCAGGTAGCGCAGGCACCAAGCCACAACAGTTGCTCCGCCAGGGAGAACGGCTCTGACGCCAAACCAGAGCACCATCAAGCCCACTATGCCCAGCAGATAGCGAGTGAGCCGCTTGCCAATGGGACCATCGGCGCGGAAGCCACCCGCCTCAGACAGCCACGCGGCTCCAGCCCCCATGCCGAAGAGCACGCCAGCGACATCGAATGCAAGTTTCAGCGAGAACGGGTCAATCGGCTCGCTCGTGCAAGCCAGCGCCATCTCCGCCCACCCTGGGGGCACCTGCCAATCTCCCAGGCTGACGAAACTCAGGGCATTCAGCCCCAGCAGAGCCAGCGAAGCCAGGAAAGAGACCACAACCTTCTGCCCCAGGCCGCGCTCCCCCAACCAGCGAGTCAGTGGCCCTTCCCAATGCACAAAAGCCCACAGCAGCAAGGCGCCCACCAACCAGCCTGCAAGCACATCGTGGGGGAAATGCACGCCCAGGTAGAGGCGCGAAACCCCGATCGAGAAAGCCAGCCCCAGAGCTGCGGCCCATATCCAGCGGCGTCGCAGCGATGAAGCCAGCAACTCCCACAGACTGACGGCCTGCTGACCGTGCCCCGAGGGGAAGCCAAAGTTCCTCTCGCTGCTCAGGGCTAGAATCTTTGGGCCCTCGTAGTCGAGCCAGTAGGGACGAGGCTGATGGAATGCCAGTTTCAGCGCCTCGTTCATACCCGCGCTGAGCATCAGCATCACTCCAAGCCGCAGCCCCAGCAGGGCGTCCCAGCACCAATACAGCGCCGGCATCAAGAGCAGGTAGAACTCTACCGTGCCCATGAAGCTGAGCACTTTCATCGGTCCGGCCAACCACCCTCCCAGGTTCTGCAGAAACTGGATAATGGCTATTTCGATATTCCCAATGGTCTGCATGGCTCCCTCCGATCGAGCCTCTGATCATCTGCCTGCCGAGGCCCTGCCGAAGCATTGTAGCGTACCGCACCCCCAACTGCCAACCGCGTTCGCCTTCAGACCTCCACCCGCTGCAACAGCAGCGCGTTGACCGCGACAATGACCGTGCTGGCCGACATCGCCAGCGCTCCCCACTCTGGCCGAAGGATGATGCCCCACGGCTGCAGCAGGCCAGCCGCTAACGGGATGGTGACGAGGTTATACCCGGTAGCCCAGACCAGGTTCTGGTACATTTTGCGCATCGTCGCCCGGCTCAGGCGGATCAGCCGCACCACGTCGCGCGGGTCATTCTTGATCAGCACCACCTGTGCCGATTCGATAGCCACGTCGGTGCCAGCGCCGATGGCAATCCCCACGTCCGCTTGCACTAGCGCCGGGGCATCGTTGATGCCATCACCGACCATCGCCACCACTCTGCCCTGTGCCTGCAATTCCTTCACCTTATCCGCTTTTTGCTCCGGGCGAACCTCGGCAAAGACAATGTCCAAGCCCAATTCGCCAGCAACCCAATCAGCGCCCTCCCGGCTGTCACCGGTGAGCATGGCTACCTGCACGCCCATCTCCTTCAGCGTGCCCACGGCTTCCCGCGATTCGTCGCGGATCAAGTCGGCCAGGGCGCTCGCGCCCAACAGACGGCCATTCGTCGCCGCGTAGACGACCGTTTTGCCCTGCTGGCCCAGCGCTGTCAGACGGGCATCCTGGGGCACGCTCACACCCAGTTCCTCCATCAGTGCGCGGTTGCCGACAGAGAGCTGCACCCCTTCGACGATAGCCTGCGCGCCCTTGCCGGGCACCGCAAGGAAGTTGCCCACCGTCGGCAGGGACAGGGGCCACCCCTGCGCAGCCTTCACGATAGACTGCCCGATGACGTGCTCGGAGTTGACCTCCAGTGCCGCCACCCGTTGCAACAGCGTCTGCTCATCCCAGTCAGCCAGAGGAACCACGTCGGTCACCCCAAACTCCCCTTTGGTCAGTGTGCCGGGCTTGTCAAAGATGACCGTGTCCACACGCTGCGCCGTCTCGGGGGCCGCGGCGTTGCGGATCAGCATGCCGCTGCGCGCCGCCAGGGGCGTCGCGAGGGTCGTCACCACCGGGATGGCCAACCCCAAGGCATGTGGACAGGCGATGACCAGCACTGTCACCGCCAGAGTCAATGCGAAGACCAGTGGCTGCCCGTTGATGAAGAACCAAAACACAAAAGCCAGCGCTGCCACCACAGTAGCGATGATAGTTAGCCAGTGGGCAGCACGGTCCGCGAGGCGTTGCACAGGCGGCTTCGAAGCCTGAGCTCGTTTCACCAGGGCAATGATCTGCGCCAGGGCCGTCTCTTCCCCCGTCTTCTCCACCTGAATGCGCAGCGCACCCTCGCCGTTGAGCGTGCCGCCAATGACCTCATCGCCGGGTCCCTTGGACAGCGGCTTGGACTCGCCGCTGATCATGGCCTCGTTGACACTGCTCTGCCCCTCCAGCACACGGCCGTCGATAGGGACCTTTTCTCCGGGGCGCACCAGCAGCAAATCGCCTTTCTGCACCTGCGACGTAGGCACCTCTTCTATACTCCCATCTTTGGAGACACGGTTAGCCATCGGCGGAATGAGCCTGGTGAGCTCTTTCAAAGCGCCAGCCGTACCGCGCACGGCGCGCATCTCCATCCAGTGGCCCAGTAACAACACTGCCACCAACGTGCTGATCTCCCAGTAAAAGTCCGCCGCGCTGAAGAGGAAGGTGGAACCCACGCTGAACAGGTACCCTGCAGTAACCGCCAGGCTCACCAGCACGTTCATGTCGAACACCCCGGTGCGGACTGCTTGGCCCGCTCCCTTGTAAAAGGTCTGCGTGCCGTAGAAAACGATCACGCTGGCCAGCGCAAAGAGCACATAGTTCACCCCAGGGAAAGTCAGACGGAAGCCGAACCAATCCTGGATGGTGGGAGAAAGCAGCAGCACGGGGATGCTGACCACCAACACAACCCAGAAGCGCCGCCGAAAGTCCTGCTCCATCATGGCGTGGTGATCGTGGCCTTCTGCCTTCTGCTGCTCATGCTCCATATGCGCTTTCGCCGGACGTTCTTGCTCACCCTCGCAGCGGCAGCCCATTCCGGTCAGCATGTGCTTGAGATGCTCCAAGCTGACGGCGTCCGCATCGTAGGTGAGCTGCACCACGTCAGCGACGGGATTGACGGCCACGTCGTGCACACCATGCAGAGCGCGCACCTGGTCCTCGATGGCGCATGGGCAATCGGGGCCCACGAAATCCTTCAAGGCCAGAGTAACTTGTGTCTCACGCATTTGATCCCCCTTTCAATGTGCCGCAGATCCAAGTCTGCGGCGGTGTGCCAATCACGAGGCACAACAACTCAGCCGCGTCACATCTTTCTCGAAGGTCAGGGCCGCCAGCTTCAGGCCCTCGACCATGGTCAGATAGGGATGGAAAGTCTCCAGAAGATCGCTCACCTTCAACCCCAAGCGCACTACTAGCGTCGCCTCCTGGATCACGTCTCCAGCCTCGGCGGCCAGTATCTGGACACCGAGCAGGCGGTCACTGTCCGCGTCGGCCACCAACTTGATCAGCCCACGTGTGTTGTATGCGACCAGGGCCTGAGGCACATACTTCAGCTCCAGCACGGTGGTTTTCACCGAATATCCCTGCTCCCTCGCTTGACCTTCATCCAGGCCCACGCTGGCGACCTGCGGGTCGGTGAACGTAACCCGCGGAAGCGCCTGTAAGTCATAAACCCGACCGGCACCTTTGAGCGCGTTCTCGGCCGCGAGACCTCCGGCGTAGGCTGCCACGTACACGAACATCGGCTCGCCGATGCAGTCGCCCGCAGCGTACACTGCCGGATTGGTGGTTTGCAGGTGCTCATCGACAATGATCTCACCCCGCTTCCCGAGCTTGATGCCGGCTTCCTCACACCCAAGGTCAGCCGTGTTGGCCCGCCGGCCGGTGGCCACAAGCAGTTGTGCCGCTGTGAACTCGGTCGCTTCGCCCCCCATCTCAGCCTGTATACGGTAGGTTCCGTCGGAGCGATCCACACGCTGGATGCGCACGCCAGCGTGGACCTCGATCCCTTCCTGGGCCAGGTAGCGAGCCAGGGCGTGCCCAATCCTGGGATCCTCGGCTGGAGCAATGCGCGGTAAGGCTTCGAGCAGGGTCACCTTCACTCCAAAGCGGGAGAAAAGCTGGGTCAGCTCCAGGCCAATCGCACCAGCACCTACCACAATCATCGACTCGGGCAGTTCCTGCAGTTCGAAGGCGGCGGTGCTGTCGAGATAGCCAGCTTCTTCCAGACCAGGAATGGGCGGGGCCCAAGAGTGTGCGCCAGTGGCCAGCACGATCTTGCGGGCAACGTAGGTTTCCCCGTCCACGTTCACGCCCCGCTTGCCGCTCAGAAGCGCCTGGCCGCGCACAAGCGTGATGTTGGGATACGCTTTGACCACATCCACATACTTGCTCTGGCGCAGGGAGGTGACCAGGTCATCTTTTTGCTGGATCACCTGCTGCCAGTTCGTGGTGGGCCCACAGGCCGCCAAGCCTTCGTGGGCTGGATGGGCGGAATGGTAGACCAGCTCGGCCGCCCGGATCAGATTCTTGGACGGAACACACCCTATGTTCACACACGTGCCGCCAATGGTGGCGCCCTCCACCAGCAGCACCCGGGCATCCAGCTCGGCACCCTTGATCGCTGCGGCAAAGCCCGCCGACGCACCGCCAATGACCAGCAGGTCATAGTCCGCACTCTCGATTGTGGGCGCCCGGCGCTCACCCTCCGTTGGTCGGCGCTGCTTCACGGTGGCGCGGTAGCCGGCCTCCTCCACGGCCTGGCGCAGGGCTTTGTCGGTGACCTCTGCGCCGGCAACCAGGGTGGCCCGCCCGGACTGCCAGCCAGGGACATCGACCTCTGACACGCCCGCCACCGCTTCGAGGGCTTTGGTTACGTGACGAGCACAACTGTCGCAGGTCATAGCTCTGATTTCCAGTTCGACGTGGCTTCGTTCGCTCACCCCACGATCCTTTCTCTCTGTTATGTAACCAACTTGTGTGGTGGACGAGAGCAAGCGCTGGCTCCAGGCCAGAAGGGCCTAGGCAGCGGTGCTCATCCCTTATGGCAAGCGCCAACTGCAACCAGTACCTCTCAA
Organism: Chloroflexota bacterium; assembly: GCA_030607875.1. Classification (GTDB taxonomy): domain Bacteria; phylum Chloroflexota; class Anaerolineae; order UBA2200; family UBA2200; genus JAUWJD01. The sequence goes on from JAUWJD010000002.1 coordinate 54,134, forward strand.
AGCGCCCGGCGGGCGATGATTAACTTGACCAGCCCGCCAGGAGCCAACTCCTCCACCCACTCGATCTCCAGACCAGCCTTTTTCACATTCTCCACCGTGCGTCGCTTGATGTGTGGGCCTGCCAGCCGCAGTATGAGCGGATCGAGCCGGTCCATCAGGCTGCCAATCAAAGGCTTGTTCACCCGCACATGCTCCAGTAGAAGGATCTGCCCCCCCGGCTTGACCACTCGTTCCAGCTCCCGCAGTCCCAGGACAGGATCCGGCACCGAGCAGAATACAAAAGTAGCCACGGCTGCGTCAAAAGTGGCATCAGGAAACTCCAGATTCTGAATGTCCATAAGCTGCAGCTCAACGTCAATGCGGAGCTTTTGGGCTCGCCGCCGCGCTCGCTCCAGCATCCTCTCACTCATATCCACAGCCGTCATCCGGATGCCTTGGCGATAGTAGGGCAGATTCTTGCCTGTTCCTACCCCTACTTCCAGCACTCGCTCCCCGCGCACCCGCGACCAGAGCATCTCTCGCCACCGTTGGAAGACAAGGCGCTCGACAATGGCCTCCATCAAGTCATAGAACGGTGCAATGCGATTGTAGCGAGACTGGGTCTGGATGGTCGCTTTGTCCTCCATGCTCAGTCCAGCGCCTTGAGAAAGTCCAGCAAGTCGTCCAGGTCGGCCTGGCTCATCGTCCAGCGGGGCATCGGCTCGTCCAGAGGCTCGCCATCCGGCTCGAATCCCACGGTGATCGCCCGCTTGATCGTTTCGTCGGTGCAGGGCTCGTGCTCGTCTTCCGCGCCGTGTTCCTCTGAGGTCAGCGTCTCATAGCGAATGTCAGGGGCGTCGAATGTGCTCATCATCATCCGCACCTGGCCGCCTCGACCATCTGGACCATGGCAGGTGACACAGGCCACCCTCCCGCCTGCCATCATACCCATGCGAAAATCGGAAGTAATGGGCGTGCCGCGCTGACTTGTGGCTGTGAAGTAAATCTGCGCACCGTTGGAGCGGTACTCCGGTGGAGGGGTTGTGCGGGACGTCAGGAATGCGCTCATCCCCGACCAAACTACCCACAAGCAGGCCACCAGGAGCAGGCCAACCAATACGGCGCCGCCGATGACGAGTGGCCAGTTCGTCCTCTTCCCGTTCATTGTAGTTCCTTCCCTCTGGCGCTGCGCGCCAGCCAAAGCAGACCTACGATCAGAAGGCCCAGCAAGCCGAGTCCTGCAAACATAATGAACAACAGGACGAAGAATCCAGCCAAGGTTCTGCCACCGAGCATACTCGTCCCCCCACACCAGGGGCACCAGCCGCCCATCATGCCGCCACGCCCCATGATCCCCGGCCCTATCACTCCACCGAAAGCGCCGGACAGCGCCCACAATAGGACGCAGCCAGTCACCGCCACCACAAGCACCACGCCGCCAAAAACCAACACTGCAGTCCAATTCGTCCTGTTCATCACACCTCCTGTCTACTCACTCTTGCTCAGCAGTTCGTATCCCGCTTGCTTCCAGGCATTCATACCACCGTCCAGGTTCCACACGTTGGTGTAGCCCCGTTTGACCAACGTGCGCGCAGCAATGGCACTCATGCCACCGCCATGACAGTCAAGAGGCGTTTGGCCCATTTCCAACCCCGCCATTCGACTGGTACAAGGGCAGCTTGGTGTCCTTGCTATCCTCGCTGTGCATCTCACGACTCGCCTGCGTCGTCAACCGCAACAGCCGCAGTCCACTCGGGCCAGCGCATATTGCAGGTGCTCAGTGGGCACGATATCAGGCTCGCGGGTCAGTTGCGCCATGTCAACCGGCCAATTGACAGCCACATGGCGGACGTCGGGTGCATCACCCTCACTGGTCAACACTGCAAAACGTTTCATGCCCCCTCCAGCCTCAACTGAGCGAGGGTCGCCTTCAGGATGTGGGCCGACTGACGCAGACCTTCGATCTCCTGCGGGCTCAGATCCAACCGCAGCACCCGTTCCACGCCGCCGCGGTCCACCACCGTGGGCAGGCTGAGGCAGACGTCGCTGATCCCGCAGTAGTCCTCGATGAGGCTGGAGATACAAAGCACCGTGCTCTGGTCTCGCAGGATGGCTTCCACGATGCGCATCAGCCCAGCCGCTACGGCGTAGTAGGTCGCTCCCTTGCGCTCGATGATGTGGTAGGCGGCATCCCGCGTCCGAACGAAGATGTCATCCATAATCGCCTGGTCGTGGGGCAACTCATGGGCAGCACAGAAAGCGGGCAATCGCATGCCTGCGATGTTGGCCAGCGACCACAGCGGTACCTCGCTATCACCGTGCTCGCCGATGATGTACGCGTGCACGCTGCGCGGGTCCACCCCAAAGTGCTGGCTCAAGATGTAGCGGAAACGGGCCGTGTCCAGGATAGTGCCGGAGCCAATGGCCTGCTGTGCTGGCAGCCCTGAGAGCTTCCAGGTAACATAGGTCAACACGTCCACCGGGTTGGTGGCGATGAGCAGAATGCCATTCGGGTTGTGTTGCACGACCTCAGGTATCACCTGGCCAAAGATGTCGGCGTTGCGCCGCACCAGGTCGAGGCGCGTCTCCCCTGGCCGCTGGCCAACACCAGCGGCGATAACGGTCACCACCGCCCCGGCGCAGTCGCTGTAGTCGCCAGCCCAGATGCGAGTGGGGCGGGCGAAAGGCATCGCATGGTTCAGGTCCATAGCTTCGCCCTCGGCCCGGGCGCGATTCACGTCCACCAGCACAATCTCGGCTGCCAGCCCGCTGAGCAGCAGTGCGTAGGCGAAGGTCGAGCCTACGTTGCCCACGCCGACGACGGCGACCCGAATCGGATGGGAATGTACGCCTATCATTGGTCTCAATCCACTTTCACGCCAGATCCGGCCCACACAATGAGCCCGGGCAGGAATGTGGTGACCAGGTCTTCTTCTTGCTGGATCACCTGCTGCCAGTTCGTGGTGGGCGCACAGGCCGCCAAGCCTTCGCAGGCTGGATGGGCGGGATAGTGGAGCGGTTCGGCCGCCCGGATCAGATTCTTGGACGGAACACATCCTACGTTGACACACGTCTCGGCAATGGCAGAGCCCTCCACCAGCAGGACTCGAGCATCCAGTTCCGCTCCCTTGATCGCTGCCAAAGGCGTCCGACCCGCCGCCTTTTCCTCCAGGTCCGGATCACCCTCCGATGCGACTGACCAGTTCTGCAAACCTGGCCCCGAATTCCTCCCCCTCTTTGAGATCCTCCTCGCTGGGCTTCCCAATGAACTGGAACGAGTCAACGAGTTCCCACTTGATGGGCTCTATGATCTCTTTGAGGTGTCTCATGGCACCACCGCTCCACCCGTAACTGCCGAACGCGGCGACCTTCTTGTTCAGCACGCGCTTGAGCACGGCCATCTCCAGCGCCTGGGCCATCGGTGGGAACAGCGTGCCTTCGTAAGTGGGAGCCCCAACCATCACCCCTGCCTTAGTCCACAGTGACGGAAGGATATAGCTGACATGGGTTCTGGCCACGTCAAAGATCTCCAGGGACACCCCCACACGGGAAATGCCCTGAGCCACGGCGTTCATCATCGCCTCAGTGTTACCGTACATCGAGCCATAGACAAGGGTTATGCCCGCTTCGGTTTTGCCGGTGGCGTACTCGGCCCACTTCCTGTAGAGATCAACGATGAGCTGAGGCTGCTCTCGCCAGATGAGACCGTGGGAGGGGGCTATGATCTCCACAGGCACATCGGCCAGCTTCTTGATGGCCCTGAGCACCGGCCTGCTGAACTTGGCCACGATGTTGACGTAGTAGCGGAGCGATTCCTTTTGATAGAAGTCTAGATCCGTGCATTCATCGTCGAAGAGGGCGCCACGGAGGGCCCCGTAACTACCAAAGGCATCGCAGGAGAAGAGGATGCGGTGCGACGTCTCGTAGGTCATCATCGTCTCCGGCCAGTGCACAAAGGGGGTGGAGAAGAACTGCAATGTCTTCTTGCCCAAGGGGAGCATCTCCCCGTCCTCGACGACCTCGACGTTGTCGGTGATTCCATAGAAGGACTCCAGCATCCCCTTCGTCTTGGCGGAACCCAGAATGGTTGCACCCGGGGCTATCCTCCTGAGGGTGTGCAACACGCCGGTGTGATCCGGTTCCATGTGGTTGATCACCACATAGTCAATCTCAGCCAGATCTACGATTTCGGCGACGTGGCTGAAGAATTCGTCTGTCTTTAGCCCCTTGGCCAAGTCAACGATGGCCTTCTTTTCGTCGTTGATCAGATAGGAGTTGTAGGAGACCCCTTCTTTTGCGATTGGCCACAGGCCCTCGAACAGGTCGGTTGTCCTGTCGTTCACACCTATCCAATAGACATCGGGTTTGATCTCAATTGCAGGCATTGCCCAGACCTCCCTCGTGCGCAGCTAGCTTCGAACAGTATCCACGTAGGCGAACTTCTCCAAGGGGTAACCTTTCCGGCCTCTCTTCTTGCGTATAGCCTGTTTCACGTCCATAGGAACTTCCTCCTTGAAACAGCTATGGTGCTCAGCGGGGCTCACAATCCGCGGTCGTAGCACAACCCCTCGTCACTAAGTACGAGCTGACCTTGGGTTGCTTTCGTACTCTCACGGACTCGTCACCCTCACGTTGTATTCTCCTCAGCGGTGGTGTCCGGAGGGCGACTCTTCATCAGCCGCTCGTATTTGGCCAGACCGATGCACTCCTTGGCAACGGCACACCAATCGATGCAGGACGCGCCCCTTTCCTGGCTGACCCAGAAGCCACACTGGCAGCACCGCGCCACTGCTGGGAGCAATGACTCGAACCCAACCTCAGGTGTCGCGTCAATCCCTTGATTATGCTCCCATTCGACGCAGTCGCAACCCATTCAGGATCACCGCCAGCGACGCACCGACGTCGGCCACGATCGCCATCCACAACGTAGCTAGGCCCGCCGCCGCCAGGACAAAGATGGCCGCCTTGACCGCGAGGGCAAAGGCGATATTGACCATCACAACTCGCCTCGTCTTGCGGCTGAGCCTCACGATGAACGGCAGTTGGGCCAGGTCATCGCCCATCAGAACCATGTCGGCGGTCTCCATTGCCTGGGCAGAGCCTGCCCCGCCCATGGCGATGCCCACGTCAGACTGGGCCAGGGCCGGGGCGTCGTTGACGCCGTCGCCGACCATGGCCACCGTCTGATACTCCTCCTTCAGCGCTGCGACAGCAAGCACCTTTTCCTCCGGCAACAGCCCGGCGCGTACTTCATCCACCCCTACCTGGCGTCCGATTTCTGCCGCCACGGCCTGGCTGTCGCCGGTCAGCATGACGGTGTGGATGCCTCCCGCCTTCAGATCGGCGAGTACCTGACGGCTGCTGGGACGCGGCATGTCGGCCGCGCCGAATATCATGCACACCTCGTCGTCGTGTCGGACCAGCATCACCGTTTTGCCCTGGGCGGACAGCTCGTCGGCTTGCCGGCAAACAGAGTCCTGATGCGCAATGTACTCGTCAAAGTGGGCGTGGCTGGCAACTGTGACCTGCGCCCTGTTCACAATGCCTTCCATGCCTCGCCCGCTCAACAAGGTGACGTCCTGAGCAGGTAGCACTGCCACCCCTCTCGCATCCGCCTCTGCCAGCAACGCGCGGGCCAGTGGGTGAGATGACTGCGCCTCGACCGAAGCGGCGTGCTCAAGGCCGCAGTTCTCTGGGCACTCCCCACAGGTGCAGACATCCACGAGGTCTGTGATGACGGGACGTCCCTCGGTCAGAGTGCCGGTCTTGTCGAAGGCAAAGGCGCGGACTCGGCTCAGCGCCTCCAGGTAACGCCCGCCCTTGATCAGTACCCCACGCGAGGCGGCGTTGGTCATCGCGCTCACCAGGCTGACCGGCGTGCTGATCACCAGAGCGCAGGGACAGGCAATCACCAGCATTTGCAGCGCCCGCATCAACCAGCCATGATCTCCCCAGAACGGCTGCCCAAAGATCAGCGGTGGGAGGACCGCCACCAATGCAGCCATCCCGGCTACGGTCGGCGTGTAGACACGAGCGAAGCGATCTATGAAGCGCTGCACCGGAGCCTGGCGCGACTGCGCCTCCCTCACCAGCGTCACCATGCGGTTCAGAGTGTTGTCAGCCGCCAGGTGAGTCGCCTCCACTTCCAGCGCGCCGGAGGTATTGATGCTACCGGCAAAGACCTCATCGCCCAGCCTTTTCTCCACCGGCACGCTCTCCCCGGTGATTGGAGCTTGATCCACGGCGCTCTCGCCGCCCACTACCACACCGTCCACGCTGACCCGGTCGCCAGGGCGCACCAGCACCCGATCTCCGATGGTCAGTTGCTCCACCGGCACCTCCCGGGTCTCGCCGCTGGACAGGAGCTTTAGCGCCACCGGCGGGGCCAGGTCCACGAGGCTCTCCAGCGCACCGCGTGCCTGTTCCGCAGCGAACCCTTCTAGCGCTTCGCCCAATGAAAAGAGCACCACCACGATGCCCGCCTCGGCCCACTCGCCGATGACAGCCGCGCCCACGACCGCGATCACCATCAGCGCGTTGATCCCCAAACTGCGAGACAGCCACAACTCCTGAAAGGCGTGGCGCGCGACCGTGATGCCACCCACCACGACGGCCGCCGCAAAGAGGACTGTCTGGCTCCAGTGGGGCGCGCCGGACATCGCCAGGGCCAGCCCCAGCAGCGTCAGCAACCCAGCCACAACGGTCAGAATCGTCTCGCGCTTCGAAAGGACAAACCGGACGAAAGTCAGAATTGCCCCGCTATGCCGGCGCCGGTCGGTGGCCAGCGTGTAGCCAGCCGCCCTCACCGCCCTGGCGATCTCCTCTGTCGGCAGATCGGGCCCCGCCAGTGAAACCATCAGCGTGCCATTGGCGTGGTCAACCTGGCTGTCGCCCACCCCTTCTACCTGACTGACGGCCGCTCGGACTCTCTCAGCACAGTCTATGCAGGTTAGCCCCTCTACGATGAATGTCTTGGTTTGCATTGTTGCGCTTGTCTCTCCCGTGGCGGCGCTCGGGGTTTCCGGCGCAGCCTGGCAGACGGTGGATTGGTCAATTGGCGGGGGGGGGATACCCCGCGGATGCCGTCAATCGCCAACCCACCAGCCTACCAACGCACAGTTTCAGCCTACCCGGATCTGCTTGCTGCTCCCCCACAAGCCGTGGATGTTGCAGTAGGCCAGGGCATGCAGCGTGCCAGGCTTGCTGATCTTCAGCGACGTGGTCACCGCATGGTGCGTGTAGACGGGTCCCTGGTTCGGGCCAGCGCCCGACTCGCCGTGGGCATTGAACTCGAAGCGCCCCACGTCGTAGGTGAACTTGTCGCCCTGCGGGTGGAAGTAGAGCGAGATCCAGCGGATGTGGTGCTCAGTGGTGTTGGGATGACCAATCTCCTTCCCCAGGCTGACTCTCACCTCAAAGAGCTCACCCGCCTTCACCTGCTCCGAGCACTCGATGACCGGGACGTGCTTCTCTTTCTTCCAGTCCGCCTCCTGAATCCTATCGCCGAGTTTCATAGCTACGCCCTCTCCTTCATCAGCTTTATGTCTTCCTCGATGGCCTGAAGGTCCTCTTCGTGCTCGATCTCGTCTGTGAGGATCGAGAGAACCATCTCATACGTCACTGGGTCAGAATCCTTGGTAAAGTGCACCAGCTTCTGGTAAACCTCTATGGCGCACTGTTCACCCTTGATGTTCTGAGCCAGTAACACTTCCACGTATGGCTCCTCGGGAGCCTCGTACCCGCAGTTGGTCATCTTGTACCAGTCTTCGGGCGTGAGGAGCGGCGTGCCACCAAGCTGGATGATCCTATTGGCGAGCAGCTCCGCGTGTCCGAGTTCCTCCGTAGCGTGCTGCAAGAGCTCGGCGGCGACGGTTCCCCTCATGGGGCCCTTGGCTACCTTTGCGCCTATCCAATACTGGTAGTACGCCAACCATTCGTCTCCAAGAGCCTTGTTGAGCATCTCGATGAGTTTGTCTACGTCCTTGCCTACGATTTCCCTTCCTTTTGTACCCATTCTTGATTTGACCTCCTTTTTTTTGCCTTGCCGGCGAAAACCAACAGCCGGTGGTGCGCCTTGGCCTCGCCGACGAAGGCTTCGTATGGGTCGTTGCGGGCCTTCTCGCCCATTGCTATTCCACGACCCTATTCACACGTGGCCAGCCCAAGTGGCAGGCCTTGACCTTCGGCCGAGTAAAGCGGGGCGGAGCGCAGGAGACTGCTCCTCACCCATCCCCTCGGCCAGCTAGAAGGTAACGAACTTCTCCTTCTTCACCTTGCACAGCGGGCACTCGTCCGGTGGTTCGCCCTCCCCTGTCCATCCGCAGACGGGGCAGACGTACACCTGTCCCACCTCAGCGTCCTTTCCGGCCTCCACGGCCGTCTTGGCTCTGGCGTACATCTCGGCATGGATCTTCTCCGCCTGCAGCGCCCAGTTGTTGGAACGGACGGCGGCCTTCTCCTCCTGCAATTCGGCCACCGCCCTGAAGGCGGGATACATCTCCTCAACCTAGCAGGTCTCGCCGCCGATGGCAGCTTCCAGGTTCGCCGCGGTCTGGCCAAGGTTCTTCAGCGTCTTGAAGTGATTGGTGGCGTGCATCCGCTCGGCGTAGGCTATTGCCCGGAAGAGCCGCACCATGCTGCCAAACCCCTCCCGCTCTGCCTTGTCGGAGAAGATCAGGTACTTCATGTGCGCCTGGCTTTCACCGGCGAAAGCCGCTTCCAAATTGGCCTGAGTCATCTTGTGCATCATTATACCTACTTAGATTGACTTGTGGTAATAGTGACTTCAGGTCAAAGTCGTCGTCCAACAGGCCATTGGCATAGGCGAAACGTCCACCCCCTGCTCGATGAGTTGAGCCATGGGTTGCACCCGCTCTCTGTCGTTGAGCAAGACCGCGCCCACAATGTGCACCGCGGCAGCCGGATCGGCTCGCCTGATGCCCTGAGCCACCGTCACACCGGCTACGCCGTTGCCGACGACGACGTGTTTCATGCCTCACGCTACCCTTTCGAACATGTCTTTGCCTGCACCGCACTCGGGACAGACCCAATCGTCATGCAGATCTTCGAAGGCGATGCCGGGCGGTATCGCGCCATCCGGGTCACCTACTGCGGGGTCATAGATGTAGCCGCAAACTGGACACTCCCATTTCTCCATGTCGCATCACCTCCAAGCGTCAACCACTAACTGGTAACCACTCTACTCCAGTGCACTGATTATTGTCCTGCAGAAGGCTGGCAGGTCCTCCGGGATGCGGGAGCTGATCAGGTTGCCGTCTTTGACGACTTCTGCATACAAGTGGGTGGCTCGCTTGCCTTTCACAATGCCCGCCGAGATCGGGACCCACGCGCCGTGGCAGATGTATGCCACGACGCCGCCCTTCTTACCGCGACCCGCCATCATGATCGTACTGCCGACATCATCAGAATGGCGGGCCTGCCTCCTGACTCAGTGGCAGCAGTGTTTGTGCTCTGCCTCTCCGTGTTCCTTCTTGACGTACTTCTCCGGGTCCTTATCAAACGCGACCTTGCAGCCGCGAGCACAGAAGTAGTACGTCTTGTCCTTGTACTCCGACGTGGCTGCCGCCTTGTCAGGATCAATCCACATCTCACAAACCAAATCCTGCACCTTCTCCATCTCCAGTCCTCCCATTCTACTCTTTACGTTTTGCTCTTTACGTCTTGCGTCGCCTGCCTCGGATCCATCCCCATAACAGCAGCGTTATCCGCATAAGAGGTCCACTCAGTGTACGATCCCTCGTACAGCTTGACCCGCGGGTGGCCCAGGAAGTACTTGAACAGAATGTACTCGTTCGTCGCCTCGCGGCCAGTGCCACAGGAAGCGAGGATCAGCTTGTCCGGCGTGGCACCCTTGGCCTCAACAATCTTGAATCTCCTGTTCCGGCTTCAGAAAGGCTGGATTGTCCGCATCCATTTGCCCCTTCCAGGGCAGGTTCACAGCACCCGGGATGTGCTCGTTGCGGATCCAGGGGCCTTCTCCCTGATAGACGTTGGACGGCCGTGCATCCAACAGGATCACGTCGTCGTTGTCCTTAATCCGCTTGAACTCCTCGTAGCTCACGAACATCTCGGAGCGCACAGCGGCTTTGAAATCCGACGCCTCGACCTTGGGGAATACCTGGCTCGTCGGGCGCCCCTCGTGCAACCACTTGTCAAGGCCGCCGTCCAGCACGTAGACGTTGTTGTGGCCAAAGCGCACCAGGCTGTAAGCCACCATCGTCTGCTCCAGGCCATCGCCCCAGCCTTTGAACAGTCCCTTGTCCGTGTAGACTACCACGGGAACGTCCGCCCACAAACCCAGCCGACGCAACAGCAACTGCGCCGCTTCTTTTGGAATCCACTTGCCCGGCGTACCGTGCAAAGGTACCCGCAGCGTCTTTTCGCTCAGGTAAACGGCACCAGGAATGTGCACCTTGATATAGTCGTGGATGTCGGGCTGTGTGTCCAGGATCATCAGCCCTTCGTCTTCTAGATGTTCTTCCAACCACTCAGTGGTAACCCACTTCACTTGGCCCGATCCGTACGGTACTTTCTTCTTGTCCATTTCTTCGCTCCCTTCTTGCCACGCACTGGCTTCCTCTTTCGGATACAACAAAGCACCCCTAAGATACCATAGGAGTGCCTCTCTGTCTGTGACAAATGTCTCTTGTGACAACTGCCTGCTTGAAAAGCAGCGCATGCTGCGTAAGAGGTTACCGGTAACCGGTGACTGAAAACCGATCTCCCGTTCATGGCAACGGACAGCTCACCGAGCTCCAGCCGGCCAAGCCACCCAGCACCACGGTCAGGTTCTCCCAACCAGCACGCTTCAGCAAGCTGGCTGCCACCGTGGAACGCACGCCGCTCCCGCAGAATAGAAAAACGGGACGGTCGCCCGGCACTTCAGCCACGTGCTTCGGTAGTTGGCTGAGGTGGATGTGATGTGCGTTTGGTATTGGGTTGTGCTTCACCTCTTTGTCACTGCGTACGTCCAGAATCCATACGTCCTCCGCCTCATCCAGCAGATGGCACAACTCCTGAACGGTCACCGCCGCGATGGCTTCGCTGCTCAGACCGGCCATGTGCCAGGCAAGCATGCCGCCCGAAAGGAAGCCTTTTACCCGATCATAACCGATGCGCAGCAGAGCACGCACGACGGGCGAGACGTCGTTGCTTTCGCTCACCAGCAGGATGGGCTTGTCGTAGGGCAGGAACCAGCCCGCCCAGCGAGGCACTCTATTCTCCCAGATGGAGATGGCGCCGGGCACGTGCGCAGCGGTAAAGCCCAGCTCCATGCGCGTGTCCAGCACTATGGCATTCTTCGCCTGCTCAGCAAACTCATGGGGCGAGAGCGGCCTCGGAGAAGGCAATGGCCCAAGCAGCGGCGGTCCCACCAGATTCAGTTTCTCCATCATGCGGAAGTATGGCGGATACTCGAGCATCCGCGCCACGTTTCGCACAAACTCGGACCTGGCCCTGTATTGCAGACTGGGATTGCGCACGCGCTCCAGTCCGATAGTGGTCCACGAGCGCTCAGCAATGGCCGTGCCGCAAGCAGAGCCGGAGCCGTGAGATGGAGCGACGATCACCCCATCGCCAAGGGGCAAGATTCTCTTGAAAAGGCTGTCATAGAGCGGGCCGGTCATCTCCTCCAGCTTGTCCTCGCCGTAGAAATCGGTGCGGCCCACATCTCCAGCAAAAAGCGCGTCACCGCTGAATAGCACCCAAGGTGCCCCCGTGGCATCGCGCAGCAGAAAGCTCATGTGCCCCAGCGTATGCCCTGGTGTGTGAATCGGCTGCAGGCGCAGTCGCCCGACCCTGAGCACCTCGCCCTCCGCCATGCTCCCGCCGTAGCCATAGTCCAGATCGTCGTAGGCCGAGTGCAACACCTCCGCTCCGGTACGGTGAGCCAACTCCAGCGAGCCGATCACATAGTCTTCGTTGCGATGCGTCTCCAGAATATGTGTGATCGGCAGGCCCTCGCGCGTAGCAACTTCGATGTAGACGTCACAATCCCGCCGTGGGTCAATCACCACCGCGCGATCCCCGTCACCAATCAGGTAAGAATAGTGCGCCAACCCCTTGGACTCGATACGTTCAAAAAGCATAGGCCACCTCCTAGCTTACGTTCTACGTTTTGCGCTTTACGTCTTACGTGGTCTGCTGCCCACCAAGCCCTCGGGTGTCACGCCCTCCACCAGAGGCGGGTACTCGCCACCTCGTTCTGCACCTTCACGGCCTGCCGTTCGTTCCGCAGCACCACAATGCCCGCCCCAGCCAGGTTGTCGGCCACCTGGGCGGCATCGGTCCAGTTGTCATGGTTGCCCAGCACGGCATGACCGGAATCGGAACCAAGCGGATGCCTACGATGTACGTCTACGTCGCCTTCCGGGGCAAGGGTGAACTGACCGTTGACGGTGAAGTAGTGGCCTCCAACCGGTTGGTCCACGGTATGATCAGCAATGTGGTGCGCGACGATGAGTACAAACGCATCTTCGACGAGGGGGTTGACAACAGCAGGATCCACTTCCACCTCATACTTCCCAACATCGAAGCGACTCCGGAAGGTCCTCAGACAAGCCCAGTGCCGACAGACTCTGTAATGCCCAACGGCATGGAGCAGCCATTCCTGCACATCATGTACGAAGACGTAACCGTCTGTCCAGCAGGATGACGGCTTGGGGACCAGGTAGTACGATTGAGACCATAGCCGCCGCGTGATATGCAAGAGGCGCCAGCAGCAGGCGCCCCGTGCTCTTTGAAACCTCCGTGAACCACGGAGGACCCTCCCTCTTCTGACCGGCAACCTGGGCGCGAGCTCCAACCACAACGTACTGGCCGCAGGCTGGTCCAGACCGTCAGTGGGCAGCAAACTGCCGAGGTCTTCAGGACCTCACGAAGAACCGCTTCGTGCTCTGCATGCCCTAGGTGTGGAAGGGGCAACCCAGCCGCGCGGACTCTGCCCCCCGCAAGAGCAACGCGCTGACGGCCCAGTGATGGCACCAATGACATCAACGGCGTGCTGCTCTGCCTTGGTGTCCGCCCAGCAGCACGCCACAGCCAAGTGTCAGGAACCTCCGGCGGAAGAGGCTCTGGCTTCCCTTGCTTTCTTCGGGCATACCCTGCCTTTCCGTAGACAACTTCTATGTGGAGCAAGTTAGCTGCAGCCTTCTGTCGCTCACTACGTCAATCACGTGCCGCCAAGTCGCTTGTGTAGGAACACGAGCAACACGATGCCGGCCATCGCTGCCCAGATGACGCGCAATAAGCCGCTGGCCACATCGGTGCCGAGCAGCCAGGCATGGACGAAAACCAGCAAGAAAGCCAGGTAGTTCAACCAGTGGATGAATTTCCAGGTGCTCTTTATACTACTGCGAAGGCGGGCAGCCAGCGTAGCCAGAGCAAAAAGGTACAGGGCTGGCCGGCCCGCCCAAACCAGAAACTCACGAAATGGAGAGAAGATGGGCACGAAAACGGCCAAGCTGTTGCTCCGCAGGGCCACAGTAAGGGGATGGATCACGATCAGCAGCCACGCGATCACCATCAGGAAATGGTGCACCTTGAGAAAGGGCCGCCCGAAGAGCTTGCGCATCCCACGCATGTATTCTGAAGAAACGATGACCCAGAAGAGCATCACATACCCAAACAGAGCCGCTCCTCGCACAACCCTCGCCAAGGCCGGCGCTGGCGTCTGAAAGAGCGTATACAGAATGATTACAGCTAAGCAGAATGTGATTATGTAGACAACTAGGCGAAGCCTACGCAATGTGTCTGTATGCATGGTGACGTTCAACCCTCCTGTTATCCGCTTTCCCCCGACTGTGGCGCATCCTGCTCAACCAGACAAGCACGAAGCTGCCTGCCGTTGCCTGCCTTCCTGATCATAATACACTATACTGAATCTTGCCAGCCGAAGCAGGGTACTGCGTCAACTGCTAGACTTGAGCATCTGTTCCCACATCGTTCATCCCGCTTCACGGGACGACAAGCGGGCCCAATAACTCATGCACGAAGCAGTAGAATCCGTACGCCCTGCGTCAGCATGGAGCTTATTCCACCAGCCCCACCATCTCCCCCAGTTCGTGCTCCACGTCATGAGCTCTGCCGGCCTTCAGGTCCGCCAACAGTCCCTTTAGCCGGGTCTGCTCCGCATCACTCGCAAGGCTGATGGCATCCTGTATATGGGCTGCTGCGTCGTCATTCTCGTCGCGCTCTAGCGCATCCAATGCCAGGACCAAATGCAGTTGTACCTCGCTCCATTCGCTCCCCTGTGCCTGGAGCAGTATCTCCTCTAGCTCGTGCTCGGCTGCGTGGGTTTCACCTTCCTCCAGTAGCTTCAGGACCTCCTGAGCCTCTTCCTCCAGCTCGCCCTCAGCCGCCGCAATCAAATCTGTGAGATGCGCCTTGGCATCGGCTATGTCTCCTGCCCCGATCGCTACCAGCGCCAGGCGTAGATGCGCTGCTTCGGTCATGGATCCGGCGAACTCACCTGCGCCTTCGGGTGGACCCAGACTCTGGATGAAGGCGACGATCTTCTCTAGTTCCTCGTCAGGCAGCCGCTTGGAATCGTAGGCGGGCATACTCTTACTAGGCGGACTCCGCACCTGTCGGAAGACAGCCTCCTTGGAATGCCCCGGCAAGGCTGGGCCAAGTCCGGCAATTCCCTGTGCGTTGGCCCCGTGGCAGGAGCCGCAGCCCGTGGCAGTGAATAGCGCTTTGCCCTCTTCCGAAGGGACCGGAGTCGCCTGGGAAGCAGGAGGGCCGCCACAGGCATTCAGGAGAGCAATAAACAGAACGGTCAGCAAGCAAATTGCGATGTTCAAGGTGCGCTTCTTCATCATGCTCCTCCTCTCGAACCTTCATAGAACTACCACACAAAACTGCACCAACAGTTCATTTGTCCCTTCTGCCTCCCAACAACCACAGCGTCCCTGCGGCCGTCAGACCACTCATTCCGGCCCAGAAGAGTAGTCCCATAGGCAATCGGGGATGCGCTTTGCGGTACAGCCGGGCATAGTCCTGCCCAGCCCGCCCCATCGTATAGAACTCAGCAGCCAGCTCCCAGCCGGCAAGCCAGGCCAGTGTGCCAATGATCAGCCGCAGTGTCCAGGGCGTGTCCGCGCGCCGCCGTCCGGTCAGCCATAGGGCCAAGGCATGCAACAATGCTAGGGGCAGGGTCTCCAGGTGACCTAGCTCGTGCCAGTAGGTCAGTTGCTCACGCTCGCGGCGTGGGATACCCTGGTGCAAGTGGATGTCCACCAGCCCTGGGTGGGGAAGGGGCAGCCCAGCCGCGCGGACCCAGTGCCACGTCCGGCCAACGACGATTTCGGCAGGCAGACCATACCAGCTCCGCACCTTGAAAGGTTGATCCTCTATCATTACCGTATCTCCTCGTCATTGCATCGCTCGCTGGACGGCGTCGTTATGTCGTGCTTAGCGATCCAGTTGTACCCGCCGTAGAAGCAGCGCGTTGGCCGCTACAGTAATCGTGCTCGCCGTCAAGTAATCGATCCTATCCCCCCTTGCGAACGGATGTAATCGCCCATCAGTTCTCATGTGCGGGACGGATGTCCGCCCGCCGTAACAGGTTAGCATTGGTCACCACAGTGACCGAAGAGATGGCCATGGCAGCCTCTGCTAACAACGGGTGCATCCAGCCAATGATCGCGAGAGGGAGCATCACCATGTTGTAGAAGAAAGCCCAGAACAGATTCTGCTTGATCTTGCGGAAGGTCTCCTGGCTGAGCTTCAACGCGCTCACCACGCCGGACAGCTCGCCACGCACCAGCGTCACGTCGCTGGCCTCGATCGCGATGTCCGTGCCTGTGCCGATAGCAATGCCCACGTTAGCCTGTTTCAGCGCTGGAGCGTCATTGATACCGTCGCCGACCATAGCCACCAGACCAAACCGCTCCTGGAGCTTCTGAATCTCCGCCACCTTGCCGTCCGGCAACACTTCGGCCAGCACGTGGTCAATTCCCACCCGCCGGGCCATTACCTCGGCAGTGCGCCGGTTGTCGCCGGTAATCATCGCTGTCTGCAGACCCATCTCGTGGAGTTCGCCGATGGCTGCCACAGAGTCCTCCTTCAACGTATCCGCCACGGCCACCAGACCGGCTGCCGATGACCGGCCATCGTCTACCGTCACCACGTACATCACCGTCTTGGCTGCACTCTCCAGCGCCTCCGCCTGAGAGAGGAGCGGCGTGACATCTACCCCGCGTTCCTGCATCAGTCGCCGCGAACCAACCAGCACCTGCTGGCCGTTCACCGTAGCGACGACTCCCTTGCCCCGCAGCGCCTGGAACTCCTTAGGCTCAGCCAGAGCCAGGCCCTCGGCTTCTGCCCGTTCGACGATGGCCCGACCCAGAGGATGCTCGCTGCCCCACTCAACCGATCCTGCCATCTGCAGCACGTCCTGCTCACCGAAGCCGCTGGCCCCTACTACCACGTCCGTCACTTCTGGTTTGCCCTTGGTGATCGTTCCCGTCTTATCAAAGACGATCACCTTGACATCCTTGAGCGTCTGGATGGCTTCTCCAGATCGAATCAGGATGCCGTTCGCGGCACCCATGCCACTGCCTACCATCAAGGCTGTGGGAGTAGCCAGTCCCAGAGCGCAGGGGCAGGCGATGACCAGCACCGACACCGCCGAGACAACCGCCAGGGTCACAACGCTCAGATCGGGATTCACCCAGGGCAAGAAGGTACCTGCCCGGACCAGTGGCTTCATCAGCCCTGGAACCAAGACCCAGGCCAGCACGGCTAGCACAGCGATGCTGATGACCACCGGCACAAAGACCGAGGTCACCTTGTCAGCAAAGGCCTGGATCGGCACCTTCGAGCCCTGCGCTTCGTCTACCAGCCGGATCACCTGCGCCAGGAAGGTATCCTTGCCAATGCGGGTCGCCTTCACCTTGAGCAGACCTTCCTGATTCACCGTTGCGCCAATGGCCTCATCGCCAGGCCCCTTGTTGACCGGCATGGACTCGCCGGTGGCCATCGATTCGTCCACTGCACTTTCGCCTGCGATCACCACGCCATCGGTGGGGATCTTTTCTCCAGGGCGGACGATCATGATGTCATCAATCACTACTCGCTCGATGGGCACTTCCACTTCGTCCCCATCCACCACAATCCGCGCTGTCTTGGCGCCGAGTTCCAACAGCTTGCGGATGGCCTGCGAGGCACGGCCCTTAGCTGTCTCCTCCACGTAGCGGCCGGTGAGGTGAAAGGCCATGATCATTGCCGACACTCCGGCATAGTTGGCCACAGGGATGAAGAACGAGGCCGGGCCGCTGAGCAGCGAGACAGCAGTACCCAGTGTGATCAGCGTATCCATGTTGGCATAGCCACGGAGCGCCGCGCGGACACCGCTGCGATACGTGCGCCGGCCCACCCAGAACAGCACGGACAAGGCCAGCACGATCATCCCCAGGTTGAAAAGCAGCTCGTTGGGCCACATCACGCCAAAGAGCATCTCCGGCAGCATCCACAGCATCAGAGGCACGGTGAACGCCCAGGCCACGAGCATACGGAAGCGGGCCTCGGCCATCTTGCGTTCTGCTTCGTCCACCTCCTCCTTCTGCTCAGTTCCGTCGTCTGTCACCAGCACCTCGTAGCCAGCATCGGCCACAACCTTGTGGAAATCCTCCAGGCTGGCCAACCCAGGAACGTATTCCACGGTGGCCCGCTCCGTGGCCAGGTTAACGCTGGCTTCCAGAACCCCCTCCAGCCCCTTCAGCGCCTCCTCGACATGCCCCGCGCAAACGGCACAGGTCATTCCGCCAATGGGCAGGATCACCTTCTCTGTCCCTACCTCGTAGCCCGCGTCATGCACGGCAATGACCATGTCGCCGAGCTTGGTTTCCTCGGGAGCGAATGCCACCCTGGCCCTTTCCGTGGCCAGGTTCACATTGGCCTCGCTCACCCCTTCTATCTCTTTTAGAGCCTCTTCGACATGAGCTACACAGGAAGCGCAGGTCATGCCCCGAATAGGTAGAATCATCTGCTCCGACATAGTATCCTCACTTTCTCGGCATAGGCTTCCTATGCCCTCTCCAAAAGCCACGCCAAAAACACTTCCAGCGCAGAAGTTTCACCTCAGTGTACCACAGCGGTTCGCCCCGATCTAGCGCCAGAAGCTCATCCTGCGATAGGCAAAACAGCCTGCGCGCCTGCCGCGTGCATGCGATGTCCCGTTGGCCTAGAGCTCTCCCAGGATATCCGCCAAGGCTACCCAGGGAAATGACAGTCCCGCTTGCTCGTTCGGCCTTACACTCCGTGTCCTATATGAACAGGTTTGCCGTCGAGCCTCGTGCCTCTTGGATAAAAGTGCCCACGCCGCAGTACTCTCCGATCAAGTCCTCGCGCAAGTCTTCTTTGCGGATGCCCATGATCTCCATCGTCATGTCACAGGCCATCACCTTCCCACCCAACTCTACAAAATCGGACATCATCCTTTCCAGTGAAGCGACATTGGCCTTCTTCATGCGCTGGTTGATCATCCACTTGCCCACACCCAGCATGTGCATCTTGGAAAGGGGGCCCTTGTCCAGGCCGGCCGGGGGCATGGCCCACGAAGCGTCCTTCCTCAGCCGCTGCAAGCCCCAGAAGGTGAAGAAAATCGAAGCCTCCATGCCCATCGCCAGCGCCCCGTTTGCGATGATCAACGCACTGTACAGCTTGTCCATGTCGCCGCTGTGCAGCACTATGGTCAGGCGCTCCACCTTGCGCTCCTCCGCGTCCATTCCTGCCTCCTATGTATCCGCACAAGTTTCCTACTCCAAACGGATAGGCTTCTCTGTCTGTTCACACCCTAGTCGCCTTCCACGGGATAGCCGGCATCCTCCCAGGCATCCAGCCCGCCCAAGAGGGCCTTGGCCTTGGTGAACCCGTGCTCATATAGCGTCAGCGCCGCACGGGCGCTGGTCCCTTCCCTGGGTCAGGTTCAGTAGAAGACGATCTCCCCTCCCCTCGGCAGCTGGTCGTACCGGTCCTCCACTTCCTCCGGAGGCATGGAAAGAGCGCCCGCGATGTGGCTCTCTTCAAACGCTTCGCGGCTGCGGGCATCGACAACAACCACATCCTCGCCAGCATCCAACCGAGCCTTCAGCTCCTGGGGGCCGATGCGCGGCACCTCCTGGACCGTACTGGGGACGCGATTCTGGCAGCTCACCAGCAGAAGCACGGCCACCAGTATGCTGCTGGTCATTCTCCTCTCCAAGTCAGATGTCACAAACCCTCCTTCCCGTGGGGAAGCAGTTCCCAATGCCATTCTGACCTACTTGTGCGCCTTTGCCTGGACGCTGGTGATCCTGCCTGGCAGCCTCTCGTCCATGCCTGGTTCACCATAGGAGTGCTGAGCAGCAATGGTCACCTCTCTGAACCCTGCCTGCTTGATTGTATCCAGGTATTCCTGCCTCTCCAGTGCCCCGGCAATGCATCCCGCCCAAGCCTCAAAACTGCGCCGCACGTCCTCGGGAAGCTCTCCTTCGGTGACCAGATCAGAGATCATTATCCTGCCACCTGGTTTCAGAACCCGGTACGCCTCTCTAAAGGTAGCCAGCTTATCGGGTGAGAGATTGATGACACAGTTGCTGATAATGACGTCCACGGACTCGTCATCCAGGGGCAGGTTCTCAATCTCGCCCATTCTGAACTCCACGTTGTGGTAGCCACGGCGGCTAGCAATGCGCTGAGCCTTTTCCACCATTTCGGCGGTCATGTCCACGCCAATCACGCGTCCGCTTTCCCCCACCCTCTGGGCGGCAAGGAATACGTCCACCCCTGGGCCGGAACCGAGATCCAGCACGACCTCCCCCTCCTTCAACTCGGCCAGGGCGGCTGGATTGCCGCACCCAAGTCCCATCAAAGCCTCGCTTGGAACGCTCCCCAGTTCCTGTTCTGAGTACCCGACAGCCCCGGCCTGAGCCTGCAAGTCAGGCCCGCAGGAAGGACAAGAACAGCAGGAGCTACCTTGAGTGGCGAGTTCGCCATAGCGCTTCTTCACGAATTCCTTGATCTCGTCTTCGCGTTGCATCGTACACCTCCCTTGCGGTCACCAACTACAGGATTTGATCCAGGTACCTTGCGATACTGGATTCGCTCAATGGTCCGATGTGCTGGACACGAATCACCCCTTCGCGATCGATGAAGAAGCTCGCGGGGATGCCCCGCACACCATACTTTCTGGCCACAGCGGCATTTTGATCCAACAGAATCGGAAACGTCAGTTTTCGCTCCTGCGCAAAGGCCTGCAAGGGTCCTTGCTCTTCGCCAATGTCCACAGACAAGACGATAAAACCCTGACCCCTGTATTGTTCGTAAGCTTGTTGCAGAGCGGACCGCTCGCTGCGACAGTATGGTCACCAGGTAGCCCAGAAATTGAGCAGCACCGCTTTGCCGCGTTGTTCACTCAGTGTCCACTCTTCACCACTCAGGTCGCTCAGCGTCAAGTCCGGGGCGTACGCTCCCTGGACTGGCGCGACAGGCAAATCAGGCGTCCCTGATGCACTTCGCTCTGCAGTTGTCTGGCACCCAGACACCATCATCAGCAGCACTGCCAGGATAGCCATCGGCAGCCAGCGCAGAGTTCGAATCATAGTTTTAGCTCTCCCATCCCCCCACAGCCACCCTCCACAAATGGCAGTTCGCATTCCCCAGCATAGCAGGGATTCTCATGCGATAGGCCATACCTGGCCGGATTAATACCCCTGCTCTTGAGCTCCTCAATGACATAGTAGTCGCTGTGAATGAAGCGCAGCCACTGCAGTGCAGATTCCCTCACCTGCTCCACGCCATAGTTCTTCTCCACGACGAGATACTTCGATAGACCCCACACCGACCGTGCGAGATTGCAGGTGCATCAGCAGCGGTACATCGAGTTATCATCACAACAGGGTGCCTTCAGCGGCTGCAGGGCATCGCGTCTGATGCTCTCTTGTTCAGATGTCAACGTGATTGTGTTGTAGTAGTCAATCAGTCGTTGTGTGTTGTCGAGAGCTAGAGGAATGCCATAGGGTGTCGGATCACCCTCGTTCGGTATGATTTCCGCCGCTATTTCCTCGGGCGTCTTCACGTCGGGCTGCGGTGGTTGGGTCACACCACAACCTACCACGACGAGAAGGGCAAGTACCAGCAGCGGTATCGCCACGTACAGACGTTTCTTCCACCGCGGCTCTCTCGAAGTACGCTCTCCGTCTTTGCTTCCTCTCCGTTGTTTCCTGCTTGACATACCAGATTCCTCCTTTGGAGTTATTGGCGCGGCTCGGTCGACACGCCGTTTCTATGATAAACTGCTTTCTCACAGAAGTGGGCCAAAGTAACGTGATAGATAGGCACTGATCATCGAAAGTGCATCGGTGAAAATGAGAACACCCATCACCACCAGCAGTATCCCACTCAAGACCGATACTGCGCGTCCGTGGCGTTTCAGACGCCTGAGCAGGCCGCTGCTCCAGGCCAGTGATGTGCCAGCCAGCAGGAAAGGCAGCCCCAATCCCAACGAATAGACAAACAATAACAGCGCTCCTCGCCCCACCGTGCCACTCGTGCCGGCCAGCAACAGAATGCCCGACAAGACAGGGCCCACGCACGGCGTCCAGGCAGCAGCAAAAATAGCTCCCACCAGAAATGACGATGCAATTCCCCACCGCCCGGCCGGATCCGCCCCCAACCGCAGCTCTCGGTACAGGAAGGGTATCTTCAGCAGGCCAATCGTGTGCAGGCCAAAGACAATCAAGATGATGCCCCCGATCTTCTCGAGAACAGGCAACAGACCGTAGAGCAGATATCCGACTAGGCCTATCGAAGCACCGAGAACGGTGAAAACGATCGAGAACCCCAGCACAAAGCTCAAGGCGTGCGAGAAAGTAGACCGGCGTTGAGCAACTGTCGCACCCTGCGGATTGATCGCCCTACCGGTCAGGTGGCTCAGATAGACAGGCACCAGCGGCAGCACACACGGCGAGAGAAACGAGAGCACACCGGCGCCAAAGGCCAAGAACAGCGAGATATTCAAGGTTTCCACTGTCAGCCACACCTCCTGAAGTTACCTTCGAGGAAAGTCATTCCGGGTAGACGTTGTTCAAACTCTACCAGTAGCTCGGCGTGCTTCCCTTCTGCAACATTCACGTGCTCCGTCGGATCGAGTATGGCATCGTCACAAGAGCAGCCCCTGGCTGGCAACACTCATCCGCTGGGTGATCCACCCGGTCGGCAAGATGGCTATCAAGCTGGGAAAGCCCACGGGAGCAGACGGGGGCGTGCACAGCACCACGGTCATGCTCTCCATCATCCTCAACGCCAAATGTAGATCCTCCAGTCAGTATCCGAGCCCTCAACGTTCAGCAACTCGACCTTGAGCGCCTCGACCGCCATGGGGATTTCCTTTTTCGAGGCGGGGTGCGTGCCCACCACCTCGACGATGTCGCCCGGTGAGGCTCGGCGCAACGCCTTTCGCACCTCCACCAGCGGAACAGGACAGGTCTCGCCCCGGCAGTCCACCATGATGTGCGCCCTAGTCACAGGGCATGTCGCTTCCCGGGTGTCTACTGTGACCTCCCCCCCACGCTCCTCCACACAACCACTACAGCTAACAGGTACGCAGCATGGCTAAGCACTTCCAGCAGCGACGGATTCCCGTCAAAGCCAAACAAGCTCTTGAGCATGCTCCCAATGTAACCCTTCTCGTGTAGCAGCGCATAGCGGCCGTCTGCACTCACCGGCGGGTTGATATCCCAAATGTGTTCGATCGCCGTCGGAAGGACACGTGCCTCCTGCAATTCGTGAATTCCCTGCGCCACTAACCCAGCAGCGAAGAGAATCAGCAGCACGCTGGTAACATTGAAGAAGGTCCTGATGTTCACCTTCCGCGAACTGACGAACATCACATAACCAATCAGGACCGCTGCTGCGATCCCGATGAGTGCGCCCAGCAAGCTATTTTCATTGGCAGTGACACTTGCCGCGCTGAGGAAAATCACCGTCTCTATCCCCTCCCTTAGCACAGCGATAAAGACCAGTGAGAACAGGCCGAATCGGTGCGCCTCTGCAACCTCCGCAGCCACTCTACTCTCCAGTTCCCTGGAGATGTTCTGTTGCTTCAGCATCCACAGGATCATTGTGGTAAGAAGCAATGCACCGGCCAGCATGGTAACCCCTTCGAACACCTCCTCGGCTCTGCCGGTGAAACCACCTGTCACTTGGGTGAACAGCACGGCACCCACAATGCTGGCCAAGATGCCGGCAAGAATGCCTGCGTAGAGCACGCCTTTGTACTTCATCTGCCTGGTTCTGGAGAGGTAGCTCAACACGATTCCAACCACCAGGGCTGCTTCTAGTGTCTCCCTAAATGTGATAATGAGACTTGGTATCATTCTTACCCCTGATTTGCACCTAGGTTCCAGTCATCTTCGAACCTTTCCAGCCCCTCCCTAGTATCGGTCCACCGGGAAGTCCTTCCACGCCGCAGTAGCCAAGCTGGCACAGCGAACACCCATGCCAGCAACGCGCCGTGGCGTGGACGAAACGCTAGTCATATCGTTGTCCTCAGCGCCGAATGAGTATCTTCCAGTCTGTGTCCGATCCCTCGATGCCCAGCAGCTCGGCTTTGAGCGCCTCGACCGCCATCGGGATCTCCTTTTTCGAGACGGGATGCGTGCCCACTACCTCAATTACATCACCAGGAGACGCCTTACGCAGTGCCTTGCGCACCTCCACCAACGGCACCGGGCAGGTCTCGCCCCGGCAGTCCACCATGATGTGCGCCCCAGTCACAGGGCATGTCGCTTCCCGGGTGTCTACTTTGATCTCCCCCATCGTGCTACCTCACTCCGTGAACTCGACGACGATCTTCTGCACATCCCACAAAGGCTGGATCTTCTCACTGATCTCCTCGCGGATATTGGCGGCAAACTGATGGTCAGCAGGCAGGTCAATCGCTACGCGCACCACGCCGTCAGCAATTTCGATGTCCTTGACCACCTTGGTGCGCACCAGGTCGAGCCCAACCATCGGGTTCATGACCCGCTTGAGGCGTTTGCGTATCACCTCGATCGTCGTGGGCTTGTGCTCCCTGATCAAGCCATGACGCTCCTCATAGTTCTCGATCGCCGCCCGCAGCCCATCCACCGCCAGGATAGAACAGTGCGTCTTGATCGGCGGCAGCCCACCAAGAGCTTCCGAAGCCTGCTTCCACGTGATATGCTTAGCCTCTTCCAGCGTCTTTCCCTTGGCCAGCTCGGTAATGATCGAACCAGTAGCGATGTTGGAAGCACAGCCGTAGGACTCAAACTTGATATCGTCGATACGCAGGCTTTCCCGGTCCACTTTCAGATAGACCGCTACCATGTCACCACAGGCAGGGCTGCCCTCGATGGATTTGGCGTCGGCATCTTCGATCCGCCCCACGTTGCGTGGCTGGCGGAAATGTTCCATGACTTTCTCACTATATGGCAACGGCATTTCACTCACCTCTTACATCTTGTGCTTTTCGCTTTACTCTTTACGCCCGACTCCTAGTCTGCTCCCCGCCGCCCCAGTTGACGATCGAGCATAACCAGTGCCTGGCCCTTGTCTCCGACCATCCTCAACGTCTCTACGATCTCGGTGGCATTTTTCTCTTCCTCCACCTGCTCGTCGATGAACCACTGCAGCATCACCTGCGAAGGATAGTCATTCTCCTCCAGCGCAAGCTCGTAGAGCTGGTGGATCAGGTGGGTCACTTTCTGCTCGTGTTCGAGGGTCTGCTCAAAGATGGCGCGCGGTGACTCGAACTCAACCGGCGGCTGATCAATAGTCTGCAGCATAACGCGCCCGCCACGGTCATTGACAAAGTCAAAGAATTTCAGGGCGTGCTCTTGTTCTTCTTCAGCCTGCAAGCGCATCCAGCGCGCAAATCCGGGCAGATTGTTCGCCTCGAAGTAGGCCGACATCGAAAGGTACAGATACCCAGAGTACAATTCGTTCTTGATCTGCTCGTTGATTGCCCCTTGAACCTTCTTGTTTAACACCGTTTTCCTCCTCTGTAGTTATGTTATATTGCGCTTTACGTTTCAAGCTTTACCCGTTACGTTCTCGCGTGTTCCGCGTTACTCACCACCCACTACTCACTGCTCGCCACTCATCACCCGTCACCCGCCACTCATCGGTCTTTTCCCAGCGGGCTGATCTCACGCAACCGCTCGATCACCTCAGTAATAGCTTCCGCCACAGCACCTACGTCCTCATCCTTGTTGAAGCGGCCAAAAGTGAAACGTACCGACCCATGTGCCCGTTCGTGGTTGCCGCCGATGCCCAATATGACATGGCTGGCCTCCAGCGAACGGCTAAAACAGGCCGAACCCGTGCTGACCGCAAAACCGCGCATGTCCAGATGCAGCAATACGGATTCGCCCTCAACGAAACGGAATGAGATGTTGGCATTGTGCGGCAAGCGCAGCGTAGGATGGCCATTGAGCTGCGAATACGGCACCTGCAGCAGTCGCTCGATCAATCGGTCACGCACGCCTTGCAGCCGTGCCGTCTCCTCTGGCGTAGCCAACTCCACGGCCTTGGCAAAGCCCACAGCACCCGGGATGTTTTCTGAGCCGGGGCGCAGGTTGAACTCCTGGAAGCCACCGTCCATCCACTTGCCTAGCGGTGTGTCCTTGCGCACGTACAGCCCACCCACGCCCTTCGGACCGTGAATCAGGTGTGCCGTCACAGTCACCAGGTCAACCGGCACCTGGCGCACATCCAGGGGCACACGTGGGAAACTGTGCGTGGCATCGGTATGGAACAACACGCCGTGCTCCTGACAGAGTTCCGCGATCGCAGCCACATCCTGCAGCGTGCCAATCTCCTGGTTAGCCGCCTGGACGGAGACCAGAATCGTCTCCGGTGTAATGGCTGAGCGCAAGCGGTCCAAATCCACTCGCCCCAACTTGTCCACGTCGAGATAGGTCACTTGGAAGCCCTGCTTTTCCAGGGCTCGTGCACTGTACAGCACCGCAAAGTCCTCGATGCGTGTGGTGATGATGTGCCTGCCCTTCTTCTCCCCCAAGGCCATGGCCACACCCTTGATTGCCAGGTTGCTCGATTCCGTGCTGCCAGAAGTGAAGATGAATTCTTCTAGCGTGGCACCCAGCGCGGCAGCCATTCTTCCCCGCGCCGCGTCCAGGGCATCCTTAGCCTCAATACCCGGCAAGTAGCCGAACTGCGAGGTGGCCACGGCGTAGGTATCAAAGAGATATGGCTTCATCACCTCCAGCACGCGCTCGTCGAGGCGTGTGGCTGCGGCATTGTCGAGATAGACGATGTCTTCCACTCTATAATTCCTCCTTCAGAGCACTCACTGCCGGCTTCTCGGCAGACAACGGCTCATCCAGGAAGGTCACCTCAACTCGCTCGATTCCGTTGAAGCCCTTTACCTTGCGCTGGATCTTCTGCACAAAATACTCCATGAAAGGACACTGCGGCTCTGGTAGCGCCAGGCGCACCTCCACCTGGTTGGCGTCAGTGATTACGTCGTGCACAAAGCCTAGGTCAACAACCCGCTACTTCGTCTGCTGTACCTGGTAGTCCGCAATAGCCGCCTGCAAGGCCCGTGGCCCCACGATAGAGTCCAGCTTGCGCTCGGGCATCTCACCCAGAACCTGTGCAACCTTCTCCTCAGTAATCTGCTGCGCTTCCTCCAGTGTCTTGCCCTCAGCCAGGACACTGGTCAGGCTGCTGGCCGCAATCGCTACCGGACATCCGCGCGTCTTCTGCTTGACCTCCGCTATGCGACCCTGGGTGACACGGATCCAGAAGTGGGCCACATCCTCAGGGCACTTCTTTCCTCCTGTGCCTTGGCCGAAACCATCGGCGTCCTCCATCGCGCCCACGTTCTGGGGGTTCTGAAAATGCTTCAGGATTTCTTCACTGTACATCTCCACTCCATGGTGAAAAGCGGGGTGCTGAGGTACCTTTCCCCTGTATCCGGGGCGGAAAAGACAACCACCTTGCCCTTGTTCTCCGGCCTGGCGGCTACCTGCAACGCGGCATGAGCTGCAGCACCGGCGGAGAACTCGGTCAGGATGTCCTAATAGACGCGCCCCATTTGAGACTCCTATCGCACATTGTGCTGTACTTGTTCGCCCGCATCGTTCCGCGAGCAGGTTTCCTGGCCATCCTCCAGCACGATCTCAAAAACGCACTGGATCGCACCGGTGGGACAGCCTTCCTCGCACAGGCAAGCGCACTCGAAATCCACTGGGCAGGCAGGATAGGATTCGTCTGCGCAGCGAAACACTGGCCCCTGTTCTCCCATCTCCAGGGAATGGCAGGAGCAGGCTTCGACGCACAGACCACAGCGCGTACACAGCTCCTTATCTACCTTCGGCAGCGGCTTGCACATCTCTATCTCCTCCACGATGCCACAGCCTATCATAGCACAGGTGCGCTCTTCTGTCTGTGACCAAAGTCCCTTTCGGCACGAATATGCACGCGTTGCGCGGCGCCCAGCTTGCTTTCTCAGGGCACAGGACGCAATGGATACGCTTCTTGCCACCGCTGGTACACTATTGGATGCTGAGTGAGTCCATCTACTGGCAAGATTCGCGCGCGGCAAGCAAAAAACGCCGTTGTGCAGTGGGTTCAAGTCCGACCACCGCCGCCGCGTACAGGCTGACGTCTGAACCACAAAGAGACAACCCGGCTGCCCACTGGCACCGCCCGACGGGGCATGTGCGGGACAGGCCGGATTGCTAGATTCCAAGCCAGACCCCAAGGATCTCGGAACTCTGGCATCGGCATAGGCCCTGGTGCCGCGCCGATCCGGGCTGCATCGATTCAGATGCGGATGGCCCTCACCCTCCAGCCCTCGACACCACCGATCCAGCGATGCGATCATGTAGAGCCTGCTTCTTTGGCGAGATTTCGGCCAGCATGAAGCCAATGCCCAGGGGGACAGCAGCCACCAATTTGGCCCAGCACCTCGCGCCCGCACGAGCAAAAGACAGACGCTGCCCATCGACGCCAGTCACCATCAGGCGCAGCACTATCTTGCCCAAAGTGGTCTGCTGTGCAGAGCTTTCCAATCCAGCGAACTAGAGCCAGACCAGGATCAAAACCAACACAATACTCACATCGGAGCCAATGGCTTAGTTGCGTGGCTGTGCCACACCAAAGAAGAACACCAGCGTCGACACCAGATACCACAGGGATGGACCCACCAGCGCGGATACAGGGAGCCTGACCAGCGCACTGCGGGAGACCTGCTTGCTTGAGGAAGTCATCTCCATCACGCTAGCCTCCTCCCTGGCGAACTGCCCGCCTACGCCCGCCCCTCGGCCTCGTCCTCTAGCCCCTGGCGATTGACCACAACCACGCGCCCGCGCTCGCGGCGCATCAAGCCCTCATTGACAAAGGCGCGCAGCGTCCGCCCGACCATCTCGCGCACCGTGCCGATCTGCGCGGCAATCTCTTCCTGCGTCCAGCGTCCGTGCGATCCACTGCCCTCAGCGTGGTCCAGCAGAAAGCGGGCCAGACGGGAGCGCACGGGGTGCAGCGCCAGGGACTCGACCAGATCGCTGAGATGGCGCACCTCGCCCGCCAGGTACTGCGACACCGCCAAGCCGACTTCCTGATGCTCAGCGACGATCTGGCGGAAGCTTTTGCAGGGGATGGCATAGACCGTCGCCTCGCTGAGCGCATCCATAGTTGCCACATTGGTGCCGCCATCAAGCGCCGAAACTAGATTGAAGGAGCCGCCCGGCCCGACGTAGGCCAGCACCTGCTCGCGACCATCGAGCGACATACGGTGCTCGCGCAGCAGCCCGCGTATCACAAAGTACACTGCCCGGCAGGGTTCACCTTCCAGGATAACAACCTGGCCGGGAGAGACAATGTGCTCCAGCACGTGCAGTGCAATCCGCTGCAGCGCTTCCTCGTCCAGGCCAGCAAAGAAAGGCAATTGAGCTAAGGTCTCGAAACGAATGGTCATCAGCAGTCCAGCAAGCCAGTCATGGCACCTGTTCTCAGGATTTGTGCCACAGCGCGTATTATACGCAAAACACAAGGATTCTCAACCCCAGCGCCTGGAGGAAGAGTCTGTACACGAACTACACGAAAAGAGGCCGAATCACACGAACTCATACTGATCTATTGTTTTGCAGGTTCTGTGACGGGAAGCTGTCAACGGATTCGGGGGGCTGAGGGCCTCCTGGCGCAATCCGCCCCTGCTCGTAGTTGCGTACGCCTCAGTCCTGTCGTCCCGAGACAGGACGAGTGCGCCGGGGCAAAGCGCCCACAGCGAACCCCGGTTCCCTATCTACCCCACCAGCGAAACAGCAGACTGAGCACAAACGTCAGCAAGATGCTCAGCAGCACAGAGCTGACGATAGGCACATAGCAACTCACATTCCCACGCCGGAATGTTATGTCGCCTGGAAGGCGTCCCAGGAACGGCACACGCCCCATTACCAGCAGCACCAGGCCCGTCAGCACCACCAACCCGCCTGTCAGCAGCAACATCTTGCCCAAATCGGTGAAATCCATCAGACCCCGAGCATTTCGTGTACGACCTACCCCTGGCCGCCGATGACATTGCCGTCCGCATCGGTGACCAACAGGCCCTTGCTGGTGTCCAGAAGCACCAGTTGGTTGCCCCACGGATCTTGAACCACCACGCACCGCCCTATCTGGATGTCAAAGGGTGGCACAATGACCCTGCCTCCCGCCGCCTCGAAGCGCACTGCAGCAGCATCGGCTGAATCCACCAGCAGATCGATCTCCTGTCCTTCGTCTTCCACTTGCAGCACAATCTCCGCGTCCGTATCTGGCATACGCAGACCTACCGCCTGTTCTGTGTGCCAGATCAGCTCGTGCCCCAAGTGGTCACGATAGAAAGCAAGCCCAGCCCCCAAGTCGGACACGTACAACCGCACGCAATCCACTTTGCGCAGCAGTGGCTCAGGCAAAGAACGCTTCATCGCTTGCTCCTTTTGTATTATCCATCGCTGTTCAGCCAGGCGATGATCCTTTGGCTACCTTCCCAGCTTGAACTGGTGGATTTGGCTGTGTTTCCTGTTCATGACCACCTGAACATCCCCGGTGCCCAAGTCATAAACGATGGACCAGATGGTACTCGACTGCGAAACGTTCTTCAGCAGAGCCATCGCTTCTTGTGGAGACAGACTGCCGCTGGTTCCCTGCAGCGTTTGGTACGCCCTGTTGTATCTCCAACACCCGGAGCTGGCCCCCTCAGGCATAGCCACGGAGATGACAAAGTTGGTTGCCACCTGCCAAGGCTGCTGGTTGCGCAGCACTTCCATGTGTCCGTCCACGAATTCGACGACGGCAGAATGGCCAGCAACATCAGCAATCAGGTAGTGTAGTGGGGGGCCTCCATCCCAAGCGATGTTGTAGTTGTCCAGCAGAGAAATCGCTTCGTCCACGTTCTGGGCATCATCCAGTAACAAACGTATGGCCTGCAGGCTGCCGAGGGTTACCTTCTGCGGATCGTGTGGTGCGTCTGCCTCCGACACGGCCATCATGGCTACAACAAGCCCACGTTCATTCAGGCCATCAAAAGGCATGTAGGGGGCCTGCAGCAGCCGTCTGCGCGCACCCCACGAGGGATCCTCACGGCCAAAGCCCAGGTACGCTATGTCCACCATGGAGACAGATGCGTATCCACCGGGAGGATCGGTGAACAGCAGCAGAGCGGGATGGTCGTGCCAATCAAAGTTCCGACCGAATAGAGGCGCGCCCTCTTCGTTGAAAAAAGAAAAACATGTGCAGGCCCAACCGCAGGCCATTTCCACGTAGGATGGTTGCCATTGTGTGTCCGCCCGCACGGATCTCTCGAAATCGTAATCGCCATAGTACGTCATTACATACAGGGGG
The DNA here is from genome assembly GCA_030607875.1 of Chloroflexota bacterium. Lineage (GTDB taxonomy): Bacteria > Chloroflexota > Anaerolineae > UBA2200 > UBA2200 > JAUWJD01. Next base: position 84,983 of record JAUWJD010000002.1, read on the forward strand.
TGATCATCTACTTTGTGCAGACTGGACAATGTCCGCCATTGGTTTAGCTGGCCAGAGGACATGGTAGCCACTGCTGACGCCGCCGCCAGCAGCACCCACAACACAGCTACGAAGACAACCCACTTGTTCCTCATTCGGCCTCCCCCCTACTCCACCAGCCAACGCCATCGGCCGCAGCCTTGTCTTCGCCAAGATCTTCGACGAGAAGGGCATGCAGAGGCTGTTGGCTCTCCTGCCCGTCCTCTGGGCGCGGTGGAGGATGCTGAGCAAGTCCCCCCCGGAAAAGCCCACCCCAACAGCAGCGCGTATAACAGAGCCTGCGCACGAGCCACGACCCACACCGGACTTTGTCGGGCTGGCCACCTGGTATGGCAATGTGGACAACGTTGGGCGCCAGACGCGCAGCGGCGAGCCGTACGACCCGCACACTCTGACGTGTGCCGTTCCGCACGAGCTGTGGGACGATCTGGCCGGCAGGCTCCTGCGCATCCAGCGCATGGACAGCGACAGCTATGTGCTGGTGCGAGTGAGCGACGCTGGCTATCTGAGCGAGGCCGGGCGCTTTATCTGGGACGTGCGCCGTGTGGGCGAGCAGGACGTGGCGCGCTGGTGGCCGGACGAGGAGGGCTTGCCCATTGTGGTGGACCTCACGCCCGCCGCCCACCGTTTCCTGTCACCGGACCACGATACAGTCCAGGTGCAGGTGTGGGTGGTGCAGGAACAATAGCCCCCTGGGATTGCTGGAATCCTGGGGGGCTGTTCACTCCAGCACGTCCTGGCTACTTCGCCTGCGGTCCGCTCCCATCCGACGGGGCACCCGAGATCACGATGTCCCCACACCGCGCAAAGTTGGTCGCCAAGAGTGAAAAGTCACTGATGTTGACAATCCCATCCTCGTTGAAATCGGCCCGTGCGTCGGAGCTCAGAAACACAATCCGCAAAACAGAAAAGTCGAGGATGTTCACACAGTTGTCACCATTGACATCGCCCTCTACCAACTCGCCCATGTCAATGGCATTGACGCCCAAGACCAGGGTATGGCCACGCCGGATGTTGCCCAAGGTGTGCGTGTTCTTCACTACAATGTCGCACGTGCCCGGCATCAGTCCTGTGAGAGAGAATCTCCCCGATTCATCGCAAATCACTTGATGCGGTGTGCCGCAAACGGTCACCGTCAGAGGAACCGACCACCTTGGGTCGGGTGCCGGCTGGTCCGGACGCTGCAGAGTCACCTTGCCCTGAATAGCGGTGCAAGGTGGGAGCGCGCTGGTGTACTCTCTGAAATTGATGCCGTGCTCCGTGATCACCCCAGGATACACTGGATACCGGTAGTCGAACAATGGCCCATTGTACCCTTTGCCCGTCTGGAAATCATAGGTTTGCTCATTCAGGCTGTACCACAGCCAGCGCTGCACCAGACGATTCTCATCAGCGGGGCAGCCTAGATCACCATCTCGAGCTGCCAGAAGATAGTCGAAGGTTGCATCCATGTACGCATTCACCCGTTCCGGCGTGAACCCGTATTCCACGGGCATCAATACCCCGTACTCGCTGATGATCAGCGGCTTGTTCCGCTCACCCCGATCCCGCAGCCACGTGCGAAAGTCCACAATCAGCTGCTGGAAAATCTCGATGTTGTCGTTGTCCTGTACAGTGTACAGGCGTCCGCTGGTCGCATCCAGTCCACACGGTATCTCACAGCCCCACGAACCTTGCAGTTCTTGCAGAATTTGGATGTGGATGTTCCACACGTCCACCGGCATGTCCCGGCCATAGGTGGCCTGATAGTGATTCAGCACCCGATCCAGCCACTCCAGACGCAGCGGCGTGGGCTCGACCACACCACCAATGGCAATCTGCGCTGTCGGATCTCGCCCCTTGATGAATTCGTACAACTGCTGATACACGCCGGCATACTGCTCAGGAGTGTTGTTGCTTTGCCAGATGCATTCCGGCTCGTTGCCAATCATCCACACAGACCCTGGGTTGGCGTCAACCATAGGTCCCAATTGAGCTAGAGATGGCGAGAAGGTACCCTGGCTGACCCAGATGAGCTGCGCATAGTCGATGCCATTCGGGCGAGGGGGATTGAGGCTGACCCCCCAGTCCGAATACCAGGCGACACGTAGGGAAGCAACGTCGTAGTCTGTGATCGCACCGAAATCCGGCTGCAAGCCCACGCCAAAACGATCCGTCGGACACGGATACAGCGGACCTTGAGCATGCATTGTTGACGATAGCGATAGCAATATCAAGAGCAACAGACAGACCCGGACGCGCCAGCAAGGGCCTCGCCTCTGTTCCTTTGTCAACATCGCTCCCCCAGCTTCTCCAAACGACCAAACTGACCGAGCAGCAACCCGTTTCCCCTGTCAAAAACACCACTAAAGGCCCGCAAGCTGCAGGTAATGACATTATACCATTATTCGAGCCATCCAACAACTTACGATGTCCAGAGCCCTCCTCAGTTCCAGAACCTCAGACACCTGCTGCTTCCCAGCCAGACATGGAGTTTGGCACAGGAGCTGCGACCTGCTACACTTCCTGCCCAGGGACCTTCTCGACGGCGCTTCAGCAGACTGGCCACAGGGCTGTGCAACACAAAGGTGCACACAATGCCAGGACAATGGGCAGGCCAAAGTCTGAACCGCTACACCACAATAAAGAGGACCTGGGCGTGAGGAGAGTATCATTGGTTGCCATCGACCTGGATGGCACACTGCTGACCAGCGAAAAACTCGTGGCCCCCGAAGGCGCTCGTCTGATCAAGCAGGCTGTCCAGAGTGGCATCCACGTGGTCTTGGCGACAACCCGCAATCCACACACCGTTCAATCGTTTTGTCGGTTGCTGGGAATCAGCACTCTGATGATCTGCACCAATGGAGCCCAGGTGTGGGGCTCGCCAGCCGGCCCAGTCTGGGCGCACCATTTCCTTCCCCCGGAGATTGCCCTGGCCATAGCCCAGTTGGCGGACAGGCACGATTGGGAGCTGAGCATCACCGTTGGCTCAATGACCTATTGGCGGCAGCGGCCTGGGCAGGCACTCTGGCCAATTGGACCCAACAGGCTCGTTGTAGTGAGGAACGCAGACGCTGTCACAGGTGACGTGGTGCGCATCCTGGCCCCCAACCCGAAGCCATTGACAGCGTACGATCGCTCTGCCAATCGAGATTCCCTGGCCAATGCTTCACCGAGACCTTCTACCGGCCCGATAGCTCAGTAAACTCACTGGGAGTCTTTGCCCCACGAGCAAACAAGGGAACAGCCCTGGCTCTCGTGCTCGACCGGATGGGTATCGCGCCGGAGCAAGTCACAGCCATCGGGGACAACATCAACGATCTGGCGATGCTTGCCCATGCTCGGGACTGCATCGCGATGGGCAACGCTCCAGATGAAGTGAAGCAAAGAGCGACTGCCGTAGCTCCGGCCAACGACGAAGAGGGAGTCGCCTGGGCTCTGCAGAGGTTTGTCCTTGGCCAATCATAATCAGAGGTGAAACTGCATATGACAAAGGTTATCGCCCCGAACTGGTGGCGTGACCCAAGATGCCACTTCGGCAAGCTGACGAAAGATAGCCCCCTGCTCACCCAACGCCAAGACCTCCAGCCGACCATAGAATTCATCGTTACCGAACTAGCTCTGCCGGCCGGCGCGAGAATACTCGATCTGTGCTGCGGCCCGGGCCGATACTGCATTGAACTGGCACACCGAGGCTTTGCTGTAGTTGGCATAGATCTGAACGAGCGCTATGTCGCCCTGGCCAGCCAAGTCGCCGAGCAGGACGGAGTTCGAGCCCAATTCCTGGCCGGCGATATGCGTGAAATCCCGTTCGTTGACCATTTCGATGCCGTAATCAACGTCGGCACTTCTTTCGGCTTCTTTGCCGACCAAGCAGACGATCAGCGGGCCATCCACGCCGTAGCCAGGGCACTCAAGCCAGGGGGCACATTCCTGCTGGAGATGGCCAACCGCGACTACTACCTGAAGAACTTTCAGCGCAAAGACTGGCGCACGCTCAAAGACAGCAGCGTGATCACAGTGCGCAGGGAGTTTGATTATACCCGCAGTCGCATGAACGTCACCTTCGAGCGCTTTGGCAAAGGGCAGGTAAAGGAACAGTGGGCTCATTCCTGGCGGGCATACACCCTGGCCGAGATAGTGGCCGTGCTGGAGCGGAGCGGCCTCGTCCTGTCCCGCGTCTTTGGGAACTGGCAGCGCGCTGAATACAGCGTTGACTCCAGCAGAATGGTCGTCATCAGCAAAAAGCGTGCGGCTGTGTCGGCCTGACGCCAGGTGCCCCCATTGCACAATGCGCAGCGTGACTCATCGTCGCCCTGCCCCCTTCCCATCTCAGGTTCCGGGAGAGGAAGGGAGTTGCGGGACGCTCCGCAGCCCCGCCTAACTGGTGGCGGGGGTGAGGGCTACAAAGCCTGTCTTGAACTGGCACAATCACTGAGGAGACGAATGCATGACCACACTGACCATTGCCCTGCTGCAAATGACGCCCTGCGGCACCGACCAGAGCGCGAACCTGGCCAAAGGAGAGGCGTTCTGCCGGCGTGCCGCCGCGATGAGTGCAGACATTGCTCTCTTCCCAGAGATGTGGAACATCGGATATGCATCCTATGACCCTGCTGAGCCAAGAGCACGCGAAAGGTGGCAGGCACAGGCCATCTATCCACACAGCAACTTTGTCGCTCATTTCGGCGATCTGGCCAAAGAACTGAACATGGCCATTGCCCTCACCTACCTCGAAAGGTGGGAGGGCGCTCCGCGCAACTCGGTGTCTCTGATCGACCGTCACGGTGCAATCGTGCTGACCTACGCCAAGGTCCACACCTGCGACTTTGACGAACCGGAGAATGCTTGCACTCCGGGAGACGACTTTTACGTCTGCACACTGGACACTGCGCAGGGAGAAGTCAAAATCGGCGCGATGATCTGTTTCGACCGCGAGTTCCCTGAAAGCGCCCGCATCCTGATGCTCAAGGGGGCAGAAATCATCCTCACTCCCAATGCGTGCACGCTGGAGGATTCCCGCATCGGCCAGTTCCGCGCACGAGCCTTTGAGAACATGGTGGGGGTGGCGATGGCTAACTACGCCGCGCCGCAGGAGAACGGGCACTCGGTGGCTTTCGACGCTCTGGCCTTTGATGAAGCTGGTGAAGCCTGGGACCCACTGATCATCGAAGCTGGGCAGAGCGAGAGGATCTACCTTGCCAAATTCGACCTGGATCGAATCCGAGACTGGCGACAGCGTGAGGTGTGGGGCAACGCCTTCCGCAAGCCGCATCGCTATCGCCCACTAACCTCGCTGGACGTCGAGCCACCCTTCATCAGGAAGAATGCCAGGCGCTAGCAATCCGAGCGAGCTGCCAGATAGGCTGTCTGGCTGCCACACGCCGCATCCTACAATCATTCGCCAGGAGACAGGGGTATCCATCTGATTGCTGTCAAACAACTGCCCAAAGAACAACTCTATCGACTCGGAGAGCTTGACCGATCGGAAAGGGTACGCCTCATCTACACGTACCACGATAGAGCCATGCATGCAGAGAGAGTAGACATCCAAGTTCCACGCTGGAGCGACAACCAGGTCAGGAGATTTATCGAGAAATTGTCCCCAGAGCTGGACCAAGGCGGCGTGATGCTCGGCGCGCTGGACAAAGACCTGCTAGTGGGGATTGCCGTGCTTGGCAACAGGTTCATCGGTGAGAATCAAGGCCAGCTACAGTTGGCCTTCCTGCACGTGAGCAGCGGCTACCGCCGGCAGGGCGTCGCCGCCCACTTGCTGTCTGAGGTCTGCAGGTTGGCCACAGAAAGAGGTGCAAGCCAGCTCTACATCTCCGCTACCGAGTCGGAGTCAGCGGTGGGTTTCTACCTCAGCCAGGGCGCCAAGCTGGCAGAGAAGGTGGACAAGGAGCTGTACGCTCTGGAACCAGAGGACATCCACCTGACCTTGGATCTATGAGGAGGAAAGCCCCCAGCGCATAGCGCCCTGGGCCTCCCCCGGCATCCAGGACTTGGCCACTCGGCGGCAGGTGCTTGCGCAGGCAACGCATCGTCACCAGGAGCTCCAGTGAATGATACGGGTCCCTGACCAGACGCTCCCATTCTCGCTCGGGGTCCCGCTTGTATGCTTCAGCCACCGGATTCGCCGCCATGATTCCTACCACCCTTTCCTCTGCCCCAGCGACTCCCTCTGGTCAGCGAGGTTGGACTGCGACACGCTTGACTCTAGCGGGACCAGGTCGGCGCACTGTCCCTGGACCATGATATACTGGTCGCCATGCGAGCCAGGTCAAATCGGACGCCCGCGATTGAAAGGCAAGCGCCTGCGCAAGCTGACTCAAGTCCTGCAGGACGCCAAGACTGTTTGGACTACGCTGATCATAGCAAACTGGTATGGTGAAGGACGTCGTAAGGTAGTCATCGTTTCGGGCACAGCGGTTTGGTATCACACCGGCATGCCGCCCGTGCCTATGCGCCGGGTACTGATTCGTGACCCCTGAGGCAAGCTCAAGCCCCAAGCCTTGTTGTGCACCGACCTGAAGGTCAAACCGCTGCAAATACTGCAGTGGTTCATGATGCGCTGGCGACTCAAAGTCACCTTCCAGGAAGTCAGAGCGCATCTCGGCACTGTTGGCTCATCGCTTGACATGTCGTGGCAAGCTGCCGGTTCGTCAAGCTGCTTGGTACGTCAAGCCGTTGCCAACCTTGTCTGATGCGTTGGCCGCCGTGCGCCATCAGTTGTGGCATCACCGGGATTTCCATATGTCGCTACCGGATGCGCACATGGCAAAAATACCACGCTCGCTGCTGAAATGCTTCCTTGATGGCCTTTGTTACGCAGCTTGATGCGACAGACTTGGATGAAGTCCAGCTCAATACCAATCTGTGAAATCTGCGCAATCTGTGGATTACAGCCTGACCATCCTGGCAGAGCGGATGCTGGGCAAAGCTAATACCTGTGCCAACACCTCGGGCGTCAATGGATCATCCAAACCCAACACCAGCAGGCCCGGCCCTCCGCGCTGCTGCCTTCCTACTTGCACAAAGTGGATGTTGACCCCCGCGTTCCCCAGCACGGTACCCATGCGGCCCAGTATCCCAGGCTGCTCGATGTGCTGACTGACCAGGAGCAAGCCACCCGCTACAAAGTCCAGCCAGTGTCCGTCGATCTGCACGATGTGTGGCTCAGCACGCAGAATCGTGCCTGCCAGAACGCGCTCTTGTGAATCCGTCCTGAGGCGAAGCTCGATCAGGTTTGCCCAACCTGCCGTGCTGCGCAGCGGTTCGTGACGCGCAGCGATGGCAATGCCACGCTCCTGGGCTACCATCTGCGCATTGATCCAGTTCACCGGCTCCTCCGAAGCACCGGCCAGCAAACCCACCAGCGCCGCAGACAAGATCAGGGTCACCCTTTGCGTGGCAACCTCGCCGGCGCACGCAACCTCAAGAGCCTCCAGGGGATTTCCACCTAACTGTGCATGGAGACTCCCCAATCGTTGTGCCAGGTCAAGATAGGGCCCCAATTGCTCCAGCTCATCTGCCGAAAGCGAGGGGGCGTTCACCGGGTATCGCGGAATGCGGCCTGCCAGCACGTCCAGTACCTGCTGGGCCACTTCGACAGCCGTATCACGCTGCGCTTCGGCAGTCGATCCCGCCAGATGCGGCGTGAGCACGGCGTTGTCACAGCGCAGCAGAGGGTGATCCGAAGGAAGCGGTTCCTCGGCGAATACATCGAGAGCAGCACCAGCCAGGCGGCCCTCTAGCAGTGCCTCCGCCAACGCCTGCTCATCCAGCAGACTGCCTCGAGCACAGTTGATCAAGTATGCCGATGATTTCATCAGGGCCAGGTCACGACGACCGAGCATCCCGCGGGTGTGCTCACTCTCAGGGAGGTGCAAAGAGACGAAATCCGAGGTGCGCAGCAGTTCTTCCCACGACACCCACTGTACGCCAAACTGCACCGCACGGTCCGGTGTCACAAAAGGATCATAGGCGATCACCTCCATTTCCAGTCCCCGAGCGCGGCGCGCTACCGCCGTGCCCACGCGGCCCAGGCCCACGAGACCCAACCCCTTACCTCGGACTTGCACGCCTTGACAGCATTGTTTTTCCCAGCAGCCCCGACGAAGCGCGGAATCGGCACGAGGGATGTGGCGCACTAACGCCAATAACATGCCCAGCGTGTGCTCCGCCACGGACACCGTATTGCCGTAAGGCGCATTGACCACCACGATGCCCCTGCGGGTAGCCGCGTCCAGGTCAACATTGTCTACACCCGTTCCCGCCCGTCCGACGACGATCAGGCGCGAAGCAACGGAAAAGACTTCTTCGGTCACCCGTGTCTTGCTGCGGATAATCAAACCTTCATAAGAACCCACAGCAGATGCCAGAGCGGATGGCACCAGCCCGGTCTGCACGTCAACTTCAGCTTCCTGACGGAGCAGTTGCAGCCCCTCTTGCGCTATGGATTCAGTCACCAGGATTCTGGGCATAGCATCCTCCTGATACATCTACTGCTGGAGCACGGAGCGTAGCGCTTTGAGCATGTGGTCAACGTCCTCCATGCTACAATAGCCCATGTGGGCGATACGCAACAACTTCTCCTTGAGTGCTCCCTGCCCTGTGGCGACAACCACGCCATGCTCGACCACGAGCCGCTGCTGCACCACAGTCGCCAACATCTCATGCGGCACGTATGTTGCCGTCACCGTCGGGGAGGCCACTGCTTCACCAGCGAATAGGCGCAAACCCAATGCTTTCAGTCCAGCTCGCAGGTGCTCGGCAAGGCGATGATGCCGCACAACGATGGCTGGCAGCCCTTCCTCGGCCATGGACGCCAGTGATGCGCGCAGGGCATAGAGGGTAGACACCGCAGGCGTGAAGGGAGTCTGACCCTTGGCAGCGTACCTCCGCACCGAATCGAGATCCCAGTAGAATCGCGGGCAGCGGGCCTGGGCCCCGAACTCCCAGGCCCGTGCGCTGACCCCGATAAAGGCCAACCCGGGCGGTGCCATCCACGCCTTTTGCGAAGCTGAGATGACCAGGTCACAGCCCCATTTGTCCATGGGCAGTTCCACCGCACCCAGTGAACTGACCGCATCCACCAGCCACAGCGGGCGGCTTGTCCCCAGGGAACGCAGCACGCTCGCCAGGGGCGCCAGGTCATTGAGAACACCAGTTGACGTCTCATTGTGCGTCGTGAGCAGCACACGGGTGTCGGGATAGCGACGCAAGGCCTGCCCCACCGCATCCGCGTTCAGTGCCTGTCCCCAGGGGAAGTCAAGTTGCTGGACGTTGGCCCCGAACGCGCGAGCGATGTCTGCAAAGCGCTGGCCGAAAACCCCGCAAGAGACCGCCAGGACGCAATCGCCCGGAGATAGCACGTTGACCAGAGCTGCCTCCAGGCCGCCGGTTCCTGAGCCAGTCAGCACGAATACATCGCCCTTCGTCTGCAAGAACCGGCGGAGCTGACGCGTCACTTCATCTAGCAAGGCCGCGAACTCAGCACCCCGATGGCTGATCATGTCCTGGCCCAGTGCCTGCTGCACTTGCGGTGGCAAAGGTGTCGGTCCAGGAATGCGTAGGTTCATCGCGTTCCTCTGCCTGCCGTGCTGGCTACTCAACCTGGGGCAGCTCTTCCAGAGCCTTGGCCACCTTGCTGGCCGGATACTCGTAGTCTAGCAGCTCTCCACCGAGATAGGCATCGTACGCCGCCAGGTCAAAGTGCCCATGCCCGCTGAAGTTGAACAGGATGACTTTCTGCTCACCGCTTTCCTTGCAACGCAGAGCCTCGTCAATCACAGCGCGCACTGCGTGTGCTGTCTCTGGGGCTGGGACAATGCCCTCGCTACGCGCAAACTGTACCGCGGCCGCAAACGCTGCATTCTGGAGATAGGCTGTCGGCTCGATGTATCCAGCCTCTGCCAATGCCGAGATAAGCGGTGCCATGCCATGATACCGCAGTCCACCAGCGTGGATGCCCGCAGGCACAAAGGAATGGCCCAGCGTGTGCATCTTCATCAAGGGCGTCGTCATCGCTGTATCGCCAAAATCATAGGCATAGACGCCCTTAGTCACGGATGGGCAGGCACTTGCCTCGACAGAGATGAAGCGCGTCTTTGCACCCTCGGTGAACACCCTGCGTAAGAATGGGAAGGCAAGCCCCGCGTAGTTCGAACCACCGCCGACACACCCGATCACGATATCCGGCTCCTCGCCAGCCATCTCCATCTGCGCCACGGCCTCCTGACCAACAATCGTCTGGTGCAGCAAGACATGATTAAGCACGCTGCCTAGCGAGTACTTGGTGTCCTCGTTCGCGGCCGCCACCTCCACCGCCTCGCTGATGGCAATACCTAGAGAACCTAGCGAATCGGGATCCTGCGCCAGAATGCTGCGACCAGCCTCCGTTTCCTCGCTGGGGCTAGGCGTGACGCTCGCGCCCCATATCTGCATCAGTGAGCGGCGGTACGGCTTCTGCTGGTAGCTGATTTTGACCATGTACACCTTGCACTCGATCCCGAAAAAGTTGCATGCCATGGACAGCGCGCTGCCCCACTGCCCTGCTCCCGTTTCCGTGATCAGCCGGCGTATCCCCTCCTTCTTGTTGTAGTAGGCCTGCGCCACTGCCGTATTGGGCTTGTGGCTGCCCGGAGGGCTCACGCTCTCGTTCTTGTAGTAGATGTGCGCCGGGGTGTCCAAGGCTCTTTCCAGGCGATGCGCACGAACCAGCGGAGTCGGCCGCCACAGCCGGTACACGTCGCGCACTGTCTCGGGGATGGCGATATAGCGCTCGGTACTCATCTCCTGGCCGATCAGCGCCATCGGGAAGAGAGGCGCCAGATCATCTGGCCCCACAGGCTTCAGCGTGGCCGGATGCAGCACCGGCGGCAAGGGCACGGGCAGGTCCGCCGCAATGTTGTACCACGCCTTGGGCAACTTTGCCTCATCCAGTATGTATTTTTTGTTGTCCATCATCCTTCTCCCTTCTTTGTTTTGAGTAAGAACCACGAAGATACCGAGTGGCACGAGGCACCCCACAGCGATATCTGCCTCTGTGGTGAAGAACCTCTATGCTGTCAGCAGTCCCATGGCCTGCTTCACTTTGAACATGGTTGCTTCGGCCATGGAGCGGGCGCGCTGCGCTCCATCGCGGAGCACATCCCGCATATAGTTAGGGTCTGCCGCCAACGCGCGTCGTCGCTCGCGGATCGGTGCCAGCCCTTCGCTGATCTCTTCTGCCAGGACGGCTTTGCACTCCAGGCAGCCAATCGTCGCTCCACGGCACCCCGCTGCGATCTCTGACAACTGCTGCGGCAGCGTGTATAGCTCGTGCAGGGTGTAGACATTGCAGCGAGTTGGCTCACCAGAATCACGGAGACGCTGGCGCGCGGGGTCGGTGACGGCTCCAGCGAGCTTTTTCCCAATGACCGCTGGCTCGTCGGTCAGGGCGATGTAGCTGCCGGGGACGCTCTTGGACATCGCGCCCTGACCCAGCAAGCTGGGCACAACTGCTCCTGGCATCAGGTGGGCCTGCGGCTCTGGAAACACGGGCTCGAACCTGCGGTTGAACGCGCGTGCCACCTCACGGGCGAACTCGATGTGCGGCAATTGGTCCTGGCCCACAGGCACCAGCTCTGCTTCGTACAACAGGATGTCCGCCGCCATGAGCACCGGATAGGAAAGCAGCCCCAGGCCGGCCACCCCGTAGCGAGCCACCTTGTCCTTGTACGTCGGCAGGTGGGACAGCTTGTTCACCGTGATCAGGCAGCCCAGGATCCAGGACAGTTCCACGTGCTCGTGCACGTCGGATTGCACCATCAGCACGGACTTTTGCGGATCGATACCCGCAGCCAGGTAATCCAGCGCTACGTTCAGCACCCGCTGCGACAACCGCTCTGTTTCGTACGGCACGGTGATGGCGTGATAGTCCACCACAGAGAAGATGCACTCATGCTGCTCCTGCAAGTCCAGCATGCCCACCATCGCGCCCAGGTAGTTGCCCAGGTGCAGGCTGTCACCTGTGGGCTGGATCCCCGAAAACACTCTCTTTCTCTCCATTTTTCACCCTCTCACTTCAGTTCGCGGTTGGCAGTTTGCGGCAGGCAGTTCCCAGTCCAGATCGACGTATCCCGCTTCCGAAGCTGTAGTCACACCCACTGCCAACTGCTTACCAAAAGCAAAAACCTCCCACCCCCAGGAGGGACGGGAGGTTCTGCACCCGCGGTGCCACCCTCGTTAGGCCAATGCTCCAGATGCCACAAAGCAAAAAACCGCCGATGATGGCGGTATGTTTGCTGGAAGCCAGCCTCACTCAACGCAGGTACGAGACGAGCGCCAGGCCATCTCTGCCCACGCACATCCGATACCCTCAGCCATGATAACGGCGGCGACTCCGGCACAGGCTACTCGACCTGCGGCCTTTCACCTAGCAACTCCCAAGTCCATTCAGCGTTCGCTTCGGTACCGGGCTCACACCTTGCCCCGGCTCTCTGAACCTACGATCGAGCGCCTACTAGTCTTGTTCGCAGTCTTTGCTGTCTGATTTGCCCGGAGTATAGCACAAAAACGCTGTGCTGTCAAATGCCGCAACAATGTCTACGGCACGAACTGAATGATAAAGCTGCCGTAGGTCGGCAGAGTATCGAGCGGTCGGAAGTCGTCAAACCCACCGGCGTGATTAACCGCAGGCGCATACAGCTCTCCCTCACCCAAAAGCAACACGGGTTGGAGGCCAGAATGGAGCGGGCCACTCGGCAGGCTCAAGAGGTACTCGCCAATCGCACGGCCACTCAAGTTCAGCAGCACCAGGATCACTTCTTGATCACTGAAACGCAGCGAGGCATGAACCACATTCATCCCCGTCTCCACCAACAGCCAGTCGCCAACACGCAGCGCCTCGTGGGTGTTGCGCAAGCGAATCAAGGCCCGGTAGTGGTTCAGCAACGAGTCAGGATCCGCACTCTGGCCCTCGACATGCCGGGCTGGGTAGTCTGAGTAGTACAGACGCCACGGCTGGCCTGTGGTGAAGCCACCGTCTGGCCTCCACTGCATCGGCCGGCGGATGTTCTCGTCCGGCTTGGTGCCCTGCATGCCAATCTCTTCGCCGTAGTAGACAAAAGGCACCCCAGGGAAGGTCAGTTGCAGCGTGGCCGCCAGCTTGGCCTGTTCATCGCTGATCAACTGCGAACGCGTGCGATTTTGGTCATGATTGGCCTGGAAGGTGGCAAACTGGCCCGGCGGGTAGGTGTCAATCACCAACCGTTGTGCCCTCTCCACGTTTCCTTTGTGCATCCCTCCCGCACTTTCCAGGGTCGCAGTGGCCAGATAGAACTCAAAGGCCAGATCTACCTTGTCTCCAACGTATGCAGCGACATCATCGGTAAAGCCCCATACCTCGCCAACGGTCAGCGCACCGGGGTCAATGGCTTTGTAGAAGGCAAAGAACTCCTTCAGCCAGGAGCGGGTCGCCGGGGTATGCTCCAGGATGCGGCCCTCCTCGATCAAGTGCTTTACTGCATCCAGTCGAAACCCATCTACTCCCATATCCTCCAGCCAGAAGCAGACTACATCCTGCATAGCGGCGGTCACTTGGGGATTTTCGTAGTTCAGATCGGGCATGCCTCCCCAGAAATAGCCATAGTAGTAGCCACTTGCGCTTTCATGCCACCCCCTGCCCTCAGGCCTCTCATCGGACCACACGTACCAGTCGCGCCGCTCAGAATTGGGATCCAGGGCTTCCTGGAACCACGAGTGCTGGCTGGAGGTATGATTAAGCACCCAATCAACGATCACGCGGATGCCCCGAGCATGAGCCTCGTCCATCAGTCGCAGGAAATCCTCATTGCTGCCGTATTCGTCATCTACCTGATAATGGTCCACCACGTCGTATCCATGGTAGCTAGGGGATTGGGCAATGGGCATCAGCCAGATGCCGGTGACGCCCAGATCATCTGCGGTGCGGGGATCACCATCGTTCAGATAATCGAGCTTCTCAATCAGCCCGTTGATATCACCGACACCGTCCCCATCGCTGTCATAGAAACTGCGCACGAATACCTCATAGAACACAGTATCATTCCACCAGGGCAGGCCATCTGTGCCCACAACGAGGGCCCCGTCCATGCCCACAGGAGAAACGACAATTGCGTCGCGATCCGCAGCCGGCATGCGCACAGAAGCAGGCATCGGAGACGGTTGCGCCTCCATTGCAGTAGGCGCTGCTTGCGGGACTGCTGTGGCAGTCCCAGTAGCAGTGACTGCCGGGACTGTGGTTGTGACCTGCGATTGGCAGGCAAGCAGGATCAAGGACAGCAGGATCAGCCAGACAAGGCCAGGGTAGATCTTCACGTTCCGCGCTCTCTCTTCCCGGCAAGACCGGTGTAGGTTGCCCTTCACTCTTTGGCGATGACGTTCATGTCGGACAGCAGTACGTAGGGCAGGCGGAAGCTACTGTAGACCCACTCCGTCTCGCGGCTGACAGCGGCAACTTGCTGCAGCAGGTCGTAGACATTGCCAGAGATAGACACGTCTTTCACACGCCCCACGATTTCGCCTTTCTCGATCTTGTAAGCCAGGCTCAAGGAATTGGAGAAGGCACCTGAGATGACGTTGCCCTGTCCCAGTCCGAGTGCATTCTGAACCAACAGCCCCTGATCAATGCCCGCAATCATGTCGGCCAGAGGCGTTTCACCCGCCTCAAAGATCAGGTTGGTCGGAGAAGGGCTCGGAGGGCTGAACAAGCTGCGCGATCCGTTGCCGGTGGATTCGACTCCTGACTGAGCGGCAGTCTTCAGACCGTAGATAAAGCTCTTCAACACGCCACGCTCCACCAGCACATTGCGGCGATGCGGAACACCTTCATCATCATAGGAGGCACTGCTGAACTTGCCATCCAGAGTGGGATCGTCCACGACGGTGATTTTGTCATCAAACAGCCTCTGCCCAAGCTTGCGCGCCATCGGGGAAATCCCTCTGTAGACGTTCTTCCCATTCAGCCCCAGCATGAGCGGCAAACCCAGCACCAGGGCCCCAGTGGGTGCGAAGAGTACCGGCATCCTGCCAGACTGGATGCTTGTACTCTGCTTTGCCAGCTCGAGCTGCGCGCAGAGTCGACGGACCGGCGCCAGGTAGTCCTCATCCCAGACGGTCATGCCCACGACACCGAACATCATCAGCACATCATCTCCCTTGATTCGACTGATGTCGAACGACACTGACAGGGGCGAACGGTCGAACGAAACCTCTGTACCCGCCTGGTTGGTGATCGATAGATGGTCTACGCCGCGTGTCAGGTCGACGTTCACTTGCGCATCGGCCTCGACTTCCAGGATGAGCTCAATGATCTCCTGGCCAATCTTGACCATTCGTGGGATGGACAGTTCGGAGATCACTGGATCAAATGTAGTCACCTTGGGCGCGGATTGCGGTGCCGGAAAGGCAAGGCGAACCTCGTCGCCGTAGGTGGCCGACTCGAGCACGTTGGTCACCAGCCTCTCCGTTGCCGTCTCGTCACTCGAGGCGGCAAAGCCCAGCCGCCCATCCTTGACCACACGCAGGGCAATCCCAGTGGTTTCCTCAACCTGGCTGCGCTTGAGCCTGTTAGCCTCAAAGCCAACCGTGGTGGACTCGCCATGTACGTGCACAATCTCGGCCTGATCCGCCTCACTCAACAACTGCTTCAGAATATCCATACTCGCTGTCTCCTCAACCGATCGCTTGCTCACTTTCCGCCGATGACCACCTTCTGAATGCGGATGTGCGGCGCGCCAAAGGTGACCGGCAAGCCCCCCTGCCCCTTGCCACACCTCCCACCAGAATGGGACCACTCAAAATCGCTGCCGATAGCGTCGATGTTCATCAGTGTGGTGAACAGGTTGCCCGCCAGGATCACATCCCTGACCATCTCGGCAACCTGGCCATCGCGGATCATGTAAGCATATGCCGAACTAAAGGAAAAGCTCTCCAGCTCCGTCTGCCCACCGTATGCATCGCAAGCATAGACGCCCAGTTTGATCTCACCGAGTATATCTTCGAAGGAAGTTGTGCCACCTTCGATCGCTGTGTTGGTCATGCGCACAATGGGCGCGTAGCGGTAGCCAGTCGCACGCGCATTGCCCGTGGGCTTTTCTCCCATCTTGGCCGCTGTCTCACGCGAGTGGAGCCGGCCGACCAGGATGCCATCCTTAATGAGATCGCTCCGACCCGTCAGAGTTCCCTCATCGTCATACTTGTGGGTGCCGCGAAGCCCTGGCAATGACCCATCGTCGAACACCGTCAGAAGATCCCGACCGAACCGCCTCCCCATAGACATCATTTCCTGCGCCCTGGGGTTCTCGTACACAAAGTCCGACTCGGACAAGTGCCCAAAGGCTTCGTGGACAAACACTCCGGCCAAGCGCGGGTTGACGACGACAGTGTACTGCCCACCAACCACCGTCTCTGCGCTCAGCAGATTCACCGCTCGCTGCGCAGCGGCCTGAGCCAGTTCATGACGGCCCTGTGCAAAGTCGAATCCAGCCTGCCCAGACACACTCTCGCTGGCTGTCTGCACGTTGTCGCCGTCACGTGCTACAGCAATGAGGTAGACGGTGATCATGGGACGCTCCTCTTCGATGAACGTACCTTCCGAGTTCGCGAAGACGACGCGGCTGAATGCATCCTGGTAGATCGCTGTCGTGTCCACGATCTTATTGCTGCGCCTCAGCAAGATGTTGTTGTACTCCTCGCTCAGCGCCTTTTTCTCCGCCATGGAGATGCCCCGGAAATCGTGCTTCAGTGCCACTGTGATTCGAGCTTCAGAGACAGGAATAGGTGCCAGTTCAATGGGCTCCTCGCTTTGGACCACCTGGGCGCTCTGACATGCCTGTTCCACCTTGGTCAGTAGATCGTCACGGTCGTTGAACGTAGACACGCCCCAACCACCACCTCGGCACAGGCAGCGCACAATGCCCCCCACATCAATGACCGCACTGGCCGTTTCCAGGTCTTTTCCACGGTAGACGATGGTGGTGGCCTCTCCTTCTTGCAGGCGTATTTCGGTATAGTCCGCTTTGCTGCTTCTGAGCGCAGCCTGAATCTTGTCACGCATACGTTGCTCTCCTCCAAAATCGTAGACACAATCGGCTCTCTGACAGAACGCCGAGCCCACCCAAAGACCCACGCCCGGGGCAAGAGAAATGGTCGGTACACTTCCCAAACGGGCGTATGGAGCACGGCAATTCATGCCGTCGACGCAAATGGTTTGCTTCGTCGCGTGGACTCGGTTGTCAGTGGGCACACCGTCGCGCAGCTTGGACCGCACGACGAGCTATGCAACAGCGACTTCCATCTCCTTGGAGTATGTACCGTAGCGGGCCGCACTATTAAGCTTTGCCCGATGATAGAACAGTCTTTTGGCAGCGGGGATATTTGCGGCCACTCCCCGCCACGCCTGAAGCGACGGCGCTTGCAGCGCCCGTCCGAAGGAGAAACTCACCTTCCAAGGATGGTCACCCAGGGCATTCATGGCATTGAGATTCTCAGTGGCTTGCTCTGGGCTTTGTCCGCCCGACAGGAAGACAATGCCCGGCACAGCCGCTGGCACTGCCCGGCGGAAGCAGCGCACTGTAGCCTCTGCCACTTCCTCAGCGCTCGCCTGCTTCGGACAGTCTTTGCCAGAAATGACCGTGTTCGGCTTGAGCAGGATGCCTTCCAAGACCACCCCATGCTGGTGGAGCTGGGAAAAGACAAGTTGCAGCGTGGCCGCAGTGACCTCTTCGCAGCGCTGGATGTCATGGTCCCCGGTCATCATCACCTCGGGCTCGACAATCGGCACCAGCCCTGCCTCCTGACACAGAGCAGCATAGCGCGCTAGTGCGTGCGCGTTGGCCAACATGCAGAAGCGCGTGGGAATCCCTGCGCCGATGTTGATCACGGCCCGCCACTTGGCAAAACGCGCCCCGAGCTCTCTGTACTCCGCCAGACGGTCCCGCAAGCCATCGAGGCCCTCGGTAATCCTCTCACCAGGGAACCCGGCCAGATCTTTCGCACCGGCATCCACCTTGATGCCGGGGATGACGCCCTTCCCCGCCAATAATTGGGGGAATGGCGTGCCGTCGTCAGCTGCCTGGCGGATGGTCTCATCGTAGAGGATCACACCGCTGATGAACTCTTCCACACCCGGCGTGGTGAATAGCATCCCGCGGTAACTGCGGCGGTTCTCCGCTGTGGATTCGACATCGACGGCAGCGAACCTCTTCGCAATGCTACCGGTACTCCCGTCGGCAGCCAGTATGCCTTTACCCTTGGCCACAAGAGCCTGAGCCGTATCCATGAGCGCACTCTTGTTCATTCTTTACACCTCCTGCTTCTCACATGTATGGTTATGTGTACTCCCTAGCCGTAGCTCTCCCGGCTAGCGCCATGATAACATAGTCTCCACGCTGGGTCAAGATGGCCCAGTCCTTAAGCGCATCCGTCACAGGAATGCAGTGGCTGGTGTTGCGGCGGCACGTCCGTTGCGGCGGCTGGTGGGTGCCTGCAACCGTCCTGGGCGGGATCTTGCCAGTGGCCGTGCTGAAGAACGTAGGCAGCGGAGTCGATCTGGCAGCAGCATACGGCGCCTTAGGACCATTGGTGGGGATCATGCAGTGGTTGGTCCTGCGACAGCACATTCCCCATTCGGGTTTGTGGCTGCTGGCGAGCACAACAGGCTGAGCAGTGGGCGTGCCGGCAGCCCAGGCCATCAATGACGTGCTGGCGCTATTCATCGCCGATGAGATCGTGGGCTTTGCGGTGCTCTATGGTGTGATCGCAGCCATGGCTGGGGGCACCACAGGACTCGTGCTGACCTGGCTGATGCACAACGCCAGCTCGGAGCCAGAAGAGTCGGGGCAGACAGTCGCCTCCTGACGCCTGCCTACAGAGGGCGACCTTTGGCGGAATGGATAGTCGCACTCTGCTCACCTGGCCCTGCACGTTGGCCATCCATCCGTGCTCTGAAGGGTAACCTGCACCGTAACTCTATGATTTCCGTGCCACAGCAATCAGGTGCGTTCCCATGCCCAGACAAGCTTCCTCCGCACAGGCTTCCAGCTCCATGCGCAGCAGCTCGGTCCACTTCTCGTCGTCAGCACGGATCTCTTGCAGAAACTCGTCCCAGCCCAGCGACAGGCAATTCGACGCGGACATCGCGCTGAGGGTCAGGCCCGCTTGTGTTAGCAACTCGCAGAGTTCTCCCGCACGGAACATGTGGCAGTAGTGCCCGCCCTCTCCCTGAGTCTCGGGCAAGAGGTCGCCACTCTCAATGATCTGGCGGTTATTCTCGGCCGGTATCAACAGCACATCCCTCAGATGGCAGTGCGCGCTGCCCCAGAGAGACATGACGCTCAGCAGCAGCGTGCCATCCGGGCTCAACACGCGCATGCACTCGCGCAAGGCCTGGTCACGCCGCTCCAGGACGTAGCTCAGCGGCCCGCCGTAGGCCACGACGCAGTCAAAGGACTCTGACTCAAAGCAAGCCATATCGCAGATGTCCACTTGTCGCCAATCTTCGACAGCGTGGGCGAACCCGTGCTGCTGGGCGTGCTGTCTGTTCAGGTCCAACTGTACCTGCGAAATGTCAGCGACCACGACTCGTGCGCCCAGACCGGCCAGCACCTGCGTGAAACAGCCCGCACCGGCACCGACCTCCAGTATACGTGCCCCGGGGAGCGTGTACTCCTTTAGGTAGTGCGTGTGGATGTGCAAGCTCACTTCATCCACTGGCGACCGGGCCAGCCGGTCCCATTCGCGGATGCCGTACTCATCAAAGTAACTGGCCACCCATTCGGCACTGTAGCTGGACGTGGTATTGGGTTGATCACTCCGTGACATCTGCGGGGGTCCTTTCTGAACTCGGCCAGATGCAATCTACAGGCATGACACCAAGCAAGCCTGCAGGTCGCATTTCCCGAGCAGCATCTCGCTCTGCGAGGCTGGGCGACGCCCTGCCGGCAGCGAGGCACCTACGCCCAGCCATCAAACAGCAAGTGCGGTATAGCTAGCGCCACAGTGGCCGCCCACGGCAAGGCCTTGAACTCGCCAGTTGCCAGTGCCGCCTTCAGTTCGTCTAGGCTCAGGTAAAGCAGTTGCTGCTCCTCCAGGTCATCGCTGCAGGGTGTCGCTGCCTGACGCGCCCTTCGGGCCAGGTACAGGTAACCAATGCCGTTCCCTCGATTGGCGTCTACCCTGTAGCTCCCCAGATCGATCCATTGCGACGCCTCATATCCAGTCTCTTCGAGCAGTTCCCGCCTTGCTGCGTCCAGTGGATCCTCACCTGGCTCTATGTATCCACCCACAGGCGCCAACGAGGTGCCGTCCAGGCCGTACTTTGTCTGGCGAAAGCAAAGGAACTCCCCGCGCGTCGTCTCAGCCAGGACAATGACATAGTCAGGCGTGATGATCCACGGCCAGTCGTGGATGACTTGTCCATCGGGCAACTGCACAGTGTGACTCTCAACTGTCAAGAACTTGCCACGCTCCAGTATCGTGTGTCGCGCAAGAGTGCGCCAGGATTCCATGAGCTTCTATCCTCCAATACCGACCAGCCGAGCCGTCATTGGATCCACTGGATCCACTAGCAGCGGCCTGAACAAGTTCAAGGCGAACTCCGGCGCTACCGCAAGCGGCAGGCCAAAGAGGTAATCTACTACAAAGTAGACGACGAACCAGAAGCGAAAGCTCTGCGCTCGGGCTGCCACGCCAGTCCAACAAAGACTACCCCAACAAGAGAGAAACTACAAGTCCCGTGGATAGTGATAGCATAGACTCTGTCGACTAGACCGTCGATCTTGGGCACATCCAAACACGAGGTGAGTGCCCTGAGGACAATACGTGATATGCTCTGTGCACCCTCCGGGCAATACGTAGCCGCCCATTCGGTGGCGGGAGACGCAAGGATGAGCCAGGAGAAGGCTTTCAGCAATCAGGACGCGCGAGACGCATGGAACGATAGCGCCTGGGAAGACTTTGTCGAATCAGGCAAGGACTTTTGCCGGCACAAGGTACATGGGCCGTGGCTGCTGGCTGCTTGCGAGCCGTTGCAGGGTCTGGGTGCACTCGATCTGGGCTGTGCACAGGGCTGGTTCTCCCGACAGCTCGCCAGGCGTGGTGCGCGAGTGGTAGCCATCGACCTGGCCGAAGAGCAGCTCGCCTTCGCCCACAAGCACGAAGAAGAGGAACCCCTGGGCATCGAGTACCACCACATGAATGCCAGCGAGGTGAACCAGCACTGGCCGGTGGGCAGCTTCGACCTGGTCAGCGGCATGAGCGAGCCCGCGCCATCCTCAAGAGCGCCTCCCAGGTCCTCAAGCCCGGAGGACGGATGGTCTTCTCCATCCCCTACCCTTGTACCAACACTCCCTTCCGCCAATGGGAGCTGCACGAGTCTGGGGAAAAGGGGGCGCTGAAGATTAACCACTACTTCGAGTCCGGGCCAGCGGTCTGCCACTGGAAAATGAAGCGCCTCATCTACCACTGGGACACACCCTACGGGCGCTACACCCTCAGCGAATGGACAACCATGATCGCCGAGGCCGGCTTCCTCATCCGCCGCCTGCACGAACCCCGCCCGACCCCGGAGCAGGTACAGCGCAATCCACACCTGGAGGATTCCTACTGCCTGCCCACGTTCCTGATTTTTGAACTGGTCAAGCCGCGATAGCAGGGGCGATGCATGCATCGCCCCTGCAGCGAGCTGCGTTTGTGCACCGGCAGGGCAACAGAAGCACTGGCTACCCCATCCACAACCATCGCCCCCATAGCCGCATGCGCCAGCGGAACGGGCCCCAGACAAACGGCCCGCGCCACGCGCGCCGGCCGAACGGGCGACGCATCCTGCCAAAACGTCGAACTCTCATCCGATCACCTCCTTCCTCCTTCAGATCTATGGCCATCATACGCGAAATATGTGAACAAATGATGGAGGAGTGGCGAAGGTTCTGCAAAATCCGGCCGCCAGGTAGTACTCTCTAGCGACGGAGAGAAGCGGCAGAGCGTTGTGGAGGCCCTGCCCACGTCAGGAAAAGGACAACCAGACTGCCAGCGCCACGTATCCGCCTGTCCGATTCGCCCCAGGCCTTCCCTATCCCGCGTGTTTTGTTCCCCTGCCGAACTGTGCTATGATTGGCGCTGAGACTGGGCTGCTTCGCCCAGCATCCGAGATGCTGTGGAACAGGAGGGGAAATGAGCCGTCTGAAGATTCGTGTCTTTGCCTTGCTGCTGCTTGTGCTGGTTGTGCCACTGACTTGCTGCCAAAAAGCGGCAACCCCGCCACCTCCCCTGACCGTGGAGGCGCTCCGAAACGCAGAGTACAAGTCTGAGTGGCCCAGGGAGGGCGTGGCCAAGCTCAAGGATGGGCAGTATGAAGAGGAGATTGTGCCAGGTTCAGCTTCGAAGCTGGTCATCGTGGTTTACCCCAACATGCACGCCTTCGGCGATCTGAACGGTGATGGTGTTGACGACGCGGCGGTGATCCTGGCGACGTCCGGTGGTGGCAGCGGTACCTTCATCAGCCTGGAGGCAGTGATCAACGACCAGGGTGCACCCAAGCATTTTGCCAGCAGGTCGCTGGGTGACAGGGCACAGATCAACTCGGTAGTCATCGAAGGGGGCGAGATCACCGTGGACATGGTGACCCACGGCCCAGATGACCCGATGTGTTGTCCCTCGCTTCAAGCCACCAAGACGTTCACGCTGCAAGGGGATACGCTGATCGAGAAGTAAGAAGGTGTCCCGCAGCTGCAAGGCCACTGGTCGCGGGGCTGGGAATTACCCCTGAGAAACCCGTTTCTTTCTGCTTCGCAGACGCGACTAGAACCCAGCAGAGATGGCTGCTGCGCTGGCCACCCACGAACCGACCACCAGCATGGCGTTGGTCGCGTAGTAGGCCAGCGGCTGGCGTGCGCGCAGAGCCAGAGCGCCCTCGCGCAGCCACTCTCCAAGACGATACCCGACCGGGAACATCAGTGCCGAGGCAATCGCCCACGACACGCCTTCTGTGCTGAGGAAGGCCAGCAACCCACCAGGGCGATTGAAGGACAGCAGGTAGTTGCACGGAGCAAGCCGGATGCCCAGATAGTGGAACGCTCCCGAGGCCACGAGTGCTGCGGATGCCGCACCAACGATGCGCACCCCAAGGCCTCGTTCCAGCCTCCGTCCCACGAGGGTTACGGTGCCCGCCAGGGCCAGACCCTCCAGGAGCACGGCCAGGCAGGAATTGGCCTTGCACGTCAGTGCGACGTGCAGGATAGGCACCACCAATTGCTTGCCCAGCATAGCCACAGCGGCTATGCCCACCAGCATCAAATGCTTTCTGAACATGGCCACAGCGATAGCCATCAGGCCAACTCCGACGCCGGTCAGAATGGCGGCTCGATAGGGCAGCCCTGCTGCCCGAATCGCGCCGTTCAACACCACCTCGGAAAAGCCGAATAGCGAACCCAATACCAAGATGGCCAACCACATGTCTGTTGGTGCCGCTTTTCTCTGCCTACTGCTCATTTGCCTCTCTTCCTCCCTCTGTTCTCGTATGGTTTCTAGCGTCATGCACGAGTAAAGTGGACCGGAACCGCTCCGTTCAAACAGCGGACACAGAACGGCGTGGCTCTATCGACTGCTATGTTCAGCCCAGATGAGAATCAGAGTCCGGCTGCTGGACTATTTTGCCAGCGGGGTCTCTGACAGGTCCGACTCCTCCAGCACAGTGGAGGAGTAGACAAAGTTGTTCTGCAGCAGTATCCAGGCCAGAATCTGTAGGTTCTTTTCCTCACTCAAACTCCCTGGTGAGCCCCGAGGCATCGTTCTGCTAAAGTACTCCAGTAGCCCCAGCGCGTCGCCATATCTGTCCAGCCTAGCCCGTGCTCCAACGAGCGCCGGCGCACTCGCGCCCTCGCCCTGGCTGCCGTGGCAGCGCGCGCAGGATGCGTTGTAGACAGCTTTGCCCAGATCGGCCAGTTGCCCTGCTGTCGGTCCGCTCACTATTGGCTGCGGTGCCGACATAGCTGTTGGCTGCGGCCGCGATGTGGGCGTAGCCGTCGAAGCTGGCGCTGCGCATCCGCTGAAGGCAAGCAACAGTGCCGGTATGAGCGCAAGTGCTGTGAAGCGTCGCATCAGAGACCTCCTATTCCACTTGAAATGTCCGCAGTGGACGCGGCATCAGGACAAGGTTGAGGCACGAAAGTGTCCCCAGGCATATTATACACAGTACTTGCCAACTTCCAATATCCGGGCGCCCTGCAAACTCGGGGGCTTTCGGATGAGACGCACTCGTGCGAAGCGTCTTGAGCAGAACGAATGGCTGCGAAGAGCAACCCGTCAGCAGGCCGAGAGCTGCAGGGACCGGAACACGGCAGGTGTTACCATCCACAGGACGGCAGGCCCGCTCTGAGCGGACCATTCGAGACCGAAATGACAGCAGAGGTGTTTTCAATCACCTACAGTTCGTTACGATCAAGACATGCCAGTAACTTGCGCGGGCTCTGCTCCGTCATCATTGGCAGAGAAGAGCGAAGGAGCCGCTGCTGCAGGGATGTCTGCCAGCGGCCAACACGGGTTTGAAGAGAACTGTGACGATGGAAGTGCAATCATTGAGCATCGCGACGCAAATGGAGCAACCTCTGAATCCGGGCGCGACTGTGCCTGGATCAGACGGTGGAGTGCGTGTAGTGGCGGTGGCAGCGTTGGGCGTTGTGCTCAGGGGCTCGGTCCTCGGCGCAGCCATGCTGCTGTTCGCCCTGTGGGGCCTGCACTAGGTCTGTGCAGACTACAGACCGCATGCGAAGCACCCGCGAACGGCGGGGCGAGATGTTGACCTCGCCTCAGCGTTTGGTGCCTTGCTCCCATGCCTGAGGCAGCGCACCAGCACAGTGATGGCGCGCCCCTCGCGCTGCAAGCGGCCCTGAATCCATCCGCTCAATCTGCTTAATCTGCTGACCCGTGCCCCTCGCACTGCAGGCAACCCCGATTCCATCCGCTCAATCCGCTTGATCTGCTCGCCCGTGCCCTTCGCACTGCAGGCAACCACGGGGGCTCTTGGCTCTCCTGAACGAGCGGAGCCATAGCGCGCTTGGTCATTTGGGGCTAGGCCAGTAGAATAGCGGGAAAGAAACGAGTGCCAGGACGGGTGCCATGGAGAAAGCAGAAGAGGCCGCCAGAATAGCAACGGCCGGAGCAGGGATGGTCGACGCGAGCACTGCCCGCCTGTCGTCGATCCATAGGCCCCTCAGAGGCCTGCGGCTGCAACGTTGCAGGGGAATCCTCTCCAATACAAGACGGCGCGTGCTGGTCATAGCGCTGGCCTGCGTGGTCTGGCTCTGCTCATGCACCACCGCGCCGCCACCCACACCAACCGCCTTGTCACCTTCGCCCACACTGCCAACGCCTACTCACACACCATCGCCCACTCACACGCCCACATCGGCTCCCACCACGACGCCCACCCCTCGGCCAGCAGTGGAAGGCGCAATCGACGCCTTCGCCGTTACTTATTTCCCCTGGGCCAACGCGCCAGTAGCCTTCCCCATGTACACTGGTGAAGGACAAGCGAGGGTGATCAACTCGATCTTCTTCCAGGCCCCGCCCTTCTTCGGTTTTGACATCCACCCGCCCGAGCAATGGTATCACGTCGTTGGCGTTGACAATTGGGCAGCGATGGACACGGAATGGATCAGCCCTACCTTCAACCGCTACCGCCAACCCGGAGATGGAGATCGGGTGCTGCTCCATGGGCACATCTACGCGGAGTACCTCACCGCCAGCTACGTGGGTTTCAGCGACGGGACGTTCTACTACTATCGCAGCCTGCTGCACGTCGACGAACTGCACTCTGGGCGATTGCCCCCAGCCTACGATGGGCTGGAGGTGTGGGTGCGCGGCGCGCTCGATACCAAAGAGGGGCAGGGCCAGTTCTACGTGCTTCCAGAAGGCGCCTCGTTCGATCCCAGCTACTTAGGCCGAGAGGCGCTGGTCGCCGGGCGGCTGTTTTTCGGTGAGAGCATCGCCGTGAAAGTGACCGGGGGCATCTATGTGAAAGAAGGCGGCCGCTACACCCAGATTGTGCAAGGCCAGCTACCCGCCGCTGCCAGACACACATACCAACAGGGCGTCATCCGCACGCTGGCCCCGTCTGGAGCATGGCTAGTCATCGAAGGCGTCGACGGCACATCTGTGGAGATCGGCATCAACGAGGACACGCGCATCGAGTTTGCCGACGGCACGCAGGCTGATCCGAGCGAACTGTCACCTGGGCGAAACGTCGAGGTCATCGGGCAAACGTCGGAAAGAGACAGGTTGTTTGCCACCAGGGTGACCATCGTCCACACAACGACCGGTGGCGAAATGTTCGCCGCATACATCGCCGGTGACAACGGCGACCTGTGGAGCGTGAGCCTGAATGGGCGCGAGCGCCGCCAGATCACGCACCTTGACTCGGCCGCGCAAGGACTGGCCGATGCCGAGTTCTCGCCCGATGGGCTGCGCTTTGCTTTCGCCCGCCAGCAAGGGCGCGAGAGCACCCTGGTGATCGGCGACTTGCAGAGCGGCCAACTGCGCGACTGGCTGACCAGGGACGAGTGGCAGGAAAGCGACCCCGTCTGGTCGCCCGATGGCAGCCGCCTTGCCCTTTGCCGCTACCGCGTGGAAGGCGAGCAACTGGTAGATGGCGCTTTGTGGATCCTCACCCTGAAAGACGGTGAGGTGAGGCGGGTGACCGGTCCGGCACCGGAAGGCTGGCGGACGGTTCAGCCGCGCTGGTCAGCGGATGGCAAATACATCGCCTTCGGGCAAGTGACGGACGATCCAGCGCAGCCATCGAAGCTATACATCCTCTCGTTCCCGCCGCAGAGCCAGTGGATCTTTGAGTGGGGTCTTGACTGGCGCTGGTCACGGGACTCTGCGCAGTTGCTCTGCACACGGCAGACACCCAAAGAGAGCCGCGCCCGCATCTGGGTCGTGCAGCGCGATGGCTCCTCACCCACCTGGCTGTCCACGAGAGGCGTGCACGACTACCACGGACGCTGGTCGCCTGATGGCACGGCCATCGCCTTCCTCTCGCGCCCATCAGGCAGCAGCGAACCCGATGATCTGTGGATCATGCAGGCAGACGGCATGAGGCGCTTCCAGCCGCAGAGCCAACCGCCAGCCAGCGACGCGGCCTGGTCAGCGGACAGCCAGACGGTGGTCTTTCTGAGAGTGAGCTATGCTGGGGGGAATGCGGGCTTGTGGCTTGTGGGCCACGACGGGTCTGGACTGCACCAACTGGCCGCCGATGCCACGGCGCTGGTAGGCACGTACCGGGCACCCTAGGTGGGGCCAAACAACAAAGGCAGAACCCGTTTCCCGTAGTGATGACTTCAGTCATTCGATACGCCAGTACCAGGCAAAACAACGACTAAAGTCACCCCTACAAAGACATTGACAACTCTCGCGGCCGCCAGGTGTGGACCCATTCGGCCTCCGTTTGGTGGGTCAGATCCGCCCAGCGTTCAATCGGCAGTCTCAGATGAACAACCGCCGCCGTGGGCAAGCGCTCCCGCTGATCGGTCAGCAGTTCCAGCAGATCCTCCATGCCGGGGTTGTGTCCGATCACCAATACCGGGTCAACGCCGTCAGGAATCAGGTGCAGCGCATCCACGTAATCCTGCGGTTCCGCGCCATAAAGCCCATCGAGAAAGAGTATCTCCCCGTCGCAACCAGATGCCTCGGCCACGGCCTCCGCCGTCAGGCGAGCACGCAGTGCGGTGGAAGAGAGGATGTACTGCGGCACCAGATCCTCCTTTCGAAGCAGGTGACCCATTTTTGGTGCGTCCCTCCTGCCGCGCCTGTTCAGGGGACGCTCTCGATCGGTCAGGCCAGGCTGCTTCCAACTTGATTTGGCGTGACGCATCAGCAACAACGTTTTCACCGGCTTCTCCCTCCCACCAGGGCCTCTGCCAAGCTGCCGTCAAACCGCGTTGCTCGCAGGATACACGAGGGCTGGGACTTGGTTTGGCATGCCTATTCTCCACTGTTACGGGGCCAGCCAGGCCCCCAGGTCATCATACGTAGCCGCGGCAACGCGGAGCGTCGCCCCAAACTGGCCGCTGGAGTACGTGCTGTCAGTCGCCATCAACAGCTTTGCCCCATCCAAGTACCCCTCTATCGCGCTGCCTCTGGCGACTACCTTTATGCGGTAGGGGTGAGCAAGCTGTACATTGATAGGATGGCTGGCCAACACCTCGTCCAGTGGACGCTTGGTGATCTTGAACACGTTGTCCAGGGC
Source organism: Chloroflexota bacterium (assembly GCA_030607875.1). Classification (GTDB taxonomy): domain Bacteria; phylum Chloroflexota; class Anaerolineae; order UBA2200; family UBA2200; genus JAUWJD01. The sequence continues at coordinate 113,271 of JAUWJD010000002.1, forward strand.
GTCCACGACCACATCATAGGACGACATGCCATCTGGAGAGGAGCGGAAAGTCAGCCCCGCTGCAATGCCGTAGCTCAAGTTGACGGTGCCCTCGTACACAAAGTCGCTGCCAGCGGCGTTGTGTAAGTTCCAGGCGCGGCCCAGGATGTATTCTCCCCGCATGTAATCACCTCGGTTGGCCCACGCGCCGTGATTGTGCCTCCAGCCACCCAACGTGCCGTGATCGAAATCATCCAAGAAGATCGGTACGGTGGCAGGCGTGAACTGCTTCATCACAATCGGCAAGTAGATGTGACGGGTACCGTCCACCGGGGGCCTGGTCAGCGTCGGCGTTGCCGGCCCTGATGGGGTTGCCGTCAAGCTAGGCGTTGCTGGCCGCCGTTGGGTTGGCGTCGACGTTGGCGTCGCTTCCTCAGCGATGATGCGCACCAGCACTTCATCCGCATCCCAGGCCTGATGGCCATGCTCATCAGTAGCCAGACCCTCCAGGCGATTGATGGTGGGGTCACAGCCAGAGCCCGCCTGGGCTTGAAACTGCGCTGAGGGGATACTCTGTACCGACCAACCAGGCCCCAGGTAGCTCAACCCCAGCCACTGGCTCCAGTTCAACTGGCCGTCGTCGGTTGGGTCATCTGGCGCAATCAACCCAAAGCCGGTAGGCATGAAATGCAAGCAGCCAGTATCATACCTGTCGGCCAAGACGACATTCGTAAATGCAGTGGTTCCCGTGTTGGCGATTTCGAAGATGAACTTGACCGTGTCCCCGGCATACACAACACCGCCGAGAGGCTCATATACCGCTTTCCGCACCTTCAGTCCAGGCCCCGGCTCGTGGACGATAGGTACGCGGGCACAGTGCGGCGGCGTCTCGTGACCCGCACCGCCGTCCTGCTGGTACCAGGCAGTGGTACAATTCTGGGTCGGTTGACCGGGCGGTGCAAGAGTGCGGGCCTGGAAGCCAACGACCAAGGTCTCGACCTGACCAGGCAGCAGCAGGTGGCCGAAACCACGAGGGGCAGGACCAGTCAGGTTCGACCAGTCCAGCGCGCCATCATCGGCGGGGTCATCGGGGTCAAGATCGGCGCCCAGGAAAGACAGGTAGGCCGTGTCGTATTCGTCGTGCAGCCGCAACACAGTGATGGGAGAGATCCCGGTGTTCTCCAGCCGAATCTCAAATCGTACCGTCTGGCTGACCACCGCCGGGCCACTGAGCGGCTGGATCAGTTGCTTGCTGACCTGCAAATCAACCCCGGAGTCACGGATGTTCACATCGGCACAATCCGCACCGCCCGCCTGGACCCCATCCCCTTCCGCTACAACGTAGGCGCAGTTCTGTGCGCTGCCGGTGTTGATTGCCCGGAAGCGCACCTGCACGTTGAAGTGGTCACCAGGCTCCAGAGGGCAACCGAAGCCGAACGGTGGTGCCGCAGTCAGGTCACTCCAATCCATCTGAGCCAACATTTGGGACGGTGTCGTCGAGGTGATGCTCACACTGGACGAGGGCGTCGAGGAGATGAAGTGGAGGCGGTAGCTGTCATGGCTGTCGCTTAGATACACAGTCGTGAGTCTGACATCGCTGATATTGGTGATGTCGATCTCGAAAGTGACGTCATCGCCCGTGTGCGCCACGCCGCCTGGCGGATCGATCAAACGCTTGGTCACCCGTACGCCGGGCTCGCCACAGGGCCCGATTTCGCTGTTCAGGTGCGCGACGTTGTTGTCCAGATTGGGATCTGGCGTGTCGCTGTGCACCTCTACCTGGTTGGTGACAAGACCACAGACATCTTCGTGCACCCTCACCTGCAGCCAGATGCCAGTACCCGGTGGCGACGGGGGCAGATCACCCAGTTGACAGCGCACTACGTCGTGCGGCGGGCCAGCAGCAACCAACGTGCAGCCACTGCTGGCGGCATCGAAAGACACGCCTGGCGGCAGCACGTCCTCTAGCACCACGTTCCTGGAGGTGTCTGGGCCGTTGTGCCAAACGTTGAGGTTGTACTGTATCCTCGAGCCTGGCGGAACCGGCCCCTGCGATGGCACCACCATCTTCTTGTGGATTCCCAGATCCGCCACCTCTTCGGGAAGGCGTGTGGGCGTGGGGGTCGGTGTGGCCGGGGGTGGGACGACAGTAGATGTGGGAGTTGGTGTAGCAGCCGATGAGCGCTTGTTCCAGAATTGGTTGCCGGTCAACGTGCCGCCCAGAGCGTCAAGCGTGTACCGGATGCGGTTGAGGCCACACACTGTGCCGCCTACCGAGGTCGCACCGACCAAGTAGTAGCCTGGCGGGTCCACCTCGATGATGAAATAGAACTCCCAGTTGCCAAGCACCGGCAGCCCGTACCAGCCACTGGCATCGGTGGCGGTACTGGTGAGGAACTGCCATATTCCACCGGGGTCATTAGAGCCGTGCAGCTCCACCGTCACGCCGGCCAGCGGCGTGCTCCCCGGTGGCTCCACGCCCCGATCACCCTCGTAGACACGGCCTGACAGCGTCCAGGACGCTATCCCCACAGCAGGGCCACGGACCGTTTCCGGCACAGGAGCTGCCCACAGCCGGACATTAGCAAGCATGAGGGCGATGATGACCACAGCAAGCATGTGTTTCTTATCCGCCATCGTTCTCCGCTCCTTCCGAGAAGACTAGTGTCCAATGCGACTGTACACCGTCTCCATCTCTCTCCAGGCCGAAGCGAGGTTCTGCAGCCTCCAAGCCGGACCTGTGGTTTGAGGGCTCCTGTCGGACTGCGCCGCGAGGAATGCGGCACAGCCGTCCAATGATAGCACAGCAGCAAGTGAACCACAAAATCGGCACTTGGCGATACAGCCAGCTCGTGATACAATTGATATGGAGGACAGATGCGGGGCACACAGCCCATTGCATCGCAGCCCCGTCGTTCCCGCACTGCCGGATCACCTTGCCTTTGTTGCCTGCATCACTGTCGAATCCATCTGAGGTCGCTGGCCTGCGACTGGAGCGCTTTCTCCTAGCTCTGGTTCCGACCAACGGTTTCAACGACGAAACTGCACAAGGAGATCAGACATACGGAGACTATCTATTGGCTTGCTGCTCGTGGCACTGGTGGCAGCCTTGCTGCACTCTCCCCCCGGCCAGGCGCAAACACAGACTTTCAGCGAGGATTTCCACACCAGCACCTACATGGATGCGGCGCACACAACGGCGCACTGGGATACCTCCAGTGGCTTGCTCAAGTTGCCGCCCACAGAACCAATCGCCTCACATTATCTCGGCAGGGGCGGCTACTCTCCCGCTGTCTACGTGCCTGAGACTGGCAGAGCCTACTGCTTGAGTAGCGCCATCTATGAGTACGATCCTCAGCGCAACATCACAACTCCTCTGGACTATTCTGGCCCGCGACCGCACGATTACTTTGTGGCTGCGGCATACGCCTCAGCAGCGGGCAGAATCTACCTGTTCGGCGGATGGGACCGTTGTCCATTCTTTGAGCCCTGCCCACCCCAGAAGAACATCTACGAGTTCGACCCCGTAGCCCGGACGACAACGATCCTCGCCACTGAGCTTCCCTATGGCCTCGATAGTGCAACCGCCGCCTACGTGCCTTCTACAAACAAGGTCTATATCTTTGGCGGTCGTACTCCGGACCGCCTAAGCGCAGAGATCCTGGAATTCGACGTCGCCACCCACAGCCTCCAGGTGCTTAGTGTAAGCCTGCCTACTGCCCGCTGGGCTGCGTCCGCCGCGTACGTTCCGGACACCAACCGCATCTACATCTTTGGTGGCTACAACGTCGATGACGTCACCCTGGATGAGATACTGGCCTTTGATCCCAGCACGAAGCAGCTCTCGCTGCTGCAAGCCCGGCTGCCCGTCGGCCTGCACAAGTCCGCTGTGGCCTACGTACCGCGTGCCGAGCGGGTGTTCCTCTTCGGTGGAGAAAGGCCAGGGGGATTACCGTCGAAGCTGGTGCTTACATTCGATGCAGTTGCGGAGACCATCGAGGAGACTCCCTACACCTTGCCTGGCGATGGCGCGTGGGACGCGGCCGCCATCTACGCGCCTGAATCCGACTGGCTTGCTCTACTGGGAGGGGATACTTTCGGCGGATGGCCGAAGCAGTATGCCGGCATTCTCCGCCTGCGCTGGAACGGCTCGTCCTTCACGGAGTGGGATACCTTCCTCCCCGAGCCAACCGACACTATCGGTGCAGTGTACGTGCCAGAGGAGAACAAGGCCTATCTTTTCGGCAGCGGGAGAGCGGAGATACGCCAGTTCGACATCAACACCAGCATAGTCTACACTATGAGCGCCACTTTGCCTGTGACCTCGACCGATCCAGGGGTCGTATGGGTGCCCGCAGAGCACCTTGCCTACATCTTTGATCGCTCCGGCATATACACCTACGACCCGAACAGCGACACGCTGACAACGATGACCGCCCAGTTGCCCACTAGTTTCGACCCCCGCGTGGTCGCCTATGCACCACCCCGCAACGCCATCTACCTGTTCGACAGTGCCGATGGCAGCGGAGCCATCCTCAGGTACAACCTTGATGATGGCACCCTGATCACCCTGGGGGCGCACCTGCTTCCGCCACGGCGCGGCGCTTACGCCGTCTACGTGCCCAATTGGAATCTCATTTTCATTATGGGGGGCTGGGGGTACCAAATCAGCAGCTACCTGGATGACATCTGGGTGTTCGACGTGGCCCGTGAGACGCTGACCCGACAACAGCGTTTGTTGATGCCTTTGCCTGGAGTGTACAAAGCATCGGTGCGCATGCCAACCGCCAACAACATCTATCTCTTTGGGGGATGGGGTGGCTGGTCGGAGACCTATGCTTTTGGCTTTCCGAACATCTGGCATTTCGACACCACTCCGATCCGTCACCTTGTCACGCACGCGTTGCCGGCACCACTCGGTGGCGCAACCATTGTCTGGGCCTCGGCTGAAGACCGCTTGTACGCATTCGGCGGAAGGTACAAACGAGGCGTGACACGCCTCAGCGCCGACTCAATCCAACGCTTTGACTGGGGCCACTCTGAGCACGGCATTGCGCTGTCGACATGCATCAACAGCAATGGCGCAGACATACTGCGGGCCACATTGACAGTGGATCAGAAACTCAATGGCGGCACCGTAGACTACTTCCTGTCCAACAACGGGGGAGGATCGTGGGAACCCGTCACGCCGGGCGTGGAGCATACGTTCGCGGCACCAGGCTCCGATCTGCGTTGGCAGGCAGTGCTTAACGGCGATGGCATCGAGACGCCGATGGTGGGCCAGTTGACCATCTACTGGTCGGGAGAAGAGCCAACGGCGACACCTACGGCTACGTACGCACCGACACACACGCCCACAGCGACGAAGCCTGTGCATACCGTCTATCTGCCGATTATCCAGCGTCTGGTCCCAAGGTGACTTATTCTCCGATGAAAGGAGGTGCAAGCACAGACCTGTCCACGAACAGCGAACACACACAGCATCATCTGCACCATGAATCAAACCCAACGAGGGAGGCTTCAAGATGATGGCAAAGAGAAGCACAGATAAACTCACGCTGGCCCTGTGCGCAATGAGCATTGTCACATTGCTGGCCGGGCTGGTGCTTGTCCCAGCCCTCAGGCCGAAGGTAGCGCGCGCAGGCGATAATGCATGGACCCCCATAGGTCCTTGGGGCGGTCACGTCCGGAGCCTAGCCATGTCGCCTGCCTATGCAACAGATGGCACGGTTCTTGCCGCCACCGACCAAGGCATGTTCCTCTCCTACGACGGCGGAGCCTCGTGGCACGCGGCAAGCCCTGGTCTGCCCCGCGGTTCCCCCTGGACTGTTGCTGTTTCTCCAAACTACGCAGACGACGGTACGGTGTTCGCCGGTACCGTTGAAGGCTTGTTCAGATCGACGGATGGAGGCAATAGCTGGGCTGCCTGCAACACCGGGCTCCGTGCGCGCCACGTACGGGCCATCGCTTTCTCCCCGAACTATGCCCTTGACGGGACACTCTTTGTGGGAATGGCCAAGTCGTGGTATGGACGTTGGGGAGATGCCGGTGTCTACAGATCCACAAACTATGGCCAGAGCTGGGTTTGGTGCAGAGGTGTCCCAGGTAGTCATAGCGATCTTCGAGCCCTGGCCATCTCCCCGAACTTTGCCACAGATCAGACAGTGTATGCCGGTTCCTATGGACCTGGCATATTCAGATCCACCGATGGTGGCAACACCTGGAGTGCTGTCAACTCCGGCCTGCCATACGTAGCAGTATCGGCCCTGGCTATCTCTCCCGACTTTGAACATGACGCGACAATCTATGTCGGGCTATACGATATAGGCGTATATCGATCTACGAACGGCGGCCTGACATGGTCCTCAGCCAGCCAGGGCCTGCACGGCATGGCTCTTCGCATGGAAGGAATGGCCATCTCTCCCGACTATGGCACTGACCAAAGCCTTTTCGTCGCTACTGAGCAAGGTGTGTACAAGACCGCCGATGGTGGCAGCCACTGGCAGCCGAGTGGCACGGTGCGTCACCCTGTCGAATGTGTTGTTATCTCGCCGGGCTTTGGCACAGATGGCTGCGCTTTCGCTGGGAGTGTTGTCGGGATACACAAGACCACAGACCGAGGCAACTCGTGGAGTGCAGCGAATTATGGTCTGCTGGCCTGGGGGATTCACAGCACGATCGCGTCGCCCAACTATGCCCACGATCGCACCATCTGGGCTGGCCGCACCTGTTATCCAAACCCGGCCCCGGTGATGCGCACCACTGATGGAGGCATGACCTGGAACGTCAGTTCCAACGGCCTGGACGCCAACGTGATCTACTCCCTGGCCGTCTCGCCGAACTTTCCCAGCAACCCCTTACTACTAGCTGGCACAGAGCAGGGGCTCTGGAAGTCGTCTGACGGCGGAGATTCCTGGCGGCATGTCAACATTGGATACACTGGCGGAGATACAGCGGTAAGAGCTGTCGGCATCAGCACAAGCGGTGAGCTGTTCGCTGCCACCAACTCGTACTTCTATCACTCTACCGACGGCGGGGGCCATTGGCGTAGCAGCCACCTTCCAGGCAGAGATGATGTCTTGTGCCTCGCCATTTCCCCAAACTACGCCGCGGATGGAACGGTCATAATCGGGATAAGCTATGAAGGCTTCTTGGTTTCAATGAACAGGGGCATATCGTGGGATTGGTGCCGCACTGGGCTACCACTGCGCACCGCAGTTACCTCCCTTGTCTTCTCGCCAGGGTTTGCCGACGACAGAATGTTGTTCGCAGGACTGTCCGGTGCCGATGGAGGCGTTTTCAAGTCCACGGACAGAGGCGCTACGTGGCATGCCATGAACAACGGCAACGAGTTCGGCGTAGAGGCATTGGCGATCTCAGCCAACTACCCTGCTGACCAAACAGTGTATGCTGGCACGTCTGGCTCTGGCGTCTTCCGCTCTACTGATGGCGGGGCAAGCTGGCACCGTGTGGGCGGTGACCTTTACGACCCGCACATACGTACGCTTTTCGTGACCGAGGGCGCGGACTCCATAGTCGTGGCCGGGACGTGGGGCAGTGGCATCTGGCACTATCGCTCCGTAGCAGCGACACCCACACCCACACACACCGCTACCCAAACCCCCACGAGCACGGCCACGCCAACTCACACAGCAACCGCTTCGGCCACGCCTACGCAGACAGCCACACCAACAAAGCCTGTTCATAGACTCTATCTACCCATTGTGATCCGCTAGTGGTCCAGAAGTGGATCACATCCTTCAAGAGGGAAGGAAGCCACAGAACAGAGGTGTCCGTGGCAGCAGAACACGTTCAACTGCTATGCTTGATGACGGCACCATGCGAACGGAGGTCTCAAGATGGGAGCAAACAGAAGTGCAGGCAAGCTGGCTTGGGCGCTGTCGGCGATAGCTCTGCTCGCCTCCCTGGCGGGACTGGTGTTGCTGCCAGCTCTCAAACCCAAGGTGGTCCGAGCGGGCGACAACACATGGACTGGAATAGGCCCACGAGGTAGCAGAGTACTCGACCTGGCCGTTTCCCCAGCCTATGCCGAGGACCAGACGCTGTTCGCAGCCGCCGGGCTGGGGGGGATTTTCGTCTCCAATACTGGTGGAGCCTCGTGGCGAACGGCGAACACAGGACTGCCCTATGGCACTGTCCGCGCCATCGCAGTGTCCCCGAACTACAGGAACGACCGCACGGTGTTCGCTGGCACAGAGGAGGCTGGCTTGTTCAAGACTACGGATGGGGGAAACACCTGGTTTGCCTGCAACAGCGGCCTGGACGGCACATGGGTCGAAGTAATCGCCGTGTCCTCCAACTACGCCCACGACCGCACTGTCTTCGTGGGCATCCGTCACGACCACGGCGGCGTCTACAAGTCCACTGACCGGGGCCAAACCTGGGTTTCCCGCAACGATGGCCTCAGATATCGCGACGTAAGAGCGCTTGTCGTCTCGCCCGGTTTTGCCAATGATCAAACGCTGTACGTCCCCCTATGGCGGCCCAGCGCCCAGGTCACCGGGGGCATGTTCAGGTCAACCGACGGTGCAGACCGGTGGTATCGCATCCGCTGGTGGGCCTTTGAAATCACCCATCTCGCCATCTCTCCTGGCTTTGAGAACGATCAGGTAGTCTACGCCGGCACGGAAGAGAATGCCATCTGGAAGTCCACCGACCGTGGCGACAGCTGGTTCAGAGCTTGGGTGGGCTTTTGCCTACCCGAGCTCCGTGCAGTGCGGAGAATCACCATATCGCCGGACTATGCAGCCGACCAAACGGTGTTCATCGTCACCAAGGCGGGCGTCCTCAAGTCCACCGATGTCCCAGAACTATGGAGGCCTAGTGGGTCGTTCTCTGAGGGGGTTGCCGCTGTAGCGATGTCGCCCGATTACTTTGCCGATGGCTCGGCTTTCGTCGGAGGTTCCTTCGGTGTGTCGAAGACGACCGACGAGGGTAGTTCGTGGGCAGATGCAGACGATGGCCTGTGGTACCCTTCATACACCATCAATGGCGTGGCTGTCTCCCCTGAGTATGCCGACGACGGCATAGTTGTCGCCACGACTTGGTCCGCGGCCGCGCCCCTGAGAACCACGAACGGGGGCATCACCTGGCATGAAAGCGGGGCCGGCGTAGAAGGCACCTCCATGTCCTCGCTTGCCCTCTCGCCCGACTTTGCCCATGACCAACTGCTGCTGTGCGGCACAAACACTGGCGTCTTCCAATCCACGGATGCCGGAGACACTTGGCAGAAGGTCAGCTATGGGCTGGGCACGCTTGACGTACAGGCAGTTGCTGTCGCTGCCAGCGATGACCTGTTCGCCGCCGCTGCCACCGGTTACGTGTACCGTTTCACGAACGGGGCCACGTCGTGGCGGGGCAGCCGGGTGGGCGGCGCGGGCACCTTTCGCTGCCTAGCTGCCTCACCGGAGTATGTCAACGATGGCGTGCTCCTCGTCGGGACAGAATGCACGCCTCCAAGCTGTGGCACAAGTGGTGGCATATGGATTTCGCTGAACAGAGGCGTGTCCTGGCAACGCCTCCAGGCGGGCCTCCCAACCTGCGCCAATGTGAATGCCCTCGCCTTTTCGCCGCGGTTTGCCCACGACCGCACGGTGTTTGCAGGACTGTCAGAGCGCCCCGGGCGGAGCGGCGGAGTGTACAAGTCCACAGACGCAGGTACTACATGGCATGCCGTGAACAGCGGCATTGGATTTGACCCCAACGTGGGCCCAGACGTACGGGCGTTGGCCGTCTCACCTAATTTCGCTGCCGACCAAACGCTGTACGCTGGTACCGATGGCTTTGGCGTTTTCCGCTCCACCGATGGCGGCGCAAGCTGGACCAACGTTGGCGACAGCCTCTACAACCCGCATGTACGTACGCTTTCGATTCTGCCGGGCCCTGAGGCAGCCATCTTCGCTGGTACCGATGGCAGTGGCATCTGGCACTATCGTTGGACAGCGGCGACTCCTACGCACACGCCCACGAGCACGGCTACGCCTACACACACCGCTACACCCACGAGTACGGCGACGCCGACGGCCACGGCAACCAAGCCGACCTATACTCTCTACTTGCCGATAGTGATCCGCAACTGAGGCCTATGCCAGACAATCTGTAGATGCAGCGAGCAGGTCGCTGGGTTATGTCACCTGCGTGGCTTGCTCGCTCGCCCGACGAGCCTCCTCGGCCCAACGCTTGCGCAGCCGCTCCTCCTGCCGCAGCTTGCCCTCTGCCACACGCCGTTCCTCTTCGGGGGTCTCGGCCAGAAGCGGCGGCACTTCCATCGGCTGCAGGTTCTCGTCGAGCGCGACGTACACCAGGTAGGCAGAGTTGGTATGCGTGATCTCGCCGGTCAGCACATCCTCGGCCTCTACTCGCACGCCGACCTCCATAGAAGTCCTGCCCACATAGTTGAGCGAAGCCTTTAGCGTCACCAGGTTGCCGACGTAGATCGGCGAGTAAAAGGCCATCGAATCAATGGCCACCGTAACCACCGGCCGCCCCACGTGTCTGGCCGCGGCAATGCCGCCGGTCTCATCGACCAGGCGCATGATGATGCCCCCTTGCACGTTGCCCACCGGGTTGGCATCGGTCAGTTGCATCAATTGGCTGATGACGGTCTGCGAATCGCGAATGCTCTTGGGCTGTGAAGCCATGTCCCTCCCCCTGCACCAAGTCTTGGTGCGATTCTACGACTCATGCGGCCCAAAGCCAAATGGAGTGCGCAAGGGCGCAAAACGTGATGCGTAAGAAGCAATGGAAGGGACGCAGCGTGAACAGCCAACTGCCAACCGCAAACCGGTCTCCTGTGTCCGCTACTGAACCAATTGTCCATTTTGCTTGTAATATATACGATGCGCGCTTTGCACGCTTTTGACTTTTGTCTCCGAGCAATGTATGCTAACATCACACATCTACTACACACGTTATTCTCAGGGGGTCACATGAGCAATGCACAGGCGATTGCCAGCAGGTTGGTTGACAACGTAGAAAAGGTTATCATCGGCAAGCGTCCAGCGATTGAATCGACCGTCATCTGCCTGCTGTGCCAGGGGCACTTGCTCATCGAGGACGTGCCAGGCGTAGGCAAAACGATGCTGGCCAAGTCTTTGGCCAAGTCCGTTGGCTGCACATTCAAGCGCATCCAGTTCACGCCAGACCTGCTGCCAAGCGATATAACCGGCGTCTCTGTGTTCAACGAGAAGACGCGCGAGTTCGAGTTCCGCCCAGGGCCCATCCTGGCGCAGATCGTCCTCACCGACGAAATCAACCGCGCCACACCAAAGACACAGTCCGCATTGCTGGAAGCAATGGAGGAGCACCAGGTAACCGTAGATGGTATCACCTATCTCACACCGAAGCCATTCCTGGTGCTCGCTACCCAGAACCCCATTGAATACGAGGGAACCTTTCCCCTGCCTGAGGCACAACTTGACCGCTTCCTGATGCGCGTGAGCCTGGGACACCCTGCCCCGGCAGACGAAATCGCCATCCTGGAAGCACAGCAGTACGTGCACCCCATCGAAACGCTTGAGCAGGTCGTCTCCGCTGAAGAGCTGCTGGAGGCGCAGGAACAGATCAAGGCCACGTTCGTTGACGATCTGGTTAAGGAGTACATCGTTGAGTTGGTTGGTGCCAGCCGGAAACACCCCGATGTCTACCTGGGAGCCAGCCCTCGCGGCTCACTGGCCCTGTTCAAGACGGCACAGGCCCGAGCGGGTCTCGACGGAAGGGACTATATCACTCCGGACGACATCAAGTCCCTGGCTGAGGCGACGTTGGCCCATAGGATGATCATCAGCCCAGCCGCACGCATTAAGAACGTTGATTCTCGCTCCCTCGTCGATGAACTCCTGCGCTCTGTGCCCGTTCCTGGCACCAGGGTGCGAGCGGGCAGGAGCTAAAAGGATCTACAATGTAACTGCGTCAACCGTTCGTGCTCTGCATGCCCTGGCTATGCATGTGCTCTGCATGCCCCGTGGGCACCTGCGGGCGACGGGCGACCGCCGAAGGTCTTGGAGAAGACAAGGCCGCAGGCGACAGCCGAAGGGTCCAGCACCGACGGGATGGCTTGACGGGATTGCTAAACTCAGGCAGTCGTTTTCATGCGATAATCGAGCCAAAGGGATTTACAGAGTACTGCATCAATCGCTAGACCTCAATACCTGCTTTCACGCAACAAACCGACCGAAGAGGTTTGGCCACCTTCGGTGCACAAAGTAGTAGAAACTGATGCACGAAGCAGTAAAGGCCTCTGAGGTTTAGAACTGACGGTTGTGTGCAGTCCGTGCCCCGGATGGCAACACACCCCATGCGGGCATCGGGATTCTTGAAACCTCGGGGGTCTTGGTGAAGGCGAAGTCGGAAGGTAAGAAGTGAAACGTAGCTGGATAATCGTGTTGCTGCTGCTGGTCCTGGTACTGGCTGGGGCGTTGGCTACTGGACGGGGGCTGTTCTTCAACCTCACCTACCTGCTCACCGCGCTGATCATCGTGTCGTATTTCTGGTCTTGGTCCAACGTGAACCACATCCAGATCGTCCGGCACACCAGCTCAAAGCGCAGCCAGGTCGGCGAAGCGGCTGAGGAGCGCTTTTTGGTGCGCAACGCCAGCGTCTTGCCCAAACTATGGGTGGAGGTGCGTGATCAGTCCGAGTTGCCCCACCACCATGCCAGTTGGGTAGTGAACGCGCTGGGCGCACATCGAGCGCGTGGCTGGTCGGTGCGCACGGTCTGCCGGCAGCGAGGACGCTTCCGGCTGGGCCCGATCACGCTCATCAGCGGCGACCCTTTTGGCCTGTTCGAGCACCGCAAGCACCTTGGCGCGACATCCTCCATCGTCGTCTATCCGTTCACAGTGGACTTGCCGTACTTCTCCCTGCCCACCGGCGAACTTCCTGGCGGAGGAGCGATGCGCCGGCGCACCCACTACGTGACTACGAACGTCAGTGGTGTACGCGACTACTTCCCCGGTGACAGCTTCAACCGCATTCACTGGCCCTCCACTGCCCGCACGGGACGGCTGATCGTGAAAGAATTCGAGCTGGATCCCAGTGCCGATGTGTGGCTCTTTCTGGACATGCAAGGCGCAGTGCAGGCCGAGCTAGTGTGGGAACGGGAGGTCACCGAAGTTGCTGCATTGCGGAAAAGCCGCCCGGCACTGGTACCCTCCACCGAAGAGTACAGCGTCACCATTGCCGCCTCGTTGGCCAGACACTTCCTGGCGCGCAACAGGGCAGTTGGACTGGTCGCTTATGGTCAGAAACGCGAAGTGATCGTCCCCGACCGAGGCGACCGGCAACTAGCCAAGATCATGGAGACGCTGGCGGTGATACGGGCCACCGGCACCATACCCATGGCTCAGATCATTGCCGCTGAGGGCAGAGGGATGGGGCGAAACACCTCAGCAATCGTTATCACCCCTTCAGACGACCTCAGATGGGTGGAGACGCTGCGTGACCTGCGCCGCAGGGGCGTCCGTGGAATTGGAATCATCCCGGATGCTTCGACCTTTGGCCGCCAAACGAATACCGAGGCCGTGCTCGCTGCCCTCCAACAGAGTGGCATCCGCGCCTACCGCGTCCGCGAAGGCGCCTCCCTGGAGGCTGCGCTCAGCCAGGCGGGCGCCGGGTTGAGCTAGGGCCGCCACTTGCCCTGTCCGCATCTGCTACGGCTTCTCCGACCCTCGCTCAAGACGACGGCACCAGATAACGCCACATCTCGCACTGCGGGCCCACAACCCTCATTCGCCCCCATCCAGACCGCACCCCACCCCAGACAGGGCTTTCCCAAAGCAGAGAACCTACCCGCCGACTCCGCTGAGAACGCAGAGTTCTGCAGAATCTTCTTCTTTTCCTCATCGTTCTCCAGCATTTCGCAGACCAAGGCTTCGTATGCCTTCCCGGAGAAGCAGCTAGCACGCACTAGCTACCGTAGACGCCACAGCCAAGTCCGCCGTACTGTGATCTGCAGCGCCACGACGCTTGTTTCTCGTTCGGGCCGCCTCAGCCAAAGGTGTCGCCCCCTATCGCAGATGCGAGCTGCGGGTTGCTTGCCGTGGGAGGATTATGCTATAATGCACCAGACTGCAGATGACTGAGCCTTTGGAGAGACCGCAGTGAAGAGAGAGAAGACAAGCGGGGGATCACATGTCACCCCGGAGTATGGGCCAGCAGGCACCATGACGACCTTGGCCGAGAAACGGGCCGAGTACGCAAAAGACCTGCAGCGCGCGCTGAACAAGATCGTGAGCCATCTAGCCAACATGCCGCAGGCTGAACAGTTCATTCTGTTTGGCTCATATGCAGCGGGGCGGCGTGATCTCTTCACTGATCTGGATTTGATCGTAGTAGTGCATTCGGAACAGGACTTTGTCCATCGCACCGCAGAACTCTACCAGCAGTTGGAGGCTAGTGTGGACCTTGACCTGATGGTCTATTCGCCAGAGGAGTTTCAACAGCAGTGGCAACGCGGTTTTGTCCGACAGGCCTTGCGGACAGAGAGGGTGCTTTGTGAGAAAAAGCCCGTTGGCTGAGGGAGAGCGCTGGCTGGCCCAGGCCACGGCAGACCTGCACTGGGCGGAGCACCTAGCACGAGAGAGTGGCTGGCACGTGGCATGTTTTCTGTCGCAGCAGGTCACGGAGAAAGCGCGGAAAGAAGGGGATCAGGAATAGCGGAGAGGCAACGCGCATAGGCGTTTCGCCTCATTGCGTTTGGATCTGACTGCGGAGGACGGGAGCGATGTGGGTCATTCTGCCCTACCTGCTGCCACTGGGCATCATTGTTTTCGCCAATCTAGGCGTGACGCGACGAGGCTGGCGGGTGCTGACGTACGCTTGCCTGGGCCTGCTGAATACGCTGGCGCTGGCAGTAAGCTTTTGGCTGCTGATCGCACCGTATCTGCTGCGCCTCCTCGAGGCGCCCACCGAGCTTGTGCAGAGCATCACCCTGCGCGGCTACGGCGTGGCCCTGGCTGCAACGGCGATTCTGGGCTTTGCCTGCCTGTTGCCACCGCTGCGGCGCTTCTTGGCGCACTGGCTGCGCGTCGACCCCGCCTCCCCTGTACACGCCACTGCTCTGGTTTTTGTCGTCTACCTGGCCGCCAGCTCGTTGGCGTTGCTCTCAGGCAGTGAGGAATGGCTCCTGTCCGGGGTGCAGGCAGCCAGCATCGGGCCAGAGGTGCTGGTGCTCGGTCAGGCAGTCTTCCTCCTGTTTGCACTGGCTGGCGTGGGGCTGGGAATTCGGCGCAATCCACGCCAGACCCTGAGTCGCCTGGGTCTGCGTGTCCCAACGCCGCGCCAGTTGGGCACAGCAGCATTGATGATCGGCGTGCTCCTGCTGGTGGACTGGGTGATATCACTGCTGTGGCGCCAACTTTGGCCCGCGAACTTTGAGGCCGTCACGCAAGCATCTGAGCAATTGTTCGCTCGCTTTGCATCCCCCTTGGGTGCGCTGCTGATGGGGCTCTCTGCAGGGATCGGCGAGGAAACCTTCTTCCGTGGAGCGATGCAACCCTGCTTTCGCATCCCGCTGACCGCCGTCGTGTTTGCCTTGGGCCATGTACAATACACGCTCTCCCCTGCCATCCTGGAGATCATGATCATCGGCCTGGCCTTGGGATGGCTGCGTGAGAGAAGCAACACCACGACCTGCATCGTCGTTCACAGCGGCTACAACTTCTTGAACATGCTGTTGATGCCCTACTGGATATGAGTGAAGCACTGCCACCGGGCGAGCCTTCCAAGACAAGCCGTCGAACCGACCCCGGCGAGGAACTGCAGAAACGGGGGGTTTACCGCGGGATCGAAGGCTTGCGTTCCGTGGTCAGGCTCCAAAGCCCAGGGGTGACGGGCCTCGAGTCTGTGGTGCCTGGTGAGGTGGTGGAAACACCCTGCGGAACCTGCTTTCTACTAGAGACACGCTATCCCCTGGAGTATGCTCACGGCAACACTCATTTGTCCACATTGTCTCCCCAAGAATGTCCCTCACCACGCCTCGCTCGGCTGGCCGGTGACCAGCGGCTGAGTGCCCTGGACTTTCGCTCGGCCATCTTCTTCGACATCGAGACAACAGGGCTGGGCATTGGCGCGGGACTGGTAGCCTTCCTGGTAGGCTTTGGCACCTTCGAGGGGAACGATTTCTGCCTGCGGCAGTATTTCATGCGCGACTACAGCGAAGAGCCTGCCATGCTCTACCTCCTGAGCCGGCAGATGCAGGACCTTCGCTGGTGGGTCAGCTTCAACGGGCGCAACTTTGACCTGCCGGTGCTGCAGGCGCGCTTCATCTGCGGACGCCAGGAGATGCCTTTAGTCGAGGCTCCCCATCTGGACTTGTTGTATCCGGCCCGCCGCCTGTGGCGCAAGCGTTTGCGATCTTGCCGCTTGTCATCGTTGGAGAGCAGCATACTGGGGCTGAGCCGCGAGTCCGACGTGCCCGGGTGGTTGATCCCCGATTTGTACTTCGATTACCTGCGATATGGCCAGGCAGAGCCGCTGCGCCAGGTATTCCTACACAATGCCTTGGACATCCTATCCCTGGTCACCCTGGCAGCCAAGACCGATCACATGCTCCATGACCCATTTGGAGAAGCAGCAGAGCACGCCGTAGACCTGTACAGCTTGGGCCGCATCTGCGAATCCTGGCGACAGCTTGATCGCGCCCAGTGCGCCTACGAGCAGGCCCTGCAGGGTCGCCTGCCCCCTACCCTGCAGGAGGAGGCCCTGTATCGCCTGTCCATGTTGTACAAGCGAAGCGGGCAGATCGAACGGTCTGTGCCAATCTGGCAGGATCTGCGGCAGAGAAACACGGTGAATGCCTTTGTGGAATTGGCCAAGTACTTTGAGCACCGCCAACGGGACTATGTCACGGCGGCCAGGCTGGTTGGCGAAGCGCTGGCATTCCACGACCTGCCCAGAGGTGGCCAGCGCTCGGCCCCGGCACTGAAAGCCCGCTTGGCCAGGCTGAGAAGGAAGCTGGGGGAAGGAGGCTTACCCATGCCCCGTATCGAATCCTATTCATTCGGCAGCATCACGGTAGATGGCAAGACCCACACCGCAGACCTGATCATCCTTCCTGGCGGCGTGCGCCTTGGATGGTGGCGCAAAGAAGGCCATCGCCTGCACAAGGAGGACCTGCACGAAGCGGTGGAGGCTGCGCCCAGCGTCCTGGTGATCGGCACAGGCAACGTGGGGTCAATGGAGGTGCCACAGGAGACTCTGGATTACCTGGCCGCGCACGATATCCGCGCGGTAGTGGAACGCACCGCCGCTGCCTGCCAGCGCTACAACGAGCTGGCCGAGACGGAACCCGCAGCAGCAGCGCTACACCTGACCTGCTGAGTATGATCGTCCGCGACCGGTGTGGCTACATCAGGGCACTTGCCCAGCGTGTCGCTCGCGCTGCGGAGCGACACCGCTTATCGTACGAAATGGCTTCCTGAAGCAAGACAAAAGGAGGGAAACATGTTTAGCAACCAAGAGATGATCAATGCCGTCTACGCTGCGGCTGGCGAACTGGGGATGAACGGATGGGAATTGCTGGTGAAGGCCAAACTGACCCACCTGGTCCGCGATCGCCAAGCCACATACAGCGGGCCAGAGGTCGAGACCATCGACACCCTCAGCGATGACGAGAAAACGTTGATTAACCTGGCCCTGCCACCGCCACCCCCGCCGCCGCCACCGGTCCCACCACCCGTGCGCAGACCACTGCAAGGCAAGGGGTGGTACATCTGGTTGGTGAATAGCTGTGAGGAAGGGGAGGCTGAAGTCATTGCCGCAAAGGCCCAGACGGCAGGACTGACCCACGTCCTGATCAAGATCGCCCACGGCCCCAATCCCTATCGCTACAACATCATCACCACCGGGGACCGCGTCGAGCCACTGGTCAGGGCGCTGCGAAACATCCCTGACTTCCAGGTGTGGGGCTGGCAGTACATCTTCGGCGAGGAGCCTGAGGCAGAGGCGCGGATTGCGGTAGACCTGGTGCAGCAGTACCAACTGGACGGCTTTGTGATCAACGCAGAGAAAGAGTTCAAGCGAGACGAGATCAAACCAAACGCCCCGCGCTACACCGAGGCCCTGCGCCACAACCTGAAGGATGCCGGCCTGGAGGATCTACCGCTTGCCCTGAGCTCCTACCGCTATCCCATCGTGCACCACGACTTTTCCTGGAAGCCGTTCCTGGAAGTCTGCACCATCATGATGCCGCAGGTCTATTGGGTGACCAAGGGAACTCCCAATCCCAAGGCCAACCTGACGAGGTGTCTGAAGGAGTACCGCGATCTGGGCTGGACCGGCCCCATCATCCCCACCGGCACTGCCTATGATGAGTGGCAAGGCCGCGGCAGCACGAAGTGGCTCTGGAGCGCCGACGCGGATGACATTCGCCTGTTCCTGCCTGCTGTGAAAGACGCTGGTCTGCCGGCGGTCAACTTCTGGAGCTGGCAGCACGCTGGGCCAGAGCGCTGGGACGCAGTGTCCGAGTTCCAGTGGTAGTGGACTGAGTGGGCCACCCACTCATCCGGCCAGAGCTGAGAAAAGGCGATCTGCACGTGGTCGCCGCAGCTACTGCAAAAGCCGATACAGCGTTTGAAACACTCGATGACGGCGGAGGTAGAAGGCGTGCCGCTCTGAATCAGGCTCGAAGGTGGTGGTGGAGACCTTTGGGGTTTGGCAAACCCCAAAGGTCTGGATATTCCCCAACGCCCAGTGCCCGAGGATGGCCGCGCCCAGAGCTGAAGCATCGGCAATCTCCACCGGGGCCAGCGGGATGCCCAGCACATCGGCCACGATCTGCGCCCAGATGGGAGCGCGCGTGATGCCGCCGGTGAGGCGAGCTGATTCCACAAGCTCGCTCTCATCGGCTAGGGCCTCCCACACGTCGGCCAGGCAAAAGGCCACCCCTTCCAGTACCGCGCGCGCCACGTGTGCGCGGGTATGATGCAAGCTCAAGCCACAAATCGCCGCCCGGGCGTCTGCATTCCAATGCGGGCTGCGTTCGCCGGTGAAGTAGGGCAGCACAACAACTCCCCCCGCGCCAGGAGCAATGCTGGCGGCATCTTGCAGTACGGGTTCGTATCCCGCATCCGCGGGCAGGTCGGGATAGAACCTCTCCCGCACCCACTGCAGTGCCAAACCACCGTTGTTGATCGCTCCACCGACAAACCAATGCCCCTCCACAAGCACGTAGCACCAGGTGCGCTCATGCGGATCGAGCCAGGGGCGATCCACGATTCTGCGTATGGCACCGCTCGTGCCGACGGTCACCACTACCTGTCCCGCGTCTACCGCACCTGCACCCAAATTGGCCAACGCTCCGTCGCTGGCCCCTGCCACAACCGATAGCCCAGACGGCAGACCGGTCTCCGCTGCTGCACCCTCGGTCAGCCCGCCGACGACAGCGGTAGGGGAAACCAGCGGAGGCAAACAACCCGGCAACACGCCAGCCAGTGACAACGCCTCCTCATCCCAATTGAGGCGATGGATATCCAACAGCCCAGTGCTGGAAGCCAGGCTCAGGTCGGTCGCCCAGACCCCCGTGAGACGATGCAG
This sequence comes from Chloroflexota bacterium, assembly GCA_030607875.1. GTDB lineage: Bacteria > Chloroflexota > Anaerolineae > UBA2200 > UBA2200 > JAUWJD01. The sequence continues at coordinate 132,804 of JAUWJD010000002.1, forward strand.
GATCCAGTCTTTGATGGCCACGAGGCGGACAGCACGCTGAGAGACCTGTGGCGCTTGCTCCAACCACCAGCGCAGGCGCGCTGGATGATAGGTAGAACGCAAGGGACAGCCAGTGCGCAAATACAGCGCATAAGGTTCAGTCTGGCCACGAAGGGCATCCGCCCGGGAGGCAGCACGATTGTCTGCCCAGGTCATTGCCGGGGCCAGGGGCGCATCGTCGCCGTCTACCGGGAGCACACTGTGCATCGCCCCACTGAGGGAGAGACCCGCCACCTGATCCAAAGATAGCTGATCCGCCAGCATACGAAGGGCTGTGGCCGCACCTTGCCACACTTCCCGAACATCCTGTTCCGCCCAGCCTGGCTCCGGCGACAACAAACCGTACGCACTCGACGTGGCAGCCAGAACGCGGCCCTCAGCGGTAAGGGCCACCGCTTTGCAATTCGTTGTGCCCAGATCGAGACCGATCACTGCAGCCAAGTACTACTCTCCATCCAACGATCAAGTTGTCCAGCGGCATGCCCATGCTGGCGCAGGGTGCTGCGCGAGGAGCCGCCTCTGCTGGTTTCTCGGACAGGCTCCAAGACCCTGCATTCTCGCCCCTTTTGTGTCTTGGTGTCGAAGCCTGCTGTAGAGAACTGGTTTCTTCTACCCTTGCTCACACGGTGCCAGGTTGCCGTATCCACACGCCATTTCCCTTGCCCGCTTTGTACACGAAATCGGCTAGAATGTCAACTACCCAATGACGCTGGAGTTTACCAACAAGTCGGAGAACGAGCATATTCGCGGCTCTTCTTCCACCGCAGAGAAGGCCTCCTCTCTATACTCTTGCGACCTCTGCGTGCTCCGCGGTGAGATGTGATCCAATCGAGCACGCTGCACCGGAGCGGTTCACCACGACGTACGGCACTCGCATCCCTTGGTTTTGGAATTTGGTCATTCGCTTGTTCTGTGCTATCCTTGCACATCACCGTCGTCGAAAGGAGCCACACGTGGGCCGCATCAAAGTGATCGTCAATCCCATCGCCGGAAGGGGGCTGGCCGGCCGGCTGTTGCCCAAACTGCATGACCAGCTCCTCGCCCCCACTCTCGACTACGACCTGGTGTGCACCGAGGAGCCAGGCCACGGCGTGGTGCTTGCAGAGCAGGCCTTGAGCGAAGGCTTCGAGACCATAGTGGCCGTTGGCGGAGATGGCACCGCGCACGAAGTGGTCAATGGCATGCTCACCTATTCCAAAGGCAGGGAGGTCGGCACGATGACCGCCATCCCGGTCGGTTCGGGGAGTGACTTTGCCAATATGCTGGGCATGCCGGCACAACTGGATCAAGCCTGCGCACGGCTGGTGCGAGGGCGAACGCGGCTTGTCGATGTGGGCATAGTCACAGACTCACAGGACCGCTCCACCTACTTTGACAACACGGTGGGCATCGGTTTCGATGGGGTGGTCACCCTGGAGGCGCTGCGCGTGAAGCATCTGCGCGGCATGGCTTTGTACTTGCCAGTTGTGCTCAAGACCGTATTCGTAAGCATGAAACCGCCGCGGGTTGTGATCCGCTACAACGATCAGCATCTGGAGCAGACCGTACTGATGATTACGGTGTGCATCGGGAAGCGCGAGGGCGGCGGCTTTATCATCGCCCCCGAGGCAAAGAACGACGATGGCCTGTTCGATGTCTGCGTGGCAGCCAACATCCCCAAGCTGCAAGTACTGGGCCTGGTACCGCATTTCATGGCTGGCACACACGTGGACAAGAAACCGGTGACCATGCTGCGCACCGACCACCTGACGGTATCCTCCGAAGACGACCTGATTGCACACATGGACGGCGAGATGCTGTGCACTGCAGAGCGTTTTCTGGAGTTCAAGATCCTACCTCGCCACCTGCGAGTGATCTACTAGGAGGGAGCGATGACCATCGCCATGTGTGTGCTCTGTGCCCTGCTGGGCTATTCCCTGGGTGCCATTCCCAGCGGCGTGATCGTGGGGCGGCTGTGGTACGGTTTAGCCCCCCACCAGAGCGGCAGCGGCCACACTGGCGGGCTGAACGTGTCTCGCACCACCGGCAACCTCTGGGCAGGCGTTCTCACTGGCCTGTTGGACCTTGGCCTGGGCATTCTGGCTGTGTCATTGGCCCACAGGTGGTTCCCCAGTCCCTGGGCCGCACCCCTGGCCGGCGTGATGGCCATCTGGGGTCACAATTACTCCGTGCTTATCGGCTTGCGGGGAGGCGTGGGCATATCCACGATCAGCGGAGCGATGGTGACACTGTCACCCTATGCCGCCGTGAGCGGTCTGGTGCTGTTGGGCATCACCTGGCTGGTGGTGAGGCGCGTGCTGCGGCACGACGCGCGCAGCACCGGCGTCGTGGTGTTGCTGCTGGCTCCGCTGATGTGGTTCCTGCGCCAGCCCACGCCGGTGCTGGCTCTGGCCGCATTCGGCGCGATGCCGATCGTCCTCAAGGCATGGGGGGATTTCCACCGGGTATACGCAAGCGGCACAGCGTAGAGGGTAACCTCAGGCCGATCATCACAGTCAGGGACCACACATAACCAGATTCGCTCGCTGGGTCCCCGGCACAGCACTTCCGTTTGCACCACTGTCAGCATCCCGAGCACATCTTGCTGAGCAAGTGCCGGCCAGCGATGCAGTGGACGCCTCTACCTGGCAGCAACCTCCTGCCGCACTGCGGGCCTTTTGACATGACAGAATGCGCTGTTTTGACAGTTCACTCAATGAAAAGTATAATGCCCCTTGGCTGTAAGTTGCATGAATCGTGCACTTGCAGCACCAGCCACATTGCGTAGATGAGAGTCAGGAAGAACACTCACCAAGAGAACGGATGGAAACTGACAGTAGCAACAGTCATATAGCGACGAGTTCTGACGACCCTGCAAGTTACCAAGAGACACATCCGCCCTAGGCGTACAGACAGCGAATGGTAGGCGCAGGCATGTGTGAGCCTGCGTGCCCCAAGTCGCAGTTTGTCGCTGCGACTTTTTTTGTCCGGCGGGCCGTTGCAGCAGCTTGCGTGGTCATGGGAACTCCCAGCATTGTCACCTCGGAGGTGTTACGTGACCACGTACTTGAGCCAGATCCTGGGCAAGCCTGTCTGGGACGCAAAGGGACAGCGCCTGGGCCGCTGCGCCGACGTACTGGTAGCGGAGGTCGAGACAGGCTTTCCCTCACTGCGAGCCATCGCCCTGCGCAACGGCAAAGAGCCGCATCTGATCGGGGCTGAATCCATCGCCTGGCTAACCCCTTCCATCATCCTCAATACTGCTGATCCCCCTACCTATGAGACTCGCGGAGATGAGTTGTGGTTGGCCCGCCAGGTGCTCGACCGCCAGATTGTGGACACCGAGGGCCGCCGTCTGGTGCGCGTCAACGACCTGCAGCTCACCCGCGTCTCGACAAATGGCATCCGTTATCATCTGGCTGGTGCGGATGTTGGCACTCTCGGCATGTTGCGGCGGCTCGGCGTCGAGGGTCTGGCCATCACCATCTTCAAGCTGTTGCGACGCCAGCCCCCAGAGGCAATCATCCCCTGGCGAGACGTGGCCCCCCTGCAGGCCGACCAGCCTATACGTCTTCGTGTCTCGTTCGAAAAGATCAGCGAATTGCCCCCTGCAGACATCGCGGACATCATCGAGGACCTCGACCGCCCCACAGGCGAAGCACTGCTGCAAACCTTGGACACCGAAACCATCGCCGACACCATGCAGGAAATCGAGCCGGATCTGCAGGCAAGCATGTTGCGCACGCTGCTGCCCGAGCAGGCTGCTGACGTGCTGGAGGAGATGGGACCAGACGATGCCGCCGACCTGCTGGCCGACCTGCAACCGACGCAGCGCGCCAAGCTCCTGGAGTTGATGGAGGACGAGGACGCCCTGGATGTCAAGAAGCTGCTGACTTACCCGGAGGATACTGCCGGCGGAATCATGACCACCGAGTTCGCCACTATTCCTATGGGCCTGACAGTGGGAGAGGCCTTGGATTACCTTCGTCGCTCGCCCGCTGCCCACGAAGACGAGGCGTTGTATTATGTCTATGTGGTGGCCGAGATGCAGAAGCTGCAAGGGATCATCACCCTGCGTGATCTTGTGCTGGCCGCGCCAGATGTGAGAGTGCGGGACATCATGGAGACTGGCTTTATCACCGTGCATCCGCTCAGGTCACAGAGAGAAGTGGCTCGTCTGGTCGCCAAGTACAACCTGCTGGCCGTGCCAGTGGTGGATGACCAGGAGGTAATACACGGCATTGTCACGGTAGATGACGCCATTGACGCCATCATCCCCACAGCGTGGAAGAAACGCCTGCCCCGCGTTTTCTAGTACATTGCTGCCCCACCGGAGGTAGGACATGACGTTAAGCCAACGCTTCAGACCCCTCGCCCTGCGCATCCTGTTCCTGCTAGGAGTCATCGGGCCCGGACTGATCACTGCCAGCGCGGGCAATGATGCCCCTGGAATCGCCACTTATTCGATGGCTGGATCGTTCTACGGCTATGGCCTGCTGTGGGTCTTGATGTGGGCAGCGCTGGGAGCGGTTGTACTGTTGGAAATGGCGGCGCGGATGGGCGCAGCCACGGGCAAGGGCCTGACCGAACTGATACGCGAGCATTTTGGGCTTAGGGTCACCTTCTTCGTCATGCTCAGCCTGAGCCTGGCCAACCTGGGCACCACCGTTGCCCAGTTCGCCGGAATCGCCGCCAGTGCGGAGCTTTTCGGCTGGACGCGTTATGTCATGGTTCCCCTGGCTGCACTGGCGGTGTGGTTCCTGGTGCTGCGCGGCTCCTACGGGCGTGTGGAAAAGGTCCTGTTGTTCCTCACCCTGTACTCCGTAGCCTACATCATCACGACTTTTCTGATCCGTCCGTCATGGGGCGAGGTCTTGCAGCGAACCATCGTGCCCACCGTGCGCTTGGCCCCGGACTACCTGTTAGCGGCACTGGCCACCATTGGCACCACCGTCACCCCCTGGGCCTGCGCCTACATGCAAGCATCTATCGCCGACAAAGGCGTCACACCGATAGAGTACCCGTACACCCGTGTGGACGTAGTTTTCGGCCTCGTGGTGAGCGGCATCGTGGCTGCCTTCATCGTGATCAGCGCAGCAGTGACACTCTTTGCCAATGGCATCCGCGTGGAGACGGCACAGCAAGCCGCCCTGGCACTAGAGCCGCTGGCCGGGCAATGGGCCAGGCAGCTTTTTGGCATCGGGCTGTTCGGCGCGTCGCTGCTAGCGGCCTCTGTGCTGCCTCTGGCTACCACCTACGCCGTCTGCGAAGTGTTTGGCTGGGAGCGCGGGATCAACCGCAGCGCCAGAGAAGCACCCATGTTCTATGGGCTGTACACCTTGCTGATCGTGGTGAGCGCCGGCATCGTGCTCATTCCGGGCATCCCCCTCTTCCCGCTGATGTGGCTGTCGCAAGTTCTCAACGCAGTGCTGTTGCCCATCGTGGTGTTGTTCATGTTGCGTCTCGCCAACGATGCCGGCATCATGAAGAAGCTTCTCAACTCCCGGCTGACCAACGTGCTGGCCGTTGTGCTGGCTGTGGCCATCACGCTGACCACGGTCGCTCTGCTCGCTGACGTCCTGCTGTAGTGCACCATGCCGCGGGAAGGGCTGCCCAAGACGAAGGGGAGGGGAGCCTCAATGGCAGGCTGCACTGCTCTTGAACCCGGAGCCATGAGGAAATAGCTGCGTGGGATCAGTACCTAGCTGGCCTTTGGGGCTTCATACCGAACAGAAAGCGGGTCACGGCAGTCCGTCTGACGAGGAACTCGTACAGGGCCAGCGTCACGCCCAGTGAAACGAGGCTGATCGTCCAATACTTCACCCACACACTGGCTTGCCATTTCACGATGGAGAAGCCGATGACCACGACAACGGTTTCATGGAGCACGTAGAAGGGCAGCACCGCCTCGTTCGCGTATTCCAGCACGCGGTCGAGGAACCGATGGCTGCTGGGATGGCCCGCCTGCCACCCGTCTGCTCGATGCTGCAGCCACCTGCCGCCTAAACCCAGGATGGCAACCACCGACCACCACGCGCCCACACCTTTGAGCCCCCGCCACAGCACATTGCCCAGCGCGTAGCCGCGGCCCAGATAGACGCCGACATTGGCGGCCCGCGCGTAGAGCGTGAACCCCAACGCAGTGGCAGGCATCACCAACAGCAGAGCCAAAAGACCGTGCCGGCGTATGGCCCTGGCGAACCGTGGGTCGCCAGCCATCAGGTAGCCGTACACCAAGAACAGCAGATAGGCATAGCGGTTCCACCCACCATAGTTCTCTGACTGGAGAGCGGCCTCGATCACCCCGACTGGAAGCCCCAGCACCAAAATGGCCCCCGGCCGCTCACAGAAGCTGGCCAGCCGCGTGATCCACTTTGCCCCTGCATCCCTCCTCAAGTACAGAAAGAGCGGCAACAGCAGCAAAGTGAAAGCCAAGAGGTAGTACAGAAACCACAGATGCGCCACTTCGAACAGCATGCTGGACGGATGAGCTGCGATGAACCAGGGAAAGTCGAACTTGGGAACCACCTGAAAGAAACGGGGATAGAATTTCAGATAGGACTCTTGATAGGCCGGGTCAGCCCGCAGCCAACAGTACAGGTGAGGCGGCACGAACACCAACAGGCCAAAGAGAACGGGAATCATCAAGCGCTGGAATCGCTCCAGCACAAACTGTCCCGCGTTGCGCGAAGCAAGCGAGAACCAGGTCGTCTGGCCAGAGATCAGAAACATCAGCGGCATGCCCCACAGCACCCCCAACGCCACGAACGCGCTCAGTACCAGGCTCTGCTGATCGTTGCTGACGTAGAACGGATCGAAGCTAAAGATCCGCGCGCTGTGGAAGAAAACGAGCCCCAGCACCACTACCGCGCGCATGACGTCCAAATCGCGGCGTCTGGTTTGGGTGGATGGTTGAGTCGCTTGTGCAGATACGGATGTCATTTGTGCGTGCTCCCAGATTGGCTCCATACCGACAAAGCAGCTAACCGGCAGTAGGGATTCGTAGTTCGTAGTGGCGACTTCAGTCGCTCCCTCCACAACGGCTGAAGCCGTCACTACAAACCCCTGTCAGTCGCTCCTCATGTTGGCAAACTATGGTAGATCGTCTTGTAGTTGTGATAACGCGCCGGCGACATCTGGCCACGGCGCACCGCTAGGAGCACAGCGCAGCCCGGCTCGTGGATATGCGAGCAGTCGGCGAACTGGCACGAATCCGCCACTGCCAGGATCTCCGAATAGAAGCCTGCCAGCTCCGCCTGCCGTAAGCCGCCAAGGCCGAATTCGCGGATCCCAGGCGTGTCCACAACCGAACTGCCCATTCCCAGCCGCAGCATCGTAACCTGTGCGGTGGTATGCCGCCCCTCGTGGTGCCGTGAACTCACAGCGCCGATGCGCAGTTCCAGGCCCGGCTGCACGGCAGCGAGCAGCGACGATTTGCCCACCCCTGACAGCCCGGCCAGCACGGTCGTCTGTCCCGACAGCACCTGGCGTAGATCGCCCACACCCTCTCCTGTCAGCGCGCTGGTGAAGAGTACCTGGTAGCCCAGCTCGAGATAGGGCTGCAACACAGCACGACAGGCGGCCAGACCTTCCGCCAGGTCAACTTTGTTCACGCAGATGACTGGCAGCAAGCCATTTCGCTCGGCACTGATCAGATAGCGGTCAATCAACTCCAGCCAGATGGCCGGATCTTGCCACGAGCTGACAACCAGCAACTGGTCAGCATTGGCCACGACGACCTGCTGCAGATGTGAGCGGAACACGTCTGGGCGCACGAGAGCACTGCGTCGCGGGAGCACCGCTTCCACCACACCACGACCGGCGCCGTCCAGCGATACGACCACCTCATCGCCAACTGCCACGATGTTGGTAAAGCCCATATCCTCGGCGCTGAGAGTGCCACGCACAGCGCAGAGCACCGTCCGGTCGCCCAATTCCACACGGCATAGGCCTGTGCTGACTTCGATGACCACGCCGTGTGGACCCTCCATCTCGGCCACGAGAGGGACTTGGGCGGCAAGGGACGTTTCCTCTTCCAGTCTCTCCAGTGCGGAGGTCCACATTCGGCGCTGGCGTTCGCGCTCCCCACGCGGCACGATGCGCTCGGTCTGCGCACAATCCAGGTCATCCCAATCTTCGGCCACCCAGCTTTTGCGACGCACCCGCTTTCTCTTGCGGTTGCGTTTGATCTTCTTACGAGCCTGGCGCAAGGTCTTATCCACTCGGTAATGCCGCCAGGCTTTTTCTTCGCGACTAGGCACGGTTTGAGTTCCTCCATAACAGTGAGATGCTGGCCTGAACGCAAAAGAGGCCAGGAACGATCACTCACTCATGGCCTCGCAGTGAAACGTGCAACGACACACGTCTCGGGCAGCAAAAAGCCATGAGCTGTGTGTTCTCGCCAGCTCATGGCCCAGGCACCGTATGGAGGTCGCGCAAGCAAACCGCGCTACACAGCCGGCCCCAAAGGAGAGCGGCGAGGACAAACAAGGCAAAGAAAACCAAGTTCAGCAAGTGCGATCCCATTATTCATTTCGCCACCTCCTTTCAGGTGTTCGTGCAGCGCATCAACGCAGCAGAAATTATAGTCAGAAGCGGAAGTTTGTCAAAATGGCCTGACACGGCACAACAGGGACTTCTCACGGATTACACGGATTCGTCCTGCTTCCCCACGAACCCTCCGGAAGTCGGTAATCGCTCGCCTGCGCAGGAAGCGCGTCAAGGACGGCACTACTGATCCGAACACAGTTTTCTTAACAGATCCGTCAGTTGGGTGTATACTGATGGTATGACAAACCAAATACCAGATACCTTTAGCGATTGGCGAGAAGCTCGACGTTTTCGAGCATGGGAACTCAAGGAGAAAGGCTGGAAGCAACGCGATATTGCCGAAGCTCTCGGTGTGACACCGGCAGCGGTCAGCCAGTGGATGAAGCGAGCTCGAGAAGGCGGAGTTGCTGTCCTTCGAAACCGCAAACGTGGTGGGGTCAAGCCGAGGCTGACGGAAGGCCAGCTCAAGCGACTACCAGAGCTGCTAGCCGCTGGGCCAGCAGCATATGGCTTTCGCGGGGAGGTATGGACACGGGCACGGGTTGGAGCAGTCATCAAGCAAGAGTTGGGGGTCTCATACAGTGATGTCCATGTGGGACGACTGCTGCGCAAGATTGACTGGAGTCGCCAGAAGCCGCTAGAGCGGGCCAGCCAGCGGGACGAAGACGCCATTGCTCGTTGGCGGGAGGAAACCTGGCCCAAGCTCAAAAAAAAGCCGTCCGAGAAGACCGAACCCTCGTCTTCGTAGATGAATCGGGGTTTGCCTTGCTGCCCGCAGCGGTTCGCACCTACGCTCCTCGCGGGCAGACGCCGGTGCTGCACTACCCGTACTGGGAGCATCTGTCGGTGATCAGCGCGATCACGCCTGAGGGCAAGTTGTATACGATGACGCGGGAGAAGGCGTTTGACGGCCAAGCCATCGTGCACTTTCTGAAGCATCTGTTGCGTCACCTCAGCGGCAAGTTGCTGGTCATCTGGGATGGCTTGCCCGCTCACCGAAGCCGGAAAGTCAAGGACTTTCTCCGCCAGGGTGGCGCAAAACGCCTGTTTCTGGCGCAACTGCCGAGTTACGCCCCGGAACTCAACCCCGATGAAGGGGTATGGCACTATCTGAAGAACGTTGAGATGAAGAACCTGTGCTGTCATCACCTGCAGGAACTCAAGGATGAACTGGGCAAAGCCATCACTCGCTTGCGTCACAAACCTGATAGGATCCAAGGATTCATTCGCCAAGTTCGCTTGGGTGTCTATGTTTAGTTTCATATGTACGGATCAGTA